>CALRMS020000010.1:0-92582 GCA_943369275.1 Rhodobacter maris | reverse complement strand
GGGCGCTCGTGCGGCTGTTGGAACCGTCCGGCGGGGCAATCCGCTTTGACGGCACCGACATAACCCACTTGTCCGAGCCCGCCCTGCGCCCGATGCGGCGGCGGTTCCAGATGATCTTTCAGGATCCCATGTCCTCGCTCAACCCGCGCCACCGCGTCGGCACCATCATCGCCGAACCCCTGCGCCTGCATGGGATGGATGCCGTTCCCGCCCGCGTCGCCCGCGCGCTGGATCATGTGGGGCTACCACAGGCCTTTGCCGCGCGCTTTCCGCATGAACTGTCGGGTGGTCAGCGCCAGCGCGTTGGCATCGCCCGCGCCATCGCGCTGGAACCCGATTTCATCCTGGCCGATGAAATCGTGTCGGGCCTCGACGTATCGTCCCAGGCACAGGTGTTGAACCTGCTGGAACGGCTGGTGGCCGATCTGGGCCTGACGCTGGCCTTCATCAGCCATGACCTGTCAGTGATCCGCCGCCTGTGCCAGCGCACCATCGTGCTGCATCACGGCCAGATCGTCGAGGATCGCCCCACCGCCGACCTCTTCGCCAATCCGCAGGCCGCCTATACACGCGACCTGCTCGATGCGATCCCGCTGCCCGATCCGGCTCAGGTCTGGGCCTGATCACCCGTTTGCGGGCCACCGACAGGCCGCCGCTCTGGCACCTCGGCAGGCCCCATCAGGCTTTCCAGCTTGGCCTTCACATCCTCGGGCCAGACCATCGACGTGTGGCTGTCCAGCCAGCTTGCCGCCAGCACCTGTTCCACCGACCAGCGATGTTCATCGCCGCAATGCACCGTATGCGCCAGACGCAGCGATGACTTGCCCACCTTCAGCACCGTCAGCCGGAATGTCAGCTTGTCGCCAAAGAACGACGGTTTGGAGAAATCGCAGGACAGATGCACCGTCGGCGTCCCCCAGCGTTCCTTCCAGATGATCTCATGCCAAGGCCATCCGATATGCGTCCAGAACTCCTCGACCACCCCGTTCAGGATGTTCATGTAGGCCGGGTAATAGGCCGTGCCGGAAATGTCGCAATCGCCAAAGCGCAGCATCCTGTCGGTCGTGAAGCAAACGGTCATCCTGTCCTCCCCTTTGGCCCAAAAGGCCGCAACCGGGCGGGTCAGGTCAAGGGTGAAGTCCCGCCCGCTGCGCCAGCCCTGCCGCGCGCACCACATCGGCCACCTGCAGCAACTGCTTGGACAGGGGCGATGTGCGCCGCCATACCATCCCGATCCGCCGCGACGGCTGCGCCCCGTTGAACCGCGCAATCGACACATGCGCAGACCGGGTTTCCACTGCCACCGCCATTTCCGGGATCAGCGTCACCCCGATTCCCGCCCCCACCATCTGCACCAGCGTGGACAGGCTGCTTCCATCCAGCAATTCGCGCGGCGCAGCCTGCCCGGCATAGCAAAACGACAGCGCCTGATCGCGAAAGCAATGCCCCTCTTCCAGCAGCAAGAGCCGCATCTCGCGCAGCTTTTCGGGGTTCGGCACGGGCTTGCCCGCCTCGGCCCCGGGGCGGACCAGAACGAAATCCTCGGCAAACAGATCCACTTCCGTCAGTGATGGCTCAGATACCGGCAACGCCACGATGGCCGTGTCCAGCCGCCCCTCCTCCAACTCGCGGATCAGCTTGGGTGTCACCGTCTCGCGCAGGTGGATGTCCAGCCCGGGATTGGCCTCGGTCAGCCGCGCGATGATGGCGGGCAGCAGATAGGGCGCGATCGTCGGGATCACCCCGATCCGAAGCCGCCCCGAAAGATTGCCCCGCGCCGCCCGCGCCATATCGGCCAATTCATCGACCCCGCGCAAAATCTCATGCGCCCGAAGCCGAATTTCCTCGCCGAACCCCGTCAGCCGCACCTGCCGCGCGCCCCGCTCGAACAGGTCCGACCCCAGCACCGCCTCCATCTCGCGGATCTGCATCGACAGCGCGGGTTGCGAAATGGAACAGGCCTCTGCCGCGCGGCCGAAATGGCCATGCTGGGCCAAGGACTCGAAATAGCGCAACTGTTTCAGCGTCAGGTTTATCATAATTCAAACTTATCACGGCAATCAGAAAATCCAACTTAAACTAATCGACGGGCGGTGTTAGAACCATTCCATTCCGGCAGGCCGCCACCCGACTCAAGGGAAGGCGCGCGCCCGCCCCGCACAACCCTAGGAGAGCGACATGGACGGAAACGACGTTGGCAAATGCCCGGTGGTTCACGGCGGCCAGACCACGACCGGAAAATCGGTCATGGATTGGTGGCCCAAGGCGCTGAACCTCGACATCCTGCATCAGCATGACACCAAGTCCAATCCGCTCAAGGGTTTCAACTACCGGGATGAGGTCAAGAAACTCGACTTCGCCGCGATCAAGGCCGACGTCCACGCCCTGATGACCGACAGTCAGGATTGGTGGCCCGCCGATTGGGGCCATTACGGCGGGTTGATGATCCGCATGGCATGGCATTCCGCCGGCACCTATCGCATCAGCGATGGCCGTGGCGGCGCGGGCACCGGCAACCACCGCTTTGCCCCCCTCAACTCCTGGCCCGATAACGCCAACCTCGACAAGGCCCGCCGCCTGCTCTGGCCGGTGAAAAAGAAATACGGCAACCGCATCTCTTGGGCCGACCTGATGATCCTTGCCGGGACCGTCGCCTATGAAAACATGGGTCTGAAAACCTATGGTTTCGCCTTTGGCCGCGAAGACATCTGGGCACCGGAAAAAGACGTCTACTGGGGCTCGGAAACCGAATGGCTCGCGCCGTCGGAAAACCGCTATGCCGACCTGTCCGATCCGTCGACGCTGGAAAACCCGCTCGCCGCCGTTCACATGGGCCTGATCTATGTGAACCCCGAAGGCGTGAACGGCCAGCCCGACCCGATGAAAACCGCCGCCCAGATCCGCGAAACCTTTGCCCGGATGGCGATGAATGACGAAGAAACCGTCGCCCTCACCGCCGGTGGCCACACCGTCGGCAAGGCCCATGGCAATGGCCGCGCCGAAAACCTCGGCCCCTCGCCCGAAGGCGCGGATATCGCCGAAGCTGGCCTGGGCTGGATGAACCACACCACCCGCAGCGTCGGCCGCGACACCGTGACCTCGGGCATCGAAGGTGCATGGACCACGAACCCGACGCAATGGGACAACGGCTATTTCCAGCTGTTGCTGAACCATGATTGGAAACTGGTCAAATCCCCCGCCGGCGCCTGGCAATACGAACCCATCGGCATCCGCGAAGAGGACAAGCCGGTTGACGTCGAAGATCCGTCGATCCGCCGCATGCCGATGATGACCGATGCCGACATGGCGATGAAGGTCGACCCGGCCTATCGCGCGATCTCGGAAAAGTTCTTCGCCAACCCGGCATATTTCTCGGAAACCTTCGCCCGCGCCTGGTTCAAGCTGACCCACCGCGACCTCGGCCCGCGCATCCGCTACATCGGCCCCGATGTCCCCAAGGAAGACCTGATCTGGCAAGATCCGGTTCCCGCGGGCAACACCGGCTATGACGTGGCGGCCGTGAAGGCCAAGATCGCTGCCTCCGGCCTGTCGGTCTCCGATATGGTCACCACCGCGTGGGACAGCGCCCGCACCTTCCGCGGGTCCGACCTGCGCGGCGGCGCCAATGGTGCCCGCATCCGCCTTGCCCCGCAAAAGGATTGGGAGGGGAATGAGCCCGCCCGCCTGTCGCGCGTCCTGTCGGTGCTGGAACCCATCGCCACCGCCGCGGGCGCATCGCTGGCCGATGTGATCGTGCTGGCGGGCAATGTCGGCATCGAACATGCCGCCAAGGCCGCGGGTCTTGATGTGACCGTGCCCTTCCACCCAGGTCGCGGCGACGCCTCGCAAGAGATGACGGATGTCCATGCCTTCGCCGTTCTGGAACCCGTCGCAGACGGCTTCCGCAACTGGATCAAGAAGGATTACGCCGCCCAGCCCGAAGAACTGCTTCTCGACCGCGCGCAGCTGATGGGGCTGACCGCCCCGGAAATGACCGCGCTTCTGGGCGGGATGCGGGTGATCGGCACCAACCATGGCGGCGGTGCGCATGGCGTGTTCACCGACCGCCCCGGTGCGCTGACGAATGATTTCTTCGTCACCCTCACCGACATGGGCTTCAAATGGGTGCCGACCGGCAAGAACAGCTACAACATCGTGGATCGCAACTCGGGCGCGGTGAAATTCACCGCCACCCGCGCCGATCTGGTGTTCGGCTCCAACTCCGTGCTGCGCGCCTATGCCGAGGTCTATGCCCAGGACGACAACCGCGAGAAATTCGTCCACGATTTCATCGCCGCCTGGACCAAGGTGATGAACGCCGATCGCTACGATCTCGCCGCCTGATCGGGCGTCATAGCCAACAAGGACAAACGCCCCGGTGCAAACCGGGGCGTTTTCCATTCCCGCCCGGGGGAGTTACCCGCCAACCGGCCCGGTCAGCATCGTATCTGCGGAAAGTCCCGGCCGCGCCCCCCTTTCGAACACCGCCACCCAATGCGACGGGCTGTCAGGGTTCTGTTTCGCCACAAAGGTATAACCGGTCCTGTGCCAGGCGAGGATGCGGTTGGTCACATTGTCCAGCACGTAATCCCCCCTGTCCGTCCGCAGGATCAGCACGGCATGCGGATCATCGCGGCGGTCAAGCACCACCGTCAGCAGTAGCCGGTCCGGCGAAATCCCGGCCTCGATCAGCGCGCGCTTCTTGAACAACGCATAATCCTCGCAGTCCCCGCCCTCGGCCCCGGGCAGCGCCCAGACTTCCTGCACGCCGTACTGATCCGCGTCGGTGACAGGCCGGATCGCCGCATTGGCAGAGGCGTTCACCTGCTCCACCATGGCCAGCGCGCGCGGCGTCAGCTGCGCGTCGCTGGTTTTGCCCGCGCAGGCCCAGGGATAGGTACGGCAAAGCCCGTCCGCCCCGTCCGGTGTCGGTGCCGCCATCTTCGCCGGCAGATACGCGCCGTGGTCTGCATCAATGGCAAAGACGGCCGGGCTGAACATGGCCCACAGGGCCAAGGCAGACAAAACGGTTCGCAACGGGCGCATGGCAGTGGTCCCCCAGATCAGTATCAGACGGTCGATCAATCGGCCGATGTCGGCGCAGCGGCACGCCCGATGCGCGCATCCTGTCCCCCCGCTCATCGTTGGCGGAACATGTCACAATCTGTCCCGATCTGTCCGTCTGTTTCCGAAACAGCGGCAGATACCCGCCCGCCGTGCAACCTATCTCCGCTCATGGCCTGCCAACGCCTCTTGCACCCCCCGCCTCTTCCCGGCTCGCCGCGCCCCAAAGGCTGGCTGCAGCGCCCGCTTTCGCCCGAACAATCCGCCGCTATTCCCCTGCCATATCCGGCTGCCACAGCAGAACCTGCCCCCGCCCCGCCCGCTTGGCCGCGTAAAGCGCCGCATCGGCATGGGCCAGCATCTGCCCTACATCCGCCCCCGGCACCTGCGCCGACAGGATCACCCCGGCGCTGGCCCCGATGCGGCAGACCGCATCACCAAAGGGGATCGGCTCGGACAGCCGCGTGATGATCCGCGCGATCCGCACCAGCGCGGGTTCCGCCCGGTCCATTCCCGGCAGCAGCAGCACGAACTCATCGCCACCGATCCGCGCCACTGTGTCGCCCCGTCGGCTCTCCTCAGACAGGATGCGCGCCACCACCAGCAGCACGTGATCCCCTGCCGCGTGGCCCAACCCGTCATTCACCTGCTTGAACAGATCCAAATCCAGATGCACCAGCGCGAAATCCGGCTCCGTCACCGCCTCCACCGCCAGATCCAGCCCACGCCGGTTGCGCAAGCCCGTCAGCGCATCGGTCAGCGCCTGTTCCTCGGCCACCACCTTGTCGCCCTGCAGCCGCGCGTTCAGCGCGCGCAACTCCTCCAGCACGGCGGTCTTTGCCTCGTACAGATACAGCAATTCCACCGTCAGATCGGTTGGCGCGAAATCCGCCTCCGTCAGCGCATGGCGCCGCACCGCCTCCACCACACCGATGCCGAAGGACAGGTTGACCAGCACCCCCTGCCCCGGCCCCATCGGCACGGCCAGCCCGCGAAAGGCCAGATCGGGCTGTCCCCGCACCTCCAGCTGCACCTTTCCACTGCCCGCCTCCAGCAACGCAGCCACAGACCCAACCCGAACCCCGTGCCGCAGATCGAACAGATCGCCGAACGCGGCCCCGACCAGCGCGCCCGCCGCTGCATCCGGCACCCCGACAAGCCGCGCCAGCGTACCACCAGCCGAAAGGATGCGCCCCGCCCCGTCCAGCGCCAGATGCATCGGCATCAGCCGCTCCAGCGCGTCTGCCCCCAGCTCGAACCGCGCCGCCATCACATCGACCCCAGCGTGAAAGCCCGCCCTTCGGCATGATCGCCATCCAGCACCCGGATCGTCAGCACCACCGCGCCATCGGCCGCCTCAAGCCCCGCCTCCAGCAGCACCAACGCGCCATAATCATCCGCCATCGCCCGAAGCAGGCCCAGCGCCACCGCCCCGGCCCCGGCAAAGCCCGCCGCGATGGTCAGGCGAAATTCATCGCTCCCCACCGCCTCCAGCCGCATCGCAGGCAGCGCCAGATCGGGCAGTGCCAGCCGCGCCCGCGCCGGCAAATCTTCAAGCGATTGCAGAAAGTCGCGGAAATCCGTCCCGCCAAAACGCAACAGCCGCCGCACCGCCGCGCGGGATGGATGCGACACCAGATAGGTGCCCAGATCCTCCAGCAGGTCATCACGGCCCCGATCCAGCCTGTCAGACGCCGCATGTAACAGCCGCGCCGTCACCTCGGGCGGATAATCCAGCATCGGCTCGAACCCGCGCGATGCGATCCCGGCAGCCCGCGCTGCATCCAGCCAGACCGGCATCCCCCACCCATCGCGCAGAAAACACTGGATCGCCCTGTTGATCAGCCCGTTCATCGCCCTTTCGGCCCCTGCTTGCCCTCGCGGGTTGCAGGATCACCGAATCGCATCAACAATTCCTTACGGCAGCAGCACGATCCCCCCGGCCACGCCCAGCGCGTTCAGCGGCGCAGGGCTCAGCGCCACCGGCGCGTCCTGCAACTCGCCGATCAGCGCCTCGCCCGCCGTCAGATCCGGCAGCACGCCCCCCATCGCCGCAACCGACCGGCGCTGCACCTCGCCACCGCGCATCCCCAACCCTTCATACCGGATGAACCCCGAAGGCTCGCGCAGCAGGACCAGCGCCTCCTCGCCCGGTGCGTCGGTCCACAGATCGGCCACCACAAACACGCATCCCGGCCGCTCGGTCCCCGGCAGCGGGCTGCGGCAGGCGTCGATCCAGCTTTGCAACTCCATCGCCGGGATCGCCTTCAGCAGCATGTCGCGCGTGGCCGTGGCCCCGGCAGGCTGCACCGGCATCACCGCGCGCAAATCGGCCAGCAAGGCCTCGGCCTCTTGCGCGATCACCACCGGATCGCCGCTTTCCGCCCGCTCCTGCGTCCGCGCCGCCATGCGTGCGGCCAGCACGTCCTGCCCCGGCTCAAGCGCCCGCGTCTCCAACAGGGCCAGCGCCTGCGCCCCGGCCCGGCCCCAACGCTCCAGCGCCGCAAGGTCCATATCCGCCGCCGTCACCTCCCCCGCCTGCAGCCGCGCCAATTGCGACCGCGCCGAAATCGCCTCGGCGTTCAGTATCGGCGTCAGCCACAGCCCCGCCGCCCCCAGCATCGCAAGGGCCATCCCCAGATTGCCCCGCCGCACCCAACCGCGCCAACCCGCCCCGGCCAAAAGCGCGCGCAGATACAGCACCGCATATCCGGCCGCCAGCACCACCAGCACCACCCCGAACAGCCGCCCCGGCGTCCAGCCATGCTGCACCACCCGCTGCACCAGCGCCCAACCTGCCAGCGCCACCGGCACCGGCAGCAGCAGCGCCAACCCCTGCGCCGCGCGGGGGATCACCGCCCCCTCCGCCGCCTGCGCCTCATCCCGCTCCACCACCGCGCTGATCAGGGCCACGGCACAGGCCACCAGAAACAGCAAGGTAACCGCCGCCGATATCCCCTCAGGCAACCGCGACAGGCCCTGCATCGGCAGCGCCACCAGAAAGACCGCCATCACACCCAGCAGCGGCAGCGCCAGTAGGCGCAACAACCGCAGGATCAGATCAGGCGACAGCAGATCGACATTCTCCACCGCGACCGCAATGCCCAAGCCCAGCGCCACCCCGGTCACCATCCCCGGCAAAGGCCCGCCTTCCGCCATCAGCCAGTCGATCACCCCCAGCCCCACAAGACCCAACAGCGCATCCGACAGCCAGATCAGCCCCCAGATCAGCCCGGCAAAGACCCAGGCCGTAACGACGCGCACCACCAGAAGCCAGCTTTCCGAAAACAGCGTCGCGTAATCCCGCCACCCCGGCCCCGCCGCCGCGATCAGAAACGGCACCGCAAGAAAGCACAGAGCAAAGGCCGCGACAAAGGACAGATCAGCGAAGTGAAACTGCGCCACCCCGTCATAGCGCAGCGATGCCAGCAGCAGCAGCCCCGCCACCCCCGCCGCCAGCGGCGCGGCGGACAGCGCCGCCCGGCGCGGCCGCAACGGCCCCGCCATCGCCAGCACGCCACCAAAGAACACAACCGCGCAGGCCGCCAGAAAGAAATGCAGCCGCTCAGGCAGGCCACCGCGCAGGGAAATCTCATCCAGCAGCCAGAGCGATAGCCCCGCAAGCGCCCCGATGAAGGCCAACAGGCCACGCCGCTGCATCACACCACTCATTCGCTCAAGTCCCCACTTGGCGGCCCGGCTCGCGCGGACCTTCCCGCGCGCAGGCTATCCTGCACAGGCCCGCCGGAAAAGGACTAACTCTGCACCCGCCCCGCCTAGGGGCGCGCCTCAGAAATCGGTGGGCGCGCCGCCCTCCTGCTTGCGGCGGGCGACAAAGCGGCGCAATTCCTCCTGCGCGGTGTCGTCCATCGCAGGGGCCTCGAATTCCTCAAGGATCTGCTTGTAGATCCGATGCGCCCGTTCGGGCGTCCAAACCGATCCATCCTGCTGCCAGGCCTCATAGTTGCGCCAGTCGCTCACGAAGGGCGCGTAAAAGGCCGTGGAATAGCGTTCCTGCGTGTGCTGACAGCCGAAATAATGCCCGCCCGCGCCCACTTCCTTGATCGCATCAAAGGCAAGGTCATCCTCGCCCGTGGCAAAGGTCGCCTCTTCAAAGTATCGCTGGATCATCTGCAGCACTTCGCAATCCATCACGAACTTCTCAGGGGAAGCGATCAACCCGCCCTCCAGCCAGCCCGCCGCGTGATAGACCATATTGGTCCCCGACTGCACCGCCGCCCACAGGCTGTTGGATGTCTCCCACATCGCCTGCCCGTCCGGCACGTTCGCCGCGCAAACCCCCGATGACCGCATCGGCAGCTTGTAGAACCGCACCAACTGCCCCGTCATCTGCGTCGCGCGCATGTATTCCGGCGTCCCGAACGCAGGCGCGCCTGACTTCATGTCGACATTTGATGTGAATGTGCCAATCGCCACCGGGCAACCGGGCGCGATATATTGCAAAAGCGCAATCGCGGCCAAAGCCTCGGCCAGCGACAGCGCCACCGCCCCCGCCATCGTGACCGGTGCCATGGCACCCGCCAGCGTGAAGGGCGTCACCACCACCGGCTGCCCCCGCTTGGCCAGCCGCATCGCACCGTCCAGCATCGGAAAGTCATGCTTTAGCGGCGAAACCGAGTTGATGTTGGTATACATCCGCGGCTTGGCCTGAAACTCGGCCTCCGACAACCCGCCGGCAATGCGGGTCATCTCCATCACGTCTTCCACCCGCTCCGCACCCAGCGAATAGGCGTGCACGACCTTGTCGGTCAGCGTCAGCTTTTCATACAGGCAATCCAGATGCCGCACCGACGGGTGAATGTCGATCGGCTCCACCGGGTAGCCACCGGCGATATGGATGCAGTTGAAATACTGCGTCAGCTTCATGAATTCCTTGAAGGTCTCGAAATCCCCCGACCGCTTGCCGCGCTCCAGATCCCAGGCATTGGGCGGCGAGGACACGTTGACGAACACCATATGCTTGCCGCCGATGATGATCTCGCGATCTGGGTTGCGCGGCGTGATGGTGAATTCGGATGGCGCATGCGACAGCATCTCCATCACGAAATCCTCGTCGAACTTCACATTGGTTCCGTCCACCTTGCAGCCGGCGCGCTTCAGATGGGCCACGGCATCAGGGTTCAGGAATTCGATCCCGATTTCCTTCAGGATGCGCATCGCCGCCTTGTGCACGCGCTGCACGCCCTCGGCATCCAGCGGCTCCACCGGGGCATCGGGATTGACCGGGATACGCCAGGGCATCTGGTCGATAACCGCCGTGCCTGCCCGCTGCTTGTTCCCCGCCCGTCCCCCGGCGCGGCGCTTGCGTGGCTCTTCGTTCATGACATCCTCCGTCGGGCGACCGTCCCGCTTTGGGTCACCATGGCGAAGCGGGGCGGCAAAGGACACTCCGCCCACGACGTGGGTATGTCGTTTTTCGCAATCGTCTGCACCTGCGCCCACGGGTCAACGGGTATCCCTCCCGCAGTACCCGCCTCGGCCGCCCAAACGAAATGCCCTCCCCGGCTTACCGCAAGGCCATGCCCTGCCCATTCACCTTGGCCCAAATACCCAATCAGCATCCGCCACAGGCGCCACGATCACAGGTCAGGCGCTACCCCGCCAGCCCGTCGATCCAGGCCCCCAGATGCCCGATATCGGGCAGCACTGCATCGGCATGGGGGGCCAGATCCGCCGCCACCGCCACCCCGGTCAACACCGCCACCGCCCGCATCCCTGCCGCGCGCCCGGCCTCAAGGTCATGGCGGCTGTCGCCCACCATCACCACCCGCGCGGGATCAAGGCCCAACTGCCGCGCAAAGGCCGCGCACATCCCCGGCCCCGGCTTCGCGCCATGGCCACTGTCATAACCTGCCACATAGTCGAACAACCCACCGATCCCATGCGCCGCCAGATGGGCATGGGCGGTCCCTTCGACATCATTGGTGGCCAGCCCGATCTTCAGCCCCCGCGCGCGCAGTGCGCCCAGCACGGCGGACAGGTCCACGGCAGGCAGCATCGGCGCGCCCTCGGCCATCTGGTTCATCCGGTCCTCCAGATCGCGCGCATCCGATCCCGGCACCACTGCCGCCAGCGCCGCCGAAATCTCGCCCGACGTGCCCGCGATCACCACGCTGTCGGGCGCAAAGCGCCGCGCCACCGGATCGAACCCGATAGCCGCCCCCAGCACCCCTGCGGAAATCCCCGTCTCTGCCGCCAGCAGATCCACCAGCCGCACCGCCCATGCGCCCCAGCTGGCCCGGAAATCGAACAGGGTGCCGTCCTTGTCAAAGATCACGCCGTCAATCATGCCCTGCACCCCTTGCCCTGTCTGTCCATTTCGCTGCGCCATCTTTGGTCCCGCATCCCGCCTTTGGCAATCCGTTCGGCGCTCATGTCCAATGCACCATCTGCCCGCCCGGCAGCGCCGCCCGCGCCTGCATCGGCAGGCCATAGCCGATCCCCGCCACATCGCAGAACGCCACCACCCAGGCATCATCCATCAACACGAAATCCAGCACCGCCGCCAGAAACTCCGGCCGCCCTGCCGCCTCGGCCACGCTGGCCGCAGTGGCCCCGGTCGCGCCCAGAAACTGCCCGAACAGCTCATCTTGCCCCGCCAGCCAGCCCAGCGCCTGCAATGCCACCGTTTCCGCCGCCTCTGCCTTCATCCCGCACCCCCTGAAAAAAAGGTCAACTTGCACCCGTTCTGGAAAGGTTCCGTTAACACCTTGGTAAGGGTTTGCGAACCACATTGCCTGAACCGTAGCAGGGACTGGCTTACAAGACACGCCATGGCAGGCAAGATACTGATCGTAGATGACGTGGCGACGAACCGCATCGTTCTCAAGGTGCGGCTGGGGGCGGTTTTCCACGAAACTTTCCTCGCCTCGGACGGCGCGGGCGCCCTGCGTCTGGTGCGCGAATGCAAGCCTGACCTGCTGCTCCTTGATCTGGAACTGCCGGATATGAACGGCATTGCCGTCCTGCAGGCGCTGCGCGCTGATCCCGCCAGCCGCGATCTGCCCGTCATCGTCCACACCGCCACGCCCAGCGCCGAGGCGCGCCTCGCCGCCCTGCGCGCCGGGGCGGATGACGTGATCTCCAAACCCGCGGATGACCAGCTTCTGCTGGCCCGCGTCCGCAGCCTGCTGCGCCGCCGCGACCCGGCCGAGGCCGCGCAGACCCCGCTCCTCGCCTTGCAGGAACAGGCCGCGCCGTTTGACTGGCCCGGGATCATCGCGCTGACGGCATTCCGCGGCGAAACCGGGCCAAGGTTGCGCCGCGCGCTCACACCGCTTTTGCCGCACCGGGTAACGTTGTTTGGCCGGGCGGCCGCCCTGGGGGGCGACAGCGGCATGGGAACTGGCGGCATGGGCACCGGCAGCATGGGCACCGGACCTGCCAGCGCCGATCCGGCCCTACCCGACGCCTATCTGATCGATGCCACCGGCGACACCGCTGCCGCCGCCTTCAGCCTGCTGTCCGAACTGCGCTCCGATCCCGACAACCGCCATGCCGGCATCGCGCTTCTGACCGATGGCCCGGCCAGCGCCGCCATGGCCTTTGACCTCGGCGCAGACGAAGCCATCTCCGTCAGCGCGCCAGACCAGGAAATCGCCCTGCGCCTTGCCGCCATGGTCACCCGCAGCCGCGCCGCCGCCACCCGCCGCGCCAGCCTGCGCGACAACATCCGCCTCGCGATGACGGATCCCCTGACCGGACTGTTCAACCGCCGCTACGCCCTGCGCCGCATGGGGGAAATGTCGCTGGCCGCCGTGGACAGCGGCACTGGCCCCGCCGTCATGATCGTCGACATCGACCGTTTCAAGCAGGTGAATGACCGCTTCGGTCACGCCGCAGGCGATACAGTGCTGGTCGAGGTGGCCGCGCGCCTCTCTGCCGGACTGGCCGAGTCCGACCTGATCGCCCGCATCGGTGGCGAAGAGTTTCTGATCGCCCTGCCCAACCGCACCATAGCCCAGGCGCAGGACAAGGCCCTTGCCCTCTGCGCGGCGATCAACGGCACCCCCGTCACCCTGCCCGATGGCGCACAGGTGTCGCTGACCATTTCCATCGGCCTCTCAGTATCGCACCCCGGCACCCTGCCGGATGAGGCAATCAACCTCGCCGACCGCGCCCTGCTGGCCGCCAAGATGCAGGGGCGCAACCGCGTGATCGTCGGCCGCTCTGCCGCCTGATCTGGCGACATCCGCAGAAACGCTATTCGTCCCCACCCGGCCGCCCCGGCCCGTCCTTGCCGTCCCCCCGGCGCAACCGCCGCTCCAGCCGGTCGGCAAACTCCGCGCGCTCATCGGGCGACATCGCCCCCAGCCGCTCCAGCAGCAATTCCTGCCCCAGCTCGACCCGCCGCGCCATCCGCCCGTCCTGATTGTCCATCACCACCGCCAGCGCCGCCGCATCAAACGGCTCGCTGCGCAGCACGGTCAGGAACGTCTCCAGATCGTCGCGCATCGCACGCCGCACATCGCGCATCTCGGGCGCGCGTGCCACGAATTCCCGGCGCAACTCGTCGCGGTCACGCGGCGACAGCGCCTCGGTAAAGGGGCCGAAATCCAGATCGCGCACCATCCGCGCCCGCGGATCGCCATCGCGCAGCAATGCCCCGGCCACCAGCCCCACCACAGCCAGGTTCAGCGCCACCGAAATCCCCAGCGCGATCCGCAGCCCCTTGCCAGACGCCACAGGCGGCACCGGGGGAACCGGCGGCACGGGTGGCGGCCGCGGGGTGGCATCCATATCCTTCGTCTCGCTCATCGCTCAATTCCCAGCCAACAGCGCATCCAGCGCATCCACGCTCGATACCAGTTCCACCGTCTCCAGCGGCGTGCCCAACACCGCATCGCCCAGCACCGACAGCCCCTCGGGCTGCACAAAGCCGATGAACAGCCCCGCCATCGCCGCCGTCCCCATACCGGCCAAGGCGCCAGCCCCGCCAAACAGCGCCGCCAGCCGTGACAAAACACCCGGACCCCGCACCACGGCAGGCGCAACCGCGACCACTGCCCGCGGCTGCATCTCCATCGCATCGGCCAGAACCCGCGCCATCAGCGCCTCCGAAGGCGGCGGCGTGGTGCTGCGCGCCGCGGCGAACAGATCGTCAAGCGTGTCCTGTCCTTGCGTGACCTGGCCCTGCATTCCGTCAATCCTCGTCGTCATAGCCCAACTCCTCGCGCCGCCCCGCCAGAATGGCGGTCAGCGCCCGTTTCGCGCGGGCGGTCAGACTTTCGACCGCCTCCACGCCGATGTCCATCACCACCGCAATCTCGGGATTGGTGAACCCCTCGATATGGCGCAGCACCACCGCCTGCCGCTGCCTGTCCGGCAGCGCATCCAGCGCGGCCTGCAACGCGGCCATCCTGTCCGCCTCGATCATCCCGGCCACTGCGCCCCGGTCGCCATCCGGCACTTCGGGCGCATCGTCCAAGGCACTGGCCGGGCGGCGCTTGCGCGCGCGCAGCCGGTCCGTGCAGAGGTTCGTCACCACCCGGTACAGCCAGGTCGCCACCTGCGCCTCGCCCGCCCGCCAACCGGGGGCCGCGCGCCACAGCCGCAACATGGCCTCCTGCGTCACATCCTCGGCCTCGGCTCCGTCACCCAACAGACGCGCGGCATAGCCCAGCGCGCGCGGCACCAGCCGCTGAGTCAATGCCCGCGCCGCCGCCGGATCGCCGGCGGCATAGCGGGCCAGAAGCGCCGCGTCGGTATCCTTCGCCAGGTCTTCGGCCTGCATGTCGCGGGGCATGTTCATTCTTCGTCCGGCTTACCGCTTTCACCCTTGTCCTGCAAACCCCGCGCGCCGGCCAACCGACGCGCGGGAACCCCCGAAAGGATCAGTTAAAGAACCAGCGGCTTCCATGGCCATCACCATGACCTTCGCCCCGACCATGCTTGCCGCCCTTGCCGCGACCGTCGCGCATTTCGGCCATCTGCGTCCGCGCGGCCTCGATCTCGACTTCGGTCAGGGCGCCATCGCCATCGGCATCGGCCATCTCGAACATCCGCTCCGGCGCGGCGGGCGTGGCAAATTCCGCCGCCGTCAGCATCCCGTCACCATCGGCATCATGGCGTTCCACCATGCGCGCGGCCATCTGGTCCGCCCGCTCCTGCATCCGCGCCACATGCATGGCCGACAGTTCCGCCGCAGACAGCTTGCCGTCCTTGTCGGTGTCCATCTCGGTCACCCGTGCCGCGCGAAAGGCGTCCATCTCGGCTGTGGTGATCTTGCCATCCTTGTCAGCATCCACCGCAGCGAAATCGAGGCCTGCCAGCGGACCACGGCCCATCGGCCCGTCGCCCATCGGCCCATCCCCCATGCCTTGCGCCATCGCAGCGGTCGACAGCATCACACCAGACACGGCCACCAGGGCCAGCATCGACAGGGCATTGCGTTTCTTTGTCATCTTGCTCTTCTCCTCGATCGGGTCTGCAGGCCATCCCTGCCGCCCTTCTGACCGTCAAACGCCACCCGCCTCCGGTTCCGTCGCTGCCCGCAACGGATTTTCTGCGCCACGCCCCCCCGGCTGCCCTTCGATGTGCGGATTTCCGCAAGGTCAATCGCTGTGGCGATCTGTCCCCTCCCCTTTGCCTGCACCGCGCGCTACAAAGTCAGGCTTGACCGCACCCTCCCCGACAGGATCGCCCCATGGCTGACGGACAGTTTCCGCAAGATGACCTGCGCGAAGACCTGCTTGAGGACCGCCCGCTCGGCCCGGCAATGCGCCGGGGTTGGCGTCGCCGTTGCCCCTGCTGTGGCGCAGGCCCGCTGCTGCGCGGCTATCTCAAGGTCCGCGAAAGCTGCCCCGTTTGCGGCGAGGCGCTGCATCACCAGCGCGCCGATGACGGCCCGGCCTATCTGACAATCCTGATCGTGGGCCACCTCATGGCACCCATGATCCTGTGGGTCTTTACCACATATCGCCCGGATCCGCTGGTACTGGCCTCCGTCTTTTCCGTGGGCACCGTGGCGCTTTCGCTCTACCTTCTGCCCCGGCTCAAGGGGGCCTTGGTGGGGGTGCAATGGGCGAAACGGATGCACGGCTTCGGGGGCAGGCCATGACCGACGGGCGCGAGGCGGATGCGATCCGCCCCGCCGCGACCACGGTTTTGCTGCGCCGCACCACTGACGGCCCGCAGGTCCTGATGGGCCAGCGCGGCGCGGGCGCGGTGTTCATGCCGTCGAAATACGTCTTTCCGGGGGGCGGGGTGGACCCCGCCGATCACCGTCCGCTGACGCCCGGCCTCTTGGGTGAGGCCTGCCTTTCCCGCCTGACCCAGCACCTGCCCGACCCCGCCCCGTCGCCCGCCGCCCTCGCCGCAGCCGCCCTGCGCGAATTGGTCGAGGAAACGGGTCTTACCCTCACCCCGTCCGCCAGCCCTGCCCTGCGCTTCATCTTTCGCGCCATCACGCCCCCGGGCCGCTCGCGCCGCTTCGACGCGCGCTTCTTCCTGATCGATGCAGGCCACATCGCAGGCGACCCCGACGATTTCTCCGCCGCCTCGGATGAGCTTTCGCATCTGCACTGGATCGGCACAGGCGCCGCCCGCGCGCTCGACCTGCCCTTCATCACCGAGGTGGTGCTGGCCGAGGTCACCGCTTTGGCCATGGGGCACCCCGACGAAGGCACCCCCTTCTTCGACAATTCCGGCCCCGTCCCCACGTTCCGTCGGCTGCGCTAACCTCACAAGCCTTCAAAAGCCCCAAGGCACGCGCTCCGCGCGCACCAAAACCATAACCGCCCGCCATGCTGCGCGCAAAGCGCACACCCTACATCCAACAGCACCGCGTCAAGGCAAGGCGGGCTTCAGCCCGCCGCCGCCTCCAGCACCGCCCCGCGCCCGTCGCGCCGCAGCCGCCATTCCGCTGGCGGCGCACCCCGCGCCCGTTCGCGCGCCAGATGCCAGACCGGCCCGCACTCCTCCAGCAGCGTCGATCCCGATGGCAGGGGCCGCATCCGCCAGCGGCTTTCCGCACCCGCCGCACCCCCATCACCCGGCGTGAGCATCACCCCCAGCGGCAGGGTCCCCCGCCCGGCGTGATGCGCCGCCTCTGCCCCCGCCTCTGCCGCCAGGTTCAACCGCCGCACCGGCGTGAGCCCGGGCAGGGCGGCCATCTCGGCCACCACCAACGGCACCGCACCCGACCGCAGCGCCTCTTCCATCGCCCAGAGAATATCCTCGGGCCGCCGCGCCCGCGCGCAGATCAGCCGCCCCGGATCGGCAAACCGCGCCACCCCGTCGGGATAGATCCGCTCCGCCTGCCAACTGGGGCAGATCCACAGCACCGGCCCCGCACATTCCGCCATGAGCTGCACCGCCAGCGCCACCCGCGCCGGGCCGCAAAATTCATGCACACGCCCGCGCGCCAGCGCGACACCCGCCGCCGCCCCGCCGGGCATCGGCTGCATCCCGCGCGGATGCGGGCCATGCCCATGACTGTCACTCTTCAGGATCGGCAGACTCATGGATCACATCCTGCCATGTTCTTTATTTGTTCTCAACCCATCCCCTTGCCCCCAGCCACCACCCGGCTAGGCTCCCCCCAAACAAAAGGGACAATGCGATGAAACAGATCCGCCTCGGCGCAAGCGACCTGATGGTGTCGGAGCTTTGCCTCGGCACCATGACATGGGGCACCCAGAACACCGAATCCGAAGGCCATGCCCAGATGGACATGGCGCTGGATCACGGCTGCACCTTCTGGGACACGGCCGAGATGTACCCGGTCAACCCGATCACCGCCGAAACGGTGGGCCGGACAGAAGAGATCATGGGAACCTGGCTCGCCGCGCGCAAACAGCGCGACCGCCTGGTGATCGCCACCAAGATCACCGGCGAAGGCCAGAACGCCGTGCGCGACGGCGCGCCCATCACCGGCGCCACCTTCCGCGCCGCGGTCGATGCTTCGCTCCGCCGCCTGCAGACCGATGTGATCGACCTCTATCAGTTGCACTGGCCCAATCGTGGCAGCTATCACTTTCGCAAGATCTGGGATTACGACCCCCGCCCGCTGGACCGCACGCAAGTCACCGATCACATGATCGAGGTGCTGTCGACCGCCGCCGACCTGATCCGCGACGGCAAGATCCGCCACATCGCGCTGTCGAACGAATCCGTCTGGGGCACCGCGCGCTGGCTGCATCTGGCCGAAACCCACGGCCTGCCCCGCATGATCAGCGTACAGAACGAATACTCCCTCCTTTGCCGCCAGTTCGACAGCGACTGGGCCGAACTGTCCGTTGCCGAAAACCTGCCGCTTCTGGCCTTCTCACCACTGGCCACCGGCCTGCTCACCGGAAAATATGCAGGCGACGTGATCCCCGAAGGATCGCGCCGCAGCCTGAACCCGCTGCTGGGCGGCCGCATCACGCCGCGCGTCTTTCCCGCTGTCGCCGCCTACCTGGGCATCGCCGCGCGGCACGGGCTGGACCCGGCGCAGATGGCCATCGCCTTCTGCCTGCAGCGCCCCTTCCCCTGCATCCCGATCTTCGGCGCCACCACTCTGGAGCAGTTGCGCATTGCTTTTGGCGCCACCTCGATCACCCTGTCCGAGGAGGTGCTGGCCGACATCGCCCTTGCCCATCGCGCGCACCCCCAACCTTATTGAGGCACCCTGCACCGGCACCCGGGGCTTTGCCCCGGACCCCAGGGTATTTGGGCCAAGATGAAGCCGTTGTCCCAAGAACAGGCTGCCGCATCCCTGGCCGAGCGGCACCGCCACCGCGCGCCCCGCGCCGCCGATCGTGATACCGCGGCGCAGGCCCGGGCTTGCATCGTGGCACCGCTTCTGTCCATCTGGCGCAGCCCCGTGCTAGGATGACCGATGCGCCGCGCCTTTCTGACCCTTGCCCTTGTCCTGCCTCTGCTGGCCGCCTGCCAGTTGTCCCTGCCCGGCCGCGACCGGCCCGTGGCAGAGGCAAACCCGATCACCGGCGGCACCATCACCACCACCACGCTGGATGCAGCGCCGATCGCCGATGGGCAGACCTCGCAGGCAGCCCCGGCACCCCAGACAGAACCGGCACCGGGCGCGCTGTCCGATGTCCCCGTTCCGGACAGCACGGCCGAGGCCGCACCCGACACCTCAACCGGGACCGAAGCCGCCCCCCCGACACCGGAGCCCCCGACACCAGAGTCCCTGAAATCCGCCAGCCAGATCGCCTGTGAAAAGGATGGCGGCACCTGGGCACGCGCCGGCGCGGGCGGCGGCATGTCCTGCATCCGCCAGACCCGCGATGGCGGCGAGCAATGCGACAGCAAGACCGATTGTCAGGGCGAATGTCTGGCACGGTCGCGCACCTGTGCGCCGATCCAGCCGCTGTTCGGCTGCAATGCCGTGCTGATGGACAACGGGGCGGAGGTATCGCTGTGCATCGACTGATCCTTCCCCTGCTGCTCCTTCTGGCCGCCTGCGCGGCGCCCGCAGCGCGGATCGACGGGTTCCGCGCCAAAGGGCCCATCTATTCCAATGCCGTGCTGGACCTGACGACGATCACGGGCCAGTGGACCCAGGTTGCCGCCTTCGCCGCGGACGGGCGCAGCTGCCGCCCCGGCGGGGCCGAATTCACGGGCGGCGCAGCGGGCCTTGTCGTGTCGGCGCGGCTGTGCCTGAACGGATCGGACCTTGCCTATCGCGGCCCGCTTGCCATAACCGGCCCCGGACGGCTGACCCCCACCGCCAAGACCCCTGCACCGCTGAACCGGGAATGGTGGGTGCTCTGGGCCGATGTCGATCTGCGCACGCTGGTCATCGGCACGCCAGATGGCAGCTTCGGCTTCATCCTCAACCGGGGCGGACCGCTGCCGCCCGATCGGCTGGCGGCCGCGCGCGATATCCTTGACTGGAACGGCTATGACCTGGCCCGCCTTGCCACCTTTCGCTGACCTGCCCGCCCGCGCGTTCACCCTAATCCCTGACCCATCCCTCTGGCTCAGGGCAGGGGCGCTGTTGCCTTCTGATCCCCACCGCAGGCGGCACGGGCGGCGGGATGACCAGAGTTGTGGAGGGGCCCCGTCTCTGCCGCCTCTGCTCCCTGGTTAACCCTAATGCCGGGTCAACTTCACGTACCCCCCCTGTCCCCCCCCTGTCCACCGCGGCCGTTGCTCTTTGGTGCATCGGGCGCGCCATTTCCATCGGATCAGACGGCCCCTCTGCCGCCAGCCCCCGCCCGGCGTTAACCTTAATGGCCCGTCAAAACCCCGCCCGCCACGTGCATACCCTTTGCTGCACAGCACGCTGCACCGGGCGCGGCACGCCCCACATCGCCGCTTGGCCAAACAGCTGCAGCGTTAACCTAACGACTCCTCAGCGCAGAATTCGCGCCCGCAGCCCACGTAGATGCCCCGGCACGTCGCGGGCGCTGAAGGCCGCTTCCTTTACCAGCCAGTCGAAATGCTGGCTGATCTGCTCCACCCGCGCGGTATCCCGGAACGCCAGATAGTGCCGCCCCAGATAGACCACCGCCAAGAGCGGGCCAAAGATCGTGACCGGCGCGGAAAACACCCGCCGCGCATCGAACAGATACAGCCGCAAGGATGGATAAAGCTGTTCCGTCAACAGGATAAGCCGGTCCATCTGGTCTGCCCGGATGCGCGCGGGCAGGCCTTCGTAATAGCCCGCGCCATCGGCAAAGGCCGCCAGTTCGTGCAGCGGCAGCGCGATTTCATAATCCGACCGCGCGTTGCGCATCCATTGCAGCCGGTCCTCGAACGCGCCCAGCGCCTGTTCGGCAGTGCGGCCCAGCTGCGGGCGATATTCCCATTCCACCATGGCCCGCGTTTTCAACATGTCGGGCAAGGTCGCCGGAACATGCCGGATCTTGTATCCCGCCGCCTCGCGATGCCAGCCAAAGATCGCCTCATCCATCAGCGCGCGGGGCGCTTCTGTCACCGTAAGGCTGGTCGCCAGCAGATCGGCAATCGGCTCCGGCCTGCCCGTCAGCCCCAGCAGCCAATCGGCGGAAATGCCCAGGACCTGCGCGCAATCCGCGGCAAGCTGCGCATTGGGCAGCCGCGTACCCGGCGCCAGCAGCTGCGAAAGGGTGGACCGGTCCACCCCCGCCGCCCGCGCCAGTGCCGCGCGCGTCATCCCGCGATCTGCCATCGCCTCGGCCAACCGGGCGCGGAACAGATCGGCCCGGTCGCGCTTGTCCATTTTCTGGGCCATTGGTGATTTTCCTCACCGAAAGTGACTAAATGTTGCCTATCCTCCAAATTTCGCGCGGCCCTGGCAAGTGCTACTTCTGAATCCAATCAGAACAAAGACTTGGGGCACCAGAACCTTGCGCGCCGAAGCACCCATCGTGGAATGGCCAACCCTGTTTGTGCTTGTTGCCACCTATGCCGTCTGGGCGCTTGGCACCACGGTCGCCTTCAGCCTGTCTCCGCTTCTGGGCATCGTCCTGACCGGCCTCGCCATCGCGCAATTCTCATCGCTCCAGCATGAAATCCTGCACGGCCACCCCTTCTCCTCCCGCCGGTTGAACGAAGCACTGGCCTTTCCCGCCCTGACCCTGACCGTGCCCTTCGGCCGCTTCCGTGACACGCATCTCGCCCATCACCATGATCCGATCCTGACCGATCCCTATGATGACCCGGAATCGAATTACCTCGATCCGGTGGTCTGGGCGCGGCTGCCCGCCCTGACCCGGGCGCTGTATCAGGTCAACAATACCATGGTCGGGCGGGTGATATTGGGGCCGCTCCTTGGCAACGTCCTCTGGCTCGCGTCGGAATGGCGGCTCGTCCGGTCAGACCACGCCGGGGTGCGGCGTGACTGGGCGCTGCATCTGGCGGGGCTGCTGCCGGTCATCCTGTGGCTTTGGGCTGCCGCAATGCCGTGGTGGGCCTATCTGCTGGCCGCATGGATCGGGCATGGGTTGCTCAAAATTCGCACCTATCTGGAACACCGCGCGCATGAAACCGCACGGGCGCGCACGGTGGTGGTCGAAGATCGCGGCCCCTTGGCGCTGCTGTTTCTGAACAACAACCTGCATGTCGTCCACCACATGCATCCCAACGTGCCATGGTACCGCCTGCCGGCCCTATACGCCGCCAACCGCGATCACTACCTCCGCCGGAATGACGGCTATATCTACCGCTCCTACCTCGATATCTTCCGCGCCCATCTGTTCCGGGCCAAGGATCCCGTCCCGCATCCGCTCATGCCGGATGGCACCGACCGCACCGCCTGAATCTGCCGCCTGAATCTGCCGCCTGAATCTGCCGCGCGCGGGCAAAACCGGCAAATCTTGCGCGACGGATCGGCAGGGTCGCCCTTGGCTCTGGCCCTCGCCCCGGACCCGCGCTAAACAGCGCGCGCATCGGGACGAAAGGCGCGCACATGGCACGGATTCTGATCACCTCGGCCATCCCCTACATCAACGGGATCAAGCATCTGGGCAACCTCGTGGGCAGCCAGCTGCCCGCAGACCTGTTCGCCCGCTACATGCGCGCCCGCGGGCATGAGGTGATGTTCATCTGCGCCACCGATGAACACGGCACCCCCGCCGAACTGGCCGCCGCCAAGGCCGGCCAACCGGTTGAGGATTACTGCGCCGAGATGCATCAGGTCCAGAAAGACCTCGCCGCAGGCTTCCGGCTGTCCTTCGATCACTTCGGCCGCTCCTCCAGCCAGCGCAACCACCGCCTGACCCAGCATTTCGCAGGCCGCTTGGCCGAGAACGGGTTGATCGAGGAAGTGTTG
Organism: Rhodobacter maris; assembly: GCA_943369275.1. Taxonomy (GTDB): domain Bacteria; phylum Pseudomonadota; class Alphaproteobacteria; order Rhodobacterales; family Rhodobacteraceae; genus Paragemmobacter; species Paragemmobacter maris_A. Next base: position 69,793 of record CALRMS020000010.1, on the reverse strand, counting down.
GAAAAGCAGGTCTTTTCCATCGACGACAACCGCTTTCTGCCCGACCGTTACATCACCGGCACCTGCCCCAATTGCGGCAATACCAGCGCGCGCGGCGACCAATGCGAAGAATGCACCAAGCAGCTTGATCCCACCGATCTGATCAACCCGCGCTCGTCCATCTCTGGCTCCACCAATCTTGAGGTGCGGGAAACCAAGCATCTCTTCCTGCGCCAGCGCTCCTTGCGCGACAAGCTTGAGGCGTGGATCGATTCCAAAACCGATTGGCCGATCCTGACCACCTCCATCGCCAAGAAATGGCTGAACGATGGCGACGGCTTGCAGGACCGCGGCATCACCCGCGACCTTTACTGGGGCATCCCGGTGAAAAAGGGCGATCAGCCCTGGCCGGGGATGGAAGGCAAGGTCTTCTACGTCTGGTTCGACGCCCCCATCGAATATATCGCAGGCACCGCCGAATGGGCCGATGCCAATGGCCTCGATGATACCGCATGGGAACGCTGGTGGCGCACCGACAAGGGCGCAGGTGACGTGACCTATTACCAGTTCATGGGCAAGGACAACGTCCCCTTCCACACCCTGTCCTTCCCCGCCACGATCCTCGGCTCGGGCGAACCGTGGAAGCTGGTCGACTACCTCAAATCCTTCAATTACCTGAATTATGACGGCGGCCAGTTCTCCACCTCGCAGGGGCGTGGCGTGTTCATGGATCAGGCCCTGTCGATCCTGCCCGCCGATTACTGGCGCTGGTGGCTGCTCTCCCACGCCCCCGAAAGCTCCGACAGCGAGTTCACCTGGGAAAACTTCCAGGCCTCGGTGAACAAGGATCTGGCGGATGTGCTGGGCAATTTCGTGTCCCGCGTCACCAAATTTGCCAAATCCAAACTGGGCGAAACCGTCCCCGCAGGCGGTGACTTCGGCCCGTCTGAGACCGCACTGATCGCCGATCTGGGCGCACGCATCCGCGAATACGAATCCCTGATGGGCGCGATGGAGGTCCGCAAGGCCGCGGCCGAGCTGCGCGCCATCTGGGTGATCGGTAACGAGTACCTGCAGGCCGCCGCCCCCTGGTCCGCCGTCAAGACCGATCCCGCGCGGGCCGAGGCGATCGTGCGCCTGTCGCTGAACCTCATCCGCGTCTACGCGATCCTGTCGCGCCCCTTCATCCCCGATGCCGCCGCCACCATGATGGCCGCAATGGGATCTGACGATTGGACCTGGCCCGAAGACACCCCAACCGCCATGCGCGCTCTGCCGCCGGGGCATGATTTCAGCGTCCCGGAAAACCTGTTCCGCAAGATCACGGATGAAGAACGCGCCGACTGGCAGACCCGCTTCTCCGGCATCCGCGCCTGACCCCATCTTCTCTGCCAAAAATATCCTCGGGGGGAGGGTCGCGGAACGCGGCCCGTGGGGGGCGGAAAGCCGCCCTTCTTCCATAGCCAAAGGAAACACGCGATGACGCTCTCGACCATCCCGTTCGGCCGCACCGGCCGCCCCGTCACCCGCATCGGCTTTGGCGCCTGGGCCATCGGCGGCAGTTGGGGCGATGTGTCCGAAGCGGATGCCAAGGCCACGCTGCACGCCGCACTTGATGCCGGAATGACCTTCATCGACACCGCCGATGTCTATGGCGATGGCCGGTCCGAACGCATCATCCGTGCTGTGCTGGCCGAACGCGGCGGCGACCGCCCCTATGTGGCCACAAAGGCCGGCCGTCGCCTGTCACCCCATATCGCGGCGGGCTACACCATCGCCAATATCGAAGCCTTCATCGACCGCAGCTTGGCCAATCTTGGCGTCGACTGCCTCGATCTCGTGCAACTCCACTGCCCCCCGACCGAAGTCTACTACACCCCCGCCCTGTTCGACGGGCTGGAAGGGCTGAAAGCCAAAGGCAAGATCGCCAATTGGGGCGTGTCCGTCGAAAAGGTCGAAGAGGCGCTGAAGGCCATCGAATATCCCGGCTGCACCTCTGTCCAGATCATCTACAACCTCTTCCGCCAACGCCCCGCCACACTGTTCTTCCGCGAAGCCCGCGCCCGCAACGTGGCCACCATCATCCGCGTCCCGCTCGCCTCGGGGATGCTGACCGGCAAGATGACCAAGGACAGCACCTTCGCCGCCGACGATCACCGCGCCTTCAACCGCCATGGCGAGGCCTTCGACATGGGCGAAACCTTCTCGGGCGTGCCCTATGACGTGGCTCTCCTGGCGGTGGAGGAACTGCGCGCCATGGTGCCCCAAGGGGCGACCATGGCGCAATTCGCCCTGCGCTGGATCCTGATGGAAGATGCTGCCACCGTCGTCATCCCCGGCGCACGCACGGCGGCGCAAAGCACGGCCAATGCAGGGGCCGATGCGCTGCCCCCCCTGCCAGCCGCCACGATGGAGGCCTGCCGCGACGTTTATCAGCGCCTGATCGCGCCCCATGTCCATCAGCGCTGGTGATGACCGTCGCAGGGGGGCTTCACCCCCCTCGTCGCTGACGCTCCTCACCCCCGAGGATATTTGAACAGAGAAGAATGGGCAGGATGTCGCCCCATCTTCTCTGCGGACAATCCTCGGCCGAGGTCAGGAGAGGGCAGACAGCCCTTTCCGGGGCCGGGCCGGGGCCGTATACCGCCCTCGACGTGTTTATTCCTCGCCCGGCAGCACCCGCACCGCGCCCTTGTCGGCAGAGGCCGCAAACAACGCATAGGCCCGCAGCGCCTGGCTCACCTTGCGCGACCGGGGCTTGGCGGGCTTCCAGCCCAGCTTGTCCTGCTCGGCACGGCGTGTGGCCAGTTCGGCCTCGCTGACACGCAGGTTGATCGTGCGGTTGGGGATGTTGATGTCGATCATGTCGCCCTCGCGCACCAGCCCGATCGCGCCACCGGATGCGGCCTCCGGGCTCGCATGGCCGATGGAAAGGCCCGATGTCCCGCCCGAGAAGCGGCCATCCGTCAGCAGAGCGCAAACCTTGCCCAGCCCTTTCGATTTCAGATAGCTGGTCGGATACAGCATCTCTTGCATCCCCGGCCCGCCCTTCGGCCCCTCATAGCGGATCACCACCACGTCGCCGGCCTTGACCTCGTTGTTCAGGATCGCGGCCACGGCGGCGTTCTGGGATTCATAGACCTTGGCAGGTCCGGAGAAGACAAAGATCTCCTCATCCACCCCCGCCGTCTTCACGATGCAGCCGTCCAGAGCGATATTGCCCTTCAGCACCGCCAGACCGCCCTCCTTGGTAAAGGCATGTTCCACCGACCGGATCACACCCTTTTCCCGGTCAAGGTCCAGCTCCAGATACCGCTTGTCCTGGCTGAACGCAGTGGCTGACCGCACATTCCCCGGCGCGGCCTTGAAGAAATGACGCACGTTTTCATGGTTGGTGCGGCTGATGTCCCAATGATCCAGCGCCGCGCCCATGGTGGGCGAATGCACTGTCACGCAATCGCGGTTCAGCAGCCCGCCTTGGTCCAGCTGGCCCAGGATCGCCATGATCCCGCCCGCCCTGTGGACGTCTTCCATATGCACGTCCTGCTTGGCCGGGGCCACCTTGCACAGACAGGGAACCTTGCGGCTCATCCTGTCGATATCGTCCTGGTCAAAGTCGACCCCGCCTTCATGCGCGGCGGCAAGGATATGCAGGATCGTGTTCGTCGACCCGCCCATCGCAATGTCCAGCGCCATCGCGTTTTCAAACGCCGCCTTGTTGGCCACATTGCGCGGCAGGATGCTGGCATCGTCCTGTTCGTAATAGCGCTTGGCCAGATCCACGATCAGATGCCCGGCTTCCACAAAAAGCCGCTTGCGGTCGCCATGCGTGGCCAGCGTCGATCCATTGCCGGGCAGCGACAGGCCCAGCGCCTCGGTCAGGCAGTTCATCGAATTGGCGGTGAACATGCCGCTGCACGACCCGCAGGTCGGGCAGGCGGCCTTTTCGATCTCTTCCACCTCGGCATCGGTATAGGATTCGTCCGCCGCCACGACCATGGCATCCACCAGATCAAGCGCGATCTCCTTGCCCTTGATGATGGCCTTGCCGGCCTCCATCGGCCCGCCCGATACGAACACTACAGGGATGTTCAGCCGCATCGCCGCCATCAGCATGCCGGGGGTGATCTTGTCGCAATTGGAAATGCACACCATCGCATCGGCGCAATGGGCATTGACCATGTATTCCACCGAATCCGCGATGATCTCGCGCGAGGGCAGCGAATACAGCATCCCGTCATGGCCCATGGCGATGCCGTCATCCACCGCGATGGTGTTGAACTCCTTGGCCACGCCACCCGCCGCCTCGACCTCGCGCGCGACCAGCTGGCCCAGATCCTTCAGATGCACATGCCCAGGCACGAACTGGGTAAAGCTGTTGACGATGGCGATGATCGGCTTGCCGAAATCGCCATCCTTCATCCCCGTCGCGCGCCAGAGGCCACGGGCCCCGGCCATGTTGCGGCCATGGGTGGTGGTGCGGGAACGATAGACGGGCATGGGCTTTCCTCCGGCTGACATGTCAGAGCGACATGACATTCGCATCTTTGCGGGTCAAGGGAAGGGCCCGTCAAATAAGGCCGCGACCGCCAAGATTCCGCATCAATGCCGCCGTGCCAAAGGTCCATTCCGGTGCTTCGGTCGCCAGCCGCACTGTATTGGTCAGCGCCCCCAGCTCCGGCGCGGCAATGGTCACCACATCACCCAGGTGATGGGTGAACCCCTGCCCCGGTGCGCCCCGGTCCTGCACAGGTGCGAACATCGTGCCGCAATACAGGACAAACCCATCCGGATACTGATGATGCCGCCCCCGCGCCTGCCCCACCAGATCGGCCGGATCACGGCTGATCTCGGCCATGGATGACCGGCCTTCCATCACAAAGCCGTCCTCGCCCTGCACATGCAGCGACAGCTCGATTCGCCGCACGTGATCGAGCGTGAAGCCTTCGTCAAAGATGCGGATGAACGGCCCAAGACTGGCGGCGGCGTTGTTGTCCTTGGCCTTGCCCAGAAGCAGCGCCGACCGCCCCTCGACATCGCGCAGGTTCACGTCATTGCCCAGCGTCGCCCCCACGATCCGGCCCGTCGAATCCACCGCCAGCACCACCTCGGGCTCGGGGTTGTTCCAATGGCTGACCGGGTGCAGCCCGACGCTCGCCCCCCAGCCCACCGCCGCCATCGGCTGCGCCTTGGTGAACACCTCGGCATCCGGGCCGATCCCCACCTCAAGGTATTGCGACCACAGCCCTTCATGCTGCAGCAGCCGCTTCACCTCGGCCGCCTCATCCGATCCCGGCACCAGATCGCGCAGGCTGTCGCCGATCACCCGAGCCACCCGGCCCCGGATCGCATCCGCCCGGCCCGGATCGCCGCCCGCACGTTCCTCGATCACCCGTTCGATCATCGACCGGGCAAAGGTCACGCCACAGGCCTTGATCGCCTGCAGATCGACCGGCGCGATCAGCCGGGTGATCCCGCCTGTCCCTTCCACCGATGCCTGGGCCAGCGCCTCCAGCGATCCGATCCCTTCGCCGGGGATGCCCGCGACAAAGGCCGCGATATCGGCCTGTTCCAGCAGATCGCGCATCGTGGGCGCATCACGCGTGGTGATATCCACCACCTCACCGCCCCGCACCACCACCACCGACGGGCCGATCCCGCGCCGCCACACACGACCGACGAAGAGGCCATCTTCCGGCAGATTCAGCATTCACTCCCCCCAAGACTCTCCGGTCCTCGGCGACATGTTTGCGTAAACATTGCGCCAAGGGCAAGCCGTGGTGATGCAAGATCCGGTGCGACTTTCGGCCAATCGACAGGCCACAAATGCCGCTTTCCCGGTGCGCGCCCTTGTCCGGATCAGGCGGGCTTGCGCGGCCGCGCCACATCATTCGCGCCCTCCTCTTCCGGGCCAAGGCCATAGCTCATCCGCTTCATCTGCGCGATGACCCGCTCCATTTCGTCATCTGACAGAACCGGCGGCTCGCCCAGTGCCAGCGCCTGCACATACATCCGCGACAGCGTCTCCACCTCCACCGCCATCCACAGCGCGCCCTCCAGCGTGGTGCCAAGGCTGATCTGCCCGTGCTGGCCCAGCAGGCAGGCCATCCGCCCCTCCAGCGCCTCGATCGCTGCATCCGAAAGGGCCTGCGTGCCAAAGGTGGCATAGCGCGCACAGCGCAGCGTGGTGCCGCCCATCACGCCCACCATGTAATGAAAGGCCGGGATCGTGCGATGGTGGCAGGCGACCGAAGTGGCAAAGGCCGAATGGCAATGCAGCACCACATTCACATCGGGCCGCGCCTTCAGGATATCGCGGTGGAACCGCCATTCCGATGAAGGCCGCCGCCCTGTGTAAGTGCCGTCCCACCCCATCTCCACCAGATCATCAGGCTCCATCCCGTCATAGGGCAAGGACGACGGCGTGATCAGGAACCCGTCGCCATTCCGCACCGACAGGTTGCCTGCCGTGCCCTGATTGATCCCCGTCTCGTTCATCTTGCGGCAAGTCTGCACCATCTGGCGGCGCAGGGTCAGTTCGGCTTCGGTCATTTCATGGCTTCCTTGGCAAGCACGCGCCAGCGCGCGGCGTAATCGGTCAGATCAGGCAGTCCCGGCAGGGGCTGCGGTTCGGTCAGATGCAGGGGCGGCATCCTTCGCCCCTCCGCGCACAACGCCGCCGCCCCGGCGGCAATGCCATAACTTTCAGGATGAACCCGCGTCTCGCGCCCGGGTCGCAGCGCGGCCACCAGCGCGGCAAAGGCCGGATCGCGCAGGAAACTGCCGTCCAGCACCCACAGCCGGTCCGGGTCCAGCCTGTTGCCACATTCCAGCGTCAGAGCCGCCACATACAGCACCGCCAGAGCATGACGTTCCGCCGCCCCCTCGGGCGCGGGCCCCACAATCCGCCCCTTGCCTGCCGTACCCGGAAACTGCCCGTCATTCGTCCCGAATGACGGCAGCGCCATCGTCCCGCGCGCGATCAGCCGCGCCAATACCGCCGGGTCCGCCGTGGCCCCTTCCGGCTGCGCGCCCGCCACGGCCGCATATTCCCGCCCGCCCATGGTCAGCGCGCCACCCACCGGCGCGCCTGCCACATCCGCATTGCAGGTCATCCCCCGCGCCTCATGCAGCCGCGACAGATCCATCCGGTCGGCCAAGCCCACAATCCATGTCCCGGTCGAGATGACGCAAAGCCCCTCCATCCCCGCCGCGCGGTAGCGGTGGAAATTGGCCGATGAATCATGCACCCCCGCATGCACCCGCATCTTCGGCACGCCCCGCGCCACCAGCGCGGCCCGCACCTCGCCCAGATCATCCGACGCCCGCGCAAAAGGCGGCATCAGCCGCCCCCATCCCCGCGCCGCCACGATGGGCGACCAGCACCCCCGCGCCACATTCCACAGATGCGATTGCGCCCCAAGGATCGTGGCCTCGCTCACCGCCACACCCGTCAACCGCCAGGCCCAGTATTGCGGGATGCCAAGGCACCACCGCGCCCGCGCAAAAGCATCGGGACAATCCCGCTCGGCCCAGAACATCTGCCGCGCGGTATGGGTTGCGGCCATCATCACCGCCGATCCCCGGTCAAGGAAATCGCCGGCCAAAGGCGCATAGGCCTCGGCCAACCCCTCGGGCAAAGGCTGCTCATAATCCACCATCGGCAGCACGGCCCCGTCCCCGCCCGCATCCGGATCATCGCCCACCAGCACGCCCCCGGACCCATGCCCTGACGCCACGAAATGCGCCAAGGGATGCCGCGCCCCAAGGTCCGCCAACCCCGCCAGCACCCATATGTTCAACGCCTTCAGGTCGTGATGCCGCCACGGCGGGCCGGGCAGCACCGGGTTGGGTGTGGACAGCGTCTCCACCACATGCCCATCGGCATCGCAGGCCGACAGCTTCACGTTGGATTTGCCCACATCGAGAACCGCGATGCTGCCCGGCCCCGCCATGGCTCAGCCGTTCGCCAGCCGGAAATCCGCGCCCCGGCTCTGGTGAATCACGAACCGCCCGTTCGGCAGGTCATTGCCATCCAGCTTCCACGCAATCTCCTCCGGCGTCAGGTCGTAATGCTGCCACCGCGCCGTCAGCCGCTCCCGCAGCACAGGCTCCGGCACATCGACCAGCACCGCCACGTCGAACAACGGCCGCAGCCGCGACCACGGCTCCTGCCCCAGCAGCAGATAATTCCCCTCCACGATGATGATCGGCACATCCGCCCGGATCATCCGCGCCCCCGCACGTGCAATCTCGATATCGCGGTCAAAGACCGGAACGGCCACGAAATCTTCATCCCCCGCCCGCAGCCGCTTCAGCGTGTGATACAGCCCCCCGACATCAAACGTCTCCGGCGCGCCCTTTCTCGGGCGCAGCCCGGCGGGCACCAGATGCAGGTCGTCGTAGTGGTATCCATCCATCGGCAGCACCGCCGCCAACCCCGCAGCCTCGGCATTCAGCGCCTCGCACAGCCGCTCTGCCACGGTGGATTTGCCAGACCCCGGCGCCCCGGCAAGGGCCGCGATCACGCGCCCCCCGCCTTTCGCCCGTTCCGCCAAAAGGGCCGTCAGCCCCGCGATATCGATGGATGGTTCCGCCACGTTGCCCCTCAGATCAGCCGATACTGTTTGGCCTTATTGCGCAGGAAGGGCAGGCCCTTGTCCATCACCTCCTGAAAATTTTCCGCCACAGGCCGCCAGACGGCAAGGCCATAGCCCACCTCTGGTGGCATGTTGATGAAACTCTCCATCGCCAGACCACCCTTGAACCCGATGGCGGCGAGCGTGGCATAGACCTCGTCCCAATCACAGGTCCCCTCGCCCGGCGTGCCCCGGTCGGACTCGGACAGATGGATATACCGCAGGTGTTCCCGCGCATCGAGGATGCCGTTCCCCGCCCCCTTCTCCTCGATATTCATGTGATAGGTATCAAGGTGGATGAAAATGTTGTCCGCCCCCACCTTCTCGATCATCCACTTGGCCTGCCACCCGGTGTTGATCAGATGGTTCTCATAGCGGTTCACCGGCTCAATCCCGAAGGCGATCCCGCGCTTCTTGGCATGCTTCGCCACCGCCGCCAGCGCCTTTGCGATATTGTCATATTCCGCCATCGTCGGCGGCAGCCCCGTGCGCTGCCCGATCCCGCCATAGGTCACGCCCGACAGCGCCTCCGCCCCCATCTCGGCCGCCTTGTCGATGCTGTCGCACAGCTGTTCAATGGCCCCGTCCGGGTTCACGCTCGCCCAGTTCTTCTCTGGCAGGCCCAGCGAACAGACCGCGCGCATGTTGTGCTTTTCCAGCAGCGCGCGGGTATGGGGCGCATCCACGATGGCTGTGTTCAGCAGCGCGATCTCGATGAAATCCATCTTGTAGGCGGCGGCCTGCGGGATGGTCTTCTCCGCCCCTGCCCTGTCCCAATGCATGGTCCACATGCTTGTGTGAACGCCGAAACCTTCCATTCTATCCTCTCCCTCGTTTTCGTTCTTTCCATCGCCCCGCGCCCCAGCGCAGGATCATCACAGCCACCAGAAACAACCCCCAGACCGCCGTCGACAGGTGCTGGTTGGCCCCCAGCAGGTTCAGCCCCGATGACAACACCTGCAGCACGATCAGCGCGATCACCACAGGCGCCACCCGGCCAAATCCGCCGAACGGGTCCACCCCGCCCAGAAAACAGGCCAGCACCGTGACCAGCAGCAGCGCCTCGCCATGGCCCACGCGCACCGAATTGAACCGCGACAGCATCAGGATGCCCGCAATCGCGCACATCACGCCCGACAGGGTATAGATCAGCACCAGCGTCCGCTTGGCATGCACCCCCGAATAGCCTGCCGCCTTCAGGTTGGATCCCACCATCCGCGCGGCAAACCCATGCCGCGTACGGGTCAGCAGGATATGCCAGATCACCGCACAAAGCCCGAACAGGATCAGCGGCACCGGTATCCCCAGCACCGACCCATGTCCCAACGTCGCAAGGTAAGGCGGAAAGCCCGAAATATCCCCGCCCTTGGTCAGAAACTCGCCCAATCCCCGCAGGAAGATCATCATCGCAAGCGACACCAGGATCGGATGCGCCCCGATATAGGCGATCACCGCCCCCATCGCCGCCCCCGACAGCGCCCCAACCGCCAGCGCCAGCACGGACCCCAGCACGAAGGGCCCGATCCCCGCCTCCGCCCCGCCAAACTGCATCAGCACATAGGCCAGCGTCAGCCCGGCCATGTTCGCCGTGTAGATGATCGCCAGATTGAACCCGCCCGAAATGATCGGGATCAGCATCGCCAGCGTCAGCAGCCCCAGTTCCGGCAACTGAAACGCGATCGACCCGAAATTCGCCGCCGTCAGGAAATTCGGCGCCGTCACGCCAAACACCACCATCACCAGCAGCAAAAACCCGATCAGGCCCGGCACTTCTGCCCCGAACGCCGCCTTCACGCGCACCAGCCAACCCGTCATTCCCGATCCCTCCGCTTGGGGGCAAGCATGGCGGCCAGATCGATGTTCGAGGTGGAGATCGCCGCAAGGATGATGATCCCCACTACCATCTTGAACGCATAGGGCGACACGCCCAGCAGGTTCAGCCCGTTCTGCGCCACGGCAATCAGCATCACCCCCAGCACGCAGCCCAGCACCGACCCGCGCCCGCCCCCCAGCCGCGCCCCGCCCAGAACCACGGCGGCCAGCACATCCAGTTCCCGCCCGATCAGCGCATTGGGCACCACCTCGCGGGTGATATGCGCCTGCATCAGCCCGGCAATCCCCGCCATCATCCCGCACCAGCCAAAGGCGATGGCCTGCATCAGCCAGATGTTGATCCCCGCCCGCCGCGCCCCTTCCGGATTGTCGCCAAAGGCATAGAGCTGCCGCCCCGTCGTCGTGTGCCGGATCAGCGCCCATGTCGCGATCAGGCAGACCACCATCACCGCCACCGGCAACCGGATGTCAGCCCAGCCCGTTTCGGTCTGATATTCCCAAAGATAGATGGGCTGCGACAACCAGTCAGGCAGGCTATAGATGCTGCGCCCCCCGGTGAAGAACATCAGCAGCCCGAAAAAGGCGTTGAAGGTGGAAATCGTCACCACGATGGAAATGATCCGAAACCCGTGGATCAGCGCGGCATTCACCAGCCCAAGCCCGATGCCCAGCGCCATCACCAGCGCAAAACCCAGCGCCCAGTTGCCCCCGCCCATCCCGATCAGCACCGACACCGCCACGAACTGCACCACGGATGCCGCCACCGCAAAGGAAATGTCGATCCCCCCGGCGATCAGCACCACCAGCAATCCCACCGCCCAGATCAGGTTCACCGCGTTATTGTTCAAAAGCGATGTCAGATTGCCCAGCGTCAGGAACTGCGGCGATGCCACCGACAGGAACCCCACGATCAGGACAAGCACGGCCAGAAGCTTTGCCTCGGCTGGATAGGCGCGCAGGAAATCACGCATAGACCGCCGCCTCCATGTCCTGCAGCGGGGTGATGCGCGGGTCATATTCGCCAACGATCCGCCCCCCGGCCATGTGCAGCACCCGGTCTGCGTTCACATGCACCTCCGACACCTCATCGGATATCAGCAATATCGCCAACCCCTTCGCCGCCAACTCCCGCACGATGCGGAAAATCCCCGCCCGCGCCCCCACATCCACCCCCACCGTAGGACAATCGAGGATCAGCAGCTTCGGCTCCGTCGCCAGCCATTTCGCCAGCACCACCCGCTGCTGATTGCCCCCCGACAGGGTGGAAACCGCGTCCCCCGGCTTGCCGATCTTCACCGCCAGTTCCCGCACCCAATGCGCCACCAGATCCTCCTGCCGCCTTGGCGACAAAAGCCCCGACGCCCCCGTGATCCGCCGCAGCACCGCCAGCACCGCATTGTCCGAAATGCTCTGCGGCTGGATCAGCCCCAGCGCCAGACGGTCCTCGGACACATAGGCGATGCCCGCCGCCACCGCGTCGCGGTTCGACCGCATCCGCAACACCTGCCCCTCCAGCCGGATCGTGCCCGCATCGGCCCGGTTCATCCCGAACAGCACATGGCTCAATTCTGTCCGCCCCGCGCCGATCAGCCCGGTCAGGCCCAGCACCTCGCCCCGCCGCAGGGTGAATGTCACATCCCGGAACTCCGCCCCCCGCGACAGCCCTTCCACCTCCAGCACGGGCGGATCGCCGGATGTGTCGCGCGCCATCACCTGATGATCCAGCGTCTTGCCCGTCATCAACTCGGTCAGCCGGGCCTGCGTCATGCCTTCCGTCGGATAGACGCCCACCAGCCTGCCATCCCGCAGCACCGTGACCCGGCTGGAAATCTCCAGCACCTCGGCCAGCCGGTGGCTGACGAACACCACCGCCACCCCCCGCGCCGACAGCGTGCGCACCACCGCCAGCAGCGCATCGGTTTCCGCCTGCGTCAGGCTGGCCGTCGGCTCATCCATAAAGATCAGCCGCGCATCCGACACCAGCGCCCGCGCAATCGCCACCACCTGCCGCGCCGCAATCGGCAGCGTGCCCAGCCGCGCATCCAGATCCAGCACCACCTCAAGCCGCGCCAGCGCCGCCTCGGCCGCCGCGCGCAGCGCCCTGTGGTCCACCCGGCGCGGACGGTTGCCCAGCAGGCTTTCAAAGGCGATGTTTTCCGCCACCGTCATTTCCGGAAACAGCGCCAGATCCTGCCAGATCACGGCAATGCCCCGCTGCCGCGCCAGATTGGGCGTGATCGCCGCCAGCCCGTCGCCGAACAGCGCCATCTCGGCCCCCGGCTCGGGCTGATACACCCCGGTGATGATCTTGATCAGCGTGCTTTTCCCGCAGCCGTTTTCCCCGGCCAGACAATGCACCTCACCCTGCCCCACCTCAAAGGACACGTCCTGCAACGCCTTCACCCCGCCGAACACCTTCGAAACCTTGGCAAAGCGGATGGCAGAGGGCTGTTCGGTCACGTCTGTGTGTTCCATGCAAAAGGGCAGGGTCCGGGCGCCGCGCACCCGACCAGTGTAAAGGAAAACCGCGTCCAGGGCCGAGGGAGAAACAACCCCGGACGCGAAGCATCACCCCTTGGTCACAAGCCCAGATCGGCCAGACCGTCCACCGTCTCGGCGTTGATCGCGATCAGGTTGTTGGTGATGATGTCCTTGCCTGCCGCATCCGGCGACACGACACCCAGACCCGGAATATCCGTGCCCTCGGTGATCTCGGTCCCGTCCATCAGCATCTTGCCCATGGTCACGAAGACGCGACCCGCCTCTGCCGGGTTCCACATGAACCCGCCCGAAATCGCGCCCGACTTCACCAGATCACGCCCCTGCCCCGGCGAGAACGGCCCGATGACATGCACCGATCCGGTCTTGCGCTGCTCCTCGATGGCGCGGCCCGCACCGATCGGGCCTTGCGACCCAAAGGCCAGAAAGCCGCCAAGGCCCGGATTTGCCGCCATCAGATCCAGCGCCGTCTTGCGGCTGTCATCCACGTTTTCCGCCACGCCATAGCGTTCGCCCACCGGCTTCATGTCGGGGTATTTCTCGGCCAGATAGGCAATCGCCGCATCGGCCCAGGCATTGTGCAGCGGCACCGTCAGACTGCCGACGAACACGCCATATTCCCCCTTGCCGCCCATCTTTTGCGCCAGCAATTCGGCATGGGTTTCCCCAAAGCCCTGCGCCGAGGCCATCTCGAAGTTCCAGTCGACATTGTTGATGCCCGGCCCTTCGTGGCTCACGACCTTGATCCCCGCCGCCCGTGCCTTTTCCAGCACCGGCTCCAGCGCCGCCTCGTCATTGGGAACGACGCCGATCACATCCACACCCTTGGCGATCAGGTCTTCGATGGCGCGCACCTGCAGCGCCGGGTCGGCCGAGGTGGGGCCGATCATGCTGGCATCCATGCCCAGCTCTTCGCCCTTTTCCTTGATCCCCATTTCCATGGCGTTGAACCACGGAATACCGCCGATCTTCACCACCACGCCCATCGTCGGCTTGTCCTGCGCAAAAGCGCCCCCAGACAGCGAAGCAGCAAAGGCAACACCCGCCATCAAGGCGGTCAAGGTACGTCTTTTCATTGTCTTCCTCCCATGGTGGTGCCCTGCGGGCACCTGCGCTTGCACCATCGATTGTGCAGTTCGGCACAGATACAGCCCCTCCTCAAGGCCTGCACCCGGATTTAACAGCGCCAGACAGGTGTCCCAAACGGGCGCCACAGATTTGCACAATCGATATTGCACATGAAGCCAACAAACCTCTAGACTCGTCAAGAAGTTTCTTGGACGGTGCCCCCAACGGGGTCTGACATGACGACACACAGCCGCAAGGCCACCATCTTCGATATCGCAAAACTGGCAGGCGCATCCCCGTCAACCGTCAGCGCCGCCCTGTCCGGGGCTTGGAAGTCCCGCCGCATCAGCGAAGGCAAGGTCGACCTGATCCGCCGCATCGCCGAAGAACAGGGCTATTCCACCAACATGCAGGCCCGTGGCCTGCGGCAGGCGCGGTCCGGTCTTGTCGGGATGATTATCCCGGTCCATGACAACCGCTATTTCAGCTCGATGTCGCAAAGCTTTGAATCCTTCGCCCGCGACCGGGGCCTTGTCCCCGTCATCGCCTCCTCCATGCGCGACCCGGTCGAAGAACGCCGCATCGTGCAGACGCTGATCTCCTATGCGGTCGACTACATCTTCGTGGCCGGCGCCACCGACCCCGCCGCCATCACCGAACTGTGCAACGCCGCCAACCTGCGCCATGTGTTCGTCGATCTTCCCGGCCCCGGCGCGCCATCGGTGATTTCCGACAATTACCACGGGGCGAAGGTGCTCACGCAAACGCTGCTCGATGCACAGGCACGCAGCGCCGATCCGGCACGCGACCGCCTGTTTTTCATCGGCGGGGTGGCGACCGATTATGCCACATCCCGCCGCATCGAAGGCTTCCGCGATGTGCTCACCGCCGCAGGCCTGCCCCCCGCCCCGGACCAGATCATCGCCTGCGGCTATCCCCCCCGCCGCGCGATGCAGGAAATCGCCACGCTCTGCGACCGGCTCGGCGGCCTGCCTGCCGGGCTCTTCGTGAACTCCCTGACCGCCTTCGAAGGCGTCCTTGGCCATTTCGTCCATCTGCCACCGGGCAGTTTCGACGCCTCAGTCATCGGCTGCTACGATTACGATCCCTTCGCCGCCTATCTGCAGTTTCCCGTCCACATGATGCGTCAGGACAGCCACCGCCTGATCGCCGAAGCCTACCGCCTGATCGACACACCCCACCCCGGCATCACGGTCAAGGAGGTGGAACCCGAACTGATCCCACCGCGCACCATCTATGCTGGACCCTTCGGCGAACATGGCTAGGGGGCGGACCTGCGCCCGCCCCCCCCGCCTGCAGCGCGATTGTTGTCTCAGTTGTCCAGACGCTGGCTCAGGATCGTGTTGGTGGCCGCATCGACATACATCTCGACCCGCTTGCCCTCCGGGGTGATGACCTTCATCTCCACCACCGTTCCGTCCTCGCGGTCGATCTCCAGCACGCGGTAGCCACGCGTTTCCCAATCGGCCACCACATCGTTCAGCACAGGCAGCAGGACACCGTTCTGCGAACCGTTTCCGCCCGCGTTTCCGCCATTGTCATCATAGCCGACATCGTCGCTGCCATGGCCGCTGGTATCGCCGCCATTGTCGTCCCTGCTGTTGTCATTGCTGTCACCGCCATTGCTGTCGCTGCTGCGGTCATTGCTGTCACCGCCGTTGCTGTCGCTGCTGCTGTCGCTGCTGCTGTTGCTGCTGTTGCTGCCGCCCCGGTCGTCGCTGCTGCTGCTGCTGTCATCGCTGCTCCGGTCATCGCTGCTGGCAAAAGCCGCAGTCGGCACCGACGTCAGCGACAGCGCCCCGACCACGGCCGCCACCATGGCGATCCCCATCGAAACATGACCGGCACGGTTAAGATCTTTGGCGTTCATTGGTTCATCCTCTCGTTTTTCAATTGCCCCAACTCTCGGGATGCACCAGCCTTGCCATGAGTCGTCTGACAGCCCCCTGACCGGACCTGTCAGCCAATTGTCAGCTTCCATCCGGTACATCGCGTGCATGACCCGTTCTGCCCTCCTCCTCTTCCTCGCGATTCTGAGCGTCGCCACGCCCGCCTTCGCCAAGGACGGGGATGATGGCGGCGGCAGTAACAGTGGCAGCGGTGGTGGTGATGATGACAATGGCGGCGACAGCAACGGTGCGGACAGCGCCGATGACGACGACGACGACGACGACGCAGAAGACGCCGATAAAGCTGATGACAGCGACAGTGACCGCGCCCGCGCGGGCGTGTCCTCCGGGGCCATCCTGCCCCTCGCTGCCATCCTCTCCGGCATCGAAGACCATTTCGGTGCCCGCATGATCAACGCCGAACTGCACCGCGAGCGTGGCCGCCTGATCTATGAACTCGAACTGATCACCCCCGCAGGGCGGGTGATGGGCGTCTCCGTCGATGCCGCCACGGCGCGTGTCATAAAGGTCGATGACTGATGCGCGCCCTCGTCGTCGAAGATGATACCCGCATCGCAGACATGGTATCGACCGCCCTCACCGCCGCAGGTTTCCGCGCCGAAACCGTCACCGATGGCGAAACCGCATGGTTTCAGGGCGGGACGGAAGATTACGATCTGGTCATCCTCGATCTGGGCCTGCCCCGGCTTGATGGCCTGACGCTTCTGAAACGCTGGCGTGCCGAAGGGCGGGGCTTTCCCATCCTTGTCCTGTCCGCCCGCGGCACCTGGTCCGAACGTGTCGAAGGGATCGAGGCAGGGGCCGATGACTATCTTCCCAAACCCTTCATGGTCGAAGAGATGACCGCCCGCGCCCGCGCCCTGATCCGCCGCGCCGCCGGGCAGGCGCAGCCGCTGCACCACTTGGGCGGCCTGACCATCGACCTCAACCGCATGACCGTGCAGCGTGACGGCCTGCCCGTCGCCCTCACCCCGCTGGAATTCCGGCTCCTGTCCTATCTGCTCCTGAACAGCGACCGCACGGTTCCCCCCACCGAACTGCTCGACCATCTCTACGGCACCGAAGACGGGCGCGAGACGAACGCGGTCGAGGCCGTCATCACCCGCATGCGCCGCAAGTTGGGCGCCACCGCCATCGAAACCCGGCGCGGCTTCGGCTACCGACTCGGCAGCGCCGCATGAATCGCAGCTCCCTGCGCCTGCGATTGGCGCTGGCGGGGGGGCTGGCCCTCATCGTCACGCTGATCGCGGCGCAATTCGGTCTGTCGATCCTGTTCAACCGCCACGCCGAACGCGCCATCGCCACCGATCTGGCCGATCTTTCGGATTACCTCGTCGTCACACTCGACCCCGCCCCCGATGGCAGCCTGACACTGACCACACCACCCCCCGATCCGGCCTTCAACCGCCCCTATTCCGGGCGCTACTGGGCCGTGTCCGCGGGCGATCAGACCTGGGCCTCCCGCTCGCTGTGGGATTTCACGCTCACCCTGCCCCCCGCCCCGCCCCCCGGCGCGGGCGTGCTTCTCACCCTGCCCGGCCCGCAGGACACCGCGCTTCTGGCACTGGACCGCACGATCATCCGCCCCACCCCGGCGGGTGAACGGCAGGTCCGCATCACCACCGCGCTGGACCGCGCGCGCATCGACACGGCCCGCGCCGCCTTTGGCACCGACATGCTGCCATGGCTTGCCGCTCTGGGCGTGATGATCCTCGCCGCCGGAGCGGTGCAGATCCGTGTTGGCCTTGCCCCGCTGGCCACGCTGGGCCAGCGCCTGCACGCCCTCACCTCCGGCGCGCAGGACCGCATCGGCGACAGCGTCCCGCAGGAACTGGCCCCCCTCGCCCGCCAGATCGACCACCTCCTCGACGCCCGCGCGACCGAGATTGACCGCTCCCGCCGCCGCGCCGCCGACCTGGCCCACGGCCTGAAAACCCCGCTACAGGCCCTGCTCGGCGATGCCGCCCGCCTGCGCGACACAGGCCACCAGACCGAAGCGGCCGGGATCGAAGCCGTCGTCCGCTCCATCCGCCTGCAGGTCGACCGCGAGCTGACCCGCGCCACGCTCGCCGGTGCCACACCGGGCACAACTGCCGATCCCGCCAGCGCCCTGCGCGGTGTGATGGCCGTGCTGCAACGCACCCCCCGCGGTGCCGCGCTCTCGTGGCAGATCGACACCACTGAGGGCCTCTCCGCCCGGATCGACCGCGCCGACCTGACCGAGGCGCTGGGGGCGCTGCTCGAAAACGCCGTCGCCCATGCGCGGGCACGCATCGCCCTTGCAACCCGGCGCGACGGTGATGCTGTTTTGATTACCCTTAAGGATGACGGGCCGGGCATGCCCCCGGATCAGATCGCCCGCCTGCGCCAGCGCGGCCAACGCCTCGATACCGCAGGTTCGGGCCAAGAAGGCAATGGTCTGGGTCTGGCCATCGCGGATGAAATTATCCTCCGCGCCAATGGCGAACTGACCTTTGACAGCACAGCCGACGGTCTGCTTGTCACCCTGCGCCTGCTCGCCGCGACCTGACCCGAACCGCCCGCCGCCCGGCCCATTGCAGGTGTCAGTGGATCGGTTCACCCAGACGGCACTGCAACAGCGCCACGAATTTCTCGCGAAAGTCGGGTTGGCCAGACAGGATCGTCATGACCTCATTCGCCCCCCAACCGCCGACATCAACACGCCCGTTCTGCGCCCATCGGCCGATGAGTGTGTGAAGCTCCGTCAAATCGCGATCGTACATCTGTGCCAAATCCGCCTGTATTTCCGGTACGTTAATATGTGTTAACAATATCAGGGGCAATCGCCCCCGCCTTCCCACAAAGGGCCAAGACCATGGTCCCCGCCGCCATGGACCAAAGGCCCTACCGCCCCACGAATTCAAAGGCAAAGCGGCGTGTCGCCCCCTCGGGCGGGGGCGGAAAGGGCGCCGCGCGGCGAATATGGTCAAGCGCCACATGGTCCAACGCCTCTGACCCCGATGACGATACAACCGCCACCCGCCGCAACCCGCCATCGGTCCCGATCTCGAACCCTACGGTCACCACCCCGCGCTCCGGTGCCTGTTGCCGCCGCAGCCGCGCGATCTGGCGCATCACCTGATCGCCATAGCGGGCCGCCGCCTGCCCGCCCGCCACGCGCCGCTCCTGCGCAGGCTGCGCCGCCTGATCAGACCCCGCCGCCTGCGCGGGCGCCGCCGCGCTCGGCGCGCGGGGCCTGCGGTCTGCCTGCACCTCCGGCTGCGGCGCATCGACCCGCTCCGTCTCGCCCCTCGCGCCGTCGGGCCGCGCCATGGGGCGCGGGCTCTGGGCCATGTTCAGCGGCGGATCTTCCGGCGGTGCCGGAGCAGCCGCCATCACCGGGGGGGCATCCGCCTGCGGCAGGTCCAGCACAGGCGGCAGGTCCGGGCGTGGCACGGCCACCGGATCAGGTTGCGACACTGGCTCCGAAACCGGTATATCCGGCGCAAACTCTGCCTGCGGGGCCTCGGGCTGCACAGGCGCGGTCATCTCCACCGCAGGCGGCTCGGATGGCAGCACAGCCGACAGCGGCACCACCCCCACCGACAGGTCCATCGCCACTGCCTCAACCGGCCCCGCGCCCGCCGCACCCGGCGCGGACCGAAGGGCCGCCGCCGCCGCACCGGCAAACAGCGCGGCCGCCACCCCCGCCGCCGCTAGCCACCCCGCCAGATCCCGCCCTCGGTTGACCTGGCCGTTCATCCGCCCGCGGCCTCCGTGGCCACCAGCGCCACCTTCATCCATCCGGCATCGCGCAGCGCATCCAGCACGGCCATCACCTCGGCATAGGGCAAGGCCGCATCCCCCCGGATCAGCACCGCCCGCTCACGATCCCCACCGCTCGCCGCCTCCAGCGCCATCGCCAGACCCTCGCGCGCCACCGCCTCATCCCCCAGTGACCACGCCCCCTCTGCCGTCACCGTCAGCCACAGGGGCTCGGCAATCCGCTCCGCAGGCGCGGCAGAACTGGTGGGCAGCGTCACAGGCACATCCACCGTCGACAAGGGCGCCGCCACCATGAACACGATCAGCAGAACCAGCATCACGTCGATGAACGGCGTGACGTTGATCTCCGCCGCCATGTCATCCTCATCCCCCTCACGCAGTGGCCCGGCGCTCATGCCGCCGCCCTCCGGTCCAGATCGCGGCCCAGCAGCACCTCCAGCCCCACCGCCACATCCGCCATCGCCTGCCGCAGCCCGGCAATCCGCCGCTGCACCGCGTTATAGACCACCACCGCCGGAATAGCCGCCACCAGCCCGAACCCCGTCACCAGCAGTGCCTCGGCAATCCCCGGGGCCACCACGGCAAGGTTCGTCGTGCCCTGCGCACTAATCGCAAGGAAGGAGGACATGATCCCCCACACCGTCCCGAACAACCCGATGAAAGGCGCGGTCGCCGCCACCGTGGCCAGCACACCCGTCCCGCGCCGCAGCCGCGCCGCGTCGCGGCCTGCGATTCGATCCACCCGCGCGCGCACCCGTTCCTTCACGCCCGCTGGCCCCGCTTGTGCCAGCACAGGCAGCGCCAGCGCATATTCCTCAACCGCCGCGCCTGCCATCGCGGCCCCCACACAGCGCCGCCCATCCAGCATGCGCGCCGCCTCCTCCAGCGTCCCCGCCCGGCCCAGCGACAGCAGGCTCTGCCGCAACCGATGCCCCGCCAGCCACAGTTCACCCAGCTTGTAGATCAGCACGGTAATCACCGCGAAAAGCCCCAACGCCAGAACGATACTGACGGCCTGCACCACCCAATGCGCTGCGGCCATCATCTCGACCACTGGCACAGGTGCATGCAACGGCACGGGCATCGCAGTGTCGACCAAAGCGCCCACCGACCCCGGCAAGGCCGGATCCACAGGCAGCGCTCCCGGGGGTTGAGGGACCGACGGTCCATTAAGAGGGGCCGTGATGCCCCCCTCCTGCGCCAGTGCCACCCCCGGCACCAAGGCAATCCCGACCAGCCCCCGCATCAGAACGCGATCCGTTTCGCAATCGACAGCTTCGCCGCCCGGCCCAGCGCGTTCTCCGTCGCAAGGTTATTGCGATAGCTGCGGTCAAACACGTTATCGACAGCCAGATTGACCTCCAGCCCCGCCAGCGGCCCTTCTTCCGGCGACCAGGTCACGAACAGGTCATGCGTGTCATAGGATGCCCCCGTCGTGGTGGCACTCGACGTGCGGATATTGTCGAAATAGCTCGCCCGCCATCCCACTGTCAGCGCCTGCTCCGGCAGCTTTGCCCCCACCGTCAGCACCACGTTTTCGGCAGGCGTATCCGGCAGCGTCAGCCCCGTCGCCACGTTCTTCGATTTCACATGGGAATAGGCCAATTGCGCAAACCACCGCTCGGCATCATAGGCGGCCTCGATCTCGGCCCCCCACAACTCCGCCGCGTTGATGTTAGAAAAGAAGGGCACCGTCGGCCCCCCGGCCACACGCGGCGTGACGGCAATCATGTTGGTCAGGTCGTTGTGAAACGCGGTCACCTTCATCTGGAAACTGTCACCCTCGGCCAACAGCCCCTCGCGCTGCCAGGTAAAGCCCAGCTCCACCGTATCCGCCTCTTCCTTCTCCAGGTTCAGGCTGGGTGTCCGCGCAGGCAGCGCCCCGGCCGCTTCGCTGGAATACAGCTCATCCAGCGTCGGCATCCGCTCCGTCCGCGCCACCGACCCAAAGATGGCAAAGCTGTCGCTCACCTCATACATCGCCGCAATCTTGGGCGACACGGCAGTATCTTCCTCGGCCCGCGCGCCTGCCGCCACCGCTGCAGCACTTGGCGTCCGATTGCCAAAGTCGACCCGCACCCCCGGAATGATCGTCAACCGCTCGCCATAGGTGAATTCGCCCTGCGCATAGACACCGATCCGGCGATCTTTTCCCTCGGGGTGAAAGCCGAACGCCCCCAGCGATGATGTGGCGCTCCGCTCCTGCTCCGAAAACTGCACGCCCAGCGTCAGGTAATTCTCCCAACCGCCGCCGCTCAGATCGGCGGTGTTTTCCAGCTTCACCGTGGTCGTCGCATAGCCATAGGTGCTGGGGCACAGGACCTGGGTCATCCCCGGCCCGCAGACAAGCGCAGTCCCGCGGAAGTTGGACTTGTCCACAGCGGTCTCGGTAAAGGACAATTGCGCCGTCAGGTCGATCAGCGGGTTGTCGCGGAACTCGTTTCGCCATGCCAGTGTCAGCGTATCGTCCACCGTGCGCAGGTCATGAACCCCGAATGTCGCCAAGGTGGCCGCCGCGCCCCCCGTCTGGACAACGGGCGATCCCGGCAGGTCACTTTCACTGCGCGTGAAGGAAAGTGTCAGGCTTTGCTCCTCCTCGGCGCCAAAGCTCCACTTGCCCTTCAACAGACCCGACACGCCGTCAAAGGCGGTCCCCCGCAGCACCGCGCCCGAACCATCCACCCTGTCATTGATGTCGCTGAAATTCAGTGCGGCGACATACTCGCCGTTGCCAGCCCGCGTGGCCGAGATGATCCCCAACCCAAGCCCGTCACCATTGCTGTCAAGGCTTGTGGAAAACCGGAAGACCTGCGTCTCGCCTTCCTCAAGGAAATCGCCGGCATCCTTGGTGGTGAAATTCACCGCCCCCCGATTGCCCCCGAACCATACAGCGTCGAAGACGCCGGCCCCCGCAGCACCTCAACCCGCTTGAACAGGTCCAGGTCGCTGAAGAACGATCCCATGCGATAGGATTCATAGAATTTGGGGGCTCCATCCACCGTCACGGCAATCCGCGATTCGGATGAGGATTGGTCAAACGTGCCGATACCCCGGATGTTGAAGGCCTGCCCCAACGGCCGGGCAGGGGAGCCCGTTCCCTGAATCCCCGGCACCGCCTTGAACAGATCGCCGATATTGGCGGGCTGATCGCGCTCCAGCTCCTCCGCCTCAATCGTGCTCACGGCCTGTGGCGTATCAATCGCCACCTTCGCCGTCCCGGTGCCAAGGATGATACGCCCCAGCACCTGAAAGAACCCGTCGCTCTCCTGCGCGGCCACAGGCCCGGCACAGATCAGAATCAACGGCACGGAACACAGAAGCTGCGCCCTCTGGGCGCGGGTGCGGATCGGCATGGATAACCCCTTTTGTCTTTGTTTTTCTGAAGGGCTGGCCGGGCTTTTCGCGTGGCTGGCGGCAGGTCGGTCCGTCTTGGCGGATATTCCGACTTGATCTGTCAGGAAATGGCTTCTAGAAAGCCTGACTGTAACTGTCAAGTATTCAACAGGCCTGCCCGATACTTGATCCACGCGCACCAGCCCCGGCCCCGCCGCCCGCCAGACGCGCCCCATTCCCTGACTGGAGCATCTCATGGCTGACGGCCAATCCCCCGCCCTTTCCCCCGCCGCCATCCGCACCCTGCGTGCTGAAAATCCCAAGGCCCGCGCCCGCGACTTCGCCCACGCTCAGGGCATGACCGAGGCCGCGCTCGTCGCCGCCCATGTCGGCCATGGCACCACAGCCATTGATGCGACGCCGGATCGTCTGTTCCCGCTGATCTGCGACCTCGGCGATGTCATGGCGCTGACGCGCAACGCCTCCTGCGTCCACGAACGGCGCGGGGTCTATTCCGATTACCGCTCCGGCCCCCATGCCGCGATGGTGCTCGACCCCGAGATCGACCTGCGCATCTTTCCCGCCCATTGGACCCACGCCTTCGCCGTGGTGGATCAGGCCGAGGATGGCCCCCGCCGCAGCCTGCAAATCTTCGATGCCGCAGGCGATGCCGTCCACAAGGTGCATCTCAAACCCGGCTCCAATGTCGATGCCTTCGATGCGCTGACTGCCGCCCTCGGCCTGCCCGACCAACCCCAGACGCTCACTCTGTCCCCCCGCATCCCGACCGAAGGGCCAAAGGGCAACCCCGCGCGCAGCGATGACCTGCGCCGCGACTGGGACGCGATGACCGATACGCATCAGTTCAACACCCTCACCCGCAGGCTTAAAATGAACCGCCTCGGCGCCTACCAACTCGCAGGCCACCCCCGTGCCGAACGCATCGCCCCGGACAGCATCACCCGCGCCCTGCACGTAGCCGCCGATGCCGCCATTCCGCTGATGATCTTCGTGGGCAACGCAGGCTGCATCCAGATCCACGGCGGCCCCATCGAAAAGGTCGCCCCGATGGGGCCATGGATCAACGTCATGGACCCGCGCTTCAACCTCCACCTGCGGACCGACCATATCGCGCAGGTCTGGCGCGTCTGGAAACCCACCCGCACGGGCGATGCCAACAGCATCGAAGCGTTTGACAAGGACGGCGGCCTGATCCTGCAAATCTTCGGCTACCGCAAGGACGCCGCCCCCACCGCATGGAACGCCTTCGTCAAATCCCTCCCCGCACTGGAAGGGGTGCCCGCATGACCTTCCGCCTCTCTCTCACCCTCACACTCGCCCTCGCCGCCCCGGCCTTTGCCGACCCGGCCCAGCGCGTCCTCACCCTCGGCGGTTCCGTCACCGAAATCGCCGTCGCCCTCGGCGCGCAGGACCGGCTGATCGGGCGCGACAGCACCTCCACCTTCCCGCCCTCGGTCACATCCCTGCCCGATGTCGGCTATTTCCGCGCGCTCTCGCCCGAAGGCGTGCTGGCCCTCAATCCCGATCTGATCCTGTCCGAATCCGGCGCAGGCCCAAGGGAAGCGCTGGATGTGCTGAACGCGGCAGGCATCCCCTTCACCATCACAGGCAATGACACCACCCCCGAAGGCCTGACCGCCAAGATCACCACCGTCGCCAACGCGCTCGACCTGCGAGAAAAGGGCAAGGCCCTCGCGGCACAGGTCGCCGAAGGCCTGCAAACCGCCCGTGACCGCGCCGCAAAAGTGCAAGACCCCAAACGTGTCCTCTTCATCCTGTCCCTGCAAGGCGGCCGCGTCATGGCAGGGGGCGAAGGGTCATCCGCCCAAAGCATCATCGAACTGGCAGGCGGCATCAACGCAGGCACCGGATTTGAGGGCTACAAGCAGATCACCGATGAGGCGGTCCTGACCGCCGCCCCCGACGTGATCCTGATGATGGACCGCGAAGGCGACCTTGCCATCAACACCGACATGGTTCTCGCCCACCCCGCCCTGTCGCAGACCCCCGCCGCCAAGGCGGGCGCGATTGTCCGCATGGATGGCCTGCTGCTCTTGGGCTTCGGGCCCCGCACCCCGCAGGCCGCCGCCGATCTGCACGCGCTCCTCTACCCAAGTCAGGGCTAGGCCGTGGTCGCCCTCCCCCTTCCCCATCGCAGCCACAGCCGCCCGCAGCCACGGGCGGTCACACTGGCACTCGTCGCGCTCCTGCTCGCCGTCTCGCTGCTCTCTCTCGGCACCGGGGCGGCGGGCCTGTCCCCAGCCCGCCTGATCACCGCCTTCACGGGCGGGCAAGCGCTGACACAGGCCGAATCCCTCATCCTCTACGACATCCGCCTTCCCCGGCTGGCGATGGGCCTGATGGTGGGCGCGGCGCTGGCCGTGGCGGGCGCGCTGATGCAGGGCCTGTTCCGCAACCCCCTCGCTGACCCCGGTATCGTGGGCGTCGGCGCAGGCGCGGGGCTTGGCGCGGTCAGCGCCATCGTGCTGGGCGGCCTCCTGCCGCCCGCCCTCGCCGCGCTTACCGGCGCGCATCTCATCCCCTTTGCGGCCTTTCTGGGCGGCTGGATCGCCACCCTCATCCTCACCCGCGTTGCCACCTCCGGCGGACAGACCGCCATCGCCACCCTGCTGCTCGCAGGCATCGCGCTCGGCGCCATCGCAGGCGCCGCCACGGGCATCCTCACCTTCCTCGCCGATGACCAGCAACTGCGCGACCTCACCTTCTGGTCGATGGGCTCGCTCGCCGGGGCCAGTTGGGCCAAGATCGCCACCGCCCTGCCGCTGATCCTGCCTGTCCTGCTCCTCTCCCCCCTCCTCGCCCGTGCCCTCAACGCGCTGGCCTTGGGTGAACCACAGGCGGCGCATCTGGGCATCCATGTCGAACACACCAAACGGCTGACCATCCTCGCCACCGCCGCCGCAGCAGGCGCAGCCACCGCCATCGCGGGCGGCATCGGCTTCATCGGCATCGTCGTGCCGCACCTTCTGCGCCTTGCCACCGGGCCGGATCACCGCGCCCTCTTGCCCCACGCCGCCCTTCTGGGCGGAACCCTCCTGATCGGGGCCGACATGATCGCCCGCACCATCACCGCGCCCGCCGAATTGCCAATCGGCATCGTCACCGCCACACTCGGCGCGCCTGTGTTCCTGTGGATCCTGCTGCGTCGCCGTGGCCTTGCGGGAATCTGACCGATGCTCACCGCCACCAATCTCACCCTCACCCGCGATGGCCGCACGATCCTGTCAGGCATCACCCTTACCGCCCAGCCCGAACAGGTCACCGCCATCATCGGCCCTAACGGATCGGGCAAGACCACCCTCATGGCCGCGCTGACGGGTGACCTTCCCCCCACCACAGGCCAGATCACCCTGAACGGCGATGACATCACCCACCTCTCCCCCCGCCACCTCGCCGCCCGCCGCGCGGTGCTGGCACAGGAGACGCAGGTCGCCTTCCCCTTTACCGTGGCCGAAATCCTTCAACTGGGGCTAGAGGCAGGCCCCGGCCCCACTGACCCCGCCCTCATCCCCCGCCTGCTGGCCGAGGTCGATCTTGCAGGCACCGCCCACCGCCCCATCCATGCGCTTTCTGGCGGCGAACGCCAGCGCATCCACCTTGCCCGCACCCTCGCCCAGGCCCGTCGCCCGCGCGGGGATCAGGG
Source organism: Rhodobacter maris (assembly GCA_943369275.1). Taxonomy (GTDB): domain Bacteria; phylum Pseudomonadota; class Alphaproteobacteria; order Rhodobacterales; family Rhodobacteraceae; genus Paragemmobacter; species Paragemmobacter maris_A. The sequence continues at coordinate 43,079 of CALRMS020000010.1, read as the reverse complement.
TCCGATGTGGCTGTTCCTTGATGAACCCGTCTCCAGCCTCGACATAGCGCATCAGCTTCTGGTCATGCGCCGCGCCCGCCGCTTCGCGGCCGAGGGCGGCGGCGTCGTCACCGTCATGCACGACCTCAACCTCACCGCCATGACGGCCGATCACGTGATCCTGCTGTCTGACGGCCGCCTCCTCGCCGCAGGCCCCCCTGCCGAGGTGATGACCGATCCCCTCCTGTCGCAGGCCTATCACTGCGCCATCCGCACCAACCGGATCCCGGCCACAGGCCCCTTCCTGCTGCCACAAATGGCCGGGGCATGACAGCGCGGCCCGGCACAGAACGGAGGCGGAACCGCGCAGAAGCAGGGCGCAGGCCACCCCGCGCCCTGCCCCATCGGCCTGCAGCGTCAAAGAAGCGCGAACCCCGGCACATGGCCGCTGGCAATGTGATGGCCCGGACCAAAGGGCTTGCCCTGCCGGACTTCCGCTCCCAACACTGCAAACGAAGGCGCAACGGCTTTATTCCGTCACCCCCCGAAAATTCTGCTGCCGCGCGCCTCTCGCATCATGCCGCCGCCCCGCGCCCGCAGCGATGGGCCTACCCCGCCGCCAACCCCACCAGAAGCTGCCGGATGCAGGCCCGCCCATAGGCCGCGTTCATATGGCTGTGATCCCCCCGCAGCACCGGATTCACCGGATCAACGATGCCGCCCCCTTCCGCCAGAAACTCCGCCCGCGTCAGGCCAAGGTCTCCGTGCACTTCGGCGGGCGGGGCCATGAAATCGATGCCTTGCGCCGCCGCATGGGCCACCAGCCTTTCGCGATGGGCCTGTGCAAACCACGCCGCCGCTTCGGGATGGGCCGCCGCCGCCGCCCAGGGCGCATAAAGCCGATGGCTGGCCCGCAGGCAGGTCGTGGCATAGACCGGGCGACCAAAGACGATGGGCCGCCGCGCGCGCCCAGCGCTGATCTGCCAATCGCCCAGCGCGGCCGCACAGATTTCGTCCAGCGCCGCCTGCACAAAGCCCGGCCCAAAGGCCATCCTCTCCCCGGATAGGCCGCGTGCATCGGGCGGATCGCCCTGCGCGGCAAAGCCCATCGCCCGTTCGGGATACCACAGCGCGCCCACACAGACCGCCACATCCGCCGCCCCCGGCTGACAGCTTGTCTGACCGTCATTCATCGCGGCCACACGCGCCAATTCATCCGGCGTCACGATGCGCCGGGGCGCGAAAATCCCCTTCGCCCGAACCCGGTAGCGTTGGCGAATCTTCTCGGGCAGGCTGAAGAACGTCATCTCCACCCCCGGCACCTCTGCCGCCATCCCGGCCCAGGCCTCGCGCCACGCCAAGACATGCGAATTGCCGTAAACCAGCACCCGCATCACGGCACCGCCGTGCTGGCAAAGCGGCCCAGAAGAACCTCTTCGCAGCGCAGGTCATCCGCCGCCGCATCCGCCCGCGCCGCCTCCTGCTCCGCTGCCGGGTCTGCATCGGGCAAGGCCGCCTCGGCCAACCCATAACAGGCCTTCAACGTCGCCATGACCGTGGCCACCCCCTCCTCGGTCACATCACGCAGGTTCTCGTGGTAGAACCGCCCCCCGGTCGAGGGCGAGGTGATGATCTCATAGGACGGAAAGTAGTCCACGCCGTCATCCGCCTGCGCGATCTCGTCACAAGCCGCCCGCAAGATGGATTTCGACCGAACCGTCGCCACCTCGACGTGATCGCCGCTCGCCGTCGCGGCCAGTGGCACAGGCGACACAGTGATCAGGAACCGAAGCCCCGGATTTTCCTCCCGCGCCATCGCCATGAAATCGCGAAACGCCTTCACCGTCTCCGACACGGAAAAGTTGTGAAACACATGCACCGCCGGATCATATCGCCCGCCCAGAACCCCCGGCGCCATCGGAAAGACCGTCCCACTGTCGCGATGGCAGAACGCCTCGGTCAGCCCAAAGGTAAAGACGAACACATCCGCCTGCTTCCATGCCGCGCGCACCCGTTCCAGATGCCGCTCCCGGTGCCAGACCACCTCCTCCGGCGTGTCGTGGCCCAACGGCTCCACCGACGGGCGCTGTGCATCGACAAACCGCCCGTCCAACTCCCAGACCGGCTCGGCGGGGCGAAAGCCGTTCCACGCCTCATGCGCCAATTGCGTCAGATGGGCTGCAGTATAAATGTTGCCATGCCGGGCTGAAAACAGCCGGTATCCGTGATCCCGCGCCACCTGATCGGAAACGAATTCCGGCACCGGTTCGGCGTCGATCACATCCACCCCTGCCGCGCGCAGGGCCCGCCCCACATGCTGCGCAAAGCACGATCCCGCCGTCGCCACCCGCGTTGCCGCGTCAATGCCGAAACGGGGCCGGAACATCCCCGCCTCGGCAAAGGATCGCCGCCCCTCGACGCCGAACCGCCAAAAGGCCCGCCGCTCCAGTTTCTGATAGGGTGATCGGGCCATCCCGCACCTCCGGCTACGACCCCCTGCAAGGGCACCAACTCAGCCCCATATCACAGCCCGGGCGCTGCAGCGTCAAACCCGTTCTGCCGATCCCGCGCCACGCCGTGCCAGCATGTAACGTCATCATCACGACGATCCAATTTCACGGTTAAGTCGGTGGTGGAAGAAGGGCTACGACTGAGGTTGCATCTGCAGTCAGACCTAGCACAAAAGCACCCGGACCGAGTCCGTTCTTCATCCAACGCAACAGCATTTCCTTAAGTGTTTCATAATTCTTATCATGCTCGTTAAATTCAGCACAAAAATCAGCGTAGACTGCTTTAACACGCTTCCTTATCATTTCCGCAGAATATAATCGCCCAACACTTACCGTTCGCAAGACGGCACGAACCTCTATGCGCAGCGCTTCCTTCAAATACTTGTCGCACTCAACTAAATCCAATTTTTCTAGAAGATCCTCTGTTTCTGAGATGAAACCGATCAGGTTGAAACTTGGGAGCGGGGAACGCCCTGAAGTTTCAATCGAGTCTCCAATAGAAGACAAAACAAGCGAAAACATCGCTGGATTTGCATTGGCTGTAAAGTGTCCAACTCTTTCGAAATTGCCAAATGCTACAAAGAGTTTCTGTGCATTTTTTATAGTCTTAATATTTTCTTCGATCCGCGCTTCCGGAAGTTGAAGGATCGATACTCTCTCGATGCATTCGTTCAGAAGTTCGATAAAGCGCAACCTCACATCAATAGGGTCCGCGTCTGGCAAATCAAGAATCATGCGCCCAGCGACGTCAATGCATTCATTAAACATAGAGTTTGGCTCAGAGCTTTGAATGAAGCTCAAAAAATCAGCAGCTTTGTAGGATGCGTTCATTCTAATTCACCCTCTTCAACGATACTTGTTTACTTCACTTTCGCCTTCCGGCTTTTTAGACCGCCCGCATCCAGAACTGCAACGGCTTCACGCTCTCGCCCCCCTGCCCGATATCCTTCCACGAAAACTCGGCCACCACCCCCGGCAGCGGCGCATATCCCCGGCCCTGCCAGAAGGCATCATTGGTCCGGTACGTCGCTGGCCGCAGCGGATGATCCTCCGGCCGCATCACCGAACAAAAGGCCACATGCCCCCGACCCAAACCACGCGCGTGTTCCTCGCGCAGGTCCAGGAACCGATGCCCGATCCCCTTGCCGCGATACTCGGGCAGCAGCACGGACTCCGCCCCGTAAAGGATATCCTCCAGCGCCACCCCCCGGCCCGCAAAGGGCGCCGCAAAGGCCTCCGCATGGTCCTCCATCGGGGTCGATGTCGATGCCCCCACCAGCACATCGCCAAAGAACGCCCCCACCAGCAGCGCGCCGGGGCTGTCGCGATAGGTGCTCAGATAGTCCCGCTCATACTCCAGCGACCCGTCGTAAAGATAAGGCCAGTCGCGGAACACCGCGATGCGCAGCCGCGCCACATCGTCCAGCGCCGCCTCCAGCGCCGCACCGCGCAACGCCCGGACGGTGATCCCCTCCGGCAATTCGCGGCTCATGCGGAAACCTGTGTGATCCAGTCATTCAGGTTGTAGAAGGTCGTCACCCGCGCAATCTTGCCATCGCGGATGTCAAAGAACCCCCCCGCCGGCAGCACATAGCGCTGCCCCGCAGCCTCGGGCAGGCCAGGATCGGTTTGCAGATATTCGCCATGTACCACGAACTCCGCCGCCCCACGCGTGCCCGCCTCATTGGCAAAGATCACCAGATCCTTCAGCTCCTCGCGGTAACTCACGCCCATATGCGAACAGAACTCGGCGAACTTCGCCCGCCCCCGCCGCACGCCGCCCTCATTCACCCGATGCTCCACATCATCGGCCACGCAGTCCAGCATGCCGCCCGCATCGCCCGCGTTGAAGGCCGCATAATAGCGCGCGATCAGCGCCTCCGCTTCCGTCCGGCTCATGGTCTTTTATCCTCTTCCGTGGGCGGCCCGAACCGCCCGATCATCCGTTCCCTGATCTGGTCCCGCGCCTGTCGATAGGCCGCCAGCTTCGCCTCCCGCCCCTCACCCAACCCCGTCGGGTCCAGGATCGGCCAGTATTCCACATCCAGATGGAAAAACCGCGTCAACTCCAGCGCCATCCGCTGGCTCGCGGGCGACAGCGCGATAATCAGATCGAACTGGCTCAGATCATCGCCCCATTCCTGCATCTCCTCGAAACTGCGCGACCGGTGCCGCGACAGCTCAATCCCCCATTCCTTGCAGACCGCGATGGAAAACCCGTCCACCTCCATGTCATTCTTCACGCCCGCCGATTGGACATAGGCCCGCTGGCCATACATCTGCTTCATCAACCCCTCGGCCATGGGCGACCGCACGGCATTGTGGTCACAGCAGAACAGAACCGACGTCGGAAAGCTGTCTCCCAAGATCAACCCCAGTGCAGGACGCAGATCAGCGTGAACAGCCGCCGCGCCGTATCGGTATCCACCTCGGCCTTGCCCTCCAGCCGTTCCTGCAACACCCGCGCGCCCTCATTGTGGATGCCGCGCCGGGCCATGTCGATCGCCTCGATCTGGCTGGGCGGCAAGCGCTTGACCGCCTCGAAATAGCTCTCGCAGATCTGGAAGTAGTCCTTCACCACCTGCTTGAACGGCCCGAGGCTCAGGTGAAACTCCCCCACCTTCACCCCCGCCTCCGACCCGATGTCGAACACCAGCCGCCCCTCGCGGATGGCAAGACCCAACCGGAACGGCCCTTCAATCGCCGCCCGATCTTCACGCCGGGGCAGCGCAAAGGAATTCTCCTCCAGCAGATCGAAAATCGCGACCCGCCGCTCCTGCTCGATCTCCGGCGTCGGCCGCGCAAGCCCCTTCTCGTCAATCTCGATATGGCAGATGCGGTTCATCCGGCAGACCCCTCTTTCACCCGTAGGGTGATGCCCGACCTCAACCCGCAGCGCAAGGGCGATGGGCAAGGCGACCGCCCCCTAACGGCAGAGCCACGAAGCCTGAAAGCCGCCCGTGCTGCGGCTCCGACATCCGCCGCAAAATCCGCGCAGGCCCTGTCGCGCCCCCGAAGGGATCGACGCAACAGCCTCACCCCGCCGCGAACAACCCCACCACCAGCGCCGCCACCCCCGACAGCGCCAGCAGTTCCCTTTCGCGCAAGCGGGTCCGGTTCTTCAAACCAAGCGGCAACATGACCAGAATCAACGGGACCAACAGAAAAATCCCCATCGCCGTCCCGGGCGCAAACAGCGCCATCAGAAGCGCCACGCCAAGCGGCGCAAAGCCTGCATAGGTGTTGACCACATCACCTGTCCGCGTCGCCCACAAAGGCCGCTCCAGATCGAAGGCCCCGTCGCCCACGACCATCTCGTCATGCCGCACAAGACGCGCCATGAAGGCCCCGAAGACGAGTCCCCAACCCAACTGCATCACCGCCTCGATGGAAGGCAGCGCCATCCCCAACAAGATGACCTGCCCAACGAACCAGAACAGCGCCAAGGAAAAGGCATATCTTGTCCGCCAGAGGGGCGCGTCGCGGCGGACCGACCGCTCGACATAGAGCGCGCTTGCGACAAGAAAGGCATTGAACGTCCCGGCGAAAAGGAACGCCGCCCCGGAAAGAACCGGCAGGACGTGATCGCGGGGATAGACCCAGCGCCACACGAGGTAATACAGCACGAACAGACCGGACCAGACAACAACGGACATAAGTGGATAGGCACGGGAAAACTTTGACAGCACGACGACACCAAAAAACACAACCTCAGGCTGCAGCCTGCCAGACCCGTCCCCGTTTGAAAAGCCCGACCCGCTCCAGCGGGGGGCGCCCTACCCGTTCAGACGATCCAACCGCGCGCGCACGCTCAGCCCATGCGCCTCAAGGCTCTCCGATATCGCCAGCCGCTCCGCCGCAGGGCCAATCGCTGCCAAAGCCTCCGGCGTCATGCGCGCCATCGTCGTCCGTTTCATGAAATCCAGCACATTCAACCCCGAAGAAAACCGTGCCGACCGTGCGGTGGGCAGCACATGGTTCGGCCCGCCCACGTAATCGCCAATCGCCTCCGGTGTCCACGCCCCAAGGAAGATCGCCCCCGCATGGGGAATCTGTGCCGCCAAAGCCTCCGGATCCGCCACCAGCAATTCCAGATGTTCCGGCGCAATCCGGTTGGCCAAAGCCGCCGCCTCGGCCAGATCGCGCACCACGATCACCGCGCCATTCTCGCGCCAGCTTGCCCCCGCAATCGCGCGCCGCTCCAGCGTTTCCAGCCGCGTCCCAACCGCCGCCGCCACCGCCTGCCCAAAACCGGCATCCGTGGTAATCAGGATCGACTGCGCGCTTTCGTCATGCTCGGCCTGCGAAAGCAAATCCAGCGCCACCCAATCCGGGTCATTGTTCGCGTCCGCAATCACCAGAATCTCCGACGGCCCGGCAATCATGTCGATCCCCACCCGCCCGAACACCCGCCGCTTTGCCGCCGCCACATAGGCATTCCCCGGCCCGGTGATCTTGTCCACCGGCGCAATCGTGGCCGTGCCGTAGGCCAGCGCCGCCACCGCCTGCGCGCCGCCCACCCGGTAGACCACATTGACTCCCGCGATCCGCGCCGCCAGCAGCACCAGCGGGTTCACCACGCCCCCCGGCGTCGGGCAGGTCACGACCAGCCGCCCCACCCCCGCCACCTTGGCCGGAATCGCATTCATCAGCACCGAGGATGGATAAGACGCCTGCCCCCCCGGCACATACAGCCCCGCCGCCGATACGGGCGTCCAGCGCCAGCCCAGCGTCGCCCCGCTCGCATCGGTCCAGCTTTGATCCTCGGGCAGTTGCCGCGCGTGATAGGCGCGGATGCGATCTGCCGCCAGCTCCAACGCCGCCCGATCCTCTGGCGACACCTTGGCAATCTCTGCGTCGATTTCGGCTTCGGAAAAGGCCAGACCCTCCGCCGAAACCTCCATCCGGTCGAACCGCGCTGTCAGATCGATCAGCGCCGCATCGCCCCGCGCCCGCACATCCGCGATGATCGCCGCCACCGCCTGATCCACATCCTCGGCCTCTTCCCGCTTCATGGACAGAAGCTGCACGAAAGCGGCTTCAAAATCCAACGCATCGGTGGACAGGAAAAAGGTCATGGCGGCTCTCCCAAAGGTCCGCCCCATCTAGCGCGGCGACCGCTTCCACTCAACCCGCGCGCAAACGGTTTCTGATGTCCGAGCCCGGAACGGAATTTGACGCAAATTCCGCGCCTGCCTTTGGCAGGCTATCCCGGCTCCACCGGCATCCCATCGATGGCATCCTACCGATTTTTGCGTCAAAAATCGTCGCGAAATTTGCGTCAAATTTCGCCCGCACCGCACGGCTCTGGCCCAAGGCTGCCAAGCCGCTGGACATACGCGCCAGATACCCCCGGCTACGCTAGCCCACAGCGTCAGCGCGACCATAGCCGCGAAATCCTAGGCGCTAGCGCACCGTTAACCACGATCCGCACCATCACCCTGCCGGAATTTGTATGCACAGCCGTCTGCACCAACCATCTGCACCGCGCGCTGCACGGTCCCGGCGCGACAAATCCAGCAATCCCAAAGGCTTGTTAATCCCGATGCTCGGGTTTCTTGCGGCTTGGTGCCAGATAGGGCTTGGTCACATCGTGCAGCGTCACTTCCAACGCCTCGACCTCTACCATCACCGCCCCATCGCCCGCCAGAACCAGCGTCAACCGCCCCGTGCCATCCTCTCCGGGTTGCCAGTCCAGCGACAGGATCGACAGCACGGTTTCCGGATCGCCCCGGTCAATCCCCTGCGACCGGACGTTCAGCGCATCCTCAATCACCAGCAAAGCCCGCACCCGCTCATAGGGCCGCTTTGCTGCCTCGGCGGCCGTCTGGTCCTCCCAGCGGAAGCGGTTGATCAGGCAGGCAAATCGGCGCTGACCGCGCTTCCATGTCAGGTCTGCCCCGGTCAGCACCGCGTCCTGCACCAGCGCCGAAATGATCCCCAGATCATCCCAGTCCCGCGCGACAAGGTTCAGCGGCCCGGCCTCCCCATCTTCAAATCGCGCATCAGACATTCTGGTCAGTTCCCCTTGATCCGTTCGATCTGCGCACCGCAAGCCCGCAGCTTTTCCTCAACCCGCTCATAGCCACGGTCCAGGTGATAAACCCGGTTCACCACCGTCTCGCCCTCTGCCGCAAGCCCCGCCAGGATCAGGCTGACCGAGGCCCGCAGGTCCGTCGCCATCACGGGCGCACCCTTCAATCTGGGCGCCCCCGTCACTGTCGCCGTCCCGCCATGCACCTCGATCCTTGCCCCCATGCGGTTCAGCTCAGGCGCATGCATGAACCTGTTTTCAAAGATTTTTTCCTCAAGAACCGACACGCCATCCGCCGTGCACAGCAACGCCATCATCTGCGCCTGCAGGTCGGTCGGAAAGCCGGGGAACGGCTCCGTCGTCACATTAACGGCCTTCACCCGGCCATTCTTGCGCGATACTTTCAGCCCCCGCTCCGTCTCGGTCACGCTGATCCCGGCCTCGTCCAGCTTTTCGGCAAAGGCCCCCACCAGCGCGATCCGCCCGCCCAGACATTCCACCTCGCCACCACAGATCGCGGGCACCAGCATATAGGTGCCCAACTCGATCCGGTCGGTCACCACAGGATGGGTCGCGCCGTTCAACCGGTCCACCCCCTGAATGGTGATGGTCCCCGTACCTTCACCGTCGATCTGCGCGCCCATTTTCCTGAGGCATTGCGCCAGATCGACAATTTCCGGCTCCCGCGCCGCGTTCTTCAGCACCGTCGTCCCCTTGGCCAGCGTCGCCGCCATCAGCGCATTCTCAGTCGCGCCCACGGACACAAAAGGAAATTCGACAACCGCCCCCTTCAACCGTCCCCCGATGGCCTTGGCATGAACATATCCCTCACGCAGGTCCAGTTCCGCCCCCATCGCCTCCAGCGCCTTCAGATGCAGGTCCACCGGCCGCGCCCCGATGGCGCATCCCCCGGGCAGTGACACCACCGCATGCCCATCCCGCGCCAGCATCGGCCCCAGCACAAGGATCGAGGCCCGCATCTTCCGCACGATGTCATAATCTGCGCGGTGATTGTGGATGTCATGTGACGACATCGCCAGCACCAGCCCATCCTGCAGGCTGGCCACTTCCGCGCCAAGTGATTGAAGAAGCTGGGTCATCGTCCGGATGTCCGACAGCCGCGGCGCATTGGTCAGCGTCAGCGGCTCCTCGGTCAGCAGGGTGGCAGGCATCAGCGTCAGGCACGCATTCTTGGCCCCCGCGATCGGGATCACCCCGTTCAGCGCCCCATTGCCCTTGACCAGTATCGAATCCATCTGCCCGCCTCACTCGTTCTCTGGGGGGCTTGCTTCCGCATCCCCCGTCTCTGCCCCATCCCGCACCCCGGACCGCGCCTTGGCCTGTGCCTTGCGCCGCGCCATGTTGGCCTTCAATGCCGCCTTCAGCCGCGCCTCCCGCGTCGCATCCGACGCCGGGCGCGCAGTTCCCGCAGCCTTCGGTTCCTGGGATTTCGGGTTCATGGCCCCCTCCTATACGAAGCCATCGCAAGGGTCCAGAATGCGCCACACAAAGCGGCGAGTTTGCACTTGCACCGCCATCCGAAGGCGGCTATGCACCCGCCACGTCGCGCGGGCCACCCCGCACCCGACCCCGGCGCTGCAGTAGCTCAGTGGTAGAGCACTCCCTTGGTAAGGGAGAGGTCGAGAGTTCAATCCTCTCTTGCAGCACCATCTTTTCCCGCTCAACGGCAAAGAATAAAGTCTCTTTCATTAGCTTGTCCTGACTTGGGCCCTTGCCGAAGGACTAGGGTCGCAGACCTCTACTGTGGCCCTCAAAAGCGTCTGCCAGCGCAAGTGTCTTGATCTTGCGCTTCCTGCCAGCCGCCAGCTGCGGGCCCAACGAGCTGCTGCAGTCTGCTGTCGGATCTGCGCGATACGCCAGCGGTGTTAAGCGACCCTTTACCCGCGCGGCCTATGGATGTCGCGGTGGGTCGCAGGGGGCGACCGCCGCAAGCGGAGAGGAAACAACCCATGCTTTCCTATTTGATGCCCAATCGCAGACTCATCCTCAAGGCCGTCCAGTCGCTACAGGCCAATGTGATGATCGCGAACCGCAGATTGCGCATCACCTATGTCAATCCCTCCTTGCGGGCGTTCCTCCGCCAGTCCGAAGGTCAGTTGCGCCGCGACATGCCGCAATTCGCCGTCGACCGCCTGGTCGGCAGCAAGATCGACATCTTCCACAAGACACCAGCGCACCAGCGCAACATGCTGGCCGCCCTCCGGGACACGCATCGCACAACGATCCAGATCGGGCAGACTTCCTTTGATCTGATCGTCACGCCGCTTCGGTCCTTCTGGGGGATATCAGGTTACGTCGTTGAATGGGCCGATGCGGCTGCACGGCTCGAAAACGTCGATTTCAGCGAACAGATACGCGCCATCAATCGCCGCCAGGCGAAGATCGACTTCGATTTGAATGGCAACATCATGTTTGCGAACGAAAACTTTCTAAAGCTCATGGGGTATGACCTTGAGGAGCTTATCGGAAAGCCTCACGCGGTCCTCGTCGAACCGGCCGAGGCCCACTCGCCCGATTACAAAGCGTTCTGGGATAGGCTGCGCTCCGGTGAACATGTCCAGTCAGAGTTCCGCCGCAAAACGAAATCAGGCCGCGACATCTGGATCGAAGGTGCCTATACGCCAATCCGCGACGAAAAGGGCAGCATCGTCAAGTTCACCAAATTCTGCAACGACATCACCGACAGAATTGATTTTCTCGATAACATTGGCCCTGCCTTTAGCGCACTTGCCAATGGCGATCTGGAACAACGTGTGCCTGTGCGCAAACTTTCGCCCCTGTTCGACAGATTGTCGACGGACTTCAATAGCGCACTGGACAAGCTGCAATCGACGATGCAGCAGATCCGTGACAGCTCGCTCAACGTGCGTGGTCAGTCCCAGGAACTGCGGCGATCATCGGATAGCCTGACGCACAGGACCGAACAGCAGGCAACGTCGATCGACCAAAGCGCCGCCGCCTTGACCCAGATCACCGCGACCGTTCAGCAAACGACCGAAAGCACGCGTGAGGCGCGCAAACTTGTCAGCTCGGTTACCGACAACGCGCATCATGTATCAAGTGTCATGCAGCAGACGGTTGTCGCCATGAAGAGCCTTGAGTCATCCTCCGGAAAGATCGAGCGCATCATCGGCACCATCGACGAGATTGCCTTCCAGACCAACCTCCTCGCCCTGAATGCGGGGATTGAAGCGGCGCGTGCAGGCGAAAGTGGCCGCGGCTTCGCGGTGGTCGCCCTCGAAGTCCGCGATCTGGCGCAAAGATCGGCCGAGGCGGCGCAGGAAATAAAGCGGCTGATCGGCGAGAGCGCGCGAAATGTGGGTGAAAGCGTGGCCTTGGTGGACAGGACCGGGAACGCAATCGGCGAAATGGTGGTGGGTGTGTCGAACATTCGGGACATTGTAGTGAACATCGCAGAAGCCGCAGAGGAGCAGGCGTCGGGTTTGTCCAAAATCGCCTCCAGCGTTGATCGCCTCAACGAAATGACCCAACAGAACACGGCCATGGCACAAAGCGCCACGAGGATCACTTCTGATCTGGATCACGAAACTGCGCAGATGAATACGGTCCTGATGAAGTTCCGTCTGGGGGCCTTATCGGCCTCGCCATCCGAACAGGAAAGCCGTGCATCGGTCGGCCAATCAATAACCAGATCTTTGCCGGATCATCGCGCCTTCGGATAACCGCGCGCCCAACTGAAGGGCATCCTGATTCATCGGCGCCCAACGGGACAGCGCCAGACCGAGCGAACTGAGGAGCCATGATCCCCTTCGTGTCCCAAGGCTGCCAAGTTCGCAGATGTTCTTCCTAATGGTACCGCAGGTGTTGCCTGAATTGGGCACGGGCAAGATTTCGGTTTGGTCTGGTTGCTCCGACCAACCGGGACCGGAGATACCGGCGATGACCGCCGGCAGAATGAGCCTGCGCGACCTTATTGCGAAGCCCCCCCGGCTGACTTGCTGCGCGAGCTTATCCGACTTGCCAGCGAACACCCGACGGACTTGGAAGTTGGTGCCGTAAAGGGCGCAGCCTATGGCGAAACGGCCTCAGCCCAGCAGGCGTAAAGTGCTGGCTATCGGGACCGGGACTGCACGACCCTTGCCGTAACGGTTGTTATGCGAATTCCTAATCTAGGGACGGGCAGTCAATGTGCTGGCTTCCTCGAACCCGGAGGCATGGCCGTGAACATGCCGTGTCAGGGGGGAACCGGATCCGGACCCGGCCACTCCTCGATGCCCGGTCACGGGCCCAGAGCCAGAAAGGAGCCTGCCTCGCAGATCGGTCAACGGTGTGCAGGCGCAGACAGTCTCCGACCCGACCGCAAGGATCAGCGACTCGACCCCGGCCAACAGTTCCAAAACCCGGGCGACCCCGTCCATCTCCTGGCGCAACTGATCGGCACGCTGCAGTTCCGCCAACAGAGCGGGTGACATCTGCGCTTTCGCTCCTGCCGGATCAGACGACCCGCGGAACATGTCCAGCACTCCCCCTAGCGCCGTGTCCAATGACGCCATCGCCCCGGCCTGACGCCGCATCTCGGATGCGCAGGCGGCAAGCAGATCGCGTGCCACAATTTCGGACGGCGTTTTCGCCAAAGCCACAGTCTCGGTATCGTTCGCCACAACGATCATAGGATGCCGACCACCTTCTCTATGCAGACCTTCAGGCTCAGCGTGGTGAAGGGTTTGCTGATGAAGTTGTTCATGCCAAGGGAATGGCCGCGCGTGATCATATCCTTGCTGGCGCGACCCGTCATCAGGATGAACCCGATCCGCTGCGTGGAACGGTTCATCCGAAGCGCCTCAAGCAGGGAAAGCCCGTCCATGCCCGGCATGTTGAAATCGGACAGGACAAGATGCACCGGGTTGCTGGCCAGTTTCTTCAGGGCTGCCTCACCGTTGTTTTCATACTGCACTTTCTGGATCCCGATTTCATCCAGTGCCTGTTCGACCAGCCCCCGGCTCACCGTCATGTCATCGACAACCATCATGGTCAGTGAATACCTGAGCGACATGCCTATACCTTTCCTCCTGCAGGTTTCGGGTCCCCATTTCCGGGCCCATCCGCAACCCGAAGCGCCGTCCGCCGGTACTGGGTCACACCGGCTGGGGCGAAAAAGGGTTCAAGCCGGGGATCCATCCGCTCTGAATGGCCAATGAAAAGCAGGCCACCTTCTGGCATGCGAGCAGCAAAGCGTGTCCAAAGGGTGAGGCGCGTTTCCACATCGAAATAGATCACGACATTGCGGCAGAAGATCACATCGAAATAACCCTGAAATGGCCAGGGTTGCAGCAGGTTCAACTCCTCGAACCGTACAAGGTTCTGCAAACTTTCCGAGATCGTCACCTGGCCGGGGCCGGGGCCATCCCTCAGATGGCGCAAAAGCTGCGCGGGTGGTTTGTCGCCCAGGGCTTTCTTGTCGAAGATGCCGGCCCGGGCGGTTTCGATAACGGACGGATCGATATCCGTGGCCAGAATCCTCAGATCATGGCGGGTAACATCGGGTTCTATAGAATGCAGCGTTGCCGCGATGCTGAACGCTTCCTGCCCGGTCGAACAACCGGCGGACCAAAGCCGCACCCGCCCACCCGAACGCGCACGCGCGACAAGTGCGCGGCTCACGTCATTTAGCGCCCTGAAATGATGGGGTTCCCGGAAGAAACCGGTCACGTTGGTGGTCACAGCCGATACAAGGGCGCTGCGCTCCGTCTCGCCCGCAGGACCATGAAGCAGAGCCACGTAATCCGAAAAACACGTCAGGCCGAGGCTGCGCAAGCGGCGCGACAGGCGCGATACCAGCATGCTTTTCTTGGCGGCTGTGATCAGAATTCCCGTTTCGCGGTGGATGAGACCGGTCACTGCAACGAAGTCAGCGTCGGACAAGACGCCAGAGATCGCGCCGCCCCGATCCCCGATGTGATCGAGAGCCGAAGGATCGGACAACCCCACAACCTGCCTTTGCCTCTGCTCCCCTGCGCTTGCCATCATGCGGCCTCCTGGTCTTTGCCTGGCAGAACCGCCGCAAGGTCCAGCTTGCGCAGCATGCGCCCATCCTCCAGCGTGATGACCTTGGTGATGAATGCGCCCGCGCCATCGGCTGCCACGTCAGGCACCGGTTTCATCGAGGCTTCGTCGATCCCCATGATGTCAGACACGACATCTGCCAGCAGACCAACCGTCTGGTTCCCGAAAGCCACGATGATAACGACATGGCGCGGGGTCGGGTCCGTCTTGCCGATAGCCAGCCGCGCGGCCAGATCCACAACAGCAACGACAGACCCGCGCAGATTGATAACGCCAGTGACAAAGACGGGCGCATGGGGCAGGATTGTCGTCGGCGTCCAACCCCGAATTTCGCGGACCACTTCGATGTCGATGCAATAGTCCTGCTCTCCGATCCGGAAACAGACAAAGTCGCTTTGATCGGCCGCGTTCTGAATAATCATCTGGTGCATGGTCTATCCGTTGGCTGCAAAGGGCAGGGACGGTGCTTGTGCAACCGCGCGCTGAACAATTTCCTCGGGGTCCACGATCAGGGCGATCCGCCCATCCCCGAGGATGGTGGCAGCCGAAATGCCCGGCACGGTCCCGTAATTGTCTTCGAGGCTTTTGATGACGACTTGCCGCTGATCGAATATCCGGTCGGCGGCCAGCGCTGCGCGTCGCCCGGAATCGCATTCGACAAGGATCAGAACCCTGCGCTGCTCGTCTTGGCCGGGGGCAAAGCCGAAGCTGTCGGCAAGATCAATGATCGGGATCATCTCGCCACGCTTTGCAATCAGCCGCCCGGTCCTCCCGAGGCGATGGATCTCGGATTCGTTCGGTCTGAGGGTTTCGATAATCGAAGAAATCGGCAGGATCATGGTTTCACCGCCAACACCGATCAACATCCCCTCCAGTACGGCCAGAGTCAGCGGCAAGGCGATGGTGAAACTGGTCCCTTGCCCCGGGGTGGACTGGATCGAAACGCGCCCGCCCAATGATTGTATCTCGCGCCGGACAACGTCCAGCCCGACACCCCGGCCCGAAAGAGCCGAAACCTCGTCCTTTGAAGAGAAGCCCGGAAGAAAAAGAAGATTGTCGATATCGGCCGGAGAAAGCTGCGCTCCGGCCGGGATCAGACCCCGCTCTTCGGCCACGTCCCGCACTTTGGAACGGTTGATGCCGGCACCGTCATCGACCACTTCGATGATCACACGGCCCGAACGGTGGGCCGCAGAAAGGGTGATGGTGCCTTCGGCCGGTTTGCCCGCCGCAAGACGCAATTCCGTTGTCTCGATACCGTGATCCACGGAATTCCGGATCATGTGGGTCAAGGGGTCAACCAGGCGTTCAATGACGGTCTTGTCAACCTCGGTCGCCTCGCCCAGTGTTTCCAGTCGTACCTGCTTGCGCGTGGCGTCCGCCGCTTCCCGCGTGATCCGTTCAAGGCGTTGAAACACCGATTTGAGCGGTTGGGCGCGGATTGCCATTACGCTTTCCTGGATCTTGGCCGCCAGCTGCTTGATCCCTTCAAGGCTGCCGGAGATATCGCCATCATCACGCAGGCCCGCGGTTGAAATGGCCTGTGACAGCATGGCTTCCATGATGACCAACTCGCCGATCTGGTTGATCAGCCGATCAACCCGGTCCAGATTGACCCGGATCGTTGTCATGACCGGAAGCGCCGTTGGGGCTTTTGCAACCGCGCGCAGCCTGTCTGTGCCCGATATTGTGGAGGGTGGCGCAGCGGGCGGACGGCTTGGCGGCGGCCCTTCGGCATGCGTTTCGGGTTCTGCCTGGGCCGCGGCAGTCAGCCGCGGATGGACCGTGATATGGGCCGAATCTCCCACAAAGCAAAAGACCGCCATCACCTCGTCTTCCGGCGCGGTCGTTTCCAGATCCAGATGCCAGCGCAACTGCGGGTCTGACAGATCAAGGCGTGTCAAAGGGGCGACATTGGCTGTATCCGCAACCACCTTTACGTCGCCCAGTTCGGCAATCGCGCGCAGAAGCGCCTGCGGCTCATGCCCGGCGGCGTAAAGCGCTGCGCTCGGCTCAAAGTTGATTGCAAATCCGTAGCGGTCCGGGCCCATCACGGCTTCGACATCGCCAGCGGGAAGAATGTCGATGCGCATCGGCACAAAGGCAAAGGCCGCCTCCTCATCCTCCTGTGCAGGGCTGCCTTCGGCCAACACATCAAGCTCAACGAGCAGTTGGCCCATTTGCTCGGGCCCTGCGGCGCCATCCCGCGCCGCGGCGACGAGATCGCCAAGAACATCCGATGCCCGCAAAAGGACATGCATCACTGCTGCATCCGGATGGAGCGCGCCACTACGCATCAGATCCAGCACCGTCTCGAAAGCATGCGCAAAATTGACGAGCGATGTCAGCCCAAAGGCACCCGCCCCGCCCTTGATACTGTGCACGGCGCGAAAGACATCGTGTATTGTCTCCAACTCGTTGCGCTGCACCGCATCGGGGATGCGGCCAAGGCCTTCCCCCATGCGCAGAAGCAGATCTTCACATTCTTCAAAAAATGCGGGGCGCAAGGCGTCGATGCTGGTCATCGTCACAACCCCAGCACACGGTTGATTGTCTGGATCAGCCGTGTGTCATCAAAGGGTTTGACGATCCACCCGGTCGCGCCCGCGCGGCGCGCACGGTCCTTCAGGTCGTTGCTGCTTTCCGTGGTCAGAACAAGGATCGGCACACTGGCATGGGCCCGGCTTGCCCTGACCCCTTCGATCACCCCGAACCCGTCAAGGCGCGGCATGTTGATATCGGTGATCACCAGATGCGGGTCGGCCTTGGGCAGGATATCCAGACCCGTCAGCCCGTCTTCGGCAAGATGCAACTCAAACCCGCTTGGCTCCAGAGCGGCGGCGACAAGACCGCGCATCGTCGGGCTGTCATCGATGGCAAGGATTCGGATGGTCATTTTTGCCCTGCCCTTGCCTGCGTTGCACGGATCGCTTCGCCGCGCCAAGGCCCATCACAAGGCAGCCCCAGCGTCTGACAAGCGGCGGCAAACCGCGCCGAGGGCTCGATAATCGTCAGGCTCTGGCCATCCAACTCCCACTGCCGCCCGCCCGCGATGATCACCTCAAGGGCAAGCGCGCCGATCACCTCAACCTGCCCGGCATCCAGAACCAGCGGCTTTCCAATCCGGTCCAGAAGGGCCGTCGCCAACCCCGGCGCGGCCGAGCTGTCCAATCTATCGGGCAGAATGAAATGCTGCGTCATGTGCAATCCCCTCAACGCGAAGTTTCAGACCGGCTCGGCTGCAAAAGCCCCGCGCAAGCAGGAACTGCCACCTGTCAGAGGCAGATTTGCCCGCAGGTGATTAAGGGTTGGTTGCCAACTCTGCCGGATCGCAAAAAATTCCTTCCGGCGGGTTCCTGCGGCGGGAAACACTTCCTTTACGGCCTCGTGCGACTGTTGCCCTGTCAGTGAACAGGGACCCGCATGTCAGATCACAACCCGATCCATGGCGAAGGCAGGAACACGCGCCAGCGGCCGGTCGTTCTGTTGGCCGACCCGCAAACCGCCCGACGCAGGCGCCTTTTGCGGGGCCCCCTGCGCCTTGACGTGATTGAGGCGGCCTCGCTGAACGAAATCTATCCAACGGCCGAAGAGGTGGTGCCCGACGTGCTGGCAATGTCGGCTGACTTCCTGATCGAACCGGAAATGGAAGGGGTCATCCGTCTTGCCGATATGCTCGGCACGACCGTTTTTCTCTATGCGGAACAGGGAGCAAGCCCGATTCGCTCCACCCTTCGTGACCGTCTTCGCACCGTCTCGATGGGCCCGAATGACCGGATCCATGATCTGCTGGCCCGCACTATGGAAAGACAGGCCGTTCCAGTGCAAATGGGGGTCGCGGCACCCCTGCCGGACCTCGTGCTCATCGGCGCATCGACCGGCGGCATTGCGGCAATTGAAACCGTCCTGATGGCCTTTCCCGCAGATTGCCCGCCAACACTGGTCGTGCAGCATATCCGGGATGGGTTCGTTCCTGGCCTTGTCCATCGCCTGAACATGCGCTGCAGGCCGCGCGTCGTTGCGGCGGCCCATGCGCTGCCGCTGCACCGTGGCACCGTCTATTTTGCCGCCGATGCCGAACGCCACCTCACCGTGTCCGGGCCCGCAGCGCCGCGCTGCGCCCTTGTGGCAAAGGGCCCGCATCAGGGCCACAGACCTGCCGTCAACCCGCTGTTCGAATCCGCACTTCCCTGGGGGGACCGCGTGTCCGCTGCGTTGCTGACGGGGATGGGCACAGATGGCGCCACCGGCCTCGGCGCGCTGCGACAGGTCGGGGCGCACACCATCGCGCAGGATCGCGCCACCAGCATCATCTGGGGAATGCCCGGCGCGGCCGTTGCAGCGGGGGCGGCGGCAACGGTTTTGCCCATCGACCGGATCGGTCCGGCGCTCTTGGCCGGTCATGGCCATGGCAACCTCGGTTCGACACGGGGTCACGCAGGATGACAGAGCGCGCGATGCAAACCCTTCATGTCATTCAAGGCGAACACCGCATTTCGGATCATCCAGATCTGGTGCTGACAACCGTTCTTGGCTCCTGCGTTGCGGCCTGTCTGCATGACCCGGTCCGCCGGATTGGGGGCATGAACCACTTTCTTTTGCCTGATGGGCCCGACACGCGCGATATCCGCTACGCCTCGGCAGCGATGGAGCAACTGGTCAACAGTCTGCTCAAGATGGGCGGCCGGCGCGACCGGATGGTCGCCAAGCTGTTCGGTGGCGCACGCATGATCAGGGGCTTGCCGGATATCGGCCATCGTAATGGCGAAGCTGCGCTTGCCTTCCTGAAAGGCGAAGGGATCGCGGTTTCGGCCCAAAGCCTGGGCGGAACACAGGCGCGGCGCATCCGTTTTTGGCCTGAAACAGGCAGGGCGCAGCAACTGCTGCTGATCGACGCGCGAGAGGTGCAGGTCAACCCGCCCCAACCGCCGGCAAGTGGCGGTTCTATCGAATTGTTCTGAACACCGGGCCGCCCGCAGCCCGATACTGGAGGGAAAACATGGATTTCTTTGCGCGTCTGCCGCTCAAATCAAGGTTGATGGCGATTCTGGTCACCTTCATCTGCCTTGTCGCCATCCTGATTTCGGTCATCGCTCTCGTGATGGAACGCAGGGAGATGCGTGACTTGGCGCAAGACCGGGCAGACTTCGGCCTTTTGGGTTTTGCCAAAAACCTTACCAGCGCGGCCGAGGGGTTCGTTGTGGCCCCTGCCCGCGACAATGCCGTAAGCGGCATCGTGCGCACCGGGGCTGACGTCAAGATAGACCCGTCTGTTGTAGACAGGGTTTTCAACACGCTGAATGTTCACGTCACGTATTTCAAATTCATTCCGGAAACCCGGCAGTTCGAACGCGTGATGACAAGCATCCGGGGCGACGACGGGACACGCGCGGTGGGGACGAACCTAGATCAAGCGGGGGCGGTGTATACGGCCTTGCTCGCAGGTGATGTCTACGCGGGAAACGCCGAAATCCTGGGTATGCCCTACGTGACCCGCTATGAACCGGTCTTTGATGGCGCAGGCGGGCTGAGCGGTGCAGTCTTCGCCGGTGTGCCGATCGGATCAATCAATGACCTGATGATCGACTATCTGATCGAACTTGCGCTGCCGACGATCGCGCTGGTCATGGCGGCCTTGTTTGCCAGCCGACACCTCATCAACCGCGCCCTCGCGCCGGTCCGCAATCTGGCCGAGATCGTCAATCGGCTGGAAAAGCAGGACTATGATGTGGTGATCACGCCGCCGTCCACAAAGGACGAAATCAGCGCACTTGCCAGTGCCTGCATCGGGCTGCGTGACGAATTGGTCAAGGGGGCAAAACTGGCAGAGGCGGCCACGAGGGTTGAACAGGAACGCGCCCAGCAGCAGGCCGAACTGGCCCGAGTCGTGGCCGACCTGAGGGGAGGGTTGGCACGCTTCGCCGATGGCGACCTGACAAGCACGATCCCCAGCACCCCCGACAATCCTTTCCCGCCCGCCTATGACGCCCTGCGCGAAAGCTTCAACGCCGTCATAGACCGGTTTGGTGTCGTTATCGATCAGGTCAATACCATCGCGCGCAGCGTGCGCGACAGCGCGGCAGAAATCACCGATGCAAGCCGGGAACTTTCCACCCGCGCCGAAACGCAAGCGGCAACGCTGGAACAATCCGCTGCCGCGCTAACAGAGCTTACACAGTCCGTCGCCTCCACGGCTGAACGCGCGGGGATGGCGCAAGAGGCAAGTTTCGGCAACCAGAAGGGCGCCGAACGCGGCACAGCGATCGTGCAAGAGGCGGTCTCTGCCATGCAGGGGATCGAAAAGGGTGCCGAACAGATCACCCGGATCATCGGCGTGATCGAAGACATCGCCTTCCAGACCAATCTTCTGGCCCTTAATGCCGGGGTTGAGGCCGCGCGCGCAGGCGATGCCGGACGGGGCTTTGCCGTCGTCGCCTCGGAGGTGCGGCTTCTGGCTCAGCGTGCCTCTGAATCTGCGCGCGAAATCAAGACGCTGATTTCTGATAGCACCAAGGGTGTCGAAGATGGTTCTGTGCTCGTTCGTCGCACGGGTGAAAGCCTGGCCGAAATCCTCGGGCGCGCGAAGGATGCGGCGGGTCTTGTGGCCGATATTGCCATGGCCGCGTCGGAACAGGCGCGCGGTCTTGCCGAGGTGAATGCGGGCGTCAACCAGCTCGATCACGTCACGCAACAAAACAGCGCCGTCGCCGAGGAAACCTCTGCCGCCGCAGCCGCGCTGAAGGCGCGCTCGGAAGAGCTGATTCTGGCCCTTGCCGGGTTCCGAACCCGCCAAAAGCCTGCTTCCCTGTCTGCCGAAGCGTCGCAGCGTTCGGTCGAACGTCACGGCGCGGTGGTCGAGGCGAATGTCGTCGACTGGGCCGCCGCAGCCGCTGCTGCCGCCAATGGCCCCCGCGCGAACCCGGTCCGCCAAAACGCCACCTGGGCCGAGTTCTGACACCTAATCTGAGACCGCGACTGGCGGCCCTGCCGCCCTTCGCGCAGGGCGTGGCACCGTTGCCGGATCCCCGCGACAGCACGATCAAGGATGGGGCGCACGCCCCTCTCCATGAGATCAGTCGTCTTCACCCGCATCCATGCCAGCGCCGCAGCGTGATGTCAGGCTGCCAGTCGCCCGGTATCCGCGCCTCCGCTTAACCCGCTGCCATCACCTGCGTGCCCGCGGCCAAAAGCGCTGCCGCCAGATCTGCGGGCGGGGCGCGATCGGTCACCAGCACATCGACCTGCGCGAAATCCGTCACCCGAATAAGTCCGCGCCGCCCGAATTTCGTGGCATCCGTCGCCACGATCCGCCTCGCCCCGCAGGCCAGAACGGCACGGGCGAATTCGGCTTCCTGCAGGTCGAAATCCATCACCCCGCCCGCGTCAACCGCGCCGGCCGAAATCACCGCATGTTCAACCGAAAACCGCCCGATGAACTCCAGCGCCGATGCCCCCAGCGCCGCCCCGGAATCCCGCCGCAACTCGCCGCCCGCCATATAGACGCGGTTGCCATTCACCGTCGCCAGAATCCGCGCGATATCCGAAGAGTTGGTCACCACCGTCAGTTGCCGGTGTTGCAGCAGTTCCCGTGCGATGAAGCTGGTGGTCGTACCTGTATCCAGCATCACCGAGGACCCATCCCCGATCCCGGCAGCCACGGCCCGCGCAATCGCCCGCTTCGCCGCCGCATTTTCGCGCATCCGGCGATCAAACGGCGCTTCGCCCGTCTGCCCGGCCAGCCCCACCGCGCCATGGCTGCGCACCGCCGATCCCGCATCCACCAGCGCACGGATATCGCGCCGCGCCGTTTCGGCGGAAATGCCCAATCTGTCCGCCACTTCCGCGATGGGCAGCATCCCTCGCCCATCCAGCAGCTTCAACAACTCTGCCCGCCGCCGCGAAACCATGACACCCCAACCAGGCCATCCCGCGGCCGATCCTGACCGCTTTCTGTGGACATCATGCCCGATCCATCACTATTCGCCAATAACCCGGTCACCAAAATTCCATACCCCGTCAGATTCCATTTGACAGCTTGCCGATCCCTTCGCGTAACCTTGGGTCAAGCGATATCCCGGCCCGGCCCGCGCCGCCCGGACGACTGCCCCAGAAATCATCCGCAGGGAGTTTACGATGCGCCGTTCCATACCGTTGCTGTCCGGTTTCCGCCCGCTTGGCCTTGCCGCCCTGATCGCGGCCACCACCGCTTTCGCCGCCGCCGCGCAGGAATCGCCAGACCCGATCAAGCTCACCCTGCATGACTGGACCGGTCAGCTCATCACCACCCAGTTGATGGGCGAGGTGCTGAAAAAAGCTGGCTACAGCGTCGAATACGTGCAGGCCGATTACCTTGCGCAATTCTCCGGGCTGGAATCCGGCGATCTGCATGTCGCGATGGAGCTGTGGGATACCACTGCCCGCGATGCGCTTGATGCCTCTGTCGCCACCGGCAACACCGAAAACTTCGGTCCGACTGGCATGAAGGCAAAGGAAGAATGGTGGTATCCCACCTATATGAAAGAGCTGTGCCCCGGCCTGCCCAATTGGGAAGCGCTGAAGGAACCCGCCTGCGCCGAAGCCTTTTCAACCGCCGAAACCGCCCCCAAGGGCCGCTATCTGGGCGGTCCGGTCACCTGGGGCGGCTATGACGAGGAACGCATCGCCGCGCTCGACCTGCCGTTCGAGGTGATCCATGCCGGCACCGATGCCGCCCTCTTTGCCGAATTGGAAAGCGCCTATCAGCGCAAGGCCCCCATCATCCTGTGGATCTATGATCCGCATTGGGCACCCGCGAAATTCGAAGGCGAATTCGTCGAATTTCCGCCCTATACGCCCGAATGTTACACCGATCCCGCCGTCGGCCTGAACCCCGACGCCGCCTATGATTGCGGCAAGCCCTTCGGTGAAATCTGGAAGGCGGGCTGGGTCGGGCTCAAGGACAAATGGCCCGGCGCGCACAAGGCCATTCAGGCCTTCACGATCGACAACAAGGAAATGGGCCAGATGATCACCGAGGTAGACCTGAACGGCAAAGCCATCGAATCCGTCGTCGCCGACTGGATGGCCGCGAACGAGGCACGCTGGAGCACCTGGATCGCCAAGTAACCCGCGACGCATCGCAGGGGCGGCCCCCACAAGCCGCCCCCAACTGCCCTGCCCCCAAAGGACCGGCCTCCTTGCCACTGACTGACACCACCGAAAAACTCGTCTGCCGCAACGTCTGGAAAGTGTTCGGGGCCCGCGCGCATGAAGCCCTTGCCGGGCTCGGGCGCGACACGTCGCTGGAACGTCTGCTCTCAGCCGGGCTTGTGCCTGCCGTGCGCGCCGTAGATCTTTCGGTCCGCAACGGCGAGATTTTCGTGATCATGGGCCTGTCCGGATCGGGCAAATCCACGCTGGTGCGCTGCCTGTCGCGCCTGATCGAACCCACGGCAGGCGAAATCCTGTTCAATGGCCAGAACCTTCTGGCCGCGTCAGATGCGGAAATGATCGAACTTAGGCGGCACAAGATGGGCATGGTGTTTCAGCACTTCGCCCTGCTGCCCCATCTGACCGTGCTCGAAAACGTGGCCTTCCCTCTGGAAATACAGGGAATCGCGCGGCCCGTGCGCGAGGCGCGGGCACGCGAAATCATCACCCTTGTCGGCCTTGCGGGGCGCGAAAGCAGCTACCCACGCCAACTGTCCGGCGGCCAGCAACAGCGCGTAGGCATCGCCCGGTCCTTGGCGGTGGAACCGGAACTGTGGTTTCTGGATGAACCCTTCTCCGCGCTCGACCCGCTGATCCGGCGCGAATTGCAGGATGAATTCCTGCGCCTGCAATCGGCCCTGCGGAAGACCATCGTCTTCATCACCCATGATTTCGACGAGGCCATCCGTCTGGCCGACCGAATCGCCATCATGAAGGACGGGGTGATCGAACAGATCGGCACGCCCGAAGATCTCGTCCTGAACCCGGCCACCGATTACGTCCGCGAATTCACCCGCGCCGTGCCAAAGGCCAAGGCCGTGCGCGTGGCCTCTCTCGCCCTTACCGCTGCGCCCGCCTCTGATGCGCCGCGTATATCCGCCCGCGCCACCGTGACCGAGGCAGGCGCAGCCTTTCTGAACGGGGCCGATGTGCTGGCCGTGACCGATGCCGATGGCCGCGTCACCGGGTCCTTGCGGCGCGAAGATGTGGTCCGCCTGATCCTGGGCGGCGCGGGATGACCGCCCTTCCCGCCCCCGCCTATCCTGCCGCCAGCCCGCGCCTGATCTGGGGCATCGCCCTGTCGCTGGCCGCGATCCTGTGGCTCTGGGGGCAGACGGTGGCACCCTTTGCCTTCGAATACCCCAAGGCGCTGCAAATCCCCGCCGCGCGCTGGATCGGCGGCGCGATCACCTGGCTGGTGAAAGAGGCTGCAATCGGCCCCATCGCATTCGCCGATATCACGCGCTTCGCGGCCGACCTGATCGACCTGCCCTATCGCGCCACGCTGGCCCTGCTGGCCACCGGCCTGCTCTCCGGCGAAGGCTCCAGCGCCATCCAGCTTTGGCCGCCGTTGCCTTGGGTGGCGGTGGTCGGCCTCCTCGCGCTGATCGGGCTTTATGCCGGGGGCATCCCGCTGGCGCTGACCGTCACCGCCTGCATGACCTTCATCGCCGTCTTCGGCCAATGGCAAAGCGCGATGGTCACGCTGGCCTCGATCATCGTGGCGGTGCCTCTGGGCGTGGCGGGCGGGCTGTTTCTCGGCATCGCCGCTGCCCGCAGGCCGTGGCTTGACCGCGCGATGAAACCCTTTCTCGATCTGATGCAGACCATGCCGGTCTTTGCCTATCTCGTCCCCATCCTGATCCTGTTCGGCTTTGGCCCCACGGCGGCCATCGTCGCCACGCTGATCTATGCCATGCCACCCATGATCCGCATTACCACACTGGCGCTGCAGCGCGTCCCGTCCGAAATTCACGACCTCGGCCGCATGGTGGGCTGCACCGACCGGCAGATGACATGGCGCGTGCTGGTGCCATCGGCGCGCGAACCGCTGCTGGTGGGCGTCAATCAGGTCATCATGCAATCGCTCAATATGGTGATCATCGCCTCGATGATCGGCGCGGGCGGGCTTGGCTTTGATGTGCTCAACGCGCTGCGACGCCTCGATTTCGGCGCGGGGCTCGAGGCGGGCCTCGCCATCGTCGCCCTCGCCATCACGCTGGATCGGCTGTCGCAGGCATTGGCGCGGCGCAGCCGCTCTGGCGCCCCGCAGGGCAGCGCGATCCAGCGCCACCCCTACATCGCCGCAGCCCTTGCCCTCATCATGGCCACCACCCTGCTGGGCCTGCTGATCCCCGCCATCCAGACCTATCCCGAAAGCGCCCGCCTCACGACCAGCCCCTTCTGGGCGGCGGCGGTGGAGTGGATCAACATCACCTTCTTCGACACGCTGGAGGCGATCAAGAACGCCGTTCTTCTGGGCCTGCTGATCCCCGTCAAACGCTTCTTGCTGTCGCTGCCATGGGTGGCCGTCGTGGCGATGCTGGGCCTTGCGGGCTGGCGGCTGGGCGGCTGGCGACTGGGTCTTTTGACCGCGGGCCTGTCCTTCCTCATCGCCGCCACCGGGCAATGGGAAAAGGCGATGATCACCGTCTATCTCTGCGGCATCGCCAGCC
Source organism: Rhodobacter maris (assembly GCA_943369275.1). Taxonomy (GTDB): domain Bacteria; phylum Pseudomonadota; class Alphaproteobacteria; order Rhodobacterales; family Rhodobacteraceae; genus Paragemmobacter; species Paragemmobacter maris_A. The sequence continues at coordinate 16,866 of CALRMS020000010.1, read as the reverse complement.
TGATCGCCATGGCCATCGGCATTCCCATCGCCATCGCCGTGGCAGAACGGGAACGGGCATGGACCATCACCCGCGCCATCATCGACACGCTGCAAACCCTGCCCTCCTTCGTTTACCTCATGCCCGTGGTCATGCTGTTCCGCGTGGGCGATTTCACCGCACTTATCGCTGTCGTCGCCTATGCCGTCGTTGCCTCCATCCGCTACACCGTGCTCGGCCTGCAAGGCGTTGACCCAAGGCTGATCGAGGCCGGCCGCGCCATGGGCTGCACCGAATGGCAGATCCTCACCCGCATCCGCCTGCGCCTTGCCCTGCCCGAGATTCTGCTGGGCCTGAACCAGACAATCATGTTCGCTCTTGCCATGTTGGTAATCACGGCATTGGTAGGCACGCGCGACCTGGGGCAGGACGTCTATATCGCGCTGACCAAGGCCAATCCCGGCAACGGCCTTGTCGCGGGCCTCGCCATCGCCTTTATCGCCATCATCGCCGATCGTCTGATCCACGCCGCCGCCGAGGCGCAGCGCGCCAAGCTGGGGCTCGGAGGGCATTCATGACATCGGGCATGATCCCCGCCGCCCTGCGCTCCCTGCCCTGGCAAGGTGACATCACCGCCGAACCGCTTCTGGGCGGCCTGTCCAACGAAAGCTGGAAGGTCACCGATGCGGCGGGGCCCCATGTCGTCCGCTTTGGCCGTGACTTCCCGTTCCACCACGTCGACCGCGCGCGCGAGGTGATGACCGCCCGCGCCGCCCATGCCGCGGGCTTCGGCCCCGCCGTAGAACATGCAGAACCCGGCGTGACCGTGGTCAAATACCTCAACGCCCGCACTTGGGGGCCCGATGACCTGCGCGCCAATCCCGAACGGGTGGGCCACCTGCTGCGCCGCTTCCATGCCGAAATGCCAAGCCATATCGAAGGCGCTGCCTTCCTCTTCTGGCCCTTCCATGTGATCCGCGACTATGCGCGTACCCTGCGCGCGGGGGGCAGCCCCTTCACCCCAGACCTGCCCGCCCTGCTGGACCTTTGCGCCGAACTGGAATCCGCCCAGATCCCCCTGCCGCTGATCTTTGGCCACCATGACCTGCTGCCCGCCAATTTCCTCGACGATGGCTCCCGCCTCTGGCTGATCGATTACGAATATGCAGGCTTCGGCACGGCGCTGTTCGATCTTGCCGGGGCCGCCTCAAACGCGGGTATGACGCCTGCGGAAACCGACCGCCTGCTCACCGCCTATTTCGGCACCCTGCCCGATGCCCCCCTGCGCCGCGCCTTTGATGCCATGCAATGCACCAGCCTCCTGCGTGAGGCGATGTGGGCCATGATCTCGGACCTGCACCTCGCCGCCCCAGGGGCCGATTACAAAAGCTATGCGCGCGAAAACCTCGCCAAGCTGAACACGGCCCTCACCCAATACCATTCCCTGCACGGACAGAAAAAATGACCCTCCCCACCCATGCCCAGATCGTCGTCATCGGTGGCGGCATCATCGGCTGTTCCACCGCCTACCATCTGGCGCGTGACCACAAGGCCGATGTGATCCTGCTGGAACAGGGCCAGATCACATCGGGCAGCACATGGCACGCGGCAGGGCTGGTGGGCCAGCTTCGCGCCTCCGCCTCCATCACCAAGGTGCTGAAATACTCGGTCGACCTATACAAGGGCCTCGCCGCCGAGACGGGCCTTGATACCGGCTGGAAGATGACGGGCTGCCTGCGCCTTGCCACCAACCCCGACCGCTGGACCGAATACCGCCGCCTTGCCACCACCGCCCGCTCCTTCGGGATGGAGATGCATCTGGTTTCCCCCGATGAGGTGAAACGCATGTGGCCCCTGATGGACACATCCGATCTGGTGGGCGCAAGCTGGCTGCCGACCGATGGGCAGGCCAGCCCGTCCGATATCACCCAATCCCTCGCCAAGGGCGCGCGGATGCATGGGGCAAAACTGCACGAAGGCGTCACCGTCACGGGCTTTGCCATGGATGGCCGCCGCATCACTGCTGTCCACACCACCCAAGGCACGATCCACTGCGAAAAGGTCGTCAACTGCGGCGGCATGTGGGCGCGCGAAATAGGCGCGATGGCGGGGATCAACGTCCCCCTGCAACCCGTCAAACACCAGTATATCATCACCGAAAAGATCGACGGCCTCTCCCCCGATGCGCCCACCCTGCGCGACCCCGACCGCCGGACGTATTTCAAGGAGGAAGTCGGCGGCCTTGTCATGGGCGGGTATGAGCCGAACCCCCAAGGCTGGGTGACGGGCGACATCCCGAAGAACTGGGAATTCCGCCTGTTCGATGATGATTACGACCACTTCAGCCAGCACCTCGAACAGGCCATCGCCCGCGTCCCCGCGCTGGAAAACACCGGCGTCAAACAGATGATCAACGGCGCGGAAAGCTTCACCCCCGATGGCAACTTCATCCTCGGCCCCGCGCCGGAATGTGCCAACATGTTCGTGGGCGCAGGTTTCAACGCATTCGGCATCGCCTCAGGGGGCGGCGCGGGCTGGGTGCTGGCCGAATGGGTGATGCGCGACGAGGCCCCGCTTGACCTCTGGGTTGTCGACATCCGCCGCTTCTCCAACCTCCACCGCGACCGTGACTGGGTCTTCGACCGCACGATGGAAGCTTACGGCAAACACTACACCATCGGCTTCCCGCATGAGGAGTACACCAGCGGCCGCCCCCGCATAACCTCGCCCCTCTATGCCCGGCTGAAAGACCACCGCGCCGTTTTCGGGTCCAAACTCGGCTGGGAACGCCCCAACTGGTTCGCGCCACAGGGGATGGAACCCCACGACGTCTATAGTATGGGCCGCCAGAACTGGTTCACCCCTGTCGGGCAGGAACATGCTCATGTGCGCGAAAAGGTGGGCATCTTCGACCAATCCTCCTTTGCCAAATACGAACTGAAAGGCCCCAAGGCGGCCGAGGCGCTGGAATGGATCTGCGCCAACCGCGTCGCCCGCGATGTGGGCCGCCTCACCTATACCCAGCTTCTCAACACCCGCGGCGGGATCGAGGCCGATCTGACCGTCGCCCGACTGTCCGACGATCAGTTCTACATCGTCACCGGCACCGGCTTCCGCACCCATGACATGGCCTGGATCGCCGACCACCTCCCCGCCACAGGCTGCACCCTGACGGACGTGACCGAAGATTGGGGCACCCTTTCGCTCATGGGGCCACTGGCCCGCGATGTGCTGGGACGCGTCACCGATGCCGACGTCTCCAACACCGCCTTCCCCTTCGGCCATGCGCGCGAGATCACCATCGCGGGCGCCACGGTCCGCGCCCTGCGCGTCACCTATGTGGGCGAGTTGGGGTGGGAGCTGCACACCCCCCTCGCCAATACCGGCGCGGTCTTTGATGCGCTGATGACCGCGGGCGGCGCGGATATCCGCCCCATAGGCTACCGCGCGCTGGAATCCCTGCGGCTGGAAAAAGGCTACCGCGCCTGGTCGTCCGACATCACCCCCAATGACACACCCTTTGAGGCCGGGCTTGGCTGGGCGGTCAAGCTCAAGGCCAACACCCCCTTCATGGGCCGCGCCGCGCTGGAGGCTGCGCAGGGCAAACCGCTGACCAAACGCTTTGCGGGCTTCACGCTGACCGATCCCGATGCCGTTCTGGTGGGGCGCGAAACCATCCTGCGCGATGGGCAGCCGGTGGGCTATCTCACCTCCGGCGGCTATGGGTATACGGTCGGGCAAAGCATTGGCTACGGCTATATCCGCAACCCGGATGGCGTGGCGGATGAATGGCTTACTTCTGGCAGCTATCAGCTTGTCGTAGCAGGGGATGCCCTGCCCGCAACCCTGTCGCTCGGCCCGCTGGTCGATCCCGAAGGTGCGCGCATCAAGGCCTGACCACCGCTTCGGGTTGGCAGGGCAGATGGGTATTTGAACCAAGGTGAACCCGCAGCTTCATCTTGGCAAAAATACCCATTCAACGCGCATCGCAGGCGACACGCCGGGTGTCTGATCCCATCCAGCCCATTCACCCGCGGCGCAAGACCACCGCCAGTGATGGCACCGTCCCCGGCTCTCCGGGCATGGAGATATAGGGGTCTGTCTGCTCCACGGTATGCACAGCCGTCTGCACAGCCGTCTGCACCGTCTGCTGCATCGCCAAAGCGGCGGCAAAGCCGCCATCCCACAGCGTCGTCTTCACCGTCAGCACGATCACCCCGCCGGGCCGGGTGATGCGGATCAGCTCAGGCAACCCCTCAGCCCCGACATGGCCAGTGGTGAACACACCGGTCGAGATGACACCTGCGAAGTGCCCGGTTTCAAACGGCAATTCCCGCCCCAATGCCAGATTGTGCAGCCGCGCATAACTCCCCTTGCGCCGCGCCACCTCCAGCATGCCGGGCGAAAGGTCCAACCCTTCGACAGGCGCAAAGCCCAGGATGCCCAGCCAATCGCCCAGCAACCCGGTCCCACACCCCGCATCCAGCACCGGCCCCGCCCCCCGCGGCAAATGCCGCGCCAGCAGCGCCAATCCCACCGCCGGATGGCGATAGCCTGCCTTGGCCATTTCTTCATCGTAAGTGCTTGCCCAGGCATCATAAACTGCGGCCACTTCTTCGGGCGCGCGGGCGTCATAGACCGCACCCAGATGCCCGTCATGCCCGCCAGATGCCATCCTTCGCACTCCTGTCTTTGCCTGACGCCCAGCTTGCGGCAGACTGATCCGCAAAGCAACGGCAGGGGACAGCATGACCGACGACATCGCCGCAATCGCCGCCACCCTCCCCGTCCTGCAGGGCTTTACCGGCACACCGCGCCGCCTCGGCGGGCTGACCAACCGCGTCTGGCATCTGGGCGATCATATCCTGCGCATCCCCGGCGAAGGCACCGCCGAATACATTGACCGCAGCAATGAAGCTGCCGCCGCCCGCGCCGCCGCCGCCGCGGATGTCGCGCCCCAGGTACTGCATGCTGATGACGCAACCGGCATTATGGTCACCCGCTTCATCCCCGACACCGTCACCATGACGCCCGACCTGTTCCGCACCCGTCCCGGCAGCCCCGCCCGCGCCGCCCATGCGTTTCGACGCCTGCATGACAGCGGCCAGACCTTCCCAGCACGCTTTGACCTGTTCGACATGATCGACAGCTACCGCACCCTGCTGGCCACGAAATCCACAGCCTTGCCAGAGGGTTACGCCGAAGCGTTGCAAGAAGCGCAAATCGTGCGCGCGGCGCTTGCCGCGCAGCCCCGCCCGCTGGCCCCGTGCCATTGCGATCCGCTGTGCGAGAACTTCCTCGATACCGGAAACCGCATGTGGATCGTCGATTGGGAATATTCCGGCATGAACGATCCGATGTGGGATCTGGGCGATCTATCGGTCGAGGCCGGGTTTGACGCCGCGCAAGACCGCGAGTTGCTGGACGCCTATTTCGAGGGCGCACCCAAGCCCGCCGACCATGCCCGCATGGTGGCCTACAAGGCCATGTGCGATCTGCTCTGGACATTGTGGGGGCTGATCCAGCACGCCAACGGCAATCCGGCGGATGACTTCCTCGCCTATGCCACCAACCGCTTCACCCGGTTCCGCACCCTCATGCAGGATTCGTCCATGCCGGCTTATTTGGCCGCCATCCGTTCGGGCGGCTAGGGCCGCGAATCAACCTGCATTGATGCCGCGTCTTGGCCACAATCACACCCGATCACGTGACGTTGTGCTGCGCCTGCACACGTCATGGTGGCGCGCTTCCCGGAAATCGCAAATCGTTGCGTGCCTGTTGGCGGTATTCCGGCGATTTGCGCACAAAGTGGTTCCATCAGACCGCAAATACGGTATTAACGTGTCTTAACATCGGTAGGATTGTGGCGTTGGGCCGGAAGACTTCTGCGTTAGGAGATTTGGTTATGCTCGGACATGCAAAAATGTGGCTGCAATCGTTGGCAGCCGTCGTGGTCATCAGCGGGTCGGCCGTCGCTGCGCCGATCACGGTAGACCTTTCCTCGGCCCCGACCATCACGAACTGCCGGGTCGCTGCCGGACCAAGCGACTGCTTGGCAACTGTCGCTTATGCCCCGTCACTTATCTCGAACCCGAATCTTGAAGTGCAAGTGAACGGGCCGGCTCTGGTGTTCGATTTCCTTGAACTGACCGCATCGGCACGCGACCGTTTTGTTCCGGACCTGTTTGATCTGAACGCTGCGCTGCGCTTCCTGGTGCCGGGGCTACCCACTGTTTCCAGCTTCGCCGGCACAGGTCTGGGTACGGGCTTCCGGACGGATTGGAATGGAGACAATGGTCTCCTGAGTTTCCTTGCAAACCCTTATGACTTCACCGCCGGTAATCTGACCTGGGGGTCCATTCCTTCCCAGCAAGTCGCAGGTCTCGGTCTGGTGACAGTTTCCTTCCTTCCGGTGCCCTCTACCCTCTTTGGCGAAGGCGAGGGTGCAAACCCGTCGCGGGTCATCGTGCAGGCCTCAATCAGCGTCGTCCCGCTGCCCGCAGGTATCCTTCTGCTCGGCACTGCCCTGCTCGGTCTGGTCGGCCTCTCGCGCCGCCGCAAGCTCGCCACGGCCTGAAAGAACTGACCCATCGCAATCTGGGGCGCTTCGGCGCCCCTTTTCTTTTGCGCCTCCCCGGCCAGTCGCCCCGCTCTGGGATCGCGTTCAGTAGCCGCTCGCCGCCCCGGCAGCGCGATACTTGTTCAGCACAACGCCAACCAGCACCGTCCGGTCCGAGATTTCGCGCACACAGGCCTCGACCTGCGCCGTGGTGGTGTGTTCCGCACTGGTCACCAGCAAGGCACAATCGACATTGCCAAGAAAGGCCAGCGTGTCATCGGCCAGCATCAGCGGCGGCAGATCAAAGATCATCATGTCCGGGCGATAGGCCCGCTCGATCTCTTTCAGCACGCCGGGAACCGTATCGCTGTGCAGCAGTTCGGCAGAGGCCGGGCTTCGTTCCCGGTTCGCCAGCACGGCAAGGTTCTCGCGCACCCGCACCAGGCTTTTGGGAAAGGGCACCTCGCGCCGCAGCACTTCGGCAAAACCTCCCTGGGGCGACAACCGCATCGCCTTGGCCAGCGATGGCTGCCGCAGGTCGGCCTCCACCAATATCGTGCGCAATTCCATCTGGCGCGACAGGCTGAAGGCAAGGTTCATCGCCACCATGCTCTTGCCGCAGTTCTTGTCGGCAGATGTGATGGCGATCCGTTTCCATCCTTCCGCCTTCATGCGTTGCAGCACCTTGGTGCGCATCATGTCAAAGGCGGTTGCATGCTCGGCCAGGCCCGCCGTCACGATCCGCGCACGATCCAGGATGCGCGCGGTCATGCCGGATTTCGGCAAGGCGTTCCAATCCTCTGGCGGGACGGGCTCGATGATATCCTCTTCCGCCATCGGCAGATCATCATCTACCTCATAGACGGTCTCCAGACCTGCGCGCTGGGCGCGGGCACGGGCAATCGCCGATTGAACGCGTTCGACGGCCATGGCTTACACCCCTCCCACAGTGCCAGCGGGCACAAACGTCTTCATCCTGTCCAGAACTTCGGCCAGCATCCTGCCGAGTTCAGCCGAATTCTGCCATCCGACAAGGGCAAGGCCCAAAGCGACCACAAGGGTTAGGCCACTCACCATCCAGATCGTTGTCATCTCGCTGCGCGTGCGGACATAAGGCAGCGTCATGATCATCCGGTCGCCGATCACGGCGGTGATGTCCTCGGGTCGGCGGATGACATTGCGCAAGGTTTCCAGCGCCACGATCAACCCGATGGCGGTGGCCAAGGCAGCGGCAATCCCGATCAGGGCGATCTGCGGCCGGTTCGGGCTGTAGGGACGGTCGGGCCGGACGGCCTGCTCGATCACGCTGATCCGTCGCCCCTTGGCAAGGCTTTCGATCAATTCGCCGATCTCGGCCTTGGCAAGGTTCGATATCGCCAGATCATACTGGCTGCGCACATTCTGATAGTCGCGCTCCAGCGCCTCCAGCCGGATCGAAACGCGGGGCGTTTCGGCAATCGTCTCAGACAAGGTCACCGATCGCGCCGTCAGCTGGTCGCGCTCCTGATCCAGATAGGACAGTTCGGTCATCAGATCGCCGCGCCGGACATCCCGCGTCGTGACCTGCTCCCGTGCCACCCCGGTGCCGTCATCGGCCCTTGGCTCCGTCGGCTGCGCGCCCGTCAGCCGGTCGATCCGGTCGATCTGATCCAGCAGCACCCGCCGATCCCGGTCCAGTTGCACCAGCCGTTCCTCGATCATCGCCATATCCTGCCGACGGAACATCAGGCTGTCGGGCAGGGCGTTGATGTTCTCTTCCTTGTAGGCCTGAATTTCCTGCGACCGGGTCGACAATTCCTGCTCCAGCCGCGCCACTTCCTGCTGAAAGAACGCCTGGGTCTGACGGGCAAGCTGGATGCGGGTGGCGACATCTTCTTCGAGGATAAGCGTCACAAGCTCATTGGCCACCGCAGCCGAAACGTCGGGATTGGGCGAATCAAAGGCGATACGCACCAGCAAGGCCTCCGCATCCCCAACCGGGCGCGGGCCGTCATTGGACGGGGTAATCAGGATACGCGACCGCAGATCCTCAACGATGGCCCCCGAGGACAGCGCCTCTTGATCCGTGACACCTTCAGCAGCAAAGATGCGCAACCTGTCTGCCAGGTTGATCAGAACCTCCCGCGACAGAACCCGCTGTTCGATGATCTGCAACTGCTCACCCGCCTTGGTGCGGACCGTCGACTGCGCAAGGTCATCAGGGATCTGCTCGGATTCCACCACCAGCAGGGCCTCTGATCTATAGATCGTCGGCAGGACCATCGCGACGATCAGGCCAAGCCCCGCAATCGCTACAAAGACGAACAGGAACAGGAACAGCCACCGCCGCGCACGCGACAGGACAAAGGGCAGATCAATCGAACCGGATTGTTCCTCAATCACCGCGCGCCCCCCCTGTTGCACAGTCCCCGCCGCCGCAGGGCAGCGTGGTGCAAAGCGAACGCTTGCTGTTGTTCAGAGCCATTCATCGACCGGTCATCCACATTCGGCGCAACTCGCCGACAATCATCACTCGTCTGCATGTCCTAAAGCTCTTCGTTCTACCAGCCCTGACATTAATACTAGTTGACTACCTTTGGTCCACCCGGCATCCCACTGAATTCGAAGGCTGTGTCCAAAGTGATTAATGATTGAACAGGCGCAGTTCCGAATGCGCCGCAGTGAACACGACAACCGATCCTCCCGCGGCATCGGGATGCAGAGCCGCCCCTGCGGGCAATCGTTTTGGAATGAAGGAATTCGTATGCCCGTTTCAGGACTGTTTCCCCGGTTCCCTGCTGCCCTTGCTCTGGTTTTGCTGCTTGCCGCCTGTCAGAGCACGGAAGAAAAGGCCGCTGGTCATTTCGAGTCCGCACAATCCCTGCTTGCCGAAGGCGACACCCCCCGTGCGCTGGTCGAACTGCGCAATGCGCTGTCGCTGCAATCCGATCTGCACGCTGCGCGCAAGGTGCTGGCGGATACCCTTCTGGAAACCGGCGATCTGGCCGGTGCCTATCAACAGTACAAGGAACTGGCTGATCTGCAGCCCAACGATCTCGAATCGCGGGTCGCCATCGCCACCATCCTTCTCAGCCAGAGCGCCTGGCCCGATTTTGAGGCCGCGGCCACCGAAGCGCAACGGATCAGCGCCGCTGATCCCCGCGTTGTCAGCCTGATCCTCGCCCGGGATTATCAACAGGCTGTCACCGACAACAACACGCCGCGGCGCAGCAGCATTGCCGAACAAGCGACCAAGCTGCGCGGCGACCGCCCCGATGACCCGGCTTTGCTGCGCATCGCCATTGATCAGGCCATGTCCGAGAACCGCGCACAAAGTGCGCTTCCGCTGATCGAACAGGCGCTGGCACAGCAGCCAAAGGATTTCAGCCTGCAGGATCTGAAACTCCGTCTGCTGCTGGAACAGGACGCGGCTGACGCCATCGTTGCGCAGTTCCGGTTGATGATCGAACTGTTCCCGACCGATGCAGAGCTTCCGGGCAATCTGCTGCAATGGTATCTGGCGCGCGGTGACCTTGCCGGGGCCGAGGCCTTTTTGCGCGAACGCGCCGGGGACGCCACGGCAGAGGTCGAAGGCCACCTTGCCCTGATCGATTTCCTGCGTGGCACCAAGGGGCCGGATGCGGCCCTTGCCGAAGTTGCGCCGCTCATTGCGGCGAATGTCGATGATCCCAAGGCAGACCTTTACCGCGCCTTGCAAGGATCGATCATCTTTGAAACAGGCGACCGGCAAGCGGCCCTCGCGCAAATTGCCGAGATTGTCGCCGCAGCCCCTGCCTCGGATCAGACCCGCCGCATCAAGGCGCTTTATGCCGGGATGCTGACCACCATAGGTGACCAGCCAAAGGCCGAAGCCCTCGTTGCCGAAATCCTTGCCGAAGACGCCTCTCATGTCGAAGCGCTGCTTCTGCGCTCCGGGTGGCGGATCAATGCGGAACAGGTCTCTGACGCGATCATTGACCTGCGTGCTGCGCTGAATCAGGATCCGAACAACGCCCGAATTCTTGCCGCCCTCGCCGCTGCCTATCTGCGCGACGGTTCAGTGGACCTTGCAACGGAAACGCTTGGCCGCGCGGTGGAAGTGGCACCGCTGGAACCTGCCTATGCGCGCGACTATGGCCGCCTGCTGCAGGATCAGGGCCGGGCCGAGGTTGCCCGCTCTGTGCTGTATCAGGCATGGCAGAACAATCCCGCCGATCTTGGCCTGCTGGAAATGCTGTCAGAGATCGCCCTGAACACCGCCGACTGGTCGCTGGCCGGGCAACTGCTTGGCCTTCTCAGATCGTCCGAGGCGCCCGAGGCGCAGTCTGCCGCGAACCAGTTGGAAAGCGCAGTCCTTCTGGCGCAGGATCGCCCCGACGAAGCGCTGGCCATTCTCGACCGCGAAATAGCCGCCGCCCAGGATCCGGCCCCCTGGACGCTCCTGAAAATCGAGACCCTGCTTCAGGCAGAACGGCCGGATGAGGCGGCAACGGTGCTGACCGCTGCGATCGAAAAACAGCCGGAATCGCGCGCGCTTCTCCACCGTCAGGCGATTCTGGATCAGGCCGGGGAACGCCCCGATGCCGCCATTGCCATCTATCGTACTCTGCTTTCCTCGGATCCCTCGGATGAACGCGCCATACGGGCGCTTTACACGCTGCTGGAATCGCAGGGCCAATCGGACGAAGCCGCCAAGGTGCTTGACGCCGGCCTTGCCGCGCAACCACAATCCGTCGACCTGCGCTGGATCCGGGCATCACGCCTGCAGGCGCAGGGAGATGCCGCCGGTGCAATCGGAATCTACGAAGAGCTTTATGCGGAAAACAGCGCCAACCCCTTGATCGCAAACAATCTTGCAAGCCTGTTGTCACAAACCGTGGATGATGCCGCCACGATAGACCGCGCCTTCCGCATTGCCCGCCGCTTCCGTTCGTCCGAAGTTCCGGCGCTGCAGGATACCTATGGCTGGCTTCTCCACCTGACCGGCGATTCCTCCGCCGCCCTGCCCAAACTTGAAGCCGCCGCCGCCGCGCTGACCGAAGATGCCTCGGTTCAGTATCATTACGGTGCCGTCCTCGCAGCCCTTGGCCGGACGGAAGAGGCGAAGGTCGCCGTGACACGCGCGCTCGAACTGGCCGTCACCGCGCCATGGCCAGGTCTGGATCGCGCACGCGCCTTGTTGCAGGATCTGTCCGCACCAAAGCCCTAGCCCTGACCCATCAGCCCGCTGGTGATTCTGCGCGAAGTGGCGAAACAGGCGCAATTTTCCGCCAGCCTCATCCTTTGCGTTCAGGATGCGCAAAAACGCATGGCATGGATGCAATCTGCAACGGCACCGCGCGGAAGATGAGCAAATTCCCGCCAATCCGCTTCGCGAAATTCTGCGCAAATGGCCCAATTTCCAGCCAGTATTCCGTAATTCGAACCAATCCTGCCCGATTTTTTCCACATTCTTAATCTCGGGCAGCGTTTTACACGCCCCTTTCATTAACCTTAATGTATATTCCGACTGTGGGAGTTCCCACTCTTCTGCTGCCACAGCTGCCAGGGGCCGGACGTGAAATTGGATGATACTTTTGATATGGTTGGGGCGGATATTGTAGCGCCCTCCAGCGTTTACGCAGCCAGCGTCGGCAAGGGCAGGCAGCGCCAGCGCCACCTTTTTGCACGCAGCTTCGACATCGTTTTCGCCGTTCTTGCCGCGCCAACGGTGCTTTTGGTTGCACTTGTCCTCTTGGTGCTGAACCCGATCTTCAATCCGGGCTCCCTGTTCTTCCGGCAAAAGCGGATGGGCAAGGATTGCACCTCGTTCCACGTATGGAAATTCCGCACCATGCTGCCGTCATCGATCACGGTACGGTCCCATGATGCACCGCTGGACCGTCACCGGATCACCCGGCTGGGCGCCCTTCTGCGCAAGTCGCGGCTTGATGAATTGCCAAACCTGATCAACGTGCTGCGCGGCGAGATGGCGGTGGTCGGTCCGCGCCCCGACGCGTGGGATCATGCGGTGGTCTATATCCGCACTGTCCCGCTCTATGCCCAGCGCTTTGCCGTTCTGCCCGGCATCACCGGTCTGGCACAGGTCCGCTCTGGCTATGCGGATGACTACAAAAGCGTCTGCCGCAAGGCGCGGCTCGATGCGATCTATGTGCGCAGCAGGTCGGCCCGCATGGACACGGGCATCGTCCTTGCGACCGTTGTGGTCATGCTGACGGGTTTCGGCGCGCGCTGACGCCTCCGATCTGCGGCGGCCATGCCCGGCCGCCCGCAGACTTCCGGGCAATCATCCGGGTAGAGACAGACCTTGCAAAGCCTTCGCACAGCCCTGTCCGCCTTGATTGCAACGGCCATCCTCCTTGCCCTTCTGATCGTTGCAGATTTCTTTCAGCGTATCACCCCCACGCTCGACGCCTCCGCGCAAACCAGACGCGCCGTCGTCTTCACGGGCCAGTTCGACCGCATCGATGCCGCGCTTGATCTGTTCGATCAGGGCCGCATCGACCAATTGCTGATCAGTGGGGTGGGCATAGGATCAGGCCTGCGTCCCGAAACGCTGGCCGATCAATTCAACTTTTCCCCGGCGGCCCGCGCCGCGCTGCGCGCGGGTGACATCCTGCTGTCACCCGATGCGCAGGATACGTTTCAGAACGCCGTCGAAACGGCTTGCTGGCTGCGCGACCAGTCCCCGCAGACGGGCGTAATCCTCATCAGTTCTGTCTCGCATCTGCCGCGCGCCTCGATCACGCTGGAACGCGCCCTGCCACCGGGCTTCCCGGTCTATCGCAGCAGCCCCCCGATCACCGACACCGACCGCGCCATCCAGAGAGAGGAGCTTGGCAAGTTCATCCTGTCCTGGCTCGCCTCGCTGACGCCCCGCTTCCAACAGCCCCCCGACCATCTTGCATTGTGCAAGCCAACGGCAGACGGCACCAATCCCTAGAAATCGGGAAAACCGAATATCCAGGTCCGGTAGGGCAGATAGCATTGCTGGAAGTGCGACGACAAAAGCGCCCAGACCACAAGCACGGCCAGCAGCCCGATATAGGGCGCAGCAACAGCCAGAGCCCGCCCCTTGCGCATCGGCAGAAAAGGAAGCCGCGCCAGAATCATCGCCTGAATCGGAATGAAGTAATAGTTCAACCGGTCCGCAATCACGCTGGAAGCCGGCAGCACCACAAGCAGACCAAGCATCATCAAGGATCCAATGACGGCAAGCTTGTGGTCAGCGGGAAAGGTGACCTGCCATCTCCGGCGCAGGACCGTCAGGAACCAGATCGCCACAAGCACAAGCAAGGCCACACGATAGGCGGCACCCGCCGCGTCCACATCGGTGCCCACATAGCGGCTTGTGGCCGTGTTCACCGCATCCGTCGTCATCAGCGCCAGACCACCGGGCAGCGCCAGCAGCAAAGCCAGCGCGATCCTGCCCCGCGACAGCCCGCCCGTCACCATCGGCGCCAGCAGCAGAAAGACGATGGCGCTGGAATGAAAACCCGCCGCAAGCAGGACCAGACCGACAAAGCGCACAAGCCGCCTGTCCATGAATGCCAGATAGGCCAGACACATGATCCCGACCGCCGCCCCCTGACGGATCCCCGACATCGGCATGTTCAGGATCAGCACCGGAAACAGCAGCACCAGAAAGCCCAATGCATCGGGCTGCCGCTTTGCCAGCTGGTGAATCCCGTAAAAGAACATGAACGACGAGATCACGTTCAACCACGGATAGGGCACCCCCAGCTTGACCTGCAATCCGATGAGAACCGTCCAAAGCGGTTCGCGCGTGGCGACGGCCTCGGCGAAAGTCAGGCTGCCAAAGACATCGTACTGGTTCAGATAGCCCGTCCAGTCACAGCCGACCTCGTACCGGAACGCCGAGAAAACGAACACCACCCCAAGCAGAAGCCCATATCCCCCCGGCGCGCGCGACAGGCGCAGCAACAGCATCGCGACATAGGCCAGAACATAGATCATTCCCGTGGCGCCCCTGTCGCTGCGCGGACCAGCATCTCCGCCACCCGCGGCCCCCAGACCTGCAGACTATAGCGCTCTTCGACAATCGCCCGCCCCGCCTGTCCCATCTTCATGCGCAACGCCGGATCACCCAGAAGCGTGGCCAAGGCGGCACGCCATTCCGCATCCGTTTCGGCCAGAAAACCGTTCACCCCATGCTGGACAATATCCCGGTTCACCCCGACAGGCGAGGCGATGACCGGCAACCCGCAGGCCATGTACTGGATCAGCTTGTATCCGCATTTGCCCCGCGCCCAGGGCGTATCCATCAACGGCATCAGGCCAAGATCCATGTCCAGGATATCGGCCACTTCCCTGTCTTCCGACCAAGGCCGGTTCTCCAGCAATGGATGCACCCCCGCCTCGCGCCCGGCACCCACAGCCATGATCCGCGCCCCCGCCCTGCCTGCAACCTCGGCCAGCATCGGCATCATCGGCACCATGTATTCGGCCCATGTGCTCGGCGATCCGATCCACCCGATCCGCGCCGGGCCCGTGTCGCTCTGGGCTGGCTTCGTGCGATAGAGTTCGGCGTCCACGACGGTCGGCACGATCTCCACCCAGCGCGCGCCCGCGCGGGTCGCACGATCCGCCAGATAGGCATTTCCGGCCGTCACCAGCGTTGCCCCCGCCATCAGGTGGTCCAGCTTTTTCCCCAGCACGGCCCGCACGGCGGCCGATGCATTCAGGTCATAGCGATGAAACACCGCATCATCATAATCCACCGCAAAGGGAACGCCCTTTGGCAGGGCCAAGCGCTCCACCGTCCAGGGCAGCCATGGCAAGGCTTCCTTTTCGATCCACAGCAGATCGGATCCCGCCATCCGGCGCAGATCGCGCAGACGCCGCCCCAGCGCCCGCATCGCAATGCGCCGTGTCGGGGCCCCTGCATAAAGGTGCAGCAGATAGTCATCCTCGAAATAGGGAAGATAGCCGGGCTCCAGCCCGCCCCGCTCCAGATAGGGCCTGTAAAGCATGGTCCGCAGCCTGCTTGATGCGCCAAGCGCTGCATATCGCGACAAGACCGAAAGACGAATTGTCATCGCCGCATCACTTCCCCGTTGCCGTCATCGGCGCGCATCCGCTGCGGCACCGATCACCTGCTCATACAGCGCAGCAAACGCTGCCGCCCCCGCATCGAGCGAAAAAAGCTCTTCTGCGGCCTTGCGGCATCGCGTGGCAAGGCCCGGATCCGCCAAAAGGACAAGCAGCGCGTCGAATGCGGCCTGCATCTCCGGCTCTGCGCTGCCGCGCACCACCACGCCCACCCGGTGATCGCGGATGATCCGCGCAACATCGCCCACCCCGCCATTCGCAACAACGGGCAGACCGCAGCCAAGGATTTCGGCCATGCGTGTCGGGGACCGCCCAAGTTCGGAAACCTCCCCCCCCGCATAGAACATGACCGAGGCCAACTGCCCCTGCAGCACCTCGGGCACCTCTCCGGATGCCGCCGGGGCGATGCGCAGACGCGCGCCCAGCCCACCCGTCGGATCGATCGCCGCCCGCACCGCCACCGGATCGTCGCGTGTCGTCACCTCAAACACCAGCGTGGGGTCGTGCCGCGCTGCGACCGCCACAAAGGCCGCCAGCCAGTCCAGCCGGAACCACCCGCTCAACACCGTGCCCAGACACCCGATGATCCGCTCGGCCGGCGGCGCAGTTGCCGGAACGAAACGGTCCAGATCGGCGCAGGTGGGGATCACGGCAACCCTCTGACCCGCCATTTCTGCCGGATAGACGCGGTTGAGATGGTCAACCGCAGCATGGGTCAGCGCCACCACCGCCCCGGCCCGCCGCAGACAGGCACGTTCGGCGGCAAGGATGGCCCGGTGCAACAGCGACCCGCGCCGCAGCCGCCCCGCGGTGATAAGCTCATCCGGCCATAAGGCGCGCATGTCAAAGATGAATGGCACACCCAGAAGCCTGCCAACCACCAGCGCCACCAGCGCCGGAATATAGGACCGGGCATGGATCAGTCGCGCGCCCTGCCCCCGCACCTCGCGCCGCAGCAGCCAGGCCATCCGCACCATGCTCAGCGCCGGCGCAATCAGGCGCGGCCGCCGCAGGAACCGCTGGGGCAACCAACGGATCCCCAGTTCCGCGCAGGCGTCCCGCATCTCTGCCACCCGGTCGGCATCCGCCCAGTCCTCATCCTTTTCATAGGTAATCAGCGTGATGCCGTATTCGCGCGACAACCCCCGCAGATAGCCAAAGACCTGGCTTTGCCCCAGCGGCTCCAAAAGCCCGTTGCGGGTGACATAAACGGTCGCGGTCACGACAGGCCCACCAAATCAAGGTATTTGCGCGCTGCGATCTCCGGCGCAAAATCC
>CALRMS020000009.1:0-95843 GCA_943369275.1 Rhodobacter maris | reverse complement strand
ATTTCGACGTTGCCGCCAAGCTGAATGTCGGTGCCGCGACCTGCCATGTTGGTGGCGATGGTGACGGCGCCGAAACGGCCGGCCTCGGCCACGATCTTGGCCTCCTGTTCGTGGTGGCGGGCGTTCAGCACATTGTGCGGCACGCCATCGGCCTTGAGCATGGACGACAGGATTTCGGATTTCTCGATGGATGTGGTGCCAACCAGGATCGGCTGGCCCTTGGCATTCGCCTCTTTGATGGTTCGAACGATACCGTCGTATTTTTCCTTGGCCGTGCGATAGACCTGATCATGTTCATCCAGGCGGGCGACGGGGCGGTTCGTCGGAACCTCGACCACGCCAAGACCGTAGATTTCCATGAATTCCTCGGCCTCGGTCTGGGCGGTGCCGGTCATGCCTGCCAGCTTTTCGTACAGGCGGAAGTAGTTCTGGAAGGTCACGCTGGCCAAGGTGACGTTTTCCGGCTGGATCGTGACGTGTTCCTTCGCCTCGATCGCCTGATGCAGGCCTTCGGACAGACGACGGCCCCGCATCATGCGGCCGGTGAATTCGTCGATCAGCATCACTTCGCCATCACGGACGATGTATTGCTGATCCTTGTGGAACAGCTTGTGCGCCTTGAGCGCCTGCGACACGTGGTGAACCAGCGTGGTACTTTCGGGATCGTAGAGCGACTGGTCGGCGGGCAGCAGGCCGTGTTCCTGCAGCAGCTTTTCGATGAATTCGTTGCCGTCTTCGGTATAGGTCACCGAGCGGGTCTTTTCGTCGATCTTGTAGTCCTCTGCCCGCAGAAGCGGGATCAGCGCATCGACCTTCTGATACAGATCGCTGCGGTCCTGAGAGGGGCCAGAAATGATGAGCGGGGTGCGCGCTTCGTCGATCAGGATCGAGTCGACCTCGTCCACGATGGCGAAGAAGTGGCCGCGCTGGGCCATTTCTTCAATCGACATCTTCATGTTGTCGCGCAGGTAATCGAACCCAAGCTCATTGTTCGTGGCATAGGTGATGTCGCAGCGATAAGCCGCACGCTTTTCCGCATCGCCCTGATAGGGGTAAACGACGCCGCAGGTCATGCCAAGCTGGGCATAGACCTTGCCCATCCATTCGGCATCGCGTTTTGCCAGGTAGTCGTTGACGGTGACGACATGCACGCCCTTGCCCGCCAGCGCGTTCAGATAGGCAGGCAGCGTCGCCATGAGGGTTTTGCCCTCGCCCGTCTTCATTTCCGAGATGTTACCCTGATGCAGGAAGATGCCGCCCTTGAGCTGTACATCAAAGGGGCGCAGGCCAAGCGCACGCTTGGCGGCTTCGCGACAATTGGCGAAAGCTTCTGGAAGGATGGCGTCCAGTGTTTCGCCACCCTCCTGCACCCGCTTTTGCAATTCGGCGGTCTTTGCCTTGATCGCATCATCGCTGAGCACGGAAAATTCGGGCTCCAGCGCGTTGATCTTCGCCACGAGCGGACGAACCGACTTTACCTTACGGTCGTTCGGCGTTCCGGCCACCTTCCGCCAAAGCGTTCCAAGACCAAGCATGTTTTCTCCGCCTACCTGACATCATCGTGTGAGGCTGCGGCCTTGCCCGACCCCAACGCCTTCCATAGAAGAGCCAAGTGGCCCGGCAGGCCCTGTCGCACGCGACCACCGCGAGATAAGGGAGAGGCCGGGCATAGTCAACGTCGCTTAGGTTAGCGGCCCGATCAGGAGAAGGTGAGATGGCGAAACATTACGGGTTCTGGACAGGGCTTGTGCTGGCCTGTGGCGTGGCGCTGCCGACCTTGGCGCAGGATGAGGCCGCGCCGACCGCCGATACAGTGGTTGCCACGGTGAACGGGACAGAGATCACGCTGGGCGAACTCATCATCCTGCGCGAAAAGCTGCCGGCGCAGTATCAGGCGCTGCCCGATGACATGCTGTTCACCGGGCTTCTGGATCAAGCGATTCAGCAGGCCGCGCTGGAGCAATCGGTGGCGGAAAGCACGACAAAGCGCGATGAGATCTGGATGCGTACCGACGCGCGCAGCTATCTGGCCGGCAAGGCGCTGCAGGCCGTGGTGGCCGAAGCGGTGACGGATGCGGCATTGCAGGCGGCCTATGACACGAAATACGCCAATGCCCCGGCGGCGAAGGAATATTCCGCGCAGCATATCCTTGTCGACAGCGAGGAGAAGGCGAAGGAGTTGAAGACGCAGATTGATGGCGGCGCGGATTTTGCGGAACTGGCCAAGGCCAATTCCAGCGATACAGGGTCGGCGGTGAATGGCGGCGATCTTGGCTGGTTCGGGCTTGGCATGATGGTAGCCCCGTTCGAGGCGGCTGTGGTGGCAGCGGCACCCGGCACGTTGACCGATCCGGTGCAGACTGATTTCGGCTGGCACCTGATCAAGGTGAACGAGGTGCGCGATGCGGCCAAGCCGACGATTGACGAGGTGCGCGACGAACTGGCCGCCGAGATCGAACAGGTCGCCGTTGAGGCGAAACTGGCCGAGTTGACCGCCGCATCCGAGATCACCCGCCCGGGCGAGGGGATTGACCCAGCCCTGCTTCGGGATGCAACTCTGCTGGACAATTGAAACCGGGGGACGGGCCGATGGCAAAGACCGATTGGAAATCAGAAGCGCGCGCGTTGAAGAAGAAGGTGCGCAAGCTGAAGGCCCGTGTGATGGGAGAAGAGATCGGGGCGGCGCTGGCCGCTGCCCCGAAGAAGAAGGCCAAGCCGGTTTCGCCGCTTGCGCCCAAGGGCGGCTTTCCAGTGCTGCCGGTGATTGCGGGGGTGGAGTTCGCGGCCGTGGAGGCCGGTGTACGCTATCAGAACCGCAAGGATGTGATGCTGGTGCGGCTGGCACCGGGAACGGCGATGGCGGGCGTTTTCACGCGGTCTTCCACACGGTCGGGCTGCGTGCGGGATTGCCAAGCGAAGCTGGCAACGAAGGTGCCTGCGGGCGCGGGCGCGGCGATCATTGTGAATTCCGGCAATTCCAATGCCTTTACCGGCAAGGTCGGCGATGCGGCAGTTGCTGCGGTGACCGGCGGCGTCGCCGAGGCGCTGGGGATTCCGGCGAGCCGGGTGTTTTCATCCTCCACCGGGGTGATCGGCGAGCCGTTGCCCTTTGAGAAGATCACCGCCCGGATTGGCGATCTGGCGGCCGACCTGCGCGAGGATGCCATCGAGATGGCGGCCCACGCGATGATGACGACCGACACTTTCCCCAAGGGCGCAGCCGCCGTGGTTCAGGGCGAAGGGGGCGAGATCCGGATTGCCGGGATTGCCAAGGGATCGGGGATGATCGCGCCGGATATGGCGACGATGCTGGTCTACATCTTTACCGATGCCAAGATTTCGTCGGCTGCCTTGCAACGGATGCTGTCACGCAATGTCGATGCAACGTTCAATTCGATCACCGTGGACAGTGATACCTCTACCTCCGACACGCTGTTGGTGGCTGCAACGGGGCAATCGGCAGCGGCTGAGTTGAAGGGCCCAGTGGCCAAGGCCTTTGAGGCGGCGTTGAAGGCCGTGATGATGGATCTGGCGCATCAGGTGATCCGCGATGGCGAAGGTGCCACGAAATTCGTCGAGGTGCGGGTAAGTGGGGCCAAGGATGATACCGATGCCGCGCGAGTGGCTTTTTCGGTAGCGAATTCCCCGCTGGTCAAGACAGCGATTGCCGGGCAGGACCCGAACTGGGGGCGGATCGTGGCCGCCGTGGGCAAATCCGGCGCCGAGGCGGACCGCGACAGTCTGACGATCCGGTTCGGGGATATCGTGGTGGCCGAAAAAGGCTGGCGCAACCCGGCCTATCGGGAAGAGGACGGCGCGAATTACATGCTGGGCGAAGATCTGGTGATCGGCGTTGATCTTGGGTTGGGCAAGGGGAAGCGGTCTGTCTGGACCTGCGATCTGACCAACCGCTATGTGGAAATCAACGCGGATTACCGGTCTTGAAGATTGTTCTGGTTTCAGCCGTTGCGCTGATCGATGCCGATGGCCGGGTGCTGCTGGCGCAACGACCCGAGGGCAAGTCTTTGGCCGGGCTGTGGGAGTTTCCGGGTGGTAAGGTGGAACCGGGCGAGACGCCGGAGGCGGCGCTGATCCGCGAGTTGAAGGAAGAGTTGGGGATCGACACCTGGTCAAGCTGTCTGGCACCGCTGACCTTTGCCAGCCATTCCTACGAGGACTTCCACCTGCTGATGCCGCTGTTTGCCTGCCGTCGCTGGGAGGGAATCGCTCAGGGCCGCGAGGGGCAGCGCCTAGCGTGGGTCAGGGCGCAAAACCTTAAGGATTACCCGATGCCCCCTGCCGATATTCCGTTGATCCCGATCTTGCGCGACTGGCTTTAGCGAAAAGTTCAAAAGAAAGTCGGCTTTCGGGTACCTTTGCGCAAGAATTGTGCTGGATTTGTAAACAATAGATATTATTCTTATGTTTAGATCCGGGGGGAACAGAATGCTTAGAACAATCACGATCGGAAGTTGCGTTTCGGTTCAGGGGATTTTGGTTGGCCATCTGTCCGATGGCAAAGTGATGGTCCGCGTGGACGAGAAGACCTTTGTCGGTCTGCCTGTCGCGCCCGCCAACTCTGCCGTGATGTGCAACAACTGATATTCGGGGACGGGAATGAAAAGGGCCGGGCAGTGATGCCCGGCCTTTTTCATGGTTGAACGGCGCGGATCAGGCCAGCGTGCGCTGCACTTCTTCGCGTTCGAAGATTTCGATGACGTCGTTCGGGCGGACATCATCATAGTTTTCAAAGGCCATACCGCATTCCTGACCCGACTGTACTTCTTTGACTTCATCCTTGAAGCGCTTGAGCGTCTTGAGCGTGCCTTCGTGGATGACCACGTTGTCACGCAGCAGGCGCACACCGGCAGAGCGGCGCGCCACCCCTTCGGTGACAAGGCAACCGGCGACCTTGCCAACATTCGACACCTTGAAGACTTCGAGGATCTTGGCGTAACCGATGAAGGTTTCGCGAACCTCTGCCTTCAGCAGGCCAGAGGCGGCCTGTTTGATATCGTCGATCAGGTCGTAGATGATCGAGTAGTAGCGGATCTCCACACCCTTTTGCTGGGCCGAAGACCGGGCCGTGGCATTGGCGCGGACGTTGAAGCCGATGATCGGCGCACCGCTGGCCTCGGCAAGGCCGACATCGGTATCGGTGATCGCACCCACACCGTAATGCAGGATGCGGACACGAACCTCATCGTTGCCGACCTTTTCAAGGGCCTGAACAATCGCCTCGGCCGAACCCTGCACGTCGGCCTTGACCAGCACGGGCAGTTCGGTGACGTCGGCGTCAGCCTTGGCCTTGGCCATCAGCTGTTCCAGCGTGGTGGCAGCACCGGCGGCGGCGCGTTTGTCCTTGGCCGCTTTTTCGCGATAGTCGGCGATTTCGCGTGCCTGCGCTTCGGTTTCCACCACGTTCAGCGTGTCACCGGCGGAAGGCGTGCCAGAAAGACCCAGAACCTCGACCGGGACGGAAGGCCCGGCTTCCAGCACGGTTTCGCCCTTGTCATTGATCAGGGCGCGCACCTTGCCCCACTGTTCGCCGACGACGAAGATGTCGCCTTTGCGCAGGGTGCCGTTCTGCACCAGAACGGTGGCAACGGGACCACGGCCCACGTCAAGCTTGGCTTCGATCACGGCGCCGCTGGCGGCCCGGTTCGGGTTCGCCTTGAGTTCCAGAAGTTCAGCCTGAAGCGCGATGGCCTCGAGCAGGCTGTCCAGACCGATGCCGGTTTTCGCCGACACTTCCACATCCTGCACGTCACCCGACATCTGTTCCACCACGACGTCGTGCTGAAGCAGGTCGGTCCGCACCTTTTGGGGATTGGCTTCGTACTTGTCGATCTTGTTGATGGCGACAATCATCGGCACCTTGGCGGCCTTGGCATGATTGATCGCCTCGATCGTCTGGGGCATCACGGCGTCATCCGCCGCGACAACCAGGATCACGATATCGGTGACATTGGCACCACGGGCGCGCATCGAGGTAAAGGCCGCGTGGCCGGGCGTATCGAGGAAGGACACGAGCGACCCGTTCGGAGTGGTCACCTGATAGGCACCGATATGCTGGGTGATGCCACCCGCTTCGCCTGACACGACATTAGCCTTGCGGATCGCGTCGAGCAGAGAGGTCTTTCCGTGGTCGACATGGCCCATGATCGTGACGATCGGCGGGCGCGTGCGCAGGTCTTCGTCACGGTCAGAGACCGTTTCGATGGCCTGTTCCACATCGGAATCGGACACGCGAACCGCCTTGTGACCGAATTCTTCGATCACCAGTTCGGCGGTATCGGCATCGATGGCCTGATTCATGGTGACCATCATGCCCATTTTCATGAGCGATTTGACCACATCAGCAGACCGTTCGGCCATGCGGTTTGCAAGTTCCGACACCACGATGGTTTCGGGAAGCTGCACATCGCGGATCTGTTTTTCGGGCTTCTGGCCGAAGCCCATCGCCTTTTGCCGGGCCTTTTCCTGCTTGCGCTTCATCGCGGCGAGTGAGCGCTGACGCCCACCCTCATCGGATGTCGCATCGCTGAGGGTCAGCTTGCCGGAGCGGCGGCCTTCGTCGCCCTTTACCTTGCCACGGTCACGGTCGGTGGCGCGTTCGTCGCGTTCACGTTCCGATTTGCGCGGAGCAAGCGGGGCGCGAGCGGTGGTGGCGCCACCGCGGTTGTTTTCTTCGCCGCCGGCAGCAGGAGCCGCGGCAGGTGCAGACCGTTCGGTTGTGGCGGGCTGTTCCGGCGCGGCGGCGGACCGTGGGCGCGTGCCCAGAACATCGGCCTTGCGGGCGGCAGCGGCGGTGAGCTTTGCCTCTGCCTCGGCGCGGGCGGCGCGTTCTTCTTCTTCGGCCTTGAGGCGGCGTGCCTCAGCCAGGGCGCGTTCTTCACGCTCCTTGGCTTCCATCTCTTCGCGGCGGCGCTGACGGTCTTCGTCGCGCTGGCGCTCTTCTTCGGCGCGGCGGACGGCGTCTTCCTGTTCGCGCGCCTTGGCAGCCTTCAAGGCCGCCAGACGGCGTTCCATCTCGGCGTCCGAGATGCCGGCGGGCCGTTTGGACGGATCGCCGAGATGCGGGTTGGTGCCTGCTGCTGCGCCAGCGCCGGGTGCGCCGGGTTTGGTCGGGACCACAACGCGTTTGCGTTTTACCTCCACGGCGACGCTCTTGGTGCGGCCATGGCTGAAGCTCTGCTTCACCTGGCCGGGGCCACGTGCCCCGCCACCCAAGCCGAGGGGTTTCTTGCCGTCAGTATCGCTCATGCCGTCTTCGTATCCTCTCCGGCGGAAACTCCGCCGATATGCCCGCGCAAACCTGCGAGCCTTGCCGCTTCCTCTACAACACGTCGTTCGAGTCCACCAGCCGCAAGCGCGGCGTGTATCGCACGTTCACGACCGAAAGCCAAACCCAATTCCCCCGAGGAAAGGCAGCCGATAAAGCCGTTCTTGTCCCGTGGCGGGTGCAGCTTGGTCTTGCCGCGTTCCGACCCGTCGCTGGCCTGGATCAGCACCTTTGCCTGACCCTTGGTCAACCAGTCCTTAACCTTTTCGTAACCAGTAACGGCCTGCCCTGCCTTTCGGGCCATCGACAGGAAGTCGACCACCCGGCGGAGCAACTGAGCCTCGATCAGGTCTGCAAGACCATCAGGCACCTTTACCGGCTGGCGTGCAGCGCGGGAGAAAAGACCCTTTGCCGCCGCCTTGTCAATCGCTTTGCGGTCTGCCGTGACGTAGAAGCCACGTCCCGGCAGACGGCCAAGCACATCAGGCACCACCATCGCATCAGGGCCGACCACAAAGCGGATCAACCCTGCCTGAGGCTGGCTTTCTCCGGACACAATACATTTGCGTTCCGGTTCGTCCTGATCCGTTTCCCGGCCACCCCGCGTCATGGGCGTTCCCTGAACCCGAGGCCTGAGATCAGGCCTCGGCCTCCTCGTCTTCGTCGCTGGGTTCAGCGGCGGATGCAAGTTCGGTCGGATCGACCCAGCCAAGCATGACGCGCGCGGTCATGATCAGATGCTGGGCTTCCTCGAGGCTCATTTCAAACTTTTCGAGAACGCCTTCGTCTTTCTTGCGCTGGCCATTTTCCGTCGTCCAGCCGCCGGCGAGTTCCCAATCGGCACAGGTGGCGAAATCTTCCAGCGTCTTGATGCCGTCATGGGCCAACGCTTCGACCATCTGGGGGGTAAGACCCTCAAACTCGATCAGGCTGTCCTCAACCCCAAGGGCGCGGGCGTTTTCAAGCGCCTTACGGCTTTGCTCTTCCAGGAAGTCGCGTGCGCGGGCCTGCAATTCGCCTGCGGTGGCATCGTCAAAGCCGTCGATGGACAGAAGTTCATCCAGTTCGACATAGGCGACTTCTTCAAGGTTGGTGAACCCCTCAGAGACCAGAAGCTGGGCCATCATTTCATCAACGTCGAGCGTATCCATGAACAGCTTGGTACGTTCGGCGAATTCGGCCTGACGGCGCTGCGATTCCTCGGCTTCGGTCATGATGTCGATATCAAGACCGGTCAGCTGCGAGGCAAGGCGCACGTTCTGGCCACGGCGGCCGATGGCGAGCGAAAGCTGCTCATCCGGAACCACCACTTCGATCTTGCCGGCCTCTTCGTCGATCACGACCTTGGACACTTCGGCAGGCTGCAGCGCGTTCACAAGGAACGTGGCCTGATCCTGGTTCCACGGGATGATGTCGATCTTTTCGCCCTGCAATTCGTTCACCACGGCCTGAACGCGGCTGCCGCGCATACCGACGCAGGCACCGACCGGGTCGATGGAGTTGTCATAGGAGATGACGGCGATCTTGGCGCGCGATCCGGGATCGCGGGCGACGGCCTTGATTTCGATGATGCCGTCGTAAATCTCCGGCACTTCCATCTTGAACAGTTCGGCCATGAACATCGGGTCGGTGCGCGACAGGAAGACCTGCGGGCCGCGCGCTTCGCGGCGGACATCCTTGATGAAGCAGCGGATGCGGTCGTTCGGGCGATAGGCTTCGCGGCCGATCTTTTCGTTGCGGCGCAGGATGCCCTCGCCACGGCCGATATCGACGATGATGTTGCCGTATTCTTCGCGCTTGACCACACCGTTGATGATGGTGCCGCGGCGATCCTTGAATTCTTCGAACTGACGGTCGCGTTCCGCTTCGCGGACCTTTTGCAGGATCACCTGCTTGGCCGATTGCGCGGCAATGCGGCCCAGATCGACGGGGGGAACCTCATCGATGATTTCATCCCCGAGGGCGGCGTCCGACTTGATGGCCTTGGCCTGCTTCAACGTCAGTTGGGCGTGGTGGTTTTCCACCGCCTCGTCTTCAACAACCGTGCGGATGCGGGCAAAGGTGGCGCGGCCTGTCTTGCGATCAATCCGGACGCGGATATCAAGGTCGCTGCCGTAGCGCGACTTGGCGGCGCGGGCGAGCGACTCTTCCATCGCCTGGATCACCAGATCCGGGTCGATCATCTTTTCCCGCGCCACGGCCTCGGCCGTTTGCAGGAGTTCAAGCTGGTTCGCAGAGGTGATTGCCATGATGGCCTCCCGGCTTCGTCAGTGTTTGGTTTCAGGCGCGTCGGAAGGGTCTTCCTCTTCGCCTTCGAATTCTTCGATATCGGTGAACTGGCTTTCGTCGATGGCACCGGATGCCTTGCGCTGGCGCAGCATCTCGGCGATCAGCTCGTCGGTCAGGATCAGCTTGGCGTCTGACAGCCAGTCGAATTTCAGGCCGATGGTCAAGGGTTGACCACCTTCCTCGATCTCGATCAGCACTTCGTCGCCTTCGGTGCCTTGCAGCGTGCCCTTGAAGCGGCGACGGCCGTCGATCAGTTCGGTCGTCTCGATACGGGCCTCGTAATCCAGCCACATATCGAAATCCTTGAGCCGCGTGAGCGGGCGGTCGATGCCGGGAGAGGACACTTCAAGGACGTAGTTTTCCTCGATCGGGTCTTCGACATCCAGCACGGCAGAGACGGCGGTGGAGATGGTGGCGCAATCGTCAACCTCGATCCCACCATCGGGGCGGTCGGCCATGATCTGCAGGATACGAGTGCGCCCACCCATCAGGCGGATGCGGACAAGTTCAAACCCCAGCCCTTCGATCACGGGGCTGACGATATCCGCAAGGCGGCGGTCAATGGCTGTCTTGGCGATGAGGTCGGACATCAGGGTTCGGGAAGCTTCCGTTAGAAACAAAAAAGCGGGCTCAGCGGCCCGCGGATCAGGATCGGTGGGGCCGGGTTTGGACCCCGACACCGCTGTTGACAGGGATATACGGATGGAGGGGCGAGTCTGCAAGGGCTTTGGTCAATACCGGCGCAAACCATCCATGGCGCGGACCAGCCCTTCGCTGATGCCGGGTTCGGACAGGGCGTGTCCGGCGAAGGGAATCAGGCGAATTTCGCAGTGATCCCAACCCTGTGCCAGTTTCCAAGCGGATACGGGCGGACAGATCATATCATAACGACCCTGGATGATGGTGGCGGGGATATGCTTGATCCGGGCCTTTTCGCGCAGGATCCAGCCGTCTTCTTCGAGAAAACCGCCGTTGTAGAAGTAGTGGTTTTCCAGACGGGCAAAGGCGCGGGCGTATTCGGCGGGGCTTTCGCCAAGCGGGCCATCATGGTGGATGGAGGCGAGCGCATTTTCCCAGTTGGCCCAAATGCGGCCAAAGCGCGTTTCCTCCATCACGTTGCCGGAAAAGAGGCGGCGGTGATAGGCGGCGATCAGGTTGCCGCGTTCATCGGAGGGGATCGCATTCACGAAACGGGCCCAAAGCTCGGGGAAGAAGGCCCCTGCCCCGCCGCCATAGAACCAGTCGAGTTCCGCGCGCGTCATCAGGAAAACACCGCGCAGGACCATATGCGTCACGCGGTCAGGATGGGTGATGGCATAGATAAGGGCAAGCGTGGCGCCCCAACTGCCGCCGAAGCAGATCCAGCGGTCGATGGCCAGTTCCTTGCGGATCACCTCGATATCAGCGACGAGGTGCCAGGTGGTGTTCTGGATCACCACGGCATGTGGGCGCGAGCGGCCACAGCCGCGCTGATCGAAAAGAATCACGCGGAACACGGCCGGGTCGAAATAACGCCGCATGGCAGGGCTGCAGCCGCCACCCGGCCCGCCGTGCATGACAACCACCGGGATGCCGTTGGGATTGCCGCATTGTTCAACATAGATGCGGTGACCGTCGGCCATGACGATGACGCGCTGATCGAACGGGTCGATCGGCGGGTAGAGAAATTCGACTGCGCGCTTTTGGCCTGATCTGTGATCCATGGATGCCCTATATAACGCGCAAAACTGTTGAACCAAAGTTAAACAAGAGGACGCCATGACGGTAACATCGACGGTAGACCCCGCAGAGGTTGCAAAGTTCGAGGCGATGGCCGCCGAATGGTGGGATCCGAACGGCAAGTTCAAGCCCCTGCACATGCTCAATCCTTGCCGTCTCGACTATATCACGCAGCAGATCGCGGCAGAGTTCGACCGTGATCTGACCCAGCCGCTGCCCTTCAAGGGGTTGAGAATACTGGATATTGGCTGTGGTGGCGGGCTTTTATCGGAACCGATGGCGCGGCTGGGGGCCGATGTCGTGGGGGCGGATGCGGCGGCGCGGAATATTCCGGTGGCGATGGTGCATGCGGAGCAATCCGGGTTGCGGATCGATTACCGACATACCACAGCCGAGGATATGGCGGCGGCGGGGGAACAGTTTGATGTTGTTCTCAATATGGAAGTCGTGGAGCATGTTGCTGATCCGCTGGCCTATCTGACAGCGTGCCAGATGTTGTTGAAAGACAACGGGTTGATGATCTGCTCCACGCTGAACCGGAACCCCAAGAGCTTTGTCATGGCGATTGTCGGGGCGGAGTATGTGATGCGGTGGTTGCCCAAGGGGACGCATGATTGGCAGAAGTTCATCACCCCGGATGAGCTTTATGCCCTGATCGAGCAGGCAGGGCTGCGGCCGGTGGACAGAAAAGGCATGGTTTTCAACCCTGTAAGCTGGTCCTGGTCGCTGTCGGCGCGGGATCTTTCGTGCAATTACGTGACCGCCAGCGTGAAGCGGAGCGGGAATTAACCATGTTGTCGACCGTGCAGCAGCCGGTGCAGACGCGCAGTGCAGCTAAGTGTATGCACGCAGCGAACGGGGGGTGACGGGCCTGTTAACCCTGAGTCGCGGTGGAAAAGGAGAAGGGCGGCCCTTTGCGGGGCCGCCCTTTCCTATCTGACCGGAGGGGTCAGATGGTGCCTGCGGCCATTTCGCGGGCGATGTGATCGGCCTGACGGATCGCCAGCGCCACGATGGTCAGCGTCGGGTTTTCCGCAGCACCCGTGGTGAACTGCGAGCCGTCCGAGATGAACAGATTCGCGATGTCATGCGTCTGGCCCCATTTGTTGCAGACCCCATCCTCGGGCCGTTCCGACATGCGGTTGGTGCCGAGGTTGTGGGTGCTGGGATAGGGCGGGGTCGGGAAGGACCGGGTCGCCCCCACGGCATCGTAGATCGCCATGCCCTGCTTGTAGGCATGGTTGCGCATCGCGACGTCGTTCGGGTGATCGTCGAAATGCACGTTGGCCACCTTGAGCCCGTACTGATCGGTCGCGTCTGACAGGGTGACACGGTTGGTCGATTGCGGCATGTCTTCGCCCACGATCCACATCCCGGCCATGTTTTCGTAATGGTCGAGCGCGGTGGTGAAGCCACGGCCCCATGCGCCGGGGTTGAGGAAGGCCGCCATGAACGGAAGGCCGAGGGCGAGGGTTTCAAGCTCATAACCGCCGACAAAACCGCGCGAGGGGTCGTGGCGAGCCTCATCCTGGACGATCCCGGCCATGGTGGTGCCGCGCCACATCTTCACCGGTTTGTCGAAGATGCCGTAAACCGATCCGGTCGTGTGGCGCATGTAGTTGCGGCCGACCTGATCGGACGAGTTGGCAAGCCCGTTGGGGAACATGCTGGACGCCGAGTTCAGCAACAGACGGGGCGATTCGAAGGTGTTGCCCGCAAGGCAGACGATGCGGGCGGCCTGGAATTGCAGATTGCCTTCGGCATCGAAGTACTCGACGCCCGTCACCTTGCCTTCGTCATTGTGCAGAATCTTGGCAACGTGGGAGCGTTCGCGCACCTCGAGGTTGCCGGTCGCTTCGCCTTCGGGGATGTCGGTGTAGGCGGCGGACCATTTCGCCCCCCATTTGCAGCCCTGGAAGCAGAAGCCGGTCTGCTGGCAGGCGATCCGGCTGGAGTTTTCGTTGGAGGACTCGATGGCCATGCGGCCAGTGCTGACCTCTTTGTAACCCAGCGCGAGCGCGCCTTTTTCAAAGACCTTGTAGTTGTTGTTGCCGGGCAGGCCGGGCCGGTTGCCGGTGCGGGTCACGCCCAGCTTTTCTTCGGCCTTTTCATACCAGGGCGCCATTTCGGCGCCGTCGATAGGCCAATCGAGGAGCGAAGCCCCTTCGACCGCGCCATAGGTGGTGAGCGCCTTCCATTCGTGGTCCTGAAACCGCAGGGACGCGCCGGCCCAGTGGGTTGTGGTGCCGCCCACCGCCTTGACGATCCACGCCGGAAGACCGGCGAAATCCTTGGCCACGCGCCATGAGCCGCTGGTGGTGCGGGCATCAAGCCATGCAAGCTGGGAGAAGCTTTCCCATTCATCGTTGATGTAATCTTCGGGGAGGTAGCGACCCCCCGCTTCGAGCGCCACGACCTTGACGCCCTTTTGCGCCAGTTCGTTGGCCAGAACACCGCCGCCTGCGCCGGTGCCGATGATGACGACGACGGAGTCGTCGGTCAGGTCAAATTTCGCAACCATTGGTCAGCCCCCCCTTACAGCCAGTTGATGTCGTCAAAGCCGCGCTCGATGTAGCCACCGAGCGAGAAGCTTTCGCCTTCGTAGCCAAAGATCGGCCACAGGGCTTTCTGGTTGTAGAGGCCGGTCACAAGACCGGCGCGGATGGTCTGGAAGAACACTCCGCCTTCGATGGCCTTGAGGACGGCGACGCGGTCTTCTTCCCAGCCGATCGACAGGTAGTCGGCGTGGCCTGCTGCCGTGGCAGCGGTGTTGAGTTCGGCGATGCCTGCCTCGACCTGTTCGGCGTTTTCAGCTGTGTCATAGCCTTTGACGGCAGTGGCGTAGAATTCATCACCCACCTGATCGTGCGGATAGATGTCACGCGCCATCTGGATGAGTGTGGCCATGGATTCGGGTTTGATGGCGGTGGTTTCCATCGCCCAAGCAGCATTGCCTGATGCGACGAAGCCCGCGCCGACAACAAAGCTGGCCCCTGCCGCGACCGAACGCGACAGCAGCTGGCGGCGGGTGAGGCCAAGGCGTTTTGGCCTTTCGCCCTTGAGTGGTTTTGTCATTGTCTCCTCCCTGAGCATGACGGTTTTGGGTAGGATGGCGGGCGGCTCCTCCGATCCGCGCGCCAGCGGTTCACAGGTAGCGGCCGGCCCTTTGCAGAACCTCGATCTGGTAACCATCGGGGTCGGCGATAAAGAAGAAGCGGGCGATCACACTGCCGCCCGGGGCGAAATCCACCAGCTTGCGCGGGGCAAGCCCGGCATTCGTGAGGCGCGCATGTTCGGCATCGACGTCAGCGACGGAAAAGGCGAGGTGGCCATAGCCATCGCCCAGATTGTAAGGCTCGGTCCGGCCTTTGTTGATGGTGAGTTCCAGTTCGAACCCGGTCTCTGCGTTTGACAGGTAGACGAGGGTGAAACTGTCGAAATCCAGGCGATCCGCGACCTTGAGCCCGAAGGCAGTGTCGTAAAACGCCACCGATCGTGCTTCGTCAAGCACGCGGATCATGCTGTGAATGGCCTTGGCCAAGGTCTTCCTCCGTCAGGTCTTTGGACTGTCTGACGGAGAGTGTGCGGGCGTTCCGGCGCGGGCGGGTAGTAGGTCTATACTACGCGCACCATTTCATGCCGCGGGTCATTCTGCGGCGAGCGCGTGGGCGGTGCCGATCTGGGCGCGGCGGTCCATGTGGATGAGGCAGGCGCAGCGCAGGAGCGAGGTGAAGTTTTCCGGCTCGCCCCTTTGTTCCAGCACTTCGGAGTGCAGCTTGGAGACGAAGGCGGGCGTGGTGGTGCCCTCAGACGCGGCGATTTCGTCGATGATGTCCCAGAAGGCGCGTTCGAGGCGGATGCTGGTGCTTTGGCCGTTCAGCCGCAGGCGGCGGGTGATGCTTTCATAGCGGGCGGGGTCTTGCCCCGCGAAAACCTGACACATTGGTGGGTCCTCCCTGTGCATCCCTCCGGCGGAGGGGTGTTGGGGAAAGTAAAGCGGTGTCTGCCGCAGCAAGGCAAGAGCGGCAGACCAAGACCATAGTCGCAATCGTTGATTGCCGCGCGTTGCATGAGGGCAGGATACGTGCAGGTATTAGGCGGGTGGGATGCAGACGGGGACCGATGAAACCCTATCGAAATGAGGCTTGGCTGCTGATGCTGCCCGCGGCGGCTGTCATGGCCTTTGTGGGGGTGATCCCGCTGGTGGCGGTGTTCAACTATTCTCTGCATGACATCTTTTCCCTGCAGGATGTGCATTGGGTGGGGGTGGAGTGGTATGAGGAGATCGTCACATCAAGCCGCTTTCACGCAAGCCTGGGGCGGAGCCTGCTGTTTTCCGCCGTGATCCTGCTGGTGCAGGTGCCGCTGGGGGTGGGGATCGCGCTGCTGTTGCGGCGGGCGCGGCGCTGGGCGGTGGCGGTGCTCATGCTCGTGGCGCTGCCGCTGGTGGTGCCGTGGAACATGATCGCGATGATGTGGTTGGGGCTGATCAACCCGGAGACGGGGATCGCGGGGCAGGCGCTGGCGGCGGCGGGGATCGGGTTCGACTGGAAGTTCACGGCGCTGCACACTTGGGTATTGCTGGTGGTGATGGATACCTGGCACTGGATCGGGCTGGTGGTGATTTTGGCCTATGCAGGGCTGTCGGGGATTGCGCCGGACTATTACCGTGCGGCGGCGATTGACGGGGCGTCGCGGGTTGCGGTGTTCCGGTTCATCGAATTGCCCAAGATCGCGGGGCCGCTTGGCATCGTGCTGCTGCTGCGGTTCGTGGACAGTTTCATGATCTATACCGAGGCGTTTTCGATCAACGCGGGCGGGCCGGATATGGCCACGCATTTTCTGGCGATTGATCTGGGGGAGGAGATCAAGGGCTTCAGCTATGGGTCGGCGGCGGCGCGGTCGATGGTGTATTTTCTGATCGTGATCACGGTGGTCTGGGCCTTTGTGCGGATCCGCGGCCTGTCGCGGCAGGAGGAGCGGGGATGAGGGGGGTGGTCCTGCGGATGGCCGTCTTTGCGGCACTGGCGGCGTTCATCTTGTTGCCGCTGGCGCAGACCTTTTTGCTGAGCTTCATGTCCACCCTGCCGCGCGAGGGGATGGTGGAGGGGGAGTGGAGCCTGATCAACTATCGCAACATTGCGGCGGACCCTGCGCTGACTGGGTCCATCGTCAATTCAATGATCTATGTGCTGCTGAACGTGGCGCTGTGCATCGGGGCGGGGCTGCCTGCGGCCTATGCGCTGTCCCGGTATCGGTTCGTGGGGGACCGGCATTTCCTGTTCCTGCTGCTGGCATTCCGGGTGACGCCGCCGGTGGTGCTGTCGCTGCCGATCTTCATCCTGTTTGCCAATGCAGGGCTGGTGAATACGCCGGTGGGCATTGCATTGGTGCATTGCCTGTTCAACCTGCCCATCGCGATCTGGATTCTGGAGAGCTTCATTTCCGCCGTGCCGAAGGAGTTTGATGAGACGGCCTTTATCGATGGCCATTCGCTGCCCTCGTTTCTGCTGCGCCACCTTGTCCCGGCGATTGCGCCGGGGATCGGGGTGGCGGCGTTCTTCTGTTTCATTTTCTCATGGGTGGAGGTGGTCTTTGCCCGCATCCTGACGGTGACGGCGGGCAAGCCAATCACCATGGCGATCAACGCGTTGTTCGGTTTTCAGACGGATATCGGACTGGTAATGGCAATGACGGTGGTGTCGCTGTTGCCGGGGCTGGGGATGATCTGGTTCGTGCGCAACCACATTGCGCGGGGGTTCGTGATGCGGGCCTGACACGGCAGCATGGGTGACCATGCTAGAGCGCCGGGGTCGGGTAAGGTTGGGGCGATTCGACCATGCGATGCGACGCTAGCCCTGCCCTTGCGGGGATGGAGTCACTGATAACCGCAGGGTGTAAGGCGCGCAGGGTGCAACCGACACGCCAATCGATCCACAGAAAAATGGCAAGATTGCGGCAAAGGCGGTGAATGCGTCGTTAATACCTCTTGCCAGATCGGCGGGTGGAGAGCACCCTTGGCGGCAAGGCGTTTTCCTGGGGGGATTTCATGCGCAAGATTCTTGGGGCTTTGGCCTTGACGGCGGCGATGGCCTCTCAGGCCAGTGCGGCAACGATCAGTGGCGAGACCAATGCCATCGCCGGCCAGACCTATACCTATCTGTACAGCCCGGATGCACCGTCGCTGATACCGGGATATCTGAGCTA
The DNA here is from genome assembly GCA_943369275.1 of Rhodobacter maris. Classification (GTDB taxonomy): domain Bacteria; phylum Pseudomonadota; class Alphaproteobacteria; order Rhodobacterales; family Rhodobacteraceae; genus Paragemmobacter; species Paragemmobacter maris_A. The sequence continues at coordinate 78,343 of CALRMS020000009.1, read as the reverse complement.
CACGATGGACATCGCCGTGAATGACACGGGCAATCCCGCGGATAACGTCTGGTTTTCCTTTGCAGGCCCGGTCTATCCGGCAAGCAACCAGTTTTCGTTCGACTGGGTGTTCAATGTGACCGGTCCGGTTGTTCTGAACATCCAGTCGTCTCTGGCGACCTTCTTCGGTACTGAGTTCCAGTTTCCCGAGGGAACCCAGTTCTTTGAAAAGGAAGACGGCACTTTGTTCCGGGGCCAGGACAGCGACACGATCCCGCTGAAGGTTTCGGTCACATCCGTGGTTCCGATTGGCGGGACGCTGCCGCTTATGCTGACTGCGCTGGGCCTGATGGGCTGGGCGGCGCGGCGGCGTGCGAGACAGGGCGGCCTTCCCGCCTGAGGAAGGACGCCCCGGATTTCAGCCCTGAAGCTGGCGACGGAGCATTTGCAGATCGTCGTTCAGCTGGCTGTCGGTCGCCATCAATTCTTCGATCTTGCGCACGCCATGCATGATGGTCGTGTGATCACGCCCGCCGAAGCGGCGGCCGATTTCCGGCAGGCTGCGCGGCGTCAACTGCTTGGCCAGATACATGGCGATCTGGCGCGGGCGGGCGATGGTGCGCACGCGCTTGGGACCGATCATGTCGGACAGGCGGATGTTGTAATGTTCGGCGACCTTGCGCTGGATTTCCTCGATCGTGAGCTTGCGATCCGAGGCGCGGAGGATATCGGCAAGGCAGTCCTGCGCCAGTTCCAGCGTGATTTCGCGGCCCACCAGTGAAGCGAAGGCGAAGAGGCGTGTCAGCGCACCTTCGAGAACGCGGACATTGGTTGTGATGCGGTGGGCCAGGAATTCCAGCACGCCATCCGCGAGGACAAGGCCGCGATACTGGCTGCGATACAGTTCCACTTTCTGTTGCAGGATGCCGAGGCGGAGTTCGTAATCGGTGGGATGCAGATCGACCACCAGCCCGCATTGCAGGCGCGATTTGATGCGGTCCTCGAGATCCTTGATCTCGCCCGGGGCGCGGTCGGCGGAAATGACGATCTGCTTGTTCTGATCCACCAGCGCGTTGAAGGTGTGGAAGAATTCTTCCTGCGTGGAATCCTTGCCGGCGATGAATTGCACATCATCAACCATCAGGACATCGACGGAACGGAACAGTTCCTTGAAATCCATGATCTGACGTTCGCGCAGCGCCTGAACGAAGCGATACATGAACTGTTCCGCAGACAGGTAGAGCACGCGCAGGTGCGGCTGGCGGGTTTGCAGTTCGTGGGCGATGGCGTGCATCAGGTGCGTTTTGCCGAGGCCCACGCCACCATAGAGGAAGAGCGGGTTGAAGGTGACGGGGCCGCCTTCGGCCACACGGCGGGCAGCAGCATGGGCAAGCTCGTTCGGTTTGCCGACGACGAAGGTATCAAAGGTGAAACGGGCGTCGAGGGGTGCGCTTGGCACCTCGTCATTGTCGCTGCCACGCGCAGGCTGCTTGGCGCGCTGCGCCGCCGCCAGAGGGCGGGCGGCGGGTGCCTCGGGGGAAGCGGGGCGGTTCGCCACGGAAAACTCAACCCGATCCACCTGCGCGCCGGCATTGTTCATCTGGGCGCGGATGTGATCCGAGAAATTGCGCGAAACCCAATCACCAAAAAAGGACGTGGGCACCTCAAAGCGCGCGACCCCCTGCTTGAGGTCGAAGAATTTCAACGGTTCGATCCAGGTCACATAGTTGTTTCGGCCAACCCTCTTGATCAGTTCCTCGCGGACCAAACCCCAAGTCTCGTTCGTCATTCTTCCTGACCCGTGCGGCGGCGTGCTTCTGAACCTGTGGCAGATCCGGCACGCCTGTTGTTGTTGCACCGGCAAATGCCGGGGCTATCGCCTTCGCCCGGGTCGCATAACAGAGTTGGGCGCGACCTTTGCAGGGCGGAAGCGGTTCGTGGCACAGACCCCTTCGCCGGGGTACGCCATAGCCCGTTTCCGACCCCAAGGCCGGCTTGCACAGCAATGCCCGACCAGACTTCCATCTGGCCCGATTTGCCGCACCTGATTTCCACACATAACGTGCAGACACCACAACCCTTTGAATCGCAAACAAAATCGGAGGTGTAAGCACACGCTTGGCAGCTTTGTGAACCTGTCGATTTCCGTCTGCGATTCCGTCATGTCCCCCAAGGCGAGAGTGAATCGCAGGGTGACGGTAACAAGCCGCAACGCGGGGGCGCAACCGAACTTCACGCTTGACAGGAAGTTGGTCAGAGCGAATCCGGCAGCCCTTGCAAATGAGCAACGCCGGTCGGCAAAAACGCTAAACCAGCAGGTTCAGACGGGCCCGGAAAAGGCACAGGGCGCACCCCTTTCGGGGTGCGCCCTGCGCGAAAACGGAGGCCGTGTGGCGGGCTTTATGCCGGGCCGAAAATCAGGCGGCGGGGGTTGCCAGGGCCTTCACGCGGGCCGCGAGACGCGAGATTTTGCGCGACACGGTGTTGGCGTGCAGGATGCCTTTGGTGACACCACGATCAAGCTCGGGCTGGGCAGCGCGCAGGGCGGCGACGGCGGCTTCGGCATTGCCGGAAGCAATCGCCTCTTCGACCTTGCGGACGAAGGTACGGATGCGCGAGCGGCGTGCCTTGTTGATCGCGAAGCGGGTTTCGGACTGGCGGGCGCGCTTTTTGGACTGGGCAGTATTTGCCATGGGCTGTTCGGTTCCTGTAGGTCTTTGTTTCAGATCGGTTGCACAAAGACCCAAGGCTCCGCCCCCCGGGGAACGGAATCGATTCTTGCCTAAGCGGGCCCACGCGCATGTAACCGGGGGCTATAGGGCAAGAGGGGCAGAAAGAAAAGGCTGAAAATAAGGGGTTTCCCGTTACCCCTTGGGATCAGCGGTCGCGAAACTGCGGTTCGCGTTTTTCGAGGAAGGCGGACATGCCTTCTTTCTGGTCTTCGGTGGCGAAGGCCGCATTGAAAAGGCGGCGTTCAAAGAGGATGCCTTCGCGCAGGGTGGTTTCTTGCGCGCGGTTGACGGCTTCTTTGACGATCATGGTGGTGATTGCGGATTTCTGGGCGATTTTGCCCGCGGCTTTCATCGACTCGGTCAGAAGATCCTTGGCGGGGACGACGCGGCTGACAAGGCCGCAGCGTTCCGCCTCGGCTGCGTCCATGAAGCGACCGGTGAGGTTCATGTCCATCGCCTTGGCCTTGCCCACGGCGCGGGTGAGGCGCTGGGTGCCGCCCATGCCGGCAACGATGCCGAGGTTGATTTCGGGCTGGCCAAACTTTGCGGTGTCAGCGGCAATGATGAAATCGCACATCATGGCCAGTTCGCAGCCACCGCCCAGACAATAGCCCGCAACGGCGGCGATGATCGGCTTGCGGGTGCGGGCGATTGCATCGGCCTCGGGGGCGAAGAGATCGTCGAAAAAGACGTCGGTGAATGACTTTTCGGCCATTTCCTTGACATCCGCCCCTGCGGCGAAGGCCTTTTCCGACCCGGTGACGACGATGCAGCGGACCTTGTCGTTGCGGTCAGCTGCAGCCACGGCGGAGGCCAGCTCCTGCATCAGCCGGGCGTTGAGGGCATTGAGCGCCTCTGGCCGGTTCAGGCGGATGAGGGCGATGTAATCCTCGATCTCGACGATGAGCGTCTCATAGGCCATGGCGCGGCTCCGTTCTTTTGTCGCCGTGACTCCTAACAGCAAAAGGGCCGTTATCAAGGGTCGTGAACGGTATTAACGGCGCGTCACCTTTGGCAGGAGGGGCAATAGAAGGAGGATCGACCCGATTGCACGATGCGGTGGATGGTGTCTGTACAACCTGGGGTGAGGCAGGGCTGGCCTTCGCGACCGTAAACCTGAAAGCTGTGCTGAAAATAGCCAAGCTCGCCATCTGCCTGACGGTAATCGCGCAGGGAGGAGCCACCTGCGGTGATCGCCTCTGCCAGCACGTCGCGGATGAGGGGGACAAGGGTGGCGGCGCGGGGTGCGGCGATGCGGCCTGCCTTGCGCGCCGGATGAATACGGGCGCGGTAAAGCGTTTCACAGACATAGATATTGCCGAGGCCCGCGATGATGTGCTGATCCAGCAGCGCGGATTTGATGGGGGTATTACGGCCCTTGAGGCGGGCCGTGAGGTAGGTCTCATTGAAATCATTGCTCAGCGGTTCCGGGCCAAGAACCGCGAGGAGCGGGTGGGAATCGGCGGTGGCGGTGGCCATCAGGTCCATCGCGCCGAAACGGCGGGCGTCGTTGAAGGTGATGCGGGTGCCGTTGTCCATATCAAGGACCACATGATCGTGCTTTTCCGGCGCGGGGTGGTGGTGGTGCCATTCGCCGAGCGTTTCGCGGCTGGTTTCTAGTGGCCCCCCCTCATCCGAGATTGGGGGAGGGGAGATGAGCATCCGGCCTGACATGCCAAGATGGATAAGGAGCGTTTCGCCAGTGGAAAGATCGGCAAGGATGTATTTCGAGCGTCGGCGCAGCAAGAGCACCCGCGCGCCGGTGAGCCGGTCGGCCATGCCGGGCGGGAAGGGCCAGCGCAGATCGGGGCGGTTGACGGCGGCGCGGGTGATGACGCGCCCTTCCATCGCGGGCAGCAGGCCGCGGCGGACGGTTTCAACCTCGGGCAGTTCGGGCATGGAGAGGCCTGTCGGACATGTGGGCGCATTGCAGCGCCGTTGAACCGGCCTATAAGGAGGGGCAGGCAAGAGGAACGGCAAGACCCCATGACCGACGAAGATAAAGGCACCACCCATTTCGGCTTTCAAACCGTGCCGGAGGGCGACAAGGCGGGCATGGTTCACGGTGTCTTTACCCGTGTGGCGAGCCGCTATGACATCATGAACGATCTGATGTCGGGCGGGGTGCACCGGTTGTGGAAAGACGCGATGATGGATTGGCTGGCCCCGCGGCCGGGGCAACGCCTTCTGGATGTGGCGGGGGGAACGGGGGATGTGGCGTTCCGTTTCCTGAAGCGCGCAGCCGGGGCATCGGCGGTGGTGCTGGATATGACCGAATCCATGCTGGTGGAAGGCCGCAAGCGGGCCGAGGCAGAGCGGCAGGCAGAGCGGCTGGATTGGGTGGTAGGCGATGCGATGGCCCTGCCCTTTGCGGACAATACCTTTGACGTCTACACGATCAGCTTTGGCATCCGGAACGTGACGCGGGTGCAGGACGCGCTGACAGAGGCCTATCGCGCGCTGCGGCCCGGGGGGCGGTTGATGGTGCTGGAATTCAGCCGGATCCCGAATGACCTGCTGCAAAAGGCCTATGACGCCTATTCCTTCAACGTGATTCCCGTGATGGGGCAGATCGTGGCGAAGGATCGGGACAGCTATCAGTACCTTGTGGAATCGATCCGCAAGTTTCCCGATCAGGAGACTTTTGCCAGCATGATCCGCAAGGCGGGGTTCGGGCAGGTGAAGTATCGCAACCTGACGATGGGCGTGGCGGCGCTGCATTCCGGCTGGAAGCTCTGACGTGAGGGGACCGCATAACATCTGGCGTCTGATCCGCACCGGCGCGACGCTGGAGCGCACCGGCGCGATGGCCGTGGTGCTGGAGGCGTTTCGGGCGCCGCCGTCGATTCGCGTGGCGGCGCGGTTGCTGGGCTGGCCGTTCAAGTGGCTGGGGTTGAAGGGCGATCCGGCGTTGCCGCCTGCGACACGGGCGCTGACGGCGTTGGGGCCGGCCTATATCAAGTTCGGGCAGATCCTTTCCACACGCCCGGATGTGGTGGGCGATGAACTGGCCGAGCAGTTGAAGTATCTGCAGGACCAGCTGCCCCCGTTTTCAACGGCTGTGGCCAAGAAGATGATCGAAGCAGAGCTTGAGCTGCCGGTTGATCAGATGTTTTCCGAATTTTCCGAACCTGTCGCAGCGGCATCTATTGCGCAGGTGCATCGGGCACGGCTGGCCGAGACTGGCGAGGAAGTCGCGGTCAAGGTGCTGCGCCCCGGTATCGAGAGGGCCTTTCGCAAGGATATTGATGCCTTCTACCTGATCGCGCGGACGATAGAGATCGTGGCACCTTCGGCCCGGCGGTTGCGGCCCATGGAAGTGATCGCCCATTTCGAGGGCGTCGTCATGGGCGAGTTGGACCTGCGGCTGGAATCTTCTGCCGCCGCCGAGTTTGCAGCGAATACCGAAAAGGATGAGGGGTTCCGCGTGCCGAGGCCCGTCTGGGCGCTGTCGGGGCGGACAGTGATGACGCTTGGCTGGGCCGAGGGCATCGGGATGAACGACAACGCCGCGATCGATGCGGCGGGACTGGACCGCAAGGTTCTGGCGGCGCGGGTGTTGTCGCTGTTTCTGAACCATGCGCTGCGGGATGGGTTCTTTCATGCCGACATGCATCAGGGGAACCTGAAGGTAGGGCTGGACGGGGCGATCATCGCCTATGATTTCGGGATCATGGGGCGGATCGACGAGTATACCCGCCGCGTTTATGCGGAAATCCTGATGGGGTTCATCCGCAAGGATTATCGCCGTGTGGCCGAGGTGCATTTCGAGGCAGGCTATGTGCCTGCGGATCGCGATATCGACGAATTCGCGCGAGCCTTGCGGGCGGTGGGTGAGCCGATTTTCGGCATGGATGCGAGCAGGATTTCGATGGCGCGGCTGTTGGCTTATCTGTTCGATGTGACGGAACGCTTCGGGATGCAGACGCGGACCGAACTGATCCTGTTGCAGCGGACGATGGTGGTGGTCGAGGGCGTGGCGCGGTCGCTGGATCCGCATATCAACATCTGGCAGGTCGCGCGCCCGGTGGTGGAGAGCTATATCGCCAAGAGCATCGGACCGGCAGCCCTGCTGCGCGATCTTTTGCAAACAGCGCGCGTGCTAAGCCGGTTCGGGCCGAAGCTGCCGCGCATGGTAGAGGCGGCGCTGATTGCGCAAGCGGAACCTTCGCGCCCGCTGGCCCCGCCGAGGCGGCGGTCACGGTGGTATCTGATACCGCTGGCGGTTCTTGTCTTTGCGGCGGGGATCGGGCTGGGCGCGCTGATCTAGCGCGCGGCGAGTTGGATCTGCAGCGCGCGGGCGTAATCGGCATCGCCGCGACCTGCTTTCCAGGCGCAATGGGCGGCGATGCGCCAGTCGTAGATCGGGCGCAAGGCTTGGCAGCGCGCGACGGTTTCAGGGCAGGGATAGGCGGCAAAGAGCGCGTTGGCCCAGCCAAGGGGCGCGATCCGGCCTGTATAGAGCCACATCATGGCGGGCGAGGTGAGGGTGGCGAGGTCTTCGGCCGGGTCGCCCATGCCGGGGCATTGCCAATCGATCAGCAAGGGGCCGTCAGCCGTGGCAAGGATATTGCCCGGAACGACATCGGCATGAACCGGGCGCGGCGCAACCGGGGGAAGGCCGGGATCGGGCGGTGGGGGGGGCAGGCCGGGCGGGGCAAAGCTGATGGCATGGGCCAGAAGGGCGGCGGCGCCATTTGGCAGCAGGCGAAAGGCCGCAGGCGGCAGTGCTGCACTGTGCAGGCGATGCAGCATCCGGGCGACGGGCGCAGGATCGCCCTGCCAGAGTTCGCCATCGGCGTGGTCGTAAATGATCCAGTCAGGACCCTTGGCGCGCAGGTGTGGGGCGAGGCCGAGGGGGTATAGCAAGGTAAGGGCCGTCACCTCTGCAACGGGGTCATTCGGGAACAGCGGGCTCGCGGCATCGGGGCGGTGATGTTTGACGACGAAATCGCCCACCCGCCATACGGCGTTGGAACGGCCCCCGGACAAGGCAAGCCAATCCCCGGGCCGAAGGCTGGGGTCGAGCCGGGAAAGTGCGGCATGGGCGTCGGGTGGGGGCGATATCATGAGGGCGGACCCTAGCGTCGCGACCCGCCACCGCAAGAGTGATCAGGGCATGCGCAGCGCCGTGACATCCGTGGCAGACACGTTGATGCCGCCCCGAAGGACCAGGGTGATCCGGTCGCCATCGCGGCGCGCCTCTTCAATAGGGGCGTAGGACTGGATGGGGTCGGTGCGGATCACCTCATCCCCCAGGCGGCTTTCCAGGCGCAGCTGATAGCGACCCGACGGCAACGGATCGCCCGCGGCATCAGCGCCGAGCCATGTGTAGCTGCGGCTGCCGGTCGGGACCGTTTCACGCGAAACCAAGGTGCCAGAGGCATCCCTGACGGTGAGAACGAGGTTGTCCGCAGCCGGCGCAGGGTCCGGCGTAAGGGTGATGGCGCTGCCGTCATACCAGACATCGGCGGGCGTCCGCGCCTCTTGCCCGACCCAGCCAGAGAGTTGCGCCATGCCAATCAGGCTGAACTGCGCGGCGAGGCCATTCAAAAGCTGATTGGTCTGCACCTGCTGTTCAACGCCCGAAAAAGTGGCCAACTGCACCGCGAAATCAGTTGAATCAAGCGGGTTCAGGGGATCCTGATTCTGCATCTGGGTGGTCAGCATTTTCAAGAAAGTGGTGAAGTCTGATCCCGGTGAGGCAGAAAAAGGCCGGCTGGTAGGTGGGGTGGGCGTGAAAGCGGGGGTCACGGTATTCATGGCGATCCTTTCAGAGCCGAAGGTCGAGTGTGCCGGGCGAAGCGATGGGGCTGGGGAGCGTAGGGCGATGTTCCGCGGCGGGCGGCGAGCCGGTCGGGCGGGTGGCATCAAGCATCTGGGCGCTGTGTTGTGACGGGGCGTCCTGCGTGCCGCCCCCTGCAAAGCTGAGCGATGCGCCGGCAAAACCCGCCTGCCGTAGGTCAGCCAACAGCTGATCGCCCTGTCGGCGGAGAAGGTCGAGCGTTTGGGGTTGGTCCACCGCAAGATGAATGTGCAGGCCCTTTTCCGTCTGCGTCATCTCGAATCGCAGGGTGCCCAGATCATCTGGCCGCAGGGTCAGCGTGACGGGGCCATTCGGAGCGATCTGGACCAGACGCAGAATTTCGTCCGTCATCGGAATCGGCGTGATCCCGGCACGGATCGGAAAGGCGCCATCCTGTGCTTGGAAAGAATCCGCCTTTGACGTGATTGGGGCGAAGGGGGCGGGATCTGTGACGATCGCCTGCGGATGAACATGGATTTCCGCGATGTTTGTCACGAATTGCGGGCTGCCGCCGAGATCCGCGCCTGACACGGGGTTTGCTTCGGTTACGGCTGGCGCGGCAGGACGCGCATCGAACGGAACCCCGGAGTTGGAGGTTGGTACGGGCGTTCCTGACCGTAGCAGGGGAGCGGGTTGCGTGACGGGTTCAGGATCGCCGGGCGGTCGTTCTTGCATGGAAGGCGGCTGGACGAAGCGTTTTGTGGCCTCTGTTTGGGGCGGATATGACAGAGGGTCCGGCGGCAGGACGGGTTCCACCATGCTTCGGGAGGGGGCTGATGCGGGCACAGCACCAAGACGCGTTGGCGATCCCGGGAATTGAGATGCGGGCTGTAGAGTTGCAGGGTCGGATGGCATTGCAACAGACGGCCCTTGCGTGGAAGCAGCCGACCAGACGGACTGAGCAGAAAGCTGAGGGGGTGGCATGTGGCGGGCATGAAAGATCAGCCGGGAAAGCGGCCAGGCGGACTGATCCATGACTGTCCCATTTTTCGCCAAGTTAGAGACATTTTCTGCTGCAGAAGAGCCAACTTGAAGGCTTGGATCTGCACCAGACGACTGCGGATCTGGCATCCCGATAGGGGCCACGGGTTGGGCTTCGCCATCGGATGGCGGTGAGGCTGCTTTTGAACGGGGCTCCGGCATGGCGACTGTATCGGCTGCCAACGCCCCTGTGGCCGGTGCATTGGGGATCGCGCCGCGCGGGGCCACCCCTGCGGCCGCGAGTCGGGAAACAGGGGAAACCTTCGTCGCTTGACCCAATTCCTGGGGCATGTGCAGCTCTGATCCGGCGAAAGCGTCGGTCTTTCTACCTGCCGTGGCGACAGGCTGATCATGCGGGTTTGACACGGCATCCCCAATGGCAGGGGCGGCAAAGTGAGAGGGATCATCCGCCAGGGTAAACGGGACGATCTGCTGCGATTGGGCGGAGAGATCAGAAAACGCCATGGCGGCCATGCTGAAAACCAGCGGTGGGTTAGCCGGTTCAGGCAGTTCAGGCGATCTTAGGGTCGATTCTTCTTGCGCGGCAGTATCAGCGCCCGCAACGGGGGGGATTGTGGCACGCCCGCCGTCCCGCGGAGTGGGCATAGCTGCGTTGGTCCATGCGGCATCGTGGGAAAATTCAGTAACGGGTGCATCGGGCATCTGCCACGCAGGGTTCAGGTCGGGGACCACAGGATCGGCATCACCCGGTTCTTGACCGGGCAGTTTGAGGAGCCCCACTGCAGTGGCTTGCCGATTGGAACCGGATTCTGCCATGACAGAGACGAAAATGGCCGTTTCCAGGCCGTCTCCGGCGCCAAGGGCCGGTGGCGAGGAGGGCAACTTCTGAAGCGGAACAGGCTGGATCATGTCGGGTCAGACTTCTGTCAGGTGATCAGACTTTGGCGTTCAGCGATTACCAAATCTTTACTGCCGACAGCCCAAGATGCGGAAAATCTGCCCCATTTCGCAAACAGGAGCACCGCAGTGCAGGTATCCCCCCCCCAGACCAGACCGGCCCAGACCAGACCGGGCGCGGCGCCCGACATCGCCTTGCAAGCCAAAGCCGCCGAATTGGAAACTGCCTTTCTGGCTGAAATGCTGCGTCATGCGGGGCTTGGGACGCTTACCGGCGGCTTCGGCGGGGGAATCGGAGCGGAGCAGTTCGCGTCTTTCCTGCGGGAAGGGCAGGCAAAGGCCATGGTGCAGGCGGGCGGAATCGGATTGACCGAATCGCTGTTCCGCGCGCTGGCCGAGGATGCGAAATGAGCGATCCAGAGGCAGAGGCGACCGCAGTTCTAGATGAGATGCACCAGGCGATTCGTACGGCAAGGTTTGATGATCTGGAGATCTATTCAGCAAAGTTAGAGACAGTTTTCAGCGGTTTTCAGCTGCTGGACAGCAGTGCGCTGGCGCGGCTGCGCCGGATGGCAGTGCGCAATATCGATTGTCTTGAGTCGGCGGCCCAAGGGTTGCGTTCGGGGCGACGGCGGCTGGCCGAAATCGCGGCGGCGGAGCGGGCTGATACCTATGATCGCAACGGCGCGCGCAAGACGCTTTCGGTGCAGGCACCTGGGCGGAGGCTGTGATTTGACTCAATTTCAAGCCATTTCCCCCAGCCACATCAGCAAAGGCTTAACCGCTGCCGGGTGAGATGGGCAGGCATCCCGAAGCGGGGTGGCGCGGTGGTCCGTGACCGCACGCATCGGGGAGAACCCGAAAGGTCAACCCGCGCCAAAGGCGCACATTCAAAGGGAATGAAGATGTCATCCATTCTGACCAACAATGGCGCCATGGTTGCGCTGCAGACGATGAAGAGCATCAATGCCAATCTCGGCATGACTCAGTCGGAGATTTCGACCGGAAAGTCGGTGGCTACGGCCAAGGACAACGCCTCTGTCTGGGCAATTTCCAAGGTGATGGAAGCCGACGTCGAAGGCTTCAAGGGCATTTCCGACAGTCTCGCACTGGGGTCTTCGACCATCGCCGTGGCGCGGCAGGCTTCGGAAACCGTGACCGATCTGCTGAAGCAGATGAAGGGCAAGATCGTCGCCGCGCAGGCCGACAACGTTGACCGTGGCAAGCTGCAGACGGATGTGAACGCGCTGCGGGAGCAGATCAATTCGGTGGTCGGTGCCGCCCAGTTCAACGGTCTGAACCTTGTGAACGGCTCCACGACGAGCATCGATGTGTTGTCGTCCCTTGATCGCAGCGCATCGGGCGTGCAGGCGTCTTCCATCACGGTCAACGGCGAGAACCTTGCGACAGGTGGCTACACTGCGAACGATGTGTTCTCCGCCTCAACCAACGGAACGATCTCCGGCGCTGCCGATACCTTTGTCCTGTCGTTGGACGCTGCCGGGGGCACCGATGACATCACCATCGCCGATGGCGCAGCCGCCTGGGCGGCCGGTGATTCCATCACCTTGCAGATCGGTGACAAGACGGCGTCCTATACGCTGACCGCGTCCGATGTCGACAGCGGGAACAATGCGGTGCCGGACCTGATCGCTGTCGGGCTGAAAAACTCGATCGATGCGTTGGGAATCACAGGGCTGACCGTCGATTACGACAGCGCTTCGGCGGGGCAGCTGTCGTTTACCAACGACGGCACGGCCGACTTGTCGGTGAGCGGACAGTTCCGCAACGCGGGCTCGGGTGGGTTGGGTGCCTTGACCGGGTTGAGCGTGTCGACTGCATCGGCTGCGCAACTCGCGCTTGGGGCCATCGACGGGTTGCTGAACACGGCAATTGATGCGTCCTCCGCCTTTGGTTCGGCGCAAAGCCGTATCAATTCGCAGGCTGATTTTGTCACCAAGCTGTCAGACGCGCTGAAATCGGGCATCGGCACGCTGGTAGATGCGAATATGGAGGAGGCGTCGGCACGGCTGCAGGCGCTGCAGGTGCAGCAGCAGCTGGCTACGCAGGCGCTTTCCATTGCGAACCAGCAGCCGCAGAACCTGCTGTCACTCTTCCGCTGAGGCGGGCGGAACCATCGGGGGGCCGGGTCTTTACCGGCCCCCTGTCAGCCCATGATCGCCGGAGAACCAGATGACCAAAGAAAGACTTGCCCGCGCCGCCTATATGCGGCCCGACATCGCGCTGAACAATCCAAGGGGGCTCGAATACGATCTGTTGGCAGGGGCGACATCCGCGTTGCGATCCGCAGAGCGGAATGGCGAAACCGATTTCCCCGCACTGGTCGAGGCGTTGAACCGGAACTTGCGCCTCTGGTCGCATCTGGCGGCCGACGTTGCCGGATCCGGCAATGGCTTGCCCCCGGATTTACGAGCACGGCTTTTCTATCTGTACGAGTTCACCGCTCATCACAGCCGCGCTGTTCTGGAAGGGCGCGGGGCCGCTTCGGTGCTGGTAACGATCAACACAGCCGTCATGCGTGGCCTGCGGGGGGAGGTCGCGACATGACAGGGCTGGTTCTGAAACTGGGCCCGCATGAGCGGGTACTGATTAACGGCGCGGTGATCGAGAACGGAGAAAAGCGCAGCCGTCTTTCGGTGATGACGCCGAACGCCCACGTCCTGCGCCTGCGCGATGCCATCCACCCGGGCGAGGCGACCACCCCGGTCCGGCGGGTGTGTTATATGGCGCAATTGGTTCTTTCGGGCGATGCAGAACCTGATGCCATGCGGATGTCGGTTCTGCGCGCGGTCGAACAGCTGAGCCAGGTGTTGACCGACCCGGACAGCCGGGCGCAGCTTACGCTGGCCTCCAAATCCGTGCTGGATGGGCAGTTCTATCCCGCCCTGAAGGCTTTGCGCGCACTTCTACCCCGGGAGGAGCGGCTTCTTGCTGCCCATCGGACATGAGTTTTCAGCCTGTACTGCCCTTGTCCGGCCCGAGCGGCTGGGCTTTTCTCAGGCGGACGGAGGCGGCACAGAGCGCTGTCTTCGCGCGGCAACCCGTTGTGCAACGGGATGAAGCCTATTTCCGGGAACGGATCGGATCGATCCGAACCGCGGATGCTCTTGTAAATGACCGGCGTTTGATGCGCATCACGTTGGAGGCTTTTGGCCTTGAAGCTGATGTGAACGCCAAGGCCTTTATCCGGAAGGTTCTGGAAGACGGAACGCTGAAGACGGACGCGTTGGCAAATCGGTTGACCGACAAGCGCTATCTGGAACTTTCGGCCGCTTTCGGTTTTGGCGATTTCAGCACGCCGCGAACGGTCCTTTCAGATTTTGCTGAGGGCATCATGACGCGCTGGAAGGCGCAACGGTTCGAGGTGGCGGTGGGCGCTGTTGACGGCAATCTGCGGTTGGCCATGAACGCACGGCGCGAAATCGCGGAGCTGGCCAAGAGCGGCGCAAGCGAAAACACCAAATGGTTTCGCATCCTTGGGAATGAACCGCTTTGGAGAGTGATGCGCGGCGCGTTGGGCCTGCCCACGAGCTTTGGCACGCTCAATCTGGATCAGCAGCTGTCGGGCCTTAAGGCACGGGCGACGACGGTTTTCGGAAGTGACAGCGTGGCGCAGTTCACCGACAGCGGGAAGGTTGAGACCCTGATTCAGCGCTTTCTGGTGACCGCCAGCCTTGAGACAGGAGGGAGCGGCGCGTCTGCGGCACTGACCATGCTGAAACAGAGCAGATCCTGGTTGCGGCGTCTGTGATCGCGCCGAGATCCTTGCGGGAGGGTTCCGGGTTAGCAAAAGGGTGGGGTTTGCATCCGTTTACCTCGGACCGAACCGCATGAAACCGGATGTCATGGCAGCCGGAATCATTTGGAAAGGATCATGCGAAGGCGTTGAAACGCGTGATCGTGCGGGTCATTCGGTGCGGTTTCGGCAAGAAAGGCGTCAAGCGCCGGGAAAAGGCGGATCGACCGATCGGTCAAAGCATCTGATCCGGAGGCATAGAGGCCGGATTGCACCATCAGTTCCGCCTTGTCCCAGGCTGACAGTAGACGCCGCGCCTCGATTATAAGGTCATTTTCGTCTGGCGTTGCGCAATCGGGCAGACTGCGCGACAGCGACCGCAACAGATTGACCGCCGGAAAGCGCCCCCGTTCCGCGATGGCCCGATCAAGGACGACATGGCCATCAAGCACGCCGCGCAGAATATCGGCTACGGGTTCTTCCATATTCGACCCGGCCACAAGGACGGTGAAGATCGAAGTAATGTCGCCAGCAGAGCCAGCCCCGGGACCAGCGCGTTCCGCCAAAGACATGACCGCATGCGAAAGCGAAGGAGGCCAGCCGCCCAGGCTCACCGGTTCGCCCCCGGCAGCGGCAACTTCGCGATGCGCCTCGGCAAAACGGGTGATGCTGTCGCACAGGAACAGCACCTGCGCACCCTGATCGCGGAAATGTTCGGCCACCGCCATTGCCGAAAGCGGGCAGCGGCGCCGGATCAACGGCGACTGGTCCGACGTGGCGGCGACGATCACACTGCGGGCAAGCCCGTCAGGACCGAGAACATCTTCGGCAAATGCGCGCACTTCGCGCCCACGTTCACCAACCAGGGCAATGACCACCACATCAGCCGATACATGGCGCGCAAAACTGCCCAGCAGGGTGGACTTCCCGACACCGGAACCGGCGAACAGCCCCAGTCGCTGCCCCTGCACCAGCGGCAGGAGTGTATCGAAAACGGCAAGACCTGTGGAAAGGCGCGGCCCCAACCTGCGACGGTCGGCCGCCGGAGGGGGCGCAGCCCGCAGCGGGCGCGGGGAAAGGCCCGCCATCAGCGGCCGGCCATCCAGAGGGCGACCATCTGGATCAATGATCCGGCCGATCCACCCTGCATCAGGCGCAATCATCGCCGCGCCGAAATGTGCGACCGGATCACCCAGTGCGATCCCCTCGGTCGGTGAATCAGGCAGAATCGTCAGCCCGTCGGGGGAAATTGCGATCACCTCGCCCCCATGCCGACCAAGCGCGAGCCGGTCACCCAGTGCGGCCACGGCAGAGAGTCCGGAAACCTGCACCGTGGACGGCCCGACAGCGGCCACCCGGCCAATAGGTGTTGCCGTTCTGATGCCTGCGATGCGGGCGCGAAGGCTGTCGAAAACCGTTGTCATGAAATTCCCCGATGGCTTCAACGGTTCTTTAGCGAATCGGTCTTAAGCCTTGATGAAACCAATCGAGGGAGAAGCCCGAGATGTTCGAAAAGCTTGAACTGACACGGATGGCACAGGGTCTGGCGGCCCATGCCGGGGCGCGAATGGGCGTGATTGCCCATAACATCGCCCATGCCGACACGCCCGGATATCGCGCAAGGGATCTGCCCGCCTTTGCCGATGTGTCTCGGGCGGGGTCGACGGGGCAAGGCGGACCGCAGCATAGGCCGGTTGACCTGCGCACACCTACCGATCCGAACGGCAACAGCGTGGGTCTGAAAGATCAGATGCGGCGTATGGCCGAAACGCGGCAAAGCCATGAAATGGCCCTGTCGATCTATCGCAGTACCTCGGCCGTTGTGCGTGCCGCGCTGGGACGGGGAGGTCAGTGATGGCAACGCTGCTTTCCGCACTGGGCGCCGCCGCAAGCGGGATGGATGCGCAAGCCATGCGCCTGCGCCACCTGTCCGAGAACATCGCCAATGCCGACACGCCCGGCTATCAGCGCAAGATTTCCACCTTTCGCATCGGTGACGATGGGGTGGCGCTGGGTCCGGTGCGGCTTGATGACCGGGCGGCAGCGCGCATCCATGATCCCGGCCATCCTCTGGCCGATGCCAGCGGGCATTACGACGGATCGAATGTCGATCTGGTGCTGGAGCTGGCCGATGCACGCGAGGCCCAGCGCAGCTATGAGGCGAACCTTCGGATCTTTGATCAGGCACGGCAGATGTCGCAAAGCCTGTTCGATCTGATCCGTCGCTGAAGGAGGGTGGGATGAGCATTTTTGCGGCTATCGCGCCCGATCTTTATATCCGTGACCGCGCCGCCTTGCGGCCAGAGGCGGCGGGGCCAGGCCTTGCCGATCATGCCGCCGACTTCGCGGCGGAATTCGCCGCGACACTGAACCGGAATGAGGCCACGGCACGCGCGGCCATGACGGGGGATGCCGATCTTCATGCGCTGATCGAGGCTCTCACCTCAACCCAGAACGCCGTTGAGACGGTGGCCGCCGTGCGCGACCGTGTGGTCGAGGCCTATCAGGAGATACTGAGGATGCCGGTATGAGAGATGCGGTGATCTTTGACATGATGCGCCAGGGGCTTTGGATTTCAGTGCAGATTTCGGCCCCTCTGCTGACCGCCGCGCTGCTGGCCGGGCTCGCTATCGGGCTGGTTCAGGCGCTGACCAGCGTGCAGGAGGCGACGCTGACCTTCGTGCCGAAAGTGGCGGCGATGATGGTGGTGTTCTGGGGGACCATGGGTTTCATGACAGCGCGGCTGGTTGATTTCTTTCAACGCGGCGTCGTGCCCATCGTGGCGGGGGGCTGAAGCATGGAAGCGACGGGATATGTGACCCTGACCCGGCAATCCGGCCTGCTGCGCGAGATGCAGGTTGTAGCCAACAACATTGCCAACAGTGCGACCACCGGCTTTCGCCGCGAAGGTGTGGTGTTCTCTGAATTTGTACGCCGGGCCGGCGCGGCGCCATCGCTTTCCATGGCGCTGGGAGAGACGCGGCGGGTTGATCTGGCCGAAGGCGGGCTGGTGCAGACCGGCGGGCGTTTCGATTTCGCTATCCGCGGGGACGGGTTCTTCCTGCTGCAAACGCGAGAGGGAGAGCGTCTGACACGGGCCGGTGCCTTTACCCCCGGTCCGGACGGGGCGCTGATGACGGCGGATGGCAACCGACTGCTGGATGCGGGGGGGGCGCCGGTCGTGCTGCCCGCAGGTGCAGGGCAGGTCATGTTGGGTGAAGACGGAACGCTGTCGGCGGATGGCCAGCCGGTGGCACGGATCGGCCTTTGGCTGCCGGCCGATCCGCTTTCCCTGCGGCATGAGGCGGGAACGCTGTTTTCGGCCGGGCAGACAGTTCCTGTCGAAGGCGCGGAGCTGGTGCAGGGCGCGCTGGAGGAAAGCAACGTCGATGCTGTGGCCGAGATTGCCCGAATGATCGAGGTCCAGCGCGCCTATGAATTGGGACAGGGGTTTCTGGACCGGGAAGACGAACGGATGCGCGGCATGATCCGCACGCTGGGAGGGTGATATGAAAGCCTTGCAGATCGCCGCCACCGGGATGGCGGCACAGCAGATGCGCGTGGATGTGGTGTCCCACAACCTCGCCAACATGTCGACGACCGGCTACAACGCACGGCGGGCGGATTTCGCCGATCTGCACTATCAACAGATGGCGCGCCCCGGCACGATCACCGCCGAGGATGGCACGATGCTTCCCACCGGGATTCAGCTGGGCATCGGGGTGCGGCCTGCGGCGGTGTCGGTCATTCTGGCGCAAGGCACGCCATCGCAGACGGGGGGCGATCTGGACCTGGCGATCGAAGGGCAGGGCTATCTTGAAGTGACGCTGCCTTCGGGTTTGGCCGCCTATACCCGCGACGGCGCCCTGCGGCGCAGCGCGGACGGGTTGATCGTGACCGCGGATGGCTATCCGGTGGCACCCGGCATTACCATCCCGCCCGAAACGCGGAGCCTGTCGATCAATGCGGCGGGTGAAGTCTGGGCATATTTCTCGGATCAGACGGAACCAGAACAACTGGGCCAGATCACAGTAACCGGTTTCACCAATGAAAAGGGGCTGGAGGCGATCGGATCAAACCTGTTTCTGGAAAGCGCGGCCTCGGGCCCGCCCTTGCCCGGCACACCGGGGGTAGAGGGGTTGGGCACGCTGCGCCAAGGCTATCTTGAAGAAAGTTCGGTTGATGCGGTGCGCGAGGTGACCGAACTGATCAAGGCGCAGCGCGGCTATGAGTTGAACGCCAAAGTGCTGACCGCGGCCGATCAGATGATGGCAGCCACGACGCAGGTGCGGTGATGAAAAAATCGATTCTGGCGATGGTGCTGGCGGGGTGCATGCCGCTGACGGCGGCCGGGGAAAGCCTGGTTGCGACACGGCCGATTGCCGCCCAAAGCATCCTTACGCCAGAGGACATGGCGCTGGTGGATGCGATAATCCCCGGCGCGTTGGGCGATCCGGCGCAAGCGGTGGGGCTGCAGACCCGCCGGGCAATCTATCCCGGACGGGCGATTTTGGTGCGCGACCTGGGCCCGCCGGTGCTGGTGGGGCGGAATGCGCGGGTCCAGCTGCGCTATCTGCGCGGCGGGCTGGAAATTGCAGCCGAGGGTCGCGCGCTGGACAAGGGCGGCGCAGGGGAGGTGGTCCGGGTGATGAGCCTTGGGTCCAAGGCGGTGGTGTCGGGCCGGGTGATGGCAGATGGCACGGTTCAGGTAGGGGGTGAGACATGCGTTGGATGCTGATCGCGATCCTCGCCGCAGGCTGTGGCCGGCTGGAAGAGGTTGGCCGCGCCCCCGGATTTTCGCCACTGGAAGGCTCGACGCAGCATCATGCGATGTATTCCGCCCCCCTGCCCGAAAGCAGCAACCAGGACGGGCCGGGGGCACCATCCTCGCTGTGGAGTTCGGAACGTGGGGCCCTGTTCGGCGACCGGCGCGCAGCGCAGCGGGGCGACATCCTGACAGTGGTCATCGAAATCGACGACAGCGCCCGCATCAACAATTCCACCGGGAGAAGCCGAAGCTCGGATGAGGAAATGGGTGTTCCCGCGCTGCTGGGACTGCCGCAGCGGCTGGATCGCCAACTGCCCGAAGGCGCCAGCATGGCCGAGGCGGCGGAAATCACATCGTCATCCAGCTATCAGGGCGAGGGGTCTGTGTCGCGGCAGGAACGACTGACGCTGCGGGTGGCGGCAACCGTGGTGGAAGAGCTGCCCAATGGTGTCCTGCGGATCGAAGGCCAGCAAGAGGTGCGCGTGAATTTCGAACTGCGTGAATTGATCCTGACGGGATATGTGCGCCCGGTCGATATCTCGCGCCGGAACGAGATCACCTATGACAAGATCGCCGGTGCGCGAATTTCCTATGGCGGGCGGGGGCAGATCACCGATGTGCAGCAGCCGCGCTATGGCCAACAGATCACCGATATTCTCTTGCCGTTCTGATCATGAAAAAGCTTATCCTTCCCGTTGTTCTTGGTCTGATCGGTCTGGCTGCCGGGGCTGGCGCAGGCTTTTTTCTGCGCGCCGATGCCTCGGCCACGGCAGAGGTCGAGTCGGAAGAACCGACCGTCCCGCCGGAATATGCCAAGCTGAACAACCAGTTCGTCATTCCCGTCATGGAAGACGGGGTAGTGGTGAGCCTGGTCGTGCTGTCGCTGAGCCTTGAGGTGACGCCCGGATCGACGATCATGGTCTTCGAGCATGAGCCGAAGTTGCGCGACGTCTTTTTGCAGGTGCTGTTCAACCATGCCAATGCGGGTGGATTTCGCGGATCTTTCACCGATTCCGCCAATCTGGTGCCGCTGCGGATGGCCTTGTTCGAGGCCGCGGTCGGAGTTTTGCCCAACGTTGTGACCGATGTGCTGATAGGCGATATCGTCCGTCAGGATGGCTGATCGCGCTTTGTGCGGAACAGATGCTCCAGAACCTGGCACCGTGCGACAGCGCGCGCTGCCTCACTTCGCCGCTGGTAAAGGGCCGCTTCCTGCGTGGCGATCACCGGGCCAAGCGCGCGACGGCGCCCCTCGGCCCAGAGCAGGTGGCGCAGATCGGCGGCTTGTATCGCCGGATCGTCACTGTCTGTCGGGGACGGGTCCAACGCATCCCGGCGGGCCAGGCTGGTGACAAGGGCGGCGCGTGCGGCGGCGACGCGAAGCAGCCGCATATCGCGGGCGAGAGCCGCCGCTTCGAGCAGACGGGTTTGGCGGGGATCGGGGTGCTTCATCGGGTGGGGCTTTCAATAATCATCTAAGGGCCTTTCTCTTGCGCAAAGCCTCTGCAAAGCGGAGGGCGGCGGCGACGGCGCGGTAGTGATCCGGACGGATCTGTTCCCCAATCCCGACCGTTGCGAAAAGCGCGCGGGCGGTTGGCGGATCGCGATGAACCGGGATGCCGTGTTCTTGGGCCAGATCGCGGATGCGGGCCGCGGTTTCATCGACGCCCTTGGCCACGCATATCGGGGCTTGCCGCTTTGCGCGGTGCCATTTCAGCGCGACCGCGTAGTGGGTGGGGTTCACCACGATGACATCGGCGGTCGGCACATCGGCCAGCATCCGGTTCATCGCGATTTCCTGCCCCCGCTGGCGGCGGGTCGCGCGCGTGTGGGGATCACCTTCGGCATCCCGGTATTCATCCATGAGTTCCTGCCGCGACATACGGTTGCGGATGCGGTGGCGGTGGACCTGCCACAGGTAATCAGCAGCACCCAGCACCAATGCGGCGGCGAAGATGATCATCAGAAACCGCATGAGCAGATCGATCATCAATGCGCTGCCCTGCCCCGGATCAAGCATCGGCGAGGTCAGAATGACCGCTGCCTCGGCGCGCAGGAAAAGCGCGAGCAGCGCCGCGATCAAAATCATCTTGGCCGTGCCCTTGGCAAATTCCATCAACCCATCAGGGCCAAAGCGGTGCCGTGCGGCCGCCAGCGGATCGATGCGCGAAAGCTTCGGCATCAGGTTGGAGGGTGTGAAAAGAAGACCGCGCTGTGCCAGAAGCAGGCCGATAACGGGCAGAGCGGGGATAAGAAACAGGGGCAGCACCGCCACAAGCATCGCAGCCACCCCGCCTTTGGCATCGACGCGTTCCGGGCGGGCGAGGAGCGCCATACCCACCTCGGCCGCATGTGTGATCGCAGCCATGCCGAAAACCAGAGCCGCAAGCAGGAAGCCCGCATAGGCCGCAGCGGTAAGCATATCCTGCGAGCGCGGGATCTGACCTTTTTCCCGCGCATCGGTCAGGCGCTTTTCCGTGGGATCGTGCGGCTTGTCGTCGTTCTCCTGATCCATCTGTCAGCCCGATCCGAAGGGCGCAGCCAATTTGGTATCAAAAGCGCCGAGCCAGACGGCAAGGATCAGCGGCGCGAGGACGGCTGTCAGGACCAGACTTCCAAGGGCAAGCGCGGGCGCCCCGATGAAGGCAACCATCAGTTGCGGCATGGCGCGATTGACCGCGCCCAGCGCAATGTTCCATAGCAGCGCCGCCAGGACAAAAGGCAGCGCCAGCGAAAAGGCCAGTGCTATGCCCCCTGCGATCTGGTGAATGCCCCAGTCCCGCACATCCGCCCCCTGCACGAACCGCCCAGGCGGGAGAAAGTCATGTGACAGGATGAACAGGGCGGCAAGCTTGACATGCAACCCGGCCTGCAACGCCAAGGCCGTGGCCGCGAGAGTAAAGAGGATGCCGAGGGCAGGCTGTGGTTCTGCGCCCGCACTGGCAAACATCTGCGACAGCGAAGCCGATTGCGCGGCAATGGACGCCGCCGTCTGCAAGGCAAGGATCATCAGGCGCAAGACAAGGCCAATCAGCAACCCCGCCGTTACCTCAGCCGCCGCGGGCAAAAGCAGGCCGGTGCCTTGATGCCGGTCTGCGACGGCGGGCAGGACAACGGCGGTGAAGGCCAACGCCAGTGCCAGCCGGATGCGGGCAGGAATGGACCGCTCCCCAAAGCCCGGTAGCAAGGCCATGGCTGTAGCCACGCGCAAGAAGACAAGCGTGGCAGGGCGCATCAACCCCTGCACCTGTTCCACCATCAGCGTGATCAGGTCGATCATGCGGCCACTTGCCCCAGGATGGCAGGGCGGGCTTCAAGCCCGATCTCCTCGTAGGACAGAACAGGGGTTGGGATGCCCTTGGCGGCCAGAACTGTGCGCAGGAAGCGCCGCCGCTTTGAGGAAGTGACAAGCGCGGGATTCGCCCCACCCTCTGCCGCCCGCGCCAGACGATCGGCGATGGCGTGGGACAAGCGCGAAAACTGCTCGGGTGGCAAGGCAACGTCACCCGCGCCCGGGCCGCTGTCGATCTGGTATTGCGCGAAGGTCTTTTCCCATTCCGGCGCTAGCTGGATAAGCGGGATGGTTCCATCGTCGCGGCGCAGATCGGCGGTGATTTGAAAGCCAAGCCTTTGACGAACATGGTCACAAACAGCCTCGGGCGTGGACAGGGTCCGCGCTTCGGCGATGGCCTCGAGGATAAGGGGCAGGTTGCGGATAGACACCCGTTCGTCCAGCAGCAGGCGCAGGGTGGATAGCAGAAGCTCTGCCGGCACCTTGTCAGGGATCATGTCATCCAACAGTCGCCGGTTCATCTGGGCGCGGGCCGGGTCGGACACGTTGGCGAATTCATCAAGAAGCCGGCGCAATCCGCGCAGCGACAGCAGGCGAGACAGGTTTGACCGTATGGTTTCCAGTAGATGGGTCGACAGAACCTCGGCCGGAGAGACGGTGGTAAGGCCGGACAGCGCAGCAATATCCTGATCGTCAGGTACGATCCAGCGGGCGGGCGCGCCGAAGACTGGCTCACGCACATCGATGCCCGGCGGAGCCTGGGCGGAATCGTCCAGCAGAACGAGGATGCGGTCGGCAAGAAGCCGGTCACGAACACGTTCCACGCCCTGGATGCGAATACGATACTGCCCCGGCGGAAGCGCTGGTTCATCGGTCAGCCGAATTTCGGGCAGGATGAAGCCAAAGCTGGTGGCAACGTGGTTGCGCATGTTGCCCACCCGCCGATCAAGGCCGGTCGCCGGATCTAGCGCCATTCCAACAAGGTCAGAGGCGAATTCGACGTGAATTTCATCAAAGTCGAGCATGTCGCCCATCGGTCTTGGGGGAGACGGGCCCGCAAGCACGGGCTCGACAGCAGGAAGTTGGGGCACATGCATGCGGCGCCAACCAATAACGCCCAGCACCAGCGCGCCGGCCAGAAAGGGCAGTACCGGCAAGCCAGGAACGAGCGCGAAGGCGGCCAGCAGGCCTGCCACTGTGAACAAGGCGGCCGGGTATCGGCTGAGTTGCGCAAAGAAGGATACATCCGCCGCCCCCGTGCCACCGCCGCGCGCCATGAGCAGCGCAGCCGCAACAGAGATGATGACAGCCGGAATCTGCGTCACCAAACCATCGCCAACCGTCAGGATGGCATAGGTTTCAAAGGCATCGCCCAGCGGCATTCCGTGCCCAAGCACGCCCACGCCCAACCCGACGAAGAGGTTCAGAAGGGTGATCACCAGCCCGGCAACCGCATCGCCCTTGACGAATTTCGATGCCCCATCAAGCGAACCGAAGAAAGTGGTTTCCGCCAGTTCCCTTTCGCGGCGCAGCTTGGCTTCGGCATGGTCGATCGCCCCTGCGGCGACATCGGCATCAATGGCCAATTGCCGCCCCGGGAGGCCATCGAGCGCGAAACGCGCGCCCACTTCGGCCATACGGCCGGCGCCTTTGGTAATGACAAGAAAGTTGACGATCAGGATGACAACAAAGATCACAAGGCCCAGCACCAGATCGCCCGCCATGACGAATTCGGCAAAAGCCTCGATCACATGACCTGCGGCGTCAGTGCCCGTATGCCCCTGCGAGATGATAAGCTTGGTCGATGCAACATTCAGCGACAAGCGAAGCAACAGCGAGGCGAGCAGGATCGTGGGGAAGGCCGAAAAATCCAGCGGGCGTTCGATGAAAAGCGCGACCGTCAGCATGAGGATGGCCAGCGCGAAGGAAAGCGCTAAACCCAGATCAAGAAGCCAGGCGGGGACCGGCAGCACCATCATTGCAATGACGGCCATCAATGCCAGGGCGAGCAGAACTGTGGGTTGCAGGCGTGCACCTGGCAGGGAGGAGAGGTGTTTTTGCATCATGGCCCGCCGACAAGCGGTGAAGCCCCGGCAAGGCGTGGGACGAGGCTGCCGGCACTGGCAGGATCCCCTGCCACAAACAGGGGGAAACGGTTGCGCCGCTGCGGCAGGGGCGACGCCGATGCCCGTTCCAAAGGCGGCGCAAATGCGCCATACGCGGCGCGCACCCGCTCCAGATAAGCGGCCCCAAGATCGGCATCGCGCGAGTGATAGGCCGCCACGGCCGCCGACCAATCCCCTGTTTCGGAATAAAGTTCGGTAAGAAAGCGCGCGGCATAGAGGGCGTTTTCAACGGGATCAAGCATCGTGTCAGGGGAGGGAAACGCATCCCCATGCCAACGGCTATTGATCTGAAAACAGCCAAGATCAGCCGATCCACCAGAATTCAGGATCTGCCCAGCGGCGATCGCGGCTTCGTCGCGGGATGCAAACCACTGGCCCTGCCCCGCATGATTTATTGTCCAGGGCCAAGCGGTGCCGTCCATCTGCGTTTCTGTCACCGTGATGGCGCGGAGCAGATTGGCGGGAACCCCGGTCACATCGGCCGCATGGCGGGCCGCAATGTCGCACAGATCGCGCGCGGCCAGAACTGGGCTGGTCTGAAAGAACAGAAGCAAGATCAACAGGGCCTGTTTCACAGGGTACGCTCCGTTCCTGGGGTGGGAGGAGGGGGTGGCTAGAGTCTAGCCCGACAGAGGTTTCGAATTCGTCAATGCCCTGTGGGAGCGCCCCAGCGGCAGGATCAGGGTGCAGGGAGGGAAGAAAGAAGCGCCCGAACGGCGGCGCGGGTGTCGGCACTGGCCTGGGTCAGCGCGCGGCTGCGCGCGAGTGGGGTTTCCACATCAGGATCGAGCGCTGGAAGGGCTGCGGTCAGATCTTGCCAAGGGGCGGGGGCGTTGGGGCCAATGGCGGCCCAATCGCGCTGCCGAATCGCGCTGGCTTCGGCGGCGGGGAAGTCTGGCGGGGGAACGGCAGACCATCGCTTCGCCTGTTCCGGGAAGCCAAGCTTGTGCAGACGAATGGCCAGCGCATCGCGGACCGATTGCCCCACCCCTGAAGGCATATTGTCGGGCCCAGTATCAAGGGCATGAAGCAGAACGGCACTATCCGGCCCACCCGAAAGAAGGCGCCAGAGATCCGGGGCGGCATCCGGTGCCGTGGACAGCGCAGCGAAGGCCGCATCGAACCGGTCCGTCAAGGCGAGTGCCAGAACATGGGCCCGCGCAAGGGCGGGTGCTTCAGCCGTGCCTTCTGCTTGTGACAGGAAGGAGGCAAGCGCATCAGCCTGCGCCGGATCAAGCGGCCGCGCCTCGGCCGCGTGCAGTTCGACCAGGGCGATCAAGGCCTGCATCTGCATCGGGCCCGGGTCAGAAAGCAGGGTTTCCAGCTGCTCTGCAGCAGCAGGCGCAGCCCCCTGCGCAGAGGCAAGCCGTGCAGAGAGAATGGTGGTGCGGGCGTCCATTGGGCCGGGCAGGCGCAACAAGGAATCCTGCAGTGCGGTGGCTGTCACCTTGTCACCTGCGGTGAGAAA
The DNA here is from genome assembly GCA_943369275.1 of Rhodobacter maris. Lineage (GTDB taxonomy): Bacteria > Pseudomonadota > Alphaproteobacteria > Rhodobacterales > Rhodobacteraceae > Paragemmobacter > Paragemmobacter maris_A. The sequence goes on along the minus strand of CALRMS020000009.1, from coordinate 52,576 downwards.
CCGTTCGGCGAGGGTCGGGCCAAGAAGGCGGCGCAGATGCGGAGGTAGCACGGAAAAGCTGCGCATCAGCGCCGCGGTGTTGATTGCCGTCGGGGAGAGGGACGGATCGGCAAGACTGGCCCAGAGCGCCGCCGGAGAATCACAAGCGGCAAGATCGGCAAAGACCCCGCCCGGATCGACATCGCCATCAACCAGGCGGGCCATGGACTGCCACATCGCGCGGTCGGCATCTTCGGTTGGAAAGGCCGTTAGAAGCGCCGCCGCCTCAGCCCCGAAGCCAAGGTGCAAAAGAAAGCGCACGGCACGGCGTACGGCGACAGGATCAGGGCGATCAAACTCGCCCGTCAGGTTGACCATCGCCTCAGCCATCTGCACCGACACCGGTCGGGCATCCCCCCAATCTGCGATAGCAAGGGCATCCTGCGGCGGGCATACCGCACCTTGCGCGGCAAGGATCGACCGTTCCGACAGAACGCTGCGCGCATCAAGCGGTGGACCAAGCCTGAGATTGGATGAGTCTGGCGCGGAGCGTGTCTCTTGTGGTGAAGCGGGTGGCGGGCGGGTGACGGGATCGACGAGGCCTTCGGCAACGGCCCGGCTGAGATCCATCATCAGATCGTCTTTCAATGTCAGAAGGCGCCGATCCGGCAACATCAACGGCAAGGGCACAGCAGGACCGGGCGTCTGGTCCGGCGAACGGCGATCCAATGCTAAATCACGCCAATCATAGGCCTGCGGCATTGGAAGCGGGCGGGGACGCGGCCGGGTGATGCGGTCCGCGGCGAGGGCAGGCAGGGCCTGACCTTGCAACGTCTGTTCAAAGGAGGATCCAGCCGGCGGCTGCCCATCGCGCAGATCGATCACGATGATGCCGGGGTGAAACTCGAATGGCAGGGCATGGCAGGGACAGGCCACACCGATGCGAAGCCCGCCATCGCCCGGATCGGCCCAGATCGAGGCAAGCCGACTGCGGTTGATCCGGTCAAACACGCGGCTGAGATCATAGCGCGGCTGTGCGCCAACAACCCGGAACACATAGCCATCGGGCGAGCGGCCCATGCGCCAATCCGTCGGCTGTGGCAGGGTCAGCACCAGCCGGGTGAACCCTTCGTGTTCGCCGGAGGCAATGGTGACCGTCTGGCCCATGGCAGGGCGCAGGGCCAGACAGAAAAACAAAAGGAACAGCAGGCGCAGGATCATGCCAGTTCGGCCTTTAGGGCGCGCAGGGCCTGTTCCAGATCGCCAAAGCCCGGGCGCACAGGATGCGGTGTGTTCTGGCGTCCCACCTCGATGCAGAGGGCAGGAGGGTGATTATGCAGGCTTGCGACAAGGACTTCTCGGATCAGGCGGTAGAACTGCGCCTCTTCATCGGCGACGGCCTTGAGACGCGAGGCAAAGGGGCCGACGATTCCATAGGCTAGAAAAACACCCAGAAAAGTGCCGACCAGCGCGCCACCGATCATCTTGCCCAGCACTTCAGGCGGTTGGTCGATGGATCCCATCGTCTTGATCACCCCCAGCACCGCGGCAACGATCCCCAGCGCAGGCAGCGCATCGGCGGTGGATTGCAAGGCGTGACTCGAATGCTGGGCATGGTGAAGCGCAGCCTCCATCCGCTTGTCCATCACCTCTTCAACCTGATGCGGATCGTCATAGTTCATCGTGCGGGCACGCAGCGTATCGCAAATAAGCTCGGCGGCGGTGTGATCATCCCGGATGCGCGGGTAGCGGCCAAAGATGGCGGAGGCGGTCGGTGCCTCGATATGTTCTTCCAGCCCGACCGGGTTCTCCCGCGCAAGGCGCAGCAGTTCGAACAACAGGCAAAGCAGATCACGGTAGTCGCCCGGCTGCCATTTTGCCCCGCGAAACACCTTTGGGATATCGTGCAGCGTGTGCTTAACGGTGGCCTTGTCATTAGACACAAGAAAGGCCCCGACCGCGGCACCGCCGATCATGGCCATCTCGAAGGGAAGGGCCTTCAGGATGATCCCCATCTTGCCGCCTGCAGCCATGTAGCCGCCAAAAACCATGATGATGATGACGGCAATGCCGATGATGCCGAACACGGTACTTTCCTTTCATTCAGTCGGGGTGAGCGCGTTGCGGCCTGCAATCAGGGCCGTGATCGCGAAGGCGGTGTCAGGCTCCATTCCGGCCAGGGCAACAGCAGCGGTTTCCGGGCGCATGCGCCCAAGGAAGCCAGCGGCAAATTCGACCGGCATGGCAGCCAGCAAGCGCGCGGCATCGGCGGGTTTCATTGCCTCATACACGGCGGTGAGGCGGGTCAGATCCTGTTCAGCCGCCCCATCAGACAGGGTGACCATCCGGTCAAGGTCAGCCTCGGCCTTTTCCAATTCCTGAAGACGGGTTTCGATCACGGCCTCGGCCAGATCGAGCGCGGCCAGCCGATCTTCCAGCGCGCCCTCCCGTTCGGCAACGCGCAGTTCACGTTCCGAAAGCGCCTGCGCCACGGCCAGAGGGGGTGCCGGACATTCAAGCGGTGCGGCCACTTCTTCGGCTGTTTCTGGCGAACGGGCCAATGCCTCTCCCATACCGAAACCAATGCGGATGGCACCGGAAGCCGCCAAGAGAACCGCGATAAACGTGAAGGTGCTGCGGGGTGGGCGGATCATTCTGCGGCCTCCATCTCGCGCCGCCGACGCACGAACCGGACGCGGCGCGACTGTTCTTCCGCTTCGGGCAAGTCATGGAGTGACGCGAGCAACAGATCGAGCCGGGATGCCGCCAATTCGGCACGGGCGACGAGTGCGGTCAGCCCATCCGCAGACCCGGCGGCTGCGCCACGAGCCTGATCCAGGGCACGGGTCATTTCGTCCACCTGTTGGGACAAGACGGCAATCGCCCCGCCCATGCCGCTTTCCAAAGCGTTGAACCGCTTCAGCCGCCCGGACAGCACATGGCAATACAAGCCCGCGCCAAGCGCACCTGTTGCAAGCAAGATATCGGCAAGAATTTCCATCGTCTGTCCTGTCAACTGAAGATGAATTCGGTGACCAGAAGGTCGCGGACGCGGCCTTCGCCGGTGACGATCTGGATACGGCGCAGAAGTTGCGCCCGGATGCGGACAAGGGCCCCCGCCTCTTGCAGGGAAGAGGGTTCAACGGCGCGCAAATAGCCGTTCAGAACATCGACAATCCTCGGCATCAGAGCCGAAACCTCTGCTGCGTGAGGGGAGGCAACCTCTAGCTGTGCCGTGAACCGCAGGTGGGCGGCAGGCTGCGAATCAGGCAAGGAAATGGTGACTGGTTCGACGGGAACAAAGGCGATGTCGGGCAGGTCGGCGGGCTGTTCTTCTGCAACTTCCTGACTGCCGCCCAACAGGCCGGAATGGGTGACAAAGAACCCTGCCCCACCGAAGGCAATGGCAAGCACCAGCCCCAATATCAGGGGCATCTTGCTGCGGCGCGGCGCAGGTTCGGCGTCGGCTGTGGCGACATCGGACATGGACATTCTCCGTTCCTCGTACCCGGTGAATTTAGCCCGTCGCCCCTAACCGATTGTTAAGCCCCATCCGGCATTTTTGCCGCTGAGACAGAAGTCCGGAGTAGCCACGTGAATCAGCTTGTTTCCTTCTGGTCAGCATTGGATCTGCGACGGCAGATCATCGCCATTGGGGCGAGTCTGGCGATGTTCGTCGCGATTCTGCTGCTGGGTCGCATGGCGGCGGCCCCGTCCATGGCGTTGCTGTATTCGGGTCTGGATGCGGCAGCGGCGGGCGAAGTCGTGGCCGTGCTGGAAACGCGCGGCGTGGCGCATGAAGTGCGGGGCAACGCGATCCATGTGCCCGCCGATCAACGCGATTCGCTTCGCCTTGCCCTGGCGGCCGAGGGTCTCCCGGCACAGGGCGGGGCTGGCTATGAACTGCTGGATACGCTGTCAGGGTTTGGCACCACGGCGCAGATGTTCGATGCCGCATGGAGCCGGGCTGTAGAGGGTGAGCTGGTGCGCACGATCCTCGCCAATCCGCAGATTCGCACGGCTCGGGTGCATATCGCGCGGGGGACGGACCAGCCCTGTAGGGATAGTACACCACCCAGCGCCAGCGTATCGGTCACGTCGGTGGGTGGGGTTTCGGCCGATCAGGCGCGGGCGCTGCGGCATCTGGTGGCGGCGGCGGTCCCCGGTCTGCGCCCGGACCGCGTGGAGGTGATCGATTCCGTCCATGGCCTTATCCCAGTCGAAGGGGTGGGGCCGATGGCGGGATCGGCTGCCGACCGGGCCGAAATGATCCGCCGCAATGTCGAGCGTCTGCTGGCGGCGCGGGTTGGGCCGGGGCGGGCAGTTGTCGAGGTATCTGTCGATGTGGTGACAGAAAGCGAACTTCTGTCGGAGCGGCGGATTGATCCGCAGGGCCGGGTCGTTGCTGCGACCGAAACCGAAACCGTGAGCGGGTCTGAAAACCAGGCGGGCGGTGAAGTGACAGTGGCATCGAACCTTCCTGACGGCGATGCAGGGGCTGACGAAGGTGCCGCTTCGCGGTCCGAAGAAAGCCGCGAGCGTGTGGATTACGAACTGAGCGAGACACGGCGCGAGGTGACGCGCACCCCCGGGGATATCCGGCGGATGAGCGTTGCCGTGTTGGTTGATGGAGAGCGGGTGACAGCCGCCGACGGGACACAGACATGGCAGCCCCGGGCGGATGAAGAACTGGCCGCGCTGCGCGAACTGGTTGCGTCGGCCGCCGGGGTGGATGAAAGCCGCGGCGATGTGCTGACGCTGAAATCGCTGGAGCTCGTGCAACCTGCGACTGGCGAGGTTGCGGCTGCGGGTGGGCTGGGAATCGATTTCACGCGGCTGGCGGGGCTGGGTTTGCTGGCGGCGGTCGCGCTTGCCATCGGTCTGTTCGTGTTGCGCCCGGCCTTGCGGCAGGCGCGGCGGGTAGATCCATCACCTTCGCCATTGTCCCTGCCAGGAGGAGCGGCTTTCGGCGCCCCTGCGCCAGGGCCAGCGCTGACTGGCGAGATTGCCGATGGCTTCTCCCTGCCAGACCTGCCGGTGATCGGGGGGGATCCGCCCGGGCGCGGTCTGGCGCAGGAAGATGCGGATCCGGTCAGCCGTCTGCGCCGCTTGATCGGTGAACGCCAGACTGAATCGCTGGAGATTCTGAAGAACTGGATGGATGCCGACGGAGGGCGGGCCTGATGTCACCGCTGAAGCTTGAGGATTTTGCCGAGTTGTCACCGGCTCCCGAAACGCCGGGCGGTGCGGATATGGATGAAGAACTGCGGCTTGCCGCCTATGAAGAGGGCTATGGCGCCGGTTGGGAAGACGCCACAACCGCACAGTCCGACGCGCGGGCCGAGCGCGAGGCTGAAGCCGCGCGTCATCTGCAGATGCTGAGTTTCGGCTACCACGAGGCGCGGCAGCATGTTTTGATGTCACTGGAACCTCTGCTGCAGGAGATGACGGCACAGCTTTTGCCCGCTATGGCGCGTGCGGCCTTGGTGCCGGTTGTCGCGGACACGCTGATGCCTTTGGCAGATCGCATGGCGGACGCCCCGGTTACGCTGCGCATCGCGCCCGAGGTGCGGGATCTGGTGGATCGCCTGCTGCCAGCCACGAAGCAGGGCATCCCACTGCGGATTGTCGAGGACCCGGCCCTGACGGGTGGGCAGGTCATGGTTACCGCGCCCGGAGTTGCCGGCCCGGCGGAGGTGCGGATCGATCTGGATGCCGCGACAACCGCCATTGCGCAGGCGGTTGCGGATTTCTTCGACCTTCAACCCACGGAGCGTGCCGATGCCGGATGACAACCCCTTTATCCAGGTTCCGATTGAAATCACCGTCTCGGTTGGCAGGGCGAGGCCGCTCGTCCGCGATTTGCTGCGGCTGGAGCGCGAGGCGGTTCTCGTGCTGGACCGTCGGGTGGATGATCCGGTTGACCTGTTCATCGGTGACCGACTGATCGCAAAGGGAGAGCTTCAGGAAGCCGAGGATGGATCCGGTCAGCTGACCGTGCGCCTGACCGAAGTGGCCATACCGGGGAGCGGTCTGTGAAAGTGTTTGGCCTTGCGATCCTATTGGCACTGGGCACGGCCGGGGCAGGTTTTGCACAGGAATTGACCGTCGATCTGGGGGAGGGTCCTCTGCTTTCCACCCGGACCGTGCAGTTGTTGCTGCTGATCACGGTGCTCAGTCTGGCGCCTGGCCTGGCAGTGACGATCACCTGTTTCCCTTTTATCGTGACAGTCTTGTCGATCCTTCGTCAGGCGATTGGGTTGCAGCAATCACCACCCAACATGCTGTTGGTCAGTCTGGCGCTGTTCCTGACATGGTTCATCATGGAGCCGGTTCTGACCGATGCATGGGCATTGGGGATAGACCCGCTGAACCGCGGAGAGATGGACGCTGTTGAAGCGATGAACGCGGCAATGGGGCCGTTTCGCCTATTCATGGCGGCGCGGCTCGACCCGGATACATTTAACGCCCTGCGCGACCTTCGCCCCGGCGCGGATCTGGCGCTGCCGGCGGCCGAGGCCCCCCTGTCCATCCTGATCCCGGCATTCATGCTTTCAGAGGTAGCGCGCGCGTTCGAGATCGGCTTCATGATCTTTCTGCCATTCCTGATCATCGATCTTGTCGTGGCAGCGATCCTGATGGCGATGGGCATGATGATGGTGCCGCCTGCCATCGTGTCGCTGCCCTTTAAGCTTGCATTCTTCGTGGTGGCGGATGGCTGGTCGCTGATCGCTACGGCCCTTGTTCGGGGATATGGCTGATCGCGGCCGTATGCAGGCCATCCACGCTCAGTTCACGATCAGTTCTGCGTGCAATGCCCCTGCGGCATGGATGCTTTTCAGGATGTCGATCATGTCATGCGGTGCCACGCCCAGCGCGTTGAGCCCGGCCACGACCTCGGACAGCGACGTTCCGGCGGGCAGCTCGGCCAATCCGGTACCCGGCGCCTGTTCGATATCGGCATCCGTTCGGGGCACCAGGATGGTTTCACCTTCGGCAAAGGGATTGGGCTGCACGGCCATCGGCGATTCGGCCACACGCAGGGTCAACCCGCCCTGCGCGACAGCGACAGCGCTGATACGGACGTCGCGGCCCATCACGATTGTCCCGGACCGCTGATCCACCACCACCCGGGCACGGGTTTCCGCCTGCACCGGCAAGGTTTCGATCCGACCGATCACATGCGCAGGTGAAGCCATCCGTGCCGCCCCAAGATCGAGCGCGATGGTCCCGGCATCAAGCATGGCCGCCACCGGGCGACCGAATTCACGGTTGATCGTGGTTTCGATCCGCCCTGCCGTGGTGAAATCAGGCGCGCGGAGCGCAAGGCGCAAGGTGGAAAGGCCGGAAAAATCGAATGCGACTTCGCGCTCTACCCGGGCGCCAGACGGGATGGTTCCGGAAGTAGGAACACCCTGCACGACACGGGCAGCTTCGCCTTCAACGGAAATACCGCCTGCGATCAAGCCACCCTGGGCGACAGCGTAAATCTCACCATCTGCGCCATTAAGCGGCGTCATGATCAGGGTGCCGCCCCGCAAACTGGAGGCATCCCCGATTGCGGAGACGGACACATCGATCCGCCCTCCGGCACGTGCGAAAGGTGGCAAGGTGGCGGTGACGAACACGGCGGCCACGTTGCGTGGGCGAAACTCCTCTCCCGCAACATTTGCGCCCAGCCGTTCAAGCAGGTTTGCCATGATTTCTTCCGTGAAGGGCGCGTTGCGCAGCCCATCCCCGGTACCATTGAGCCCGACCACGAGGCCGTATCCAACCAGATCATTGCCACGCACACCGTCCACCTCGACCAGATCCTTTATCCGGATCGCGTCTGCATGAATGGGTCCGGCGAGGAAAAGCAGAACGAGAACCGGTCGCAACATCACAGGTAATCCGCGAGGCTCAGCCGCGACAGGCGGCTGGTCAGGGTATAGATCATGTCGAGCCGCGCCTCCGTGGCCTGCAAGCGGGTGACAGTTTCGTAACTGTCCACAGCGATCAGGTCGGATCGCCCTTGTTGCAGCACAAGCTGTTCGGCGGAATGGCGAGACTGCGCCATGGAAAGGCGTTCCTCGGCCAGGCCTATCCTTGCGGAAAGGTTGGTGCGGTCATTGACTGCGGCGATCAGGGACTCACCGGCCAATCTGGCAAGTGCAATCTGATGGCCATGACCGGCATAATCCGGGTCAGACATCAGAGCACCGAGGATCAGGCCCTTGAGCGTGCCGCGCAAAGCGGGATCAGCGGCAGTGACATCCAGCGTGGCACTTTCGTCTGGCCCGAGCGCCACAGGCGAGGTGTCAGTGGTGCCGCGGTAGACCTGCGCCTGAAAACCATTCGGATCGGCCAGCCAGGCATCAATCGCCGCCGCGGCATCTGCCGGAAGGCCGGACGGGCCAATGGAGGCCTTGGCGGCGGCCAATAGGATAGCTGCATCCGGCAGGGGTGCGCGATCAGTGGCCGTACCGGCGAAAAGGCTTTTGTCGGCCTTCCGGGTGTTCAGCGCGGCAATCGCGTCTTGGAATGCTGCGCTGGCAGCACGGGCGACGGTGGAAAGACCGGACGGCTCGGCCGATTGAGTGGCGCGCATCAAAGCCATTGCGTTCGACGCAGCCGCTTCATTGAACCGGCCCAGGCTCGCCTGCATCGCGGTGGCGCGGGTCGCGCCAAGATCCGCTACTGCAGCATGAGCCGCGGCGCGCGACAATGCGCTTTCAATTGCCGCCAGGGGCGAGATCCGGCCACCCAGATGGCGGCCCGGATCCGCCACCGTGCCACGGGCAAGATCGGCGGTAAGGTCTCCCAGCTCGCGGCTGGTGCTGGTGTTGTATCGGCGCAGCAGGAAAACCTGCGCCATGTCGCCGATCGAAACGGTAGCCATCTTACACCTCTAGCAGGGTTTGGAGCAGGCCATCGACGACCTGCATCACGCGGGCATTGGCGGCATAGGCCTTTTCGATCTGGAGGAGATCCTGAAGCTCCTGATCGGTGTTGACACCGGTTGCGGCCTCCGCCTCGGCCATGATGGCGGCGCGGGCGGTGGCGCGCGTGGCATCGCTTTCGGCGGTGACGCGGCGTGAAGAGAGAGAGTCCAGCAGATCAGCCGTTTGTCCGGCCAGACTGCGGGGTGTGGGTTCCGAGAGCGCGCTTTGCAAAGCGCGCAACTGCCGGCCATCCCCGACAGGGCCGGGCAGGGTTGCGCCCAAACCATCGCGCAGGAAACGCAGATCACCACCACCTTCAGGATCGGCAACCCCATTCAGGCGCAGGCGCGCGGAAAGGCCGTTGGTGGCTGCGGGATCGACCGCGCCACCCGCATCGGTGAAGAGGCCGGGTGCGGTGACAGCGAGGGTGGTATCTGCTGCGGCGAGACGATCCGCGAGGTTGGCGGCAAGTGCGTCAAGCCCGGCCTGAAGCTCCGGGGTGATGGCGTCGCGGAGGGCGAATGAAGCTTGGAGCGTGCCGCCCGCAATCAGGCTGCCGACATCGGTGGAAAGCGGTTGCCCGTTCAGGGTGAGATTTGAGAGCGGGGCCGTGCTGGCGGCGCTGATCGTCGCGGTCGGGCTGAAGCCAAAGGTTGCGGGGCGGCCATCGAGCAGGACAGCCCCGGATGTGGCGATGAGGGCGGGGCGGCCATCGCTGCGCATCACTTCGCGCAAGGGGATGATCTGGGCAACCTGATCGACCAGTGTCTGACGCTGATCTGCCAGCGCCGACGTATCGCGCCCGACGGCCCGCAAAGATACGATTTGTCGATCCATATCCGCGATGCGGGACAGGTTCGTGTTCAGTTGCTTCACCTCGGCCCCGATGCGGGCATCGGCATCGGCGCGGGCTTCCTGAATCGTGGCGGAGGCCTGCGCGAACTGCCGGGTCAGCCCCTTTGCCGCTGTCGCTACTGCGGCCAGGTTGGCTGTTACATCAGGGGCGGCAGCGGCGCGGATAAGCGCGCTGTCCAGCGTGTTTATCGCATCCGTGAGACTGCCACCATCACCGGGGGTGCCAAAGGCACGCTCGATCCGAAAGAGGTGTTCAGACAGGAAATTTGCAGCCCCGGACTGCGCCCCTGCGCTGCGGCGATCCAAGGTGACGGACGGATTGCCATGACGTTCAACCCCCAAGATTTGCACACCAGGGGCATAGGCATGGGGTTGCACCGATACCTCGCGTCGCGCGTAGCCCGGTGTCGTGGCGTTGGCGATATTGGAGGATACAACCTCGGCCCGGCGGGCGGTGACGGACAGGCCGGACTGGGCAGCATTGAGCGCGGATGAAAGGGCCATGGCCTACCTAGCGTTTGATGTTCGTGGTTTCCTGCAGCATCTCGTCCACCGTCTGGATGACCTTGGCGTTTGACGCATAGGCGCGCTGCGTCTGGATCATCGCGGTGAGTTCGGCGGCAACATCGGTGGTCGAACCTTCGCGGGTGTAGCCGGAAATGGAGCCCGTCGGACCGGTACCCGCATCCCAGAGGGTGAAAGCGCCCGACTGCGGCGTGATCTGATAGGTCTGATCCGCAAGCGCGGCGAGGCCATTGATGTTGGGCACATCGATCAGAGGAATCTGGTAGAGCCGTTGCGAAAAGCCGGTGTCATAGCTTGCCGTCAGAAAGCCACCGTCATCAACTTCGATCCCGGTCAGGCTGCCGATCGGCGAGCCGTCCTTGAACACCCCCACAGGGGCAAAACTGCTGTCGAGTTGCGTCAACCCGTCCGATGCACCGGGCGTGCCAATCGCGAGGGTGATCGGGCCACCAGCAACCGTGATGGAAATGGTGCCCTGAGCCGGGTCATAGGAACCACCAGACACGGCCGTCACGGTTTCGATTGCGCCGCCAGAACCACGCGAATCATCAAATGTGACGGCATATTCCCCAACCACGGTACCGCCCAGAGCGGAATCGCGGATCTGCATAGTCCAGCTGTTGGAGGCAACGCCAGTGGTTGGCACCGTTGGGGTGAAGCTGATCTGAAGCGTTTCCGACGTGCCCAGATTGCCGAAGTATTCGACAGAAAGCGGCAGGCTGTCGCCATTTGCGCCGACAGTCGTGGCCCGCGCCGGCAAGTTCACCCCAAGACGGATCGCCGTGGTGGGATCGCCAACACGCTGATTGGTGTCGATCCGGATGGGCACCAGCCCAAGTTCTGAATCGCGCGGGAAGCTGGGCATGGTGCCATCGGGATCGGCGGGCCAGCCCAGCAAGCGCATGCCGCCGTCACTGGTGAGAAAGCCCTGCGCATCCACGCGGAACGAACCGGTGCGTGCCAGTTGCATCGTTTGTTCGTCCGACACCCCACCAATGCCTGCGGAGGGACGCACAGGAAGCATCCCCCGCCCGGATACGGCCAAGTCGAGCGCGTTGGATGTGGCCACCAGCGGGCCCGCATCATCGATCAACCGGCTCGCATTGGCGCGGACGCCACCCGCCGTAAAACCGGCGGTCCCCACACCGCGAGAAACCATCAGGCTTTCGAAATCTGTGGTGGCACGGCGATAGCCGAACGTGTTCGAGTTGGCGATGTTGTCAGCAATGGTGGCAAGCCGCGTCGCATTGGCGTTAAGCCCAGCGACGCCAGCATTGAGCGAAGACGTAATCGACATGAATAGCCTTTCTGCAGCCTGAACCTGAGTCGGCTGTCATCTTGGCCTATGCGGAGTTAACACCCGCCTAATGCTTCAAAAGCCGCCGATTGCCGATTGTCGCCGCAGCAATGTCACCTCCACCCGATTATTGCGGCTGTTGGTCGGATCGGCCGTGGCGGGGCGGCGATCGGCAAATCCCGTGATCCGCTGCATGCGTGCCGCATCAAGGCCTGCTTCGCCCAGCAGCCCGCGCAAAGTTTGGGCGCGCGCGGTGGACAGGTCCCATGTCGGATCTGTGCGCAGGGTGATCGGATAGGCACGAACATGGCCAGAAATGGCAAGCTTGTTGGTGGCCAGAGCCGTGACATCCACAAGCAGCGCGGCCAGATCGCGCAGGATCGGGCGCGCGTTGGCGGTTTCTGGATCGAACAGGGTTTCTTCTTGCGTATCAAAAAGCTCGATCACCAGACCTTCATCTGAAAGGCGGGTCACGACATGCCTGAGCAACCGGTCAGAAAACATGCTTTCACCGGTATAGGCCGAAAGCTGGCGTTCGACTTCACGCAGGATCGCCTCTTCCGCAGCAACTTCTTCAGAAGTGGGCCCACCTTCGGCCTGTGACCGGGTGGTCTGCATATGGTCCGTGGCCGAAGCGCCAGTGCCGTTGCGCGCCAGCGTTTCTTCGGTCAGAATGGAATCGCCGCCAAATGCGCCATCCCCGCCCCCCGACACGCGGTTGACCGGGATCGTGGGGCTGAAGAAATCAGCAATCCCCTTGCGCTGTTTTTCCGTTGTCGCGTTCAGCAGCCACATCAAAAGGAAGAAGGCCATCATCGCGGTCACGAAGTCAGCATAAGCCACCTTCCATGCGCCGCCGTGGTGGCCACCGCCACTTATGACCTTTTTCCGTTTGATGACGACTGGCGCGGCATTCCCTTGCCTGGCCATTCCACCACCCATTCATACACCCGACCTGCAGGCTAGCGAAGGATGGTGAAGCAAGGGCTAAAGGATTGGATTGTCGGGAAATCCGGTCAGGCCGCGCAGGAGTGGGCGCGTGAACATGCCGATGGCGGCATAATCGCTGCAGAACTGCCGCAGGACAGCATGGGTCAGCCCATGATCAAGCAGCAAAGGATCGGCAGGAGAGATCACTTCGAATCTGGCACGGGGTTGCCCGGTGCGGGCGGCCAGAAAATCTGCGAGGTCCTTGGTCACCCAGCCGATGACGTTGGTCAGATAGAGATCAAATCGCTGCAGGCTGCGATCAAGCGCGATCAGCCCAAGGTCCGGCAGACGCGACATCAGATGGTCGCGCATCGCAGGGCCCAGTCCGGCTGCACAGGCCCCTGTCAGCCGATCGGAGCGCGCACCGATGAGGCGCAGCATATCGGCCAGGCGGGCCCTTTCACCGGGTTTAAGGGGGCGGGTGGCAAACAGGTCAGACAGCGCGCCGTCACGGTCTGCGCGCAGCAGAATAAGCCCCCGTATCCGTGAAATACTCTCCCGTGCCGCGCGCGCCTCTTGCGGGCTGAGGTCTTGCAGGATCAACCCGCCAGGCCGGACCAGAGCCTGCGCGATATCGGCAGGATCGCGCGACAGCGCGGTGGCAAGCTGCGCCGCCGCCCGGCCGCAATCGGCCCAGACCGAAAGCTGCACTGAGAGGTCGCACTGCGCGGTTCGGTCATCATCACGGCGCAGGCGAAGCTGAAGGCCAAGCGCAGACAGCACTGAAAACAGGCGCTGCGCCGCCTGTGCACCAAGACCCTGCGCAATCGGCCCTGGGCTGGTGGAAAGGCGGCGGAAAGCAAGGCTTTCGGTGATGCCCAGATGGGCAGCCAGCACCGGTGCCGCCAGTGCAGCCACCCGGGTGGGCGCGGCGAGGTGAAGCGTGAAGCTGGCCGATCCAGTTCCGGTGCTTTGCATGGCGCCGCGCATTCCCCTTTTGCCCGTTCTGCCCTGAAGTGGGGAAAATGGGCATCAGAGAGAACGTTAGCGCGGCACCGTGGCCCTGTTAAGGAGTATTTGGTGGGCCTATTCCCCGGAGGAGCGGGCCCAGAGGTTGATATCCTCTTCCCGGCTGATGCGGTCGATGGAGGCCAGTTCCTCGGCGGTGAAGTTAAGATTGCCGATCGCGCCGGCGCAATCGATCACCTGTTCGGGCTTGGACGCACCGATCAGCGCCGTGGTGATGCCACCGTCGCGCAGAACCCAGGCGATGGCCATTTGCGCCAGCGTCTGCCCCCGCTTTTGGGCCAGATCATCAAGGGCCCGGACCGATGCCAACGCACTTTCGGTGATCGTGGCAGGGTCCAGCGATTTGCCCTGCGCGGCGCGGCTGCCCTGCGGGATGCCGTTCAGGTATTTCTTGGTCAGGATGCCTTGTGCCAACGGGGTAAAGGCGATGGAGCCAAGGCCCAGTTCGGCCAGCGTGTCCTTCAGCCCGTCATGTTCCACCCAGCGGTTGAGGATGTTGTAGCTGGGCTGGTGGATCACGAAGGGGGTCTTGAGTTCCTTCAGGATCACATAAGCCTCGCGCGTGCGCTGGCTGTTGTAACTGGAGATCCCGACATAGAGCGCGCGGCCGGACCGGACGATATGATCCAGCGCCAGCATGGTTTCTTCCAGCGGGGTGTCGGGGTCGAAGCGGTGGGAATAGAAGATATCGACGTAATCAAGGCCCATGCGTTTCAGAGACTGATCGCAGGAGGCAATCACATATTTCCGGCTGCCCCATTCGCCATAGGGGCCATCCCACATGTTGTAGCCAGCCTTGGAGGAGATGATGAGTTCATCGCGGTAGTTCGCGAAATCGGTTTTGAGAATTTCGCCGAAGGCTTCTTCGGCGCTGCCGGGGGGCGGGCCGTAATTGTTGGCAAGGTCGAAATGGGTGATGCCAAGATCAAAGGCCGTACGGCAGATGTCGCGCTTTACCTGATGCGGGGTGTCGTGGCCGAAATTGTGCCATAGGCCAAGCGAGACGGCCGGCAATTTCAGGCCGGACTTGCCGCAGGTGCGGTAGACCATTTTCGAGTAACGGTCGGCGGCGGGGGTGTAGGTCATGAAGGTTCCTCCCGAAATGCAAAGCGGCGATGCGGGGTCGCATCGCCGCCCTTGCAGGTAAATTGATCAGATCAGATGAACCGGTTCCACAGGTTTTCAAGCCGTTCCTGACGGCCGGACTTCGGTTCAGGGTTCAAACCCTTGGCCGTGACGACTGCCGCTGCATCCTCGAGCGAGCCGGAGAGAAGCGCCTTCGACTCGGGCTTTTCCCAACCGGCGTAGCGGTCGGCGCGGGCTTTTTCCAGCGCGCCATCCTCCAGCAGCGCGGCGGCGGACTTCAGCGCGCGGGCGCAGGTGTCCATGCCGCCGACATGGGCGAGGATGAGGTCTTCAGGATCAAGCGACTGGCGGCGGATCTTGGCGTCGAAGTTGGTGCCGCCGGTCGTATAACCGCCTGCGCGCAGGATTTCGTAGAAGGCCAGCGCCTTTTCCGCATGGTTGTTCGGGAACTGGTCGGTATCCCAGCCGGACTGGTAATCGTTCCGGTTCATGTCGATGGAACCGAAGATGCCCAGCGCAGCGGCGGTTGCAATTTCATGCTCGAAGCTGTGGCCAGCAAGGATGGCGTGGCCCTGTTCGATGTTGACCTTCACTTCCTTCTCCAGACCGAACTGGACGAGGAAGCCGTAGACCGTGGCCACGTCGTAATCATACTGATGCTTTGACGGTTCCTGCGGTTTGGGTTCGATCAGGATCGCGCCCTTGAAGCCGATCTTGTGCTTGTATTCCACGACTTGTTGCAGGAAGCGGCCCGCATGTTCGCGTTCCGCCCGCAGGTCGGTGTTCAGCAGCGTTTCATAGCCTTCGCGCCCGCCCCAGAGGACGTAGTTTGCCCCACCAAGCTTTTGCGTGGCGTCCATGTTGGCCTTCACGGTGGCGGCGGCATAGGCGTAGACGTCGGGATCGGGGTTCGTCGCCGCGCCTGACATCCAGCGGCGGTGGCTGAACATGTTGGCGGTGCCCCAGAGAAGCTGTGTCTTGTGCGAGGCCTGCTTTTCCCCAAGGTAATCGACGATCTCTTCCAGATTGCGTTTGGACTCGGCGAAGGTTGCGCCTTCGGGGCGGACGTCGGCATCGTGGAAGCAGTAGAAGGGTGCGCCAAGGATATCGAACATCTCAAAGGCCACATCGGCCTTGAGTTTCGCCAGCGCCATGGTTTCACCGAACCAAGGGCGATCAAAGGTCTGCCCGCCGAAGGGATCACCACCCGGCCAGGCGAAGCTGTGCCAGTAGGCGATGGCAAAGCGCATATGCTCTTCCATCCGTTTCCCGAGGATAACCTCATCCGGGTTATAGTGCTGGAAGGCGAATTCGTTGGTGGAAGACGGCCCTTCGAATTTGATCTGGGGGATGCCTTTGAAGAAGTCGGTCATGTCAGTCCTCGGAGTGCGGATTGCGCGGCGCGATAGCGGGCATGGCCTGCATCGAAAGCGGCGGTCAGGCTGCGGTCAGGATCGATGCTGCGCGCGATGGGGGGAAGGGTGGCAATTTCTGCCCCTGCCCCGGTGGCGGCCATAAGGCCTAGGCGCGCCGCGCCGAAGGCGCCGCCAAAATCGCCCGCCACGGGAAGGTGAACAGGGATGTCCAGCGCGGTTGCGATGGCGCGGAGCCAGTAATCAGAGCGGGAGCCGCCGCCAACGGCGAGCAGCCGGTCGATACGCGTGCCGGTAGCGGCCAGCGCATCGCGGCTGTCGCGGATGGCAAAGGTGACGCCCTCCAGCACGGCGCGGGTGGCGGCCGCGCGGTCTGTCGCGTGTTCAAGGCCGATGAATGCCCCACGGATGGCGGCATCGTTCAGCGGTGTGCGCTCGCCACCCAGATAGGGTAGGAAAAGCGTCTTTGTCGGTTGCTGCAGATCGGTCAGCGCACCGGTCAGGTTGGCGGCGGTTTCGCCCACCAGACCAGCATACCAGTTCAGCGCATCCGTCGCGGCAAGGATCACGCCCATCTGGTGCCAAGTGTTGGGCAGCGCGTGGCAGAAGGTATGCACAGCCGTCTCCGGAGCAGGCTGATAGCCGTCATTCGCAGCAAACAACACGCCCGAGGTGCCAAGCGAGACAAAGGCATCGCCCGCCTTCACCACGCCCACACCCACACCAGAGGCGGCATTGTCGCCGCCCCCACCCGCCACGACCACGCCCGTGGGGAGGCCCCAGCGTGAGGACAATGCAGAACGCAGGCTACCCGATACTGCAGAGCCTTCGACAAGGCGGGGCATATTGGCGCGGGTCAGGCCGGTCGCGGAAAGGCAATCATCCGACCAGTCCCGCTTGCCGGTATCCAGCCAGCTTGTCCCTGCCGCGTCGGACATTTCGGCGACGTATTCACCCGTCAGCCACAGGCGCAGGTAATCCTTTGGCAGCAGGACACGCGCCACTTTCTCCCATATTCGGGGTTCTTGGCGGCGGACCCACAGCAGTTTCGGTGCCGTGAAGCCGGGAAAGACGATGTTGCCCGTCACCCGCCGGAACAACGGATCGCCATCAAGCTCGGCCGCTTCTTCATGGCTGCGGGTATCGTTCCACAGGATGCAGGGGCGCAGCACCTCATCCGAGGCATCCAGAAGCGTGGCACCGTGCATCTGGCCGGACAGCCCAATGCCGCGGACCTTGGACAGGCCATACGCCGACAGCGCATCCATCACGCTTTCTGCAGCAGCAATCCAGGCGGCGGGGGATTGCTCTGACCAGCCTTCATGCGGGCGGGCGACGGTCAGGGGGGCGCTCGCCTCGGCCAGCACCGCCTGCGCATCGTCGATCAGCACGCCCTTGAGGCCGGACGTACCGAGATCGAGGCCGATATACATTACGCAGCCTTTGCCGGTTTCTTGCCAAGGATGATCATCGACAGGATGTCTTCGTCGGTGACTTCATCGACGTTCACCGTTCCGACAAGCTGACCGTTCTTCATCACGGATGCCCGATCGCACAGTTTCATCACGTTATGGATGTCGTGTTCGATCAGGAAAATGCCCAGACCCTGTGCCTTCAACTCCTGGATCAGTTCCGACACCATCTGCGTCTCATGCGGGCCCAGCGCGGCGGTGGGTTCGTCCATGATCAGGATCTTGGCGTTGAAGTAGACGGCGCGCGCGATGGCGACCGACTGGCGCTGACCACCCGACAGGGCGCTGACCGGGACACCGAACTTGCGGAAGTTGGGGTTCAGACGACCCATGATCTTGCGGGTTTCCGCCTCCATTGCGGACTCGTTCACGAAACCCATGGAGTTTACCAGCTCGCGCCCGAGGAACAGGTTCGAGGCGGCATCAAGGTTATCGGCCAGAGCGAGTGTCTGATAGATCGTCTCGATGTTCTGGGCGCGGGCGTCGCGGGGATTGTTGATTTCCACCTCTTGGCCGTTGATCAGGATCTGGCCTGCATCGGCCTTGTAGGCCCCCGACAGGCATTTGATCAGCGTCGACTTGCCCGCGCCGTTATGGCCCAGAAGGCCCACGACTTCGCCGGGGAACAGATCGACCGTGACGTGATCGACAGCCTTGATCCCACCGAAAGAGATCGAGATGTCGCGCAGTTCGACAAGCGGGGTTCCAGTTCTGTCTACCATGATCTTGGCCCCTTCACTTGATGCGCTTGCGGTAAAGAATGTCGAGATAGACGGCGAGGACAAGCGCGATACCGATCACGATGCGCTGGTACGACCCATCGCCAAAGCCGATCAGCACCATGCCGGTTTGCAGCGAGGTCAGGATCAGGGCGCCGATGATGGCGCCGTAGATCGTGCCGACCCCACCCGCCAGCGACGTGCCGCCAACGACCGCCGCGGCGATGACGTAAAGTTCGTCAAGGTTGCCCATGGCATTGGTCGCGCTGTTCTGGCGAGCCGCGCCGATCACGGCTGCAATACCAGCCAGACCGCCCATCAGGGTGAAGATCTTTACCGTCATGGCGCGGGTGTTGATGCCCGACAGCGCCGCAGCTTCTGGGTTGCCGCCGATGGCGAACACATAGCGGCCAAACCGGGTGCGGGTCATCAGGATGGTCATGAAGATGGCGACCGCGATCAGGATCAGCACCGGATAGGCAAAGCCGTGGCCGAAGGTGGCACAGACATCGGTATAGATCGTGTCATTGTCCTGCGCGCAGGCGGGAAGCTCTTGCCCAAGATCGGTATAGTATTTCGCGATGTTGCCACGCGGCCAGATGTAGGAATTCACCATGGCCGTCGCGCCAATGATGACGGCGCAGATCAGGCTGATCACAAAGGTTTCGGCCCAGACCGGGCGCAGGGCAAAGCCGTGCAGGCGGCGGGATTTCCGGCCACTGACAAAGGCCCAGACCACAAAGACGCAGGCGATGACGCCAAAGATCCAGCTGCCTGTCCGGCCCAGCGCCCCGAAAGAACCGCCCCCGATCAGCGCAAAGGTTTCATCCAGCGGCGCGATGGTCTTGCCGCCGGCCACAAGGAAAGCCGCCCCGCGCCACACCAGCAAACCACCCAGCGTGACGATGAAGGACGGAATGTTCATGAAGGCGATCAGCACACCCTGGAACGCCCCGATCAGCGCCCCCATGGCGATGCCGAAGATCACAGTGATGATCCAGATCGACGGATCACCGAGGCCGAGCGCCGGCGTCAGGTATTCGACCTGCAGCAGGCCCATATACATGCCTACCATGCCCATGATCGACCCGACCGACAGATCGATGTTGCGTGTGATGATGACCAGCACCATCCCGGTGGCCATGATCCCGATATAGGACGTCTGGACGGACAGGTTCCACAGATTGCGCGGCGTGAGGAAGCCGTTGGCTTCGGCCTGGCTTGCACCAAGAAGCATCGACGGGCGTCCAAGGACTAGGGCCGAGTAAAGCTCAAAAGCCAACCAAATCAGCAGCAGCGCCCCGACCATACCCAGAAGGCGCGGGTCGATCTCTGTCGTACGCAGGAAACGGGCGACCGCACTTTCATTGGGTGGATGGGGAATCGGGGAATGGGGAGTGTCGGTCATGTCCTCGTCCAGCCTGAGAGGGAAATTCGGTTGCGTGGGCACTGCGCGCAGAAAAGCACGCGTCAGGATCACCCCAGCCCGGGGCAATCGACCACCCGCCATGAAAGAAAACCGGCGCCACCTTTTTCAGGTGGCGCCGGAAGATCAGCCTAGATCACTGGCAAGCAGCGACTTCGGGCAGAGCGCCTTCGCAGGCCTGCTCTTTGGTGATGTGGCCCGCGTCGATCGCCAGGTTCAGCGTGTCCTTGGTGATCGGGGTCGGGTTCAGAAGGATCGCGTTCATTTCAACGCCCTTCTCACCGCCCGAGAACTTGGTCGCACCCGGGATGGCGTCCAGCGCGGTACCGTCAGCCATGGCCGAAGCGATTTCGCCAGCGGCCTTGCCGAGGTCACGTGCGTTCTTCCAAACCGAAACGGTCTGGGTGCCACGTGCCACGCGGTTGATCGCGGCGAGGTCGCCGTCCTGACCACCCAGCGGAACGTTCAGGCCCTGAGCCGCCAGCGCTGCAGCAGCGCCACCGGCCATGCCGTCGTTCTGCGACAGAACGGCGTCAACGGCGTTGTTGTTGGCGGTGAGGATCTGTTCCATGTTCTTCTGGGCGTTCTCGGGCTTCCAGCCGTCCGAGTTCGCTTCGCCGACGATCACGATGTCGCCCGAGGCAACAGCGGCGCCGATGACTTCTTCCATGCCCTGACGCAGGAAGCCAACGTTCGGGTCACCCGGGTCACCCTTGATGATCGCGTAGTTGCCCTTCGGCGCAACAGCGAACACCGACTCGGCGATGATGCGGCCGACGCCGACGTTGTCGAACGTCAGATAGAAGGTGCGGGCGTCTTCGATCAGGCGGTCATAGCCGACGACCGGGATACCTTCGGCAGCGGCCTTTTCGATGGCCGGAGCGATGGCGTCTTTGTCCCATGCGTTGATGATCAGCGCGTCGACACCCTGCGCGATCAGCGCGTCGATGTCGGACAGCTGCTTTTCGGCCGACGACTGGGCGTCAGCGGAAACATATTCGTTGCCAGCGGCTTCGATGGCGGCCTTCATTGCGGCTTCGTCGATCTTCCAGCGCTCTTCCTGGAACTGGGCCCAGGACACGCCGATCTTCTTGCCTTCTGCCAGAGCGGCAGACGAGAAACCGGTCACTGCCATGACGGCAGCGAGAATTGCGATACGCATTATTATCCTCCCTATGGATGCGGCCAGCGTATGGCCGGTACGACGGATTCGTCGGCACGGTGGAAAATAGGCGGGAATAATTTCAGTTGTCAAAATAAATTTGTTCGTCAAATCTGGCATTGCCTATGAAACTGGCGATTTCATGCGGCAGTGCAGCAATTATCGGGATGCAGGCAAAGAATATGTCAGGCATTCTGCCTGTTTTAAGTTCGGAGACCGAATAAATGCACCTGAAGGGGGCGATGGAAGAGGGCGGCGAGGGGCGCAGGGGCTGTGGCCCGCTGATCCCGCCGCTTTCCGATACGCTGCGCCCGCTTCGCCAGCAGGTCTTTGAACGGGTGCGCGCAGCAGGACTGATTCCCCGGGTGCAGGTGGCAAAGGATCTGGGCGTCAGCCCGGCATCGGTGACCACGATCACGCAGGAACTGATCGAGGCGGGGCTGATCGAAGAGGTTGCCGCCGCGCGCGATCTCGATCAGGGGCGTGGACGGCCGGCGGTTTCGCTGGGGGTTCGTGCCAATGCCCATCGCGTGGCCGGGATGAAGCTGTCTGACCGGGAACATACGGCGGTTATCGTTGATTTTGCAGGGAATTTAATTGCCGATGACGTGATCCCGCGGCGGCCCGGGCCAATGGCGCTGGCCGAGATTCTGGATGCAATCGAGACATTGCTGGACCGTGTCTGCGCCAAGGCCGGGATCGCCCGCGGACAGCTTTCGGCGGTGGGGATCGGGGTTCCGGGCTTTGTGGATTCGGTGGCGGGCATGGTGATGTGGTCATCCGTGCTGACCGAACGGGCGGTTCCTTTGGCGGCGGCGGCGCAGGCGCGGCTGAACCTTCCGGTCACCGTGGACAACGATGCCAATCTGGTGACGCTGGCGGAATTGTGGTTCGGGGCGGGGCGGGGACTGGCGGATTTTGCGGTGGTCACAATCGAGCATGGGGTGGGGATGGGATATGTCATCAACCACCGAATTTACCGGGGTGCTCAAGGGCTTGGCATGGAATTGGGGCATACCAAGGTGCAGCTGGATGGCGCCTTGTGCCGCTGCGGGCAGCGAGGGTGTCTGGAGGCCTATATCGCCGACTATGCGCTGGCGCGGGAGGCTACGACGGCGCTGAACTGGACGCATCGCGAAGGGCAATCGATCAGCGTTCTGCTGGAAAGCCTGTACGACCATGCCAAGGCCGGGAACACGGCGGCGCGGTCGATCTTTCGCCGGGCGGGGCGGTATCTGGCGGTAGGATTATCGAATGTTATCAACCTCTTCGATCCCGCGCTGATAATCCTGTCGGGTGAGCGGATGCGCTATGACTATCTTTACGCGCAAGAGACTTTGGCCGAGATGGAGATGCTGGCGATCCAGACCGGACGCCCCCGCCCGCCCATCGAAATTCACGCCTGGGGTGACCTTTTGTGGGCGCATGGGGCGGCGGCGCTGGCGCTGTCATTCGTGAGCGAAGGGCTGCTGGTGCCGGTGCGGGAAATCGCGGCGCAATAGCGAAATGGCCGTGCAGCAGGCGGTGCAGATGGCGGTGCAGATGGCGGTGCAGACAGCTGTGCATACGCAGCGAACGGCTGGGAACGGTTTCATTAACCGCGCGTTCATCACGGCATCGGACCGCGCACCGTAACGTGACCTGATTCGGTGGCGGATTTCGGCGGTGGTCGGGAGCGGGTCATTGCGCCCGTTTGGTTAGGTTGCGATAGTCACATTCATTGATTTCGGAGGTTGCCTTGCCGCCCTTTTCCATCCGGCCCCTGCGCCGCTGCTGCGGGGTGGCGCTGATCGCGTTTGTCTCGCTTGGCGGGCCTGTCGTGGCGTTGGAGCGGCTGGATTTCCGGACACCGGGCGCGTCGGATGATCTGGCGGCATCCTTGCGCGGAGCATCGCTGCTTGCGGCATCGGAACTGGATGGCCAGACCAATGCGCAGGATCTGTTTGCGGCGGCGCGGGCGGAATACGGGGCGCTGCTGGGGGCGCTTTATGCCGAGGGGCACTACTCCGGCGTGATCAACATCCGGATCGACGGGCGCGAGGCGGCGTCGATTGCGCCGCTGGATGCACCAGACCGGATTGATGTGATCGAGGTGACGGTGCAGCCCGGCCCGGCCTTTCGTCTTTCGCAGGCGCGGATCGCGCCGCTGGCCCGGGGAACGGAACTGCCCCAAGGCTTTGCCATCGGCCAACCCGCATTTTCCGGCGTGGTGCGCGAGGCGGCGGTGGCCGGGATTTCCGGCTGGCGCGATCAGGGCCATGCCAAGGCTGCGGTCGCCGGGCAGGAGGTGACGGCCAATCATCGCGATGCCACCCTGTCGGCGCAAGTTGCGCTGGAACCGGGGCCGCGCCTGCGCTTTGGCGCGATGACGGTTGAGGGTGCCGAGCGGATGCGCGAGCGCCGCGTGATAAAGATTGCCGGGCTGCCGGAGGGTGAGGTGTTTTCGCCTGCCGAACTGGAACGTGCGGCCAACCGGTTGCGGCGGACGGGGGTGTTCAAATCGGTCGCGATGACCGAGGGGGATGTGCTGTCGCCCGATCTGCTGCCGATCACTGCGACAGTGGTTGAGGAGAAACCCCGCCGCTACAGTTTCGGGGCAGAGATTGCCAGTCAGGATGGGCTGGCGCTGACGGGGTATTGGCTGCATCGCAACCTGCTGGGTGGCGGGGAACGGCTGCGTATCGACGGAGAGGTTGCCAATATCGGCGCGCAGAACAGCGGGATCGACTATTCGCTGGGCTTCGCCATCGAGCGCCCGGCGACGCTGACCCCGGATACGACGGTCGGCTTTGGCGCAGAGATCGGCCATCTGGATGAAGAGGATTACTTTGCCGATGTGGCCACCGCCGGGGTGAAGGTGACGCATTATTTCACCGATGCGCTGACCGGGCGGATTGCACTGGATTATGAATATGCCAATGGCCGCGATCAGGTGAGCAGGTTCCTGTTTCGCAACGTGTCGATCCCCATCGGCGTGACCTGGGACCGCAGGAACGACAAGGCGAATGCGACATCGGGCTTTTATCTGGATGCCGAGGTGAAGCCATTCTTCGGCTTTGGCACCACGGGCAGTGGCACACGGACCAAGGTGGATGCGCGGGGCTATCTGGGGCTTGGTGCCAAGGATCGCTTTGTTCTGGCGGGGCGGTTCCAACTGGGGGCGGTGATGGGGTCGACCCTGCTGGCGACACCGCGCGATGACCTGTTCTATAGCGGTGGCGGCGGCACGGTGCGGGGGCAGCCCTATCAATCGCTGGGTGTGAACGTGGCGCGGGGGCTGTTGTCGCCGAAGATCGGGGCCACCCATTTCATCGGAACGCAGCTTGAGGCGCGCGCCATGGTGACGGACCGGATCGGGGTGGTCGGGTTCTTTGATGCGGGCCGCGTGGATGTGGGCGAGTTTTTCAGCGGGCCGGGGGATTGGCATTCGGGGGCGGGTGTCGGGATTCGCTATTATACGGGGTTCGGGCCGATCCGGCTGGATGTGGCCGCGCCTGTAGGGGGCACCACGGGCGATGGGGTGCAGATTTACGTCGGCCTAGGGCAGGCATTCTGATGCGGATATGGCCCGCCCTTGCGATATGCTGTCTGCCCCTTGCCGCCGTGGCGCAGGAGGATGACCGGGGATACCTGACCGCGCTGCTGGAAGATAACCTGTCCGGGGCGGGGCGGTCGGTCGTGATTACCGGCTTTGCCGGCGCGCTGTCATCGCAGGCGACGATCGAGCGGCTGACGATTGCGGATGATGCCGGCATCTGGCTGACGCTGGAAGGGGTGCGGCTGGATTGGAGCCGGTCGGCGCTGCTGAGCGGCGTGGTGGATGTGACCGAGCTTTCGGCGCGGGAGATTGTGCTGGAGCGGGTTCCGCAGGCGGGGGATACCGCGCCTTCGCCGGAAGCGGGCAGTTTCGCCCTGCCGGAATTGCCGGTGTCGATCAGCATCGGGCGGTTGGCGGCAGAAAAAATCGTGCTGGGCGAGGCCGTGCTGGGCGAGGCGCTGGAGGCGCGGCTTGAGGCATCGGCGCAATTGGCCGATGGCGAGGGGCGGACAGAATTGCTGCTGGAACGCAGCGATGACGGGCCTGCCGGGCGGCTTGACCTGAGCGCGGCGTTTGACAATGCGACCGGGCAATTCGTGCTGGATCTGGTGGCCGAGGAAGAGGCGGGCGGGATTGCGGTATCAAGGCTGGGGATACCGGGTGCGCCTGCGGCGCGGCTGTCGGTGCAGGGGGATGCACCGATCACGGATTTCGCGGCATCGGTCGGGTTGGTGACGGATGGGCAGGAGCGGTTGGCCGGAACGGTGCAGTTGACCGGGTCTGAGGATGGGGCGCAGGGGTTTGACGTTGATCTGACCGGCGATCTGGCACCGCTATGGATGCCGCAATACCGTGACTTTTTCGGGGATCAGATTGCGCTGAAGGCAACGGGGGACCGGTCGCCCGAGGGCGTGTTGCGGTTGCGGTCCTTTGCGATGGATGCGCAGGCGATTGATCTTTCGGGCACCGCGACGCTGGCCGCGGATGGGCTGCCGCTGGCCTTTGAAGTGAACGGGCGGATCGGGCTGGACAGTGGCGCGCCGGTTCTGCTGCCGCTGTCAGGGGAGCATCAGACGCGGGTGCAATCGGTGTTGCTGGACATCGCCTATGACAAGGTGGCGGGAGAGGGCTGGACCGGGGATGTGGTCATCGACGGGCTGGATCGCGCGGGGCTGAAGGCGAATCGGCTGGCGCTGGACGCCGCAGGGCGCATCTGGCGGCGGGATGGCGTGGCGAATGTTGGCGCGACGCTGGATTTCGCCGCGAGCGGGCTGCTGCCGGATGATCCGGCGCTGGCGCAGGCCGTGGGCGCAAATCTGGGTGGGCAGGTGATCCTGTCCTGGCAGCAGGGCGGCGATGGGCTGCGCCTGCCGCGGATCGTGCTGGAGGGCGAAGATTACGGGCTGACGGGGCGCGCGGTGATCGAGGGGCTGGATGCGGCGCTGGCGGTTTCGGGCGTGGCGCGGGCGCGGGTGGATGATCTGGCGCGGTTCTCGGGTCTTGCCGGGCGCAATCTGGCGGGGGCGGCGGGGCTGGAGGTGGCGGGGAGTGCGAGCCCGCTGACCGGGGCGTTTGACGTTGAAGCGAACCTGATCGGCACGGATGTGGCGGTGGCGCAGGCGGAGTTGGACCGGTTGCTGCGGGGATCATCGCGGATCGCGGTGTCGGCGGCGCGGACAGAGACGGGGACGGTGCTGCGCGACCTGAGCGTGGTGGCGCAGAGCCTGACGGCGCAGGCAAGCGGGACGCTGGGCAGCGCGCAGAGCGATCTGGCGGCGACGGTCGATTTTGCCGATCTGTCCGTGCTGGGCGGCGGGTATCGCGGGGCGTTTCTGGGGGATTTGCGCTTTGTCGGCGCGGCGGCGGATGGGCGTGTGACACTGCAGGGCAGCGCGCGCGATTTGGGCATCGGGCAGGCCGAGACGGACAGGTTGTTGCGCGGGCAGACCGCGCTGTCGGCCGATCTGTCGGTGGCGGGGGGGCGGATGGTGCTGAATTCCGCGCTGGTGGAGAACCCGCAGCTGCGGGTGGCGGCGGAGGGCACGGCGGAGGGCGCGGCGCGGCGGATCAACCTGAATGCGCGGTTGGCCGATCTGGCTCTGCTCTTGCCCGATTTCGCGGGGCCGCTGGCGGTAAGCGGCACGGCGGCGGATGACGGGCAGGGCTATGATCTGAACCTGCGCGGGCAGGGGCCGGGCGGGATTGATGCACAGGTGACCGGGCGTGTGCAGGGCGATGGCGCTTCGGCGAACCTGACGATCAGTGGCGCGGCGCAGGCGGGGCTGGCCAATGCGTTTCTGTCGGGGCGGTTGATTTCGGGGCCGGTGCGGTTTGACCTTGGGCTGAACGGTCCATTGGTGCTGTCGTCACTGTCGGGGCGAGTGGCATTGACCGGGGGGCGGATTGCCGATCCGGGGCTGGCCTTTGCGCTTGAGGATGTGGCGCTGACCGCTGATCTGGCGGGGAGCCGGGCGCAGATTTCGGGCGGCGGGGCCTTGTCGAGCGGGGGGCGCGTGGAGGTGGGCGGCGGCATCGGGCTGGCCGCGCCGTTTGAGGCCGATCTGCGGATCGGGCTGCGCAATGCGGTGCTGCGCGATCCGCAACTGTTCCAGACCACCGCGAATGGTGACGTGACGATACGCGGGCCGCTGACAGGGGGTGGCGCGATTGGCGGGCAGATCGTGCTGTCGGCGACCGAGGTGCAGATCCCGTCAACCGGGATGGGCGGGGCATCGGACCTTGTCGATCTGCAGCACGTGAACGAGCCGGCCGAGGTGCGCGCGACGCGGGCGCGGGCCGGGCTGTTGGGGATGGGCGAATCCGGCGGGGGCGGGGGCGGCGCGCGGCCCTTTGCGATGGACCTGCTGATATCCGCTCCATCGCAGATTTATGTGCGCGGGCGGGGGCTGGATGCGGAACTGGGCGGGCAATTGCAGCTGGGCGGGACGACGGCGGCGGTGGTGCCTTCGGGTTCGTTCAACCTGATCAGGGGGCGGTTGAACATTCTGGGCAAGCGGCTGGATCTGGGCGAGGCGACGCTGACCTTGCAGGGGAATTTCGTGCCGGTGGTGGCAGTTTCCGCTTCGACCGAGAGTGACGGGATCACCAGCTTTATCCGCATCGACGGGCCCGCGAATGAGCCGGTGGTGAGTTTCACTTCGACCCCGCAACTGCCCGAGGAAGAGGTGCTGTCGCGCCTGCTGTTCGGGCGGGGGATTGAGACGCTGTCGGTATTGCAGGCGGCGCAATTGGCCAATGCGGTGGCTACGCTGGCCGGGCGCGGCGGTGTGGGCATCATCGGGCGGCTGCGTCAGGGGTTCGGACTGGACGATCTGGATGTGCAGACCGGCGCCGATGGAGGGGCCACGGTGCGGGCCGGGAAATACCTGTCGGAAAACGTCTATACCGAGGTGGAGGTAGATGATCAGGGGCAGAGCCAGATCAACCTGAACCTTGATGTGACGGATTCGGTCACGATCCGCGGGCGGGCGGGATCGGCGGGGGATACCGGGCTGGGGATTTATTTTGAGAAGGATTACTAGGGCCGAAGCCCCCGCTTGGCGCGGCTGGCATCTACCGCCGCCCCCAGAAGGATGGCGTAGCCAGACAGGTACAGCCAGACCAGCAGCGCGGCCACGGCCCCGATAGAACCGTAGATGCGGTTGTAGGTATCGAAATTCGCCAGATAGAGCACCAGCCCGCGAGAGGCCGCGATCCAGATGATGACGGCGACGAGGATGCCACGGGTGAACAGGCGATGGTTGACCTGCCGGTTCAGGCCCAGGCGGTAGATCAGCGCGACCCCGATCACCACGATCATCAGGCTGAGGAAAAGCTGCAGCACCTCGAGCGCGATGGTTGCGAAGCCGCCCAGCGGCAGGAATGACAGGGCCAGAGGCCCGACGACAGCGGCCAAGAGACCGGCGACGGCAAGGCCCACCATGACCAAGGTCAGCAGGATCGCGCGGAAGTAGTGGTGCACACCGCCGCGGTTGGGCAGGCCGTGGATGACGTTCAACCCCCGGATCAGGGCGGCCGCCGAGGCGCGGGCTGTCCAGAGCGCCAGAAAAAGCGACACGAAGGTGGCCAGACCCAGCCCGCCGGGGGGACCGGCAAGGATGGATTCGATCTGGTCCGAGATCAGCGACCACGCGTCGGGCGGCAGATAATCGCGCGCCAGTTCCAGTTCCTGCCGGATGAGGGTGGCGTCGGCAAAGCTGCCCCAGATGGCGATGACAGCGGCAGCAGCGGGGAAAATGGCGAGAAAGCCGTAAAAGGCGATGCCTGCGGCGATGAGATCAAGCTCGCGCTCATCGGAGAGATGCCAGAGGTCTTTGAGGATGACGGGGATGTTGGGGAGGGGCATGGGGGGAGTGTATGCGGGGAAGCCGGTTGGGGCAAATGCTCGCTCCTCCTTTCTCACTTTATGAAGAGCGAAATCAGTTGTTTTCGCTGGAACCCTTACGATCCCTAGAAGAGATCGCGTTAAGCGCTCCTTGCGGAAGGGAGCTGTAAAGATCATCCAGCATTCTTTTCTGAGAAATTGTTCGTTCTATGATTATGTTTATGAGCTTAAGCAGAGACTTTACGATCTCTTGATCGTCACTAACATCTAGCTGACCCGGATGGACGGCGGAGTTGCCAACGACACGCACTACATCCAGTGCTCTCTGCACATCGACGGGTAAACCCACGCGAACCAAGGCCCCGATGTCCTCATTGATGCTCTTTCCAGGCTGACCGAGTTCGATGCATAATTTCTGTATGCAAAGGCGGAGCAGGGCCGCAGCTCCCCGAGGAGATGCTTGAGCAATCCTGCTTGCTTCCTCGAAATCGGCTCGCACGCTTTCGGGCATATCAGGGTTTGGGCTGACTGAATTTAAGTACCTTGGATGAACCAAGACGTTTCCAACCCAGACAGACACGCCGCTGCAACTTGCGCACCTAGCAAAGAACACATTGGTTAGACCTAGCGTAGCTGGGCTCGCTTTGAGCTCAAAGAACATTATTCCTTTGCCCATTTGCAAAGCATATGCATCCAGCATCTGTTTCGAAGACATCTCCGATGAAAGTACAGATCGCGCTGCTGCAGAAAACCAACCTTGGTGCGCGTACGCGGCGCAAAATGGACAATTGAAGGCATTTTCGAATAGTTTGGGTTCCTTAATCACCTTTGTACCTCTTAGCAATTTTTACACCAAACAGAAGCAATGAGTTTGATCTATCCTTCTTCTTCCAGCCTAGTCCGCATTTCGCGCAGTACGGGCAGCACGGCGCGGACGCGGTCGGCGCCCAGTGCCTGTACGACTTCGGCGATCAGGGGGGCGACGGCCTGAACGGCGGCGTCGCGGGCGGCGCGTCCGGCGGGGCTGATGGCCACGAATTTGCGGCGGGCATCATCCCAATCGGGGCGGATATGGACGTGGCCCGCCCATTCCAGCCGGGCGAGCGTGTTTGTCATCGCGCCGCGCGTGACGTGGAAGGCGCGGGCAAGCTGGGCGGGGGTGCGTTCATCGCTGACGCGGGCGAGGTGGTTGAGCACGCCGAAATGGGACAGTTCCATCCCCTTTGGCAGCACTTTGGAAATGCGGTTGCGGGCAAGCTGATCGGTCATGAACAGCTCGCCGAACAGGGCGACGGCGATGTCTTCGGTCTTTTCGTCCGTCGCGCGGGGGGTCATGGGTCTGGACCTGTGAAATCGCGGTCATGCGACAGCGAGGGGATGCGGTCTCGGGCGCGGGCGACCTCGGCCAGATCAAGATCGGCGAAGGTGATGCCGGGTTCCGTGCCTGCGTCCGAGAGGATTTCACCCCAGGGTGCGATGGCGAGGCTGTGGCCATGGGTGCGGCGGCCCTTGCCATCCTGTTCCGGGTGAAAGCCGGTTTGGGCGGGGGCGAGGACGTAGCAGCCGGTTTCGATCGCGCGGGCGCGGAGCAGGGTTTCCCAATGCGCGGCGCCGGTGATGTGATTGAAGGCGGCGGGAACGGTGAGGATTTCGGCCCCCGCCTTGGCGAGGCGGCGGTAGAGATGGGGGAAGCGGATATCGTAGCAGACCGTCATGCCGATGCGGCCAAAGGGCGTGTCGGTCAGAACGGCCCGCGTGCCGGGGCGATAGCCGGAGGATTCGCGGTACACCTCGGTTTCCGAGACGTTCACATCGAACATGTGGATCTTGTCATAGCGGGCGGCGATGGTGCCATCGGGGCCGATCAGGAAGGAACGGTTGGCGAAACGGCCGTCGGCATCCTGCGTGAGCAGGCCGAGCGAGCCGATCAGCAGCCAGATGCCCGCCCGGGCCGCCTCATCCCGTAGGGCGGCGAGGGTGGGGTCGGTCGCTTCGGGATGGAAAAGCGCGCGCTGGCGGGTGCGGTTGGAGGACAGCGCGTTGGTACATTCCGGCGTGAGGACAAAGCCCGCGCCACCCGCAGCTGCGGCACGGACAAGTGCCACGGTTTCCGGCAGATTTTCAGCCGGATCGTCAGAAACGGTAAGTTGGACCAGACCTGCGCGCATCAGGCCAGCATCGGATCGAGTTTGCCGGCATGGTCGAGGGCGTGGATGTCATCGCAGCCGCCGACATGGGTGCCGCCGATGAAGATTTGCGGCACGGTGTGGCTGCCCCCGGCGCGGGCTGTCATCTTGCTGCGCAGGGCCGGGTCGCGGCTGACGTCGATCTCCGTATAGGCGACGCCCTTCTTGGTGAGCAGCCGTTTGGCGGCGTGGCAATAGGGGCAGGTGGGGGTGGTGTAAATCTCGACAGGTTTCACGGGATGCATCCTTGGCGGTGTTGGGCCGAACTATAGGGATTTAAGCATCCTTCGCAACGCGGGCCAGCACACAGACGGATACCCGCGTTGCACCTGCGGCAAGGCAGGCATCTGCGCAGGCGGCAAGAGTGGCACCGCTGGTCATTACGTCATCGATCAGAAGAATGTCGCGCCCCTGAAGCTGCGCCTTGTGGCGGGGATGGGGGCGAATCGCGCCGGTGACGTTGCGAAAGCGGCCGTCGCGGTCGCGGCCATCCTGGGTGGGGGTGCGGCGGGCGCGGATCAGCAGATCGGGGATGTGGTCAAGTGACGCAAGCCGGGCGAAGGCGGCAGAGATGAGGGCGGATTGATTGTAGCGGCGGCGCAGGAGGCGAAGCCAGTGCAGCGGGACAGGGGCCACGATCATGCCGGGGCGCAGGATGGGCGCAGCGGCGCGGTGCATCCAGCGCGCGGCGGGGGTGGCGAGATCGCCCCGATCGCCATGTTTGAGCGCCAGCACGAATTTGCGGCCATTGTCGCGGTAGAGCAGCGCCGCACGCCCCTGATCCCAGGGGCGTGCGATGGTAAGGCAATCGTCGCAGTGAACGACGCCCGCCTCTTCGCCCGGTAACGGCGTGCCGCAGCCATCACAGACCAGCCCGGCGGTGAAGGGCGTGTCGCGCCAGCAGGTTGGGCAGAGCGCGAAATCGCTGTCCACCTGCGCGCCGCAGGACAGGCATTGCGACGGGTAGATCAGCCGGAGCAGTGCTTGCATTCCCATCCCCGCTTGCCCATGTTCCGCGCCATGCAGACACCGCCCCTTTTGACCGACCGCATCGCACTGCAAAGGAACCGCGCCCGTGCCGAGCGGGCTGCGCTGTTCCTGCATGACGAGGTGGCGCTTGAGGTGCAGGAGAGACTCGCCGAGGTTAACAAGGCGTTTACGGATGTGGCTCTGATCACGCCTTTTTCGGATGTCTGGTCGATGGCAGGCGCGAAGCGGGTGCCGGATGACGAGGTGCTGGACCTGCAGGCGGGGGGTCACGATCTGGTGATTCATGCGCTGGCACTGCATTGGGCGAATGATCCGGTGGGGCAGCTGGTGCAGTGCCGCAGGGCGCTGCGGCCGGATGGGCTGTTCCTTGGGTTCCTGTTTGGCGGGCAGACATTGGCGGAATTGCGGGCCTGTCTGGCGCAGGCCGAGGCCGAGGTGACGGGCGGCCTGTCGCCCCGCATTTTGCCGATGGCCGAGATCCGTGATCTGGGCGGGCTGCTGCAACGGGCAGGGTTTGCGCTGCCCGTGGCGGACAGTTTCACGAAAACGGTAACCTACGTCGATTTCGGGCGGTTGCTGCGCGATCTGCGTGCGATGGGCGAGGGCAACGCGCTGGCGGCGCGGTTGCGGCGGCCAACGGGGCGGGCGGTTTTTGCCCGCGCGGCAGAGTTGTATGCGGCACATCACAGCCTTCCGGACGGGCGATTGACCGCGACCTTCGAGATCATCGGGCTGACAGGCTGGGCCCCGCATGAAAGCCAGCAAAAGCCGCTGCGCCCCGGTTCGGCGGTGCAGAGCCTTGCCGATGCGCTGGCAACGCGCGAGATGCCGCTGCCGGATACTGAACCGAACGGTTGACCGGGGCGTATAAGCCTATATGTCCCGGCGCTGGGAACAGAAATTCAAGGAAAACCGCGATGCTGGATGCCAAGGCTCTGAACACGGGTGTTGCCCATGGGGACGCGAGCCAACCCATGATCGCCCCGGGACAGGGCCGCCTTTCCCATGCGCCTGCTGACCATCCGCCGGTGCGGCGGGCCAAGATCGGGGTTCTGGTGGCCAATCTGGGGACGCCGGACAATTACGATTATTGGTCGATGCGGCGCTATTTGAACGAGTTCCTGTCAGACAAGCGCGTGGTCGACTATTCTGCATGGATCTGGCAGCCGCTGCTGCAATTGGTGATCCTGTCCAAGCGGCCGTTTTCATCGGGTGCCAATTACAAGCTGATCTGGAACCATGATCGCAACGAAAGCCCGCTGCTGACGATCACCAAGGATCAGACGCGCAAGATCGCCGAAAGCATGGCGGCCAAGCATGGCGACGGGATCATGGTGGATTTCTGCATGCGCTATGGCAACCCATCGACCGAGTCCAAGGTGCGCGCGATGGTGGAGGCGGGGTGCGAGAAGATCTTGTTCTTCCCGCTGTATCCGCATTATGCGGGCGCCACGTCGGCCACCGCGAATGACCAGTTCTTCCGCGCGCTGATGAAGGAAAAGCGGCAGCCTTCGGTGCGGACGGTGCCAGAGTATTTCGAGCATCCCGCCTATATCGAGGCCTTGGCGCAATCGGTGGAAAAGGCCTATGCGGCGCTGGAGCACAAGCCCGATGTTCTGGTGGCGTCCTATCACGGGATGCCGAAGCGGTATCTGATGGAAGGTGATCCCTATCATTGCCAGTGCGCCAAGACGTCGCGCCTGGTGCGGGAGCGGCTGGGTTGGGAGAAGGGATCGATCGACACGACGTTCCAATCGGTGTTCGGGCCGGAGGAATGGCTGAAGCCCTATACGGTGGAACATGTGGCCGAACTGGCCAAGCAGGGGAAAAAGCGGATCGCGGTGATCGCGCCGGCGTTTTCGGCCGATTGCATCGAAACGCTGGAAGAGATCAACGGCGAGATTCGCGAAGCGTTCGAACATGCGGGTGGGGAGGAGTTTACCTATATCCCCTGTCTGAACGATGATGATGCGCATATCGACGCGCTGGTGGCCGTGATCGAGGAAAATCTGACGGGCTGGGTGCGCTGAGGCGCGGCCCGGCCTATCGGCGCGGATGAGACAGGTTCAGGACAAACGAAAAGGGTCGGTGGATGAACCACCGACCCTTTCCTGTTTCGTGATCCAGAGATCAGTTCGAGGCAGCAGCCGCGATGACCAGCAGGAGCAGCAGCGGAACAATGATGCCGCCAGCGGACGACGACGTGTTCGCTTCAACAACTTCCGGTTCCATGACCGGTTCTGCCATGCCACCAGCGAAGGCGGTCGAGGCGGCAACCGTCAGAGCGGCAGCGAGCGCAAGTTTCTTCATAATTAACCTCCAGTTATCGCATGACGCCGAATGTTGCAGAGGCGACGGCATGCACCCAAGATATACCTCGTGGCTTCTGTTAAGCAGCAACTCTTGAGGATTGCAACTTGCTGCTAGGGCAAAACGCGCCGTTGGGGCGCATTTCGTCAAATTAGCAACACCTGAGTGCCTACTTTTGTGAGGGCGAACAATTCCTGGATGTGTTCATTGTAGAGCCCGACACAGCCGTTCGAGGAGCGGCGGCCGATCTTGCGCGTGTCATGGGTGCCGTGGATGCGATAATAGGTCCAGGACAGGTAAAGCGCATGGGTTCCGAGCGGATTGTCCGGCGAACCGCCCTCGACGACATCCGGCCATTCGGGGTTTCTTTCCTTCATCGCCGGTGTCGGGCGCCAGGACGGAGCCACGACCTTTTGGACCACTTCGGTGCGGCCACGACGGGTGAGGTCTTCGGACAGCGGAACGGAGGTGGGGTAAAGCTTGTAGATTGATTGGTCTTCCGACCAGAAATGCAAGGCACGCGAGGTGAGGTCGACAAGGACCGCGCCGTTGCGGGTGTTGTCGAAATAGCCCTGCCAATCCAGCATCCGGAAGCTGGAGGCGTTGTTGCGGACGGAACTGGACGCGCCGGGAAGGATTTCGGTGGAGCCTTCCATGCCGAAAGCGGGCATCGCAGCAGCGGCACCCAGCGCCGCGGCGGTGCCGGCCACGAAGTTGCGGCGGTTCAGGTGGAATGTCTTGTCGTTGGTCATCTTCTGCTTGCCCCTTCAGGTTTTCACGCCGCGACGGCACCTTTTGTTTGGCAGATAGCGATTTTTCGGCCGTTCAGCAAATCAAAGACACGTTAATCGGCGAAGGCGCGCAACTCTGTGATCAACTGGAGGGTTGCGTTTGAATTGGCGGGACGGTTTCGATAGAGAGCAGAACAAAGAGCAGGCGCCTTGGCGCGACGGGGGCGAACGGGACGAATGAACAGACGTGTGATGCTGATGTTGGGCGGGGCGTCGGCCCTTTTGGCGGCCTGCGGGTCGACGATGGGGGCCGGGCCGAAACTGGGGCCGGATGGCAGGCCGTTGCCGCAGGTTTATAACACGGCGGCACAGGGTGCGGGGACGATCGAGTTCAGGTTGCTGGATTCCGTCAATGCGCTGCGGTCGGCGCGAGGGCTGCGGCCGCTGACGCTGAACGCGCAGTTGAACGCGGCGGCGGCGACCCATGCGCGGGATATGTCGGTGCAGAACCGGCCTTGGCATTTCGGATCGGACGGGTCTTCGCCGTTGGAGCGGGTGCGGCGTGTGGGGTACACCGGCAAGCTGACGGGCGAGTTGATTTCCGAGACGTTCGAGACGGAATTGGAAACGCTGGCCACATGGATGCAGGCGCCTGACATGCGCAGTGTGGTTCTGGAACCGGCGGCGACTGATCTGGGATTCGCCTGGTTTCAGGAACAGAACGGCAAGATCTGGTGGACGCTGGTCATGGGGAGTTCAGGCTTTGCCTGACTGGGCATGAATATCGGACCGGAATACGGAAATGGGGGCCAGATGGCCCCCTTTTTCATCTGCAGGTCACGGCATGATGTGGATGACGGTGCCGGGTTCCACCATGGAGTAGATCTGTTCCATTTCCTTGTTGGACACCGCGATGCAGCCCTCGGTCCAATCGCGCCGCGCGATGGGGCCGAGCGGGCCGCCGTGGATGAAGATGTCACCCCCCGGCGATTTTTCCTGTGCTTCGGCAAAATCGACATCGGCCACGTTGGGGTAGGAAATCCCCAGCGACAGATGAAAGCGCGAGCGCGGGTTTTTGTGGGTGATGTAATAGGTGCCTTCGGGCGTCTTGCCATCGCCTTCAAACTGCTTGTGCCCGTTGGGGGCAAAGCCCAGCGCAATATCATAGGATTCCAGCACCCGGCCGTTGTGCAGCAGATACATCTTGCGGTCGGCCTTGTGGACCTGAACCGAGGTGACCTCTGGCCCGCGATATTTGAGGAATTTGCTTTTGGGGCCGCAGGCCGACAGGCCCACCGCCAGAACGAGGATCAGAAAAACCCGGAAAAATCGCATGCCACTGCCCGCCTTGCCGTTTCTTGACGCTATTTTTTCAAAGCGTTTAGAGCAATTTCCGAGGTCTGACTAGGCAGCCGTTCGGTGGGGCCGCTCACGGCTGTGTCATCTGCTGAATCTTGCGGCAAGTTCGACATGGGATGACCAGCGGAACTGATCCACGACCTGCACCCAATCCAGCGTCCACCCAGCCTGCACCAGCATCCGCGCGTCGCGGGCGAAGGTGGCGGGGTTGCAGGAGACGGCGGAAATCACGGGCACCTTGCTGCGCGACAGGGTGGCGAATTGTGCTTCGGCCCCGGCGCGGGGCGGATCGATCACCACGGCGTCGATGCCTTTGAATTCATCGGGTTCCAGCGGGTGGCGGAACAGATCACGGGTTTCGGTGACGATCTTCTTGAGCCCTGCGGTATTGCGCCACGCCTTTTCGAGCGCGGCTGTCATCGTGGCGTCGCCTTCGACGGCGTGCACCTCAGCCTGTTCGGCCAGAGGCAGGGCAAAGGTGCCGCAGCCTGCGAAAAGATCGGCAATGCGGCGGGCGGGGCCGATGGCATCGGTCACGGCGGCGAGAAGGGCGGCTTCGCCCTGTTCGGTGGCTTGCAGGAAGGCGGCGGGGGGCGGGGCGACAAGGGCCTTGCCGAAACGCTGCATGGGCGCGGTGCGCAGGGCGACGGTTTCGCCATTCCAGGTAAGGCGGGAGAGGCCGTGCTGTTCGGCAAGGCGGGCGAGTTCAAGTTGAAGGTTGGACTCGATCGGTTTGCCCCCGGTGACGGAGATATCGGGACCGGCAAGGCTGCGCGTGACGGTCAGCGCCAGTTCGACGGTGCGGGAACCGCCAAGACGGGTGATCGCCTCTAGTACCGGGAAGGTGGCGATGATGTCGGGGTGGAGGAGTTGGCAGTTGGGGACGGGGATGATGAGATCTGAGCCGCGGGCGTGAAAGCCAAGCAGGGCACCACCCTTTGTCTTGCGCGCGGCAAGGGTGGCGCGGCGGCGGGAGCGCGGGGGTGAGGTGAGCGTGGGGCGGAAGGGCGCGTCCAGCCCCTGCGCCGACAATGCTCCGCGCACGATGCCCTGTTTCCAGTTTTCGACAAAGGGATCGGAGGCATGCTGCAGCAGGCAGCCGCCACAGGTGCGGGCGTGGCTGCATGGCGGTTTCTTGCGGTCTGGTGACGGGGTCACGATGCGGGCATCTGTCAGGTGATCGCCGTTCAGCGTTCCCTCTACCTCTTCACCCGGCAGGGCCTGCGAGACATAGATCGGGCCATCGGGGCCTTTGGCGATGCCGTCGCCATGATGGCCCAGCCGTTCGATCAACAGGTTCACTCAGCCGCTTCCTTTTCATCGGTGCCGATGAAACCGCCGGATTGACGGTTCCAGTAGCGCGAATACAGCCCGCCCTTGGCGAGCAGTTGGTCATGGGTGCCTTCTTCGACAATGCGGCCCGTGTCCAGCACGACGATGCGGTCCATGGCGGAAATGGTGGACAGGCGGTGTGCGATGGCCAGCACGGTCTTGCCCTGCATGACACGGCCGAGAGCTTCCTGAATGTTGGCCTCGACTTCGGAATCCAGGGCAGAGGTTGCCTCATCCAGCACAAGGATGGGGGCATCCTTGAGGAAGGCGCGGGCGAGGGCGATGCGCTGGCGCTGGCCGCCCGAAAGTTTCACGCCACGTTCGCCAAGGAAGGCGTCATAGCCTTTGCGGCCATTGTGATCGATCATGTTGATGATGAAATCATGCGCCTCGGCCGCGCGGGCGGCGGCGATGATTTCGTCATCCGTTGCGCCCGGCTTGCCATAGGCGATGTTGTCACGGGCCGAGCGGTTGAACATCGCGGTTTCCTGCGTGACCATGCCGATCTGGCTGCGCAGGGATTCCTGTGTGACGGTGCGGACATCCTGCCCATCCACCAGAACCCGGCCATTTTCGGTGTCATAGAGCCGCAAAAGCAGCGAAACGAGCGAGGATTTGCCTGCGCCCGACGCACCCACGATACCCAGTTTTTCGCCCGCGCGGATGGACAGATCGATGTCATTCACCCCGCCCCGTTCGCGACCATAGGCAAAGGTGGCGTGGTCAAAGCGAATCTCGCCCCGGATCGGCGGAAGATCGCGCGCGTCGGGGGCATCGGCAAGGGCGTGGGGCACGGCGAGGGTTTTCATGCCATCCTCCACCTCGCCCACCGAGGTGTAGATCGACATGAGGGTGAAGCTGACCCAGCCCGACATTTGCGCGATGCGCATGGCGATGGCACCGGAGGCCGCGATGTCACCGGCGGTGGAGAGGCCCTGCATCCAGAGCAACACCGCGCCGCCGATCAGCAGGACGGGCAGGATGCCGGCAATCGTCATGAGCGACAGGCGGAACCAGGTGGAGATGACGCCGAATTCAAGCGAGCGGTCACGGAACACTTCCATCGATTTGAGCGCGACGCGATCCTCGAACGCGGCATGGGCGAAGAGCTTGACCGTCTTGATGTTGGTGATTGTGTCGACAACCTGCCCCGACACCATCGCCCGGGCCGAGGCGCGGGCGGCGGAGTTGACGCGCACGCGGGGCATGAAGAAGCGGATCAGCATCACATAGGCCACCAGCCAGACGGCAAGGGCGATGGCGATGCGATAGTCGATCACCAGCAGGAACACGACCGAGCCGATAACGGAGGCGAGGGCGAAGCAGACGGTGTTGATCACCTCGGTCGCGACATCGGTGACGGCGCGGGCGGCCTGCATCTGTTTGGTGGCGATGCGGCCTGCGAAATCGTTGTCAAAGAAGGTGACGGCCTGACCCAGCGTCCAGCGGTGCAGGCGCGACAGCACCAGCGGCAGAACATTGGGGCCGACGATGATGGAGTTCGACGCAGATGAGACGCCAAAGGCGATGGGGCGCAGGACCATGTAGAACAGGATGAAAACGGTGATCAGTTGCCAGTGGTCGGCGAAGAACCGATCCGGGCCAGAGCCGATAGCGGCATCGATCACCCAGCCGAGGATGAGGGCGGAGAC
The DNA here is from genome assembly GCA_943369275.1 of Rhodobacter maris. Taxonomy (GTDB): domain Bacteria; phylum Pseudomonadota; class Alphaproteobacteria; order Rhodobacterales; family Rhodobacteraceae; genus Paragemmobacter; species Paragemmobacter maris_A. The sequence goes on along the minus strand of CALRMS020000009.1, from coordinate 13,356 downwards.
AACTTCGGTGACCCCGGCGAGCGAGGACAGGATGCCCGCGATGATGAGCATGGGCCAAGACCCGCGCAGGGACCAGTTCATGAAGGCGCCGAGGCTGCGCGGGGGCGGGCCATCGGCGGGGCGGAAGGCATCGATCATGCCGCCAAGGGTGCGGGCAAGGTTCATTCGGCAGCCTCTTCTTCCAACCCGATAAAGCCGCCCGATTGGCGCGCCCAGAAACGGGCATATAGCCCGTTCTGTGCCAGAAGCGCGGCATGGGTGCCCTGTTCGGCGATATGGCCGTCCTCCAGCACCACGATCCTGTCCATCGCGGCGATGGTGGACAGGCGGTGCGCGATGGCGATGACGGTCTTGCCCTGCATGACGCCATAAAGCGCGTCCTGGATCGCGGCCTCGGCCTCTGAATCCAGAGCCGATGTCGCCTCATCGAGGATCAGGATCGGCGCATCCTTGAGGATGACGCGGGCAAGGGCCACGCGCTGACGCTGGCCGCCCGACAGTTTCACGCCGCGTTCGCCGACATGGGCATCATAGCCACGGCGACCCTGCGGATCTTCGAGCGTGAGGATGAAATCATGCGCTTCGGCCCGACGGGCGGCGGCGATCATCGCATCTTCGGTGGCGTCGGGGCGGCCGTAGAGAATGTTGTCGCGCACGGAGCGGTGGAGGAGGGAGCTGTCCTGTTGCACCATGCCGATCTGTTGGCGAAGGGAGGCCTGGGTGACAGCGGCGATGTCCTGATCGTCGATCAGGATGCGGCCGGATTCGGTATCATAGAAGCGCAACATCAGCTTCACGAGCGTGGATTTTCCCGCGCCAGAGCGACCCACGACGCCGATCTTTTCGCCGGGGCGGATGGACAGGGACAGATCCTGCAACCCGCCAGAGCCGCGCCCGTAATGGTGGCTGATGCCCTGAATGTCGATCTGGCCTGCGCGGAAATCAAGCGGTTTTGCACCCGGAACATCGACCAGAGTGATGGGTTGGGCGATGGTTTCCATCCCTTCCTGCACTACGCCCAGCGACTGCACCAGCGAGGAAAAGGCCCACATGATCCAGTAGGTCATGTTGTTGAGCCGCAGAACAAGCGCGGTCGCGGCAGCGACGGTGCCAAGTGTCGTCTGACCGTTGTACCACAAGAGGATTGCCCAGCCAGTGATGGCCACGATCAGGAACCCGTTCAGAACGGTAAGGGCCAGGTCCATCTTGGTGATGATGCGGCGTTCGATCAGAAAGGCTTGCCGTGACGCTTCGATGGATTCGCGGGCGTAATCCAGTTCGCGGGTGTCATGGGCGAACAGTTTCACGGAATGAATGTTGGTATAGGCATCCACGATCCGGCCCGTGACGGCGGAACGCGCGTCGGAGCTGGCCTTGGAGGCGGGCCCTGCGTGACGGATCGTCCAGCGCACCAGAACGGTATAGAGCACCAGCCAGACCAGCAGCGGCAGCAGAAGGCGAGGGTCAGCGTCAGCCAGCAGGATGCCCGCGCCGACCACGGTGACAGAGGCAAAGGCCACGGCATCGAATGTCTGGAAAACGGCATCGCCTGCGGCAAGCGGTGTCTGCATGATGCGGTTGGCGATGCGGCCGGCGAAATCGGATTCGAACCAGCCCACCGGTTGGCGGATCACATGGGCATGCGCCCGCCAGCGGATCATGGTGCCGAAATTGGGCAGGATCGCGTTGTGCAGCAGCGCGACACTGGCGACCAGCAGAAGCGGGCGCAGGATCAGGATGGTCAGCGCGACCAGAATGATTTCGGTGCCGTAGAGCGCCCAGGCCTGTTCCGGGCCATTATTGGCCAGCAGATCGACCAGCCGCCCGACATACCAGATCAGGGCAACATCGGCGAAAGCGCTGATCACCGACAAGGCAGCCGTGATCGAGAAGACCATCCGGAAGGGGCGGATATAGTCTTTCAGAAATGGCCAGAGCCGCCGGGGCGGCGTATCGGTTTGCTCGTAAGGACCATATGGGTCAACGAGGCTTTCGAAAAATCGAAACACGGGCAAGCCTCTTGCGTGTGGGCCGAACATATAGCCCTGAACGCCGGAAAGGGAAACCGTCAGCGCAGAAGGTCGGCCTTTGTCAGCCGCAGGTCAGAGGCGAGCCATGCGCGTTCCAGCCGTTTGAGTTCCTGCCCCAGCAGGGGACCGACAAGATTGGGCAGATCGGCAGCGGTGATGGGAAAGCGGGTTTGCGCGCCACGCGCCACCTCGGACTGCCAGTCTTGCGGCAGGGGTTGTTCCAGCATGGCGGCGCGCAACAGCATCGCATCGGTGGCGAGATCGGCACCGAGTTTCTGGCCAAGAACGGCGGGGGTCAGCATGGAGCCTGTTGCATCGTGCAGGCGGGCAAGATCGCGCGCCTCAGCCCGGGACAGGCGCAGGGCATTGGTCAGGTCTGCGCCGCCCAGAACCGCCAGACGGCGCAACCAGCGCGGCGGGATGCCCTGTTCCAGATGGATGAGGGGCGCAAGGGCGCGGGGATCGGTGCCGGGAAGCAGCGCTGACAGAACGCCGGATTGCGCCATGCTGGCCACGGATGGCGCGGGGTTTGGTGCAGACAGCAGTTTGCGCATTTCCGCACCCACACGTTCGCGGGAAAGCGCCGCAAGGCCATCAATCCCGGCGGCGCAGGCGGCCAAGCCTTCGGCATCGATCCCGTTCGCGGGGTCGCCATACCAGGCGTGGAAACGGAAAAACCGCAGGATTCGCAGGTAATCCTCGCGGATACGTGCTGCGGGATCGCCGACAAAGCGCAGAAGGCGGGCGCGTAGATCGGGCAATCCATTCAGCGGATCAACGAGCGTTCCGTCAGGCCGGGCGTAAAGCGCGTTCATCGTGAAATCGCGGCGGGCGGCGTCTTCCTCGATCCGCGAGGAGAAGACGACCGTGGCATGGCGGCCATCAGTGGCGACGTCGCGGCGGAAGGTTGTTACTTCGAACGGTTGGCGCTGAGCGACAAGGGTGACAGTGCCGTGATCGATGCCCGTGGGTACGGCCTTGAGTCCCGCCATGCGGGCAAGGGCCGCCACCCTGTCGGGGGTGGCGTCGGTGGCGATGTCGACATCGCCGATGGGCATGCCGAGCAAGGAATTGCGGACACAGCCGCCTACGAACAAGGCTTGATGCCCGCCCGATGTCAGTGCGTCGCAAACTGCCTGTGTGGCCGGATCTTGCAGCCAGTCGCCGGAAAGGATCATGGCTGTACCCTGTCGGCCAGCCCGCGCAGGATGCGGGCGGTGGCGCCCCAGATGTAATAGGGGCCATAGGGCACGGCATAGTAGCGCCGCCATTCGCTGCGCCAGCGGCGGCGTTCGATGCCGAAGTTTTCCGGGTTCAGCACGTGGTGCAGCGGAACGGTGAAGACCTCTTCCACCTCGCCCGCTTCGGGGATGGGGGTGAAGGGCGCACGCACGAAGCCCAGAACCGGGGTGACCATGAAGCCCGTCACGGTTTCATGCGGCGGCAGGGTTCCTGCGATTTCGACGAGATCGGAGGGAAGACCCACCTCTTCGCGGCTTTCTCGCAGGGCGGTGGCGATGACGCCATCATCACCCTGATCCACCTTGCCGCCCGGCAGGGCGATCTGGCCGGGATGGTGTTTCAGATGCGAGGCCCGTTTTGTAAGAATAAGGCGCGGGGTTTCCGGATAAAGCCAGACCGCCACCAGCACGGCCGCCGGGCGCAGAACGCGGCCGGGTGGCAGGGTGATTGCGGGGTTCAGGTCAAAATCTGACGAGGGCCGCGCAGGGCGGTTGAGGGCCTTGCGCAGCTTTTCCTCAGTGTCATGCATCCGGGGACTTTGTCGCCTCGAACCCGACTGTCGCCGGATCGAGTTCGTAATGTGCGCTGCAGAATTGGCAATCCGCGGTGACCAGACCTTCGGGGGTGGTCATATAGGCGATGTCCTTGGCGGAATAGATGGATAGCGAGTTGCGGACCTTTTCTTCCGAACAGGAGCAGCCGAACCGGACCGGCTGGGCATCGAAAACGCGGGGTTCTTCTTCGTGGAACAGGCGGACCAGAAGATCGGTGGGCTGCACCGTGGGGCCGATCAGTTCCATTTCCTCGACCGTGTCGAGGAGGAAGTTCACGCGGTTCCAGTTTTCGCCCTCTTCCCCCGACAGGATATCGGCATGGGTGAGCAGGCCACCTTCGCCGGTGGCACCGGCATTGGCGACAAAGGGCGATGCCTTTGGCATGTGTTGCAGCATCACGCCGCCCGCGCGCCAATGCAGCGGCTGACCGGGCGTCTGGCTTTTGCCGAAGGTGACGGCGAAACGGGTGGGCAACTGCTCGGATTGCGCGAAATAGGTTTCCGCACAGGACGACAGCGAACCACCCGCGATGGGGGTGATGCCGGAATAGGGGACGTTGCCTTCGCCCTGATCGATCAGCACGGCGAGATAGCCTTCGCCAATCTGGCTGAAGGGGTCGGCATCGGGATCAAGACGATCCTTGTCGAAGCTGGCATAGGCACGGATGCGGGCGCTTTGGCCATCTTCGCTGGGGCCGTAATAATCGGTGGCGATCAGGCGGGCGGGGCCTTTGCCACGGACCTGCAGCGACAGTTTCCAGCGCAGCTTGATGGCCTGCCCGATGAGGGCAGTCAGCAGGGCGGCCTCTGCCACTAGCGCCTCTATCTGGGGGGGATAGTCGTGCTGACCCAGAACCTGATCCAATACGCCATCAAGCCGCGCCACGCGGCCGCGGATATCGGAGCGATCCAGCTGAAAAGGCAGGACGGTATCGTCCCAGGCGAGTTGAGAGCCGATGGTCATTGGGTTTCCTGATTGTGCCCGCCCCGAATAGCGCGGCATTATGCGATGAGCAACTGTGGGGCAAAACAGATGATCCGTCGATATGGGGACCCTTTGCAGCAAGGTCAACACTACCGACGCAGGCCGGGGGTCTATGCCATCCTGCTGGACGGGGATCACCTGCTGGCGACGCATCAGGCAGAGCCGGTGCCGGAGTATCAGCTTCCGGGCGGCGGGATCGACAAGGGCGAGCATCCGATTGCCGCCCTGCACCGCGAGGTGTTCGAGGAAACGGGATGGCGCATCGCGCTGGATCGGCGGCTGGGGGCGTTCCGGCGGTTCACCTATATGCCGGAATATGATCTGTGGGCGGAAAAGCTTTGCACCGTCTATCTGGCGCGGCCTGTGCGGCGGCTTGGCCCGCCATCCGAGGCGGGGCATCAGGCGGTGTGGATGTCTGTTGAGGCGGGGCTGGAGGTGCTGGGCAATCCGGGCGACCGGGCGATGCTGGCACGCGCGGTAGGGATCACGCGGTGACCTGCGGGCCGTGATAATCGAAGATCACGGCCGAGACATCGTCGGGGAAATCGTTCGTTCCGGCATGATCGGCCAGACCGGCGCGCAGGGCATCATGCAGGGCATGGCCGCGCAGGACGCGGGCGCGGTGCAGGATATCGGCAAGCCCATCATTGGCAAGATCGCCAGCAGGGCCGGGACATTCGGTTATGCCGTCTGACGGAATGGCGAGCCGGTCACCGGGTTGCAGGCGCAGGGTGACGGGCGGGTAGGTGGCACCAGGCACCATGCCAACCGGAAAGCCGCCATCGCCGATCCAGACCGGCGCGTGATGGCACGACAGGTGCAGCGGGTGCGGATGACCGGCCTGCACCAACCGGACGGTGCCATCGGACAGGCTGATATCAGCGTAGATCATGGTCAGATAGAGATCGCCCTGCTGATCGGCGCAGAGCAGGCGGTTGAGCCGTTCGACCACAGCCTCGGGCGGGAGGGGGCGACCGTCGAGGAACGCGACGTTCTGATCGCGCGACCGCCCGGACAAAAGTGCCGCAAGCCGCGCGGCCATGAGGGCGGAAGCCACCCCGTGACCGGAGACATCGATCGAGAACAGGGCGATTCTACCCTGTTCGAGGGGAAACCAGCCGACCAGATCGCCGCCGAGATGGCCGGAAGGCTGCATCAGGAAAACAGCCTCGGCCCCTTTCATCGGGACAACGGTTTCGGGGATCAGCGACAGTTGCAGACGCCGCGCTTCGGCCAGATCGCGCTGAACCGCGCTATAGAGACGTTCCAGATCCCGATTGCGCTGCTGCAGTTCTTTCTGCATCTGCAGGATGCGTTCGCCCGCATTCAGGCGGGCCTGAAGTTCGGCAGGGTCGATCGGTTTGGTCAGGAAATCATCCGCCCCGCTTTCAAGGCCATCGGCCACGGCGGCGGTGCCGGATTTCGCGCTGATGAGGACGAAGTAGCTGTATGAATCGCGCCGCAACGCCCGGAAGGCGCGGCAGAACTCTGGCCCCGACATGCCGGGCATGACCCAATCGCTGAGGACGATGTCGAAGCGCCCTTCTTGCGCAAGCGCCAGCGCCTGCTGGCCCGACGCGGCCTGTGCCACATCATAGCCCCAACGGGACAGTTGCATCGCCAGCATCTGCCGCTGTGCCGCGCTGTCATCGGTGACAAGGACGCGCCTTGGACCGACCGAATTTCCAAACGAGCCCTGCACCCGCAACGAACCCCTTTTCCCACGGCCTTAGCCTAGCCCCGAAAGCTTAACAGGCGGTCAAAGCTGCAAATTCGAGGTATTGATATGGGGCGGATTTACCTTTGGTTGACGATGGCAAGGCAAGGCTGCGCAGGGTGGGTTGTCTGCATGTGGGTGAAGCAATGCTGGTAAACAGGGATCGTCTGGCTGCCCTGCGGGGCGAGATTGGCGAGGACGGGTTTGATGAGGTGGTCGATCTGTTCCTGCGCGAGAGCGAAGAGGTGGTGGCGCGGCTTGGCACACAACGGCAGGGCGGGCTGTCAGAAGCGGACCTGCATTTCCTGAAGGGCAGCGCGCTGACGCTGGGCTTTGATGATCTGGCCGATCTGTGCCGCCAGTCCGAGACGGGCGCAACCGTGCATCCCGCAACACTGCAGGACGTCTGGGAACGCAGCCGTGCGGCGTTTCGGGCGGCCTAGATCAGGAATTCGGCCAACACGTCATCATTGGTGATGTCGCGATAGGTGAAGGCGGCATCGTCCAGCTTGGCGAAAAGCTCGCGAAAGCTCTCGGGGCGCTTCGTTTCGATCCCGATGAGGACAGAGCCGAAGTTGCGGGCGGATTTCTTGAGGTATTCAAAACGGGCGATGTCGTCATCTGGGCCGAGCATCCCGAGAAATTCGCGCAGGGCACCCGGGCGTTGGGGCATGCGCAGGATGAAGTACTTCTTCACCCCCGAATACCGCTGGGCCCGTTCCTTTACCTCGGGCAGGCGTTCGAAATCGAAGTTCCCACCGGAGGTGACGCAGACCACCACCTTGCCGCGAATTTCGTCGGCAAGTTCCGGCAGCACATCCACGGACAGCGCCCCCGCTGGTTCAAGAACGATGCCTTCGACATTGAGCATTTCCAGCATCGTCACACAGATGCGGTCTTCCGGGGCGAGAAGGACGTCTTCGACAGGCACCCAGTTGAGATGCGCGAAGGTGCGGTCGCCGACACGCGCCACAGCGGCCCCGTCGACGAAGCTGTTCACACGCGGCAGCTTTACCGGGGTGCCATCGCGCAGGGCGGCGAGCAGGCTGGCCCCGCCGAGCGGTTCGACAAAGCGGTAATCGGTTTCCGGTGCCATCGCGCGCAGATAGGCCGTGACGCCGGAGGAAAGACCGCCACCGCCGACGGGCAGCACCACCAGATCGGGCGCACGGCCAAGCTGATCAAGGATTTCGACGCCCACGCTGGACTGGCCCAGGATCACATCGGCATCATCGAAGGGCGAAAGGAAATGCGCCTGCTTTTCGGTGCAGAAGGTTTGTGCGGCGTGAAGGGTCTGATCGAAATAGTCGCCCGTCAGAACGATGCGGACATTGTCGCCGCCAAAGGCGCGGGTCTTGTCGATCTTTTGCTGGGGCGTGGTGACGGGCATGAAGATCGTGCCGTCGACACTGAAATGGCGGCAGGCGAAGGCAACGCCCTGCGCGTGATTGCCCGCACTGGCGCAGACGAAACTGCGGCGATCGGGCGTTATGTCCAGAACCTTGCGCATGGCCGTGAAGGCACCGCGCAGCTTGTAGCTGCGGACGGGGGTCAAATCTTCGCGTTTCAGCCAGATATCGGCATCATAGCGCTGCGACAGGTGTTCGTTGCGTTGCAGGGGTGTTTCGGGGAACAGCTCGCGAAGGGCCTCCGTCGCCAGCCGGGCGCTTTTCATGAAATCGCTCATTCGGCGGGAATCCCCTTGTGCAGACCTGGTCCGATTGCGGCCATTAAATTCATATTCCTTAATGTGGCCACAGAAATGCCATGTGAAGGGCTTCAGCCTTTCTGCCGAACTCTCATAAGCGAGGAATTGACCATGTTCCATCCCAAGAAGGTAGTTGCAGTTCTTGGTGTTGCTACGTTGATGTTGAGCCCGGCCGTGCCGACGTTTGGCCCCTTTGGTGCCGATGCGGCCTTTGCCAATAATGGCAATGGAGGCGGCAATGGCGGAGGAAACGGCGGCGGCAATGGTGGCGGTGGCGGCGGAAACGGTGGCGGAAACGGTGGTGGTGGTGGCAACGGTGGTGGCAACGGCGGCGAGAAATCCTCCGGCAACAGCAAATCCACGGGTGGAGATAAGGCTGGAGGCAAGGCGAGCGGGCAAACCGCAGCCCGGACAAAACCCGCTGCCGCGCAACCGAAGGCCGCGAGTGTTGAGGAAGATCAGGCCGTGACCTTTGCCGCGCGCGATCTGGGCAACATGAACGGGGCAATGAACGCCAATATCAACGCGGTGCTGGCGCATATCCGCAACGGTAACACGAATGGTCCGGTGGGTGCTGTGGCCGGGCTGGCGCTGGCCGATGCGCAGGCGGGCGATCTGGATGTGCAGGACGTTCTGGACCGTGCAGAGGAATGGGCAAGCTATAACACCGACTTGGCCGATGCGCTGGGCGGGGCCTATCCTTCGGTGGATGAGTATCTGGCCGCCAAGGATGCCTTTGAAACCTACGACGATGATCTGGCGACGTGGAACGAACAGAAGGCGCTTTATGATGCGGCGATTGCCGAGCTGGGGATTGATCCGGCTGTTGACCCGATCCCGGAAGACGTTGCCCTGCTGAACCCGGGCGATGCGCCCGAGGCAGTGGAATTCGATCCGATCGCGGAATTGGACAGCCTGCTTGAAACGCCGCCAGACGGTGAGGCCCCGACGGAAGCAGAGGTTGCGGCTGCTGAAGCGGTAACCGATGCGGAGGCGGCCGTTCTGGCGCTTTGGAACAAGAACCCGGATGCGTCAGACGAAATGTCTGATGAGGAAACGGCGCTGCTCGACTCGTTGCGCGCGCGTTTTTCTGATGCCGATCTGGAGGCGATAGCCGAAGCGGCGGGTTCCTGACCCTGCGCTGATCTGCGGTTATAGGGGGCGGCGCGAGCCGCCCCTTTTCCTTTGGGTGCCACCCTTGCCGCGATGGGCAAGACCCGATACACCGCGCGCCAATAAATCCCTTGGGAAAAGAGGCTGCGATGTTCAAGCCGAAGAAAGTTGTCCTTGCCTATTCAGGCGGTCTGGATACCTCGATCATCCTGAAATGGCTGCAGACGGAGTATGGCTGTGAGGTGGTGACGTTCACCGCCGATCTGGGCCAGGGCGAGGAGCTGGACCCCGCGCGCGACAAGGCGATCCTGCTGGGGATCAAGCCCGAGAATATTCACATCGTTGATCTGCGCGAAGAATTCGTGCGGGATTTCGTGTTCCCGATGTTCCGCGCCAATGCGGTTTATGAGGGGCTCTATCTGCTGGGCACATCGATTGCGCGGCCGCTGATTTCCAAGGAACTGGTGCGGATCGCGCAAGAGACCGGGGCCGATGCCGTGGCGCATGGTGCGACGGGCAAGGGCAATGATCAGGTGCGGTTCGAACTGGCTGTGGCGGCGCTGGACCCGGCCATCCGGGTGATTGCGCCGTGGCGGCTGTGGGATCTGACCAGCCGGACGAAGCTGCTGGAGTTTGCGGAAACGAACCAGATTCCGATTGCCAAGGACAAGCGCGGCGAAGCGCCGTTTTCCGTGGATGCGAACCTGCTGCACACGTCATCCGAGGGGAAGGTTCTGGAGAACCCCGCCGAGGAAGCGCCGGAGTTCGTGTATCAGCGCGTGGTTCCCGTGGAAAAGGCCCCCGATACGCCGGAATATGTGGAAATCACCTTTGAGCGCGGCGATGCCGTGGCGATCAATGGCGAGGCGCTGTCGCCTGCCACGATCCTTGCGCGGCTGAACGATATGGGCGGGCGGCATGGGGTTGGCCTGCTGGATCTGGTGGAAAACCGGTTCGTGGGGATGAAATCGCGCGGGCTGTATGAAACCCCCGGCGGGACGATCCTGCTGGAGGCGCATCGCGGGATCGAACAGATCACGCTGGATTCCGGTGCGGGGCATCTGAAGGATTCGATCATGCCGCGCTATGCCGAGCTGATCTATAACGGCTTCTGGTTCAGCCCCGAGCGTGAGGCGCTGCAGGCGTTGATCGACAAGACGCAAGAACATGTGACCGGGACGGTGCGGGTGAAGCTGTTCAAGGGTGCCGCGCGGACGGTGGCGCGGTGGTCGGACCATTCGCTGTATTCGGAAAAGCATGTGACGTTCGAGGAAGACGCCGGCGCCTATGACCAGAAAGATGCCGAAGGATTCATCCGGTTGAATGCGCTGCGGCTGAAGCTGATCGCCACGCGGAATGCGCGGGTGAAGTGAAGTTCGCCTAAGGCTTTGAAATCGGGCGGGCTTTGGCCCGCCCTTTTTTGTTTCAGGCAAGCTTCTTGGCGGCTTGGGCATCCAGCGCTGCGTTCAGGGCGGCAGGTTCCCAGTTGCCGGCAAGCGCCTCTGCCACCAAGGCGGCTTGTGTCTTGGGGGCCATGCCGCCCAATGGCGGATCGCGGTCGAGGTTGGTGGGGAAGCTGTAGCCTTCTGCGCTGGCGGCGATGGTGTTGGCGATCTGATCCGGGGTCAGGCTGCCATCCTGCTGCCCGGCGCGGAGCGTGGGATAGAGCGCCTTGACCATGGCCGTGCGGTTGACCGTCTCCATCGCGCGGCCATAGGCGGAAGAGACCTGAAACAGGTTCACCATGCGGCGGATATCCGTGCTGCGGTTGGTGCCTGCGGCATGCAGAAGCGCGGGCGAGAAAAAGAGCATATCGCCCTTTTCCAGCGGGATTTGCACATGATTTTTAACGAAGTAATCGCGGACATCGGCGCGGCCCATGGCGAGGTATCCGGCATCATAAGCCTGCGAGAAGGGGAGAAGTTGCGTCGGCCCGGATTCGATGGAGGCATCGACATGGGCGATGGCCCCTTGCAGCGTGAGCAGGGGGGAGAAGAGTTGCACGTGGCGGGGGTAGCGTTCGATCTGCGCGGCGGATTGAAAGCCGAGGTGATAGTCGCGGTGCGGCGACTGTGCCGCGCCACCCGGATTGACCACGTTCAACTGCGCCGTCATCTGGTAGAACGGGCCAAGCCACGCCTCGGATATCGCGGCGAGAAAGGGGTTGGCGTAGTAGCGGGCAAAGTTCGCGGGATCGGCAAGGCAATGTTTTTCCAGTGAATTCCAGAGCCGATCATTCGCCCCCGGCTTGGCGAAGTGGTCACCGCCACCGCTGCCGGCGCGGTTTTGATCGGCGATCAACTGCCAGAAGATGGCGCTGGCCTGATCGAGCATGTCCAGATTGGGTTCGGCATGTTTCAGAACCACGACGCCGGGACCGGTAAGCATGGCATCGGACCATTCGGCCATGAGGGCGCGGCGTTCGGTCGGATCGGTCAAGACGGGAAGAAGAGCGGGGCAATCATAGATGAGGACGTTCTTCTGAACATCGGCGGCAAAGGGATAGTCAGCCTTGGAAACCGTTTGGGAACAGAGGGATATGAGATCTTCGATCCGGCAATCATCGGCCCGCAGATAGGCGCGGGTGGCGCGGGTGGCGGCGGTGGAATGGTTGAGCATGGGATCCTCCCCGATCCTGATTTCGGGGAGTTTGCGACGGGGGCGGCGCGCGGGCAAGGGTGTGGTTGACGGTGTTTCGTCAGAGTTTGTGCGCGGCAAGCCTTTGATAATGCGGCAAAGCCTGTTCCACGAGGGGGGCATATTCGGCCGGAAGGGTGGGAAGCGGACCTTCGGGATCACCAAAGCCGGTGGAGGCGTGAACGGCGTTATACCAGTGGGGGGCCCAAACCCCATCATAGGGTTTGGGGCCTACGGGCCAGTGCAGCATGTTTTCCGTGAAGGGGATGCCCAGCGCGGTACAGAGTTTTGCAAGCGATTCCCGTGGGTTGGCGCGGATATCGGCGCTGTCGATCACCAGGGGGGTGCGGCCCGTCCAGCCTGCCACCTGATCGAACAGCTCTGCCTGCTGGACAAAGCCGATATCAGGCAGGGTCGGTGCTTCGCGTTTCTGGCTGTAGCTGGCCACAACGCGGGCGGGGTGACGGATCAGGAAAACGTTGGTGAGGTGCCGCATGAAGCCCCGGTCAAATTCCGGGATCATGTGGAGGGTCATATGTTTCTGATAATGCAGTGCTTTTCCATCTGGCGTCGGCCGCATGCAGGCGGCCGCGATGCGGGTGGGATCGGTATCATCCGTGGCGATGATGGTATCGCGCATGGGGTGGTCGATCCCGGTTTTCGCCAGATAAGCGGCGTAGAAGGGTTCATCCCAGACGGCGCAATCCCCGCGGGCGGCGAAGGCATACATCATGGCGGTAGACAGGTTCCGGGGGCCGGACCACATGGCGATTTTCATCGAGTTTCCCTGTGCAGATGGTGGTGCAGCGCGCTGTGCAGACAGGTGTGCATACGCTACGAACGGGCGATCAGGGCTTTGTAAAGACCGCGGAGGCGCTGGGTCATCGGCCCCATCTGGCCGCTGCCGATCTGCCGCCCGTCGATGCTGCCCACGGGGGTTTGCGCGCCGAAGGTGCCTGTCAGGAACGCCTCATCTGCGCCGTAGGTATCGACGAGGCTGAAGTTGCGTTCAAAGACCGGGATGTCGTTTTCACGGCACAGGTCGATGACCTTTTGCCGCGTGATGCCGTTCATGCAGTAGTCGCCCGTGCTGGTCCAGACCGCGCCCTTGCGGACGATGAAGAAGTTGCAGGCGTTGGTGGTGTTCACGAAACCATGGACATCGAGCATCAGCGCCTCATCCGCGCCGGCCTTTTGCGCGGCGATGCAGGCGAGGATGCAGTTCAGCTTGGAATGGCTGTTGAGCTTGGGGTCCTGTGTCATCGGCAGGCCGCGCAGATGGGGAACGGTGGCCAGCGTGATGGGGCGCGGGATTTTCGGGCGCGAATGTTCCATGATGATGGCGACCGTCGGCCCCTGTTGCGACAGCCG
>CALRMS020000008.1:0-99930 GCA_943369275.1 Rhodobacter maris | reverse complement strand
CGCGCCAATCACCCTGTTGTCGGCCAGCGAACTGACCACCACCACCGGCACATCGCCCACCGTCGCGCGCAACCGGATCAATCCGTCCAGCCCGTTCACATCCGGCAGGTTCAGATCCAGCACGATCACATCGGGCAAGGGCGACAGATCCAGCCGCGTCAGCGCGGTTTCCAATCGGTCGGCGGTTTCCACCACCTCGATCCCCGCAACGGCGCGCAGGGTCATCGACAAGGCATCGCAGAACAGCGGATGGTCATCCACGATCAAGGCCGAAGCCAACCTGCGCAATCCCTGTTCCATGACCCAACCCACCCGTTCCACCTATGCAGGCTAGCAGCCCTGCCCCGCCCCGCCAACCGCGCCAAAGGTCGAAGCCGCAGGCACCCTGTCGCGCAGGTTTTCGCGCGTATCGGCCCGAATGGCTTTCCTTGCGACCAAGCCCCCGCTATCAGGCGAAAACCTTTCTGCTTCAGGTGGCCCCCATGACGATGTCGCGCCGTGCCCTTCTTGCCTTGTCCTTGCCGCTGGCGCTCGCCGCCTGTGGCGCGCCGCCCGAACCGGAAGTTTCGCGCGCCCCACAGGGCCCGGACGAAATCAACCGCCTGATTTCGCGCTATGCGCAGGTCTACGATATTCCCGAAAGCCTGATCCACGAAACCGTGCGCCGCGAAAGCGGCTATAACCCCGCCGCCCGCAACGGCCCCTATTACGGTCTGATGCAGATCCACCCGCAAACCGCCCAGACGATGGGTTTTCGCGGCGATCCGTCCCAGCTGCTGGATGCTGAGACAAACATGATCTACGCGGGCAAATACCTGCGCGGGGCATGGCTCGTGTCGCGCGGCAACCACGACGCCGCGCATATGTGGTATCGCCGGGGATATTATTACGAGGCAAAGCGCATGGGCCTGCTGGAAGAAACCGGCCTGCGCGGCTAGTACCACATGTCGGCCATGGCGGCCTTCTTGCGGGCCACGTAATCCTCCAGCGCCTCGCGCATGGCGATGTCCATCGTCGGGGCCTCAAATTCGGCGAGCCGCTTTTTCCAAAGCCGGTTGGCCCGCGTCGCCGCATCGGTCGATCCTGCCGCCTCCCATTTCTCGAACGGCTCATTGTCCGACAATTCGCTGTCCCAGAAGGCGGTCTCATAATGCGCCATGGTGTGAGAACAGCCAAAGAAGTGGTTGCCCGGCCCGACCTCGGCAAAGGCCTCCACCGCCAACTGATCATCGTCGATCTTCACCCCATCGAGATAGGAATGCAGCGCCCCGCACAGATCGGCATCCAGCATGAATTTCTCGTAGGACATGCTCAAAAGCCCATCCAGAAACCCCGCCGAATGCAGGATGAAATTCGCCCCGCAATGGATGGCGGCCAGCATCGACATGGTGCCTTCCATCATCGCCTGCCCATCGGGCAGCTTTGATGTGGTGAAATTCCCCGAACAGCGCAGCGGCAGATTCAACCGCCGCGCCAATTGCCCGATCACCATGGAACCGATCGCAGGCTCGGGCGTGCCAAAGGTGGGCGATCCCGACCGCAGGCTCATCGATGACAGGAAATTGCCGAAGATCACCGGCGCGCCCTTGCGCTCCAACTGCGTCAGCGCGCATCCCGCCATCGTCTCGGCCAAGGATTGCGCAATCGCCCCGGCATTGGTCACCGGCCCCATCGCGCCGCCAAGAATGAAGGGCACCACCACCGCCGCCTGACCCGCCCGCGCATAGGCCCGCAAGGACCGCGTCATCGTCCCATCCCAGACCAGCGGCGAGTTGACGTTCACATTGCCAAGGATCACGCAATTGGCGTCAACGAACTCGCGCCCAAAGACGATCCGCGCCATGTCGATGGAATCCTCGGCCCGCTCCTCGGCGGTGACCGACCCCATGAAGGGCCGGTCCGACAACGTCAGATGCGCCATCACCATATCCAGATGCCGCTTGTTCACGGCAACATCGGTGGGCTCGCAGATCGTGCCGCCTGAATGGTGAAAACTCGGGCTCGCCTGCGCCAGCTTGATGAAGTTCCGGAAATCCTCCAGCGTCCCGAACCGCCGCCCCTTGTCCAGATCCATCACGAAAGGGCTGCCATAGGCGGGCGCAAAGACCACCGACTTGCCGCCGATCTCTACCGATTTCGCCGGATTGCGCGCATGCTGGGTAAAACTCGCCGGTGCATCGCGCAGCACCTCGCGCAACATTCCCGGCGGAAAGCGCACCAGCACCCCCTCCACCTCGGCCCCGGCCCGCTTCCAATGCTCCAGCACCACCGGATCGTCGCGAAACTCGATCCCGGTCTCAGCCAGAATCCGATCCGCCGCCGCCTCGATCTTCAGCAGGTTTTCCTCACCCAGAATGTCATAGGTCGGGATATTGCGCAGGATATAGGGCCGCCCGACCCCGCCCCCCTTCTGCGCCCGCTCCGCCTGCCGCGCCGCGCGGCCAGACCGTTGATGCCGAACCTCGTTCATCCGAACCTCCCGCGCCGCCTACACTCAGCAAACGCCCGCATCCCGCGAAAGTCAGCCCAAAACGCGACCAGAACAGGTCCAAACCCGCCCCTCTCTTCTCTGCGGCAAATATCCTCGGGGGGTGTGGGGGGCGAAGCGCCCCCACGCCTGAGCCAAGCGCGCATGCGCGCAGGCGAGGCAAAAACAACGCGGGCGCATGCCCGCTCCGCTTTACTCGCGTCGGGTCAGGTCACCACATTGGGCGCGGATCGCCCGGTGAATTCCGCAATCCGCGCGATCTGTTCTGCCGCCCGGATCACCGGCGCCAGCGCTGCCTGCGGATCAAGGTCCAATCCCCCCGGCCCCGCCGCATAGCGTTCCAGATACAGCCGCAGCGTCGCGCCCTCGGTCCCCGTCCCTGACAGGCGCAGCACAAGCCGCGACCCGTCGGTGAACATCACCCGCATGCCCTGCTGCGTGCTGATCGATCCATCCACCGGATCGGTATAGGCAAATTCATCCGCCCCCGCGATCACCATGCCCTCAACCGTCTTGCCCGGCAGCCCAGGAAGCGCCCTGCGCAGCGCGGCCACCATGGCATCGGCCTTTGCCACCTCGATCGCCTCGAAATCGTGACGGCTATAGTAGTTGCGCCCGAACCGCGCCCAATGCTCTGCCAGGATCTCGGCCACAGATTGCTTGCGCGTGGCCAGAATGTTCAGCCACAGCAGCACCGCCCAAAGCCCATCCTTTTCGCGCACATGATCCGATCCGGTGCCAAAGCTTTCCTCGCCACAGATCGTCGCCCGGCCTGCATCCAGCAGATTGCCGAAAAACTTCCACCCCGTCGGAGTCTCGTAACATTCAATCCCCAGCGCCACGGCCACACGATCCGCCGCCGCCGAAGTGGGCATCGACCGCGCCACGCCTTTCAGGCCGCGCGCATAGCCCGGCGCCAGATGCGCATTCGCCGCCAGCACGGCAAGACTGTCGGAAGGCGAGACATAGATCCCCCGTCCCACCACCATGTTACGGTCGCCATCACCATCCGACGCCGCGCCGAAATCCGGGGCGTTGTCCCCGAACATCTCATCCATCAGGGCCTTGGCCCAGGTCGGGTTCGGGTCGGGATGCATCCCCCCGAAATCCGGCAACGGGGTTGCGTTCACGCAAGTCCCCTTCGCCGCGCCCAGGCGATTTTCCAATATCTCCACCGCATAGGGCCCAGTCACGGCGCACATGCTGTCCATCCGCATGCGGAATCCGCCTGCGAACATGGCGCGGATGGCCCCGAAATCGAACAGCGTCTCCATAAGCGCGGCATAATCGGAGACCGGGTCCACCACATCCACCACCATCCCGGCCATCGAGGTGCGCCCGATGCGCGACAAGTCCACATCCTGCGCCTCGACGATGCGGTATTCGGTGATCTCGGTCGTGCGCTTGTACATCGCCTCGGTCACACCTTCCGGGGCGGGGCCGCCATTGGGCATGTTGAACTTGACCCCGAAATCCTCATCCGGGCCGCCGGGGTTGTGGCTGGCCGACATTATGATCCCGCCATCGGTCTTGTTCAGGCGGATCAGGTGGCTGGCCGCCGGCGTGGACAGGATCGCCCCCTGCCCCACAATCACCCGCGCCGCCCCGTTGGCCGCCGCCATCCGCAGGATGACCTGCGCCGCGCGATCGTTGAAATAGCGCCCGTCACCGCCCAAGACGAAGGTCTTTCCCTGCGCGCCGACGACATCCAGAATGCTCTGGACGAAATTCTCCAGATAGTGATGCCCCATGAAGACGGGCGTCTTCTTGCGCAGGCCCGATGTGCCGGGCTTCTGGCCCGCGATGGGCTGGGTGGGGACGGTGCGGATGGTCATGGCTTTCCTCCCAAGGAAACAGGGGCCGCAGAAACAGGGACCTTGGCCGCAACCGGCCGGAACACAAGCACGGATTGTGCGGGCGCCCGCGTGCCCGGGCCACCCGGTTCAGGCGGCGCATCCGGGCGCGTGGTATCAAGGATCAATTCCCAGCCGGGCGCAGTATCGGGCAGGCGCAGCACACATTCCACCCCGGTGTTGAACACCGCGTAGATTGCGGAATGTCCGCCATCGGCCCCTTCGGCCGCCATCCGCAATTCCACCCCCAGACAGCGAAAGCCCGGATCGTGCCAATCCTGCGCCGATGGTTTCTGCCCATCCGCCCGCCGCCATGTCACATCCGGCAGCCCGTCTGCCGGGCGCGCGCGCGCATGCAGGAACCGCTTTTGTCGCAAAACTGGATGCGCCTTGCGCAGCGCAATCAGCCGCGCCGTGAAATCGGCTAGCCGCTGGTCACCCTTTGCCCAGTCGATCCATGTCGTCTCGTTATCCTGCGCATAGGCGTTGTTGTTGCCGCCCTGACTATGCCCCAGCTCATCGCCTGCCAAAAGCATCGGCACCCCTTGGGCCAGCATCAGCGTGGCCAGCAGGTTGCGCTTGCGCAAATCTCGCGCCGCGCGCACGGCCTTGTCGTCAGACGGCCCTTCCACCCCCATATTGTCGGAATGGTTGTCATGATGGCCGTCGCGGTTTTCCTCGCCATTGGCGAAGTTGCGCTTCAGGGTAAAGCTGACCAGATCTTCCAGATTGAACCCGTCATGCGCCGTGATGAAATTCACCGACGACGTCGCCGCCCGCCCGTGATGATCGAACCGCTCGGCGCTGCCCAAAAGGCGCTTCGCAAGGTCCGGTGCCAGCCCCGGATCACCCTTCCACCAGCGCCGCACACCATCGCGAAACTTGTCATTCCATTCCAGGAATGGATGCGGATATCCGCCCAGCTGATACCCGCCCGGGCCGATATCCCAAGGCTCGGCGATCAGCTTCACCCGTGACAGAACCGGGTCCTGCCGGATCGCATCGAAAAACCCGCCATGCGCATCAAAACCATGCGCCTCGCGCCCCAGCACGGTGGCAAGGTCAAAGCGGAACCCGTCCACATGGCAAACCTCTACCCAATAGCGCAGGGAATCCATGACCATCCGCAGCACCATCGGATGCGTCAGGTTCAGCGTATTGCCCGTGCCGGTATCATTCACATAATGCCGCCCGCCATGCAGCAGGCGATAATAACTGGCATTGTCGAACCCCCGGAAAGACAGGGTCGGCCCGAACTCATCGCCCTCGCCGGTGTGGTTATAGACCACGTCCAGAATGACCTCGATCCCCGCCGCATGCATGCGACGCACCATCGACTGAAACTCCCAGACCGCGCCTTTGGTCAGGTAACGCGGTTCAGGCGCGAAGAACCCGATCGTCTGATAGCCCCAGTAATTGCGCAGCCCCTTTGCCACCAGAAACCGTTCATCCGCAAAGGCCTGCACCGGCAACAGCTCAAGGCTCGTCACTCCCAGCTTCACCAGATGGTCGATCACCGCATCTGATGCGAGGCCCAGGAAACTGCCCCGCAGCCCCTTTTCCACACCGGGGTTCAGCATCGTCATCCCGCGCACATGCGCCTCATAGATCACCGCCTCGGCAACGGGCACGCGCGGCGGCGCGTCGTCTCCCCACATGAAGGACGTATCTACCACCACCGATTTCGGCACCGCAAAGGCGCTGTCGCGGGTGTCATAGGACATGTCCCCGCGCGGACTGCCCACCTTGTAGCCCATCAACGCGTCCGACCATTTCAACCGCCCCTCAAGCGCGCGGGCATAGGGATCGATCAACAGTTTATGCGGGTTGAAGCGGTGGCCAAGCTCCGGCTGATAGGGCCCATGCACCCGGTAACCATAGAGCGTACCCGGCATCAGCCCGCCCACATGGCCATGCCAGATATCCCCATCCCGCTCTGGCAATGCCAGCCGGACCAGTTCCTTGCGCCCATCCGGGCTGAACAGGCAAAGTTCGATCTTTTCGGCATGGGCGGAAAAGACGGCGAAGTTCACGCCCTCGCCATCAAAGGTGGCCCCCATCGGCCAGGGCCGCCCGGCCGTGACGGCATGCCCCACCAGACGCGGCGGCAAAAGCGCGCGTTGCGGTGTCACGCGGTCAACCCATCATAAAGTTCGGCATAGGCGGCGGCGCTGGTTTCCCATCCCACCGGGTGGCCCATCGCATTTTTCTGCACCCGCGCCCACAGTTTGGGGTCGGCATACAGCGCCACCAACTGCCGCAGTGCCTGCGCGAAAGCCACGGCATCGGTCGGATGAAACTGCACCCCCGTCGCCACCCCGGCCGCCAGCGCGGCGGGGGAGGCATGGATGACCGTATCCGCCAACCCGCCCACCAGTGCCACCACCGGCACCGTGCCATAGCGCAACCCATACATCTGCGTCAGGCCGCAAGGTTCAAACCGGCTGGGCACAAGCACCGCATCCGCCCCGGAAAACAGCCGATGCGACAGCGCCTCGTCATAGCCGATCCGCACCGCTACCCGACCCGGAAAGCGGCTCTCCAACCCGCGCATCGCGCCTTCCAGCGCCGGATCGCCCGATCCCAGCACCACCAGCGCCCCGCCTGAGGCGATGAATTCCGGCACCACCTGCGGCAGAAGGTCGATGCCTTTCTGATCCGTCAACCGGCTGACGACAATTGCCAGCGGCCCCATAGGCACTGACAGCCCGAATTCCTCGCACAAGGCCAGCCGTGCCGCCGCCTTGCCTTTCATCGCCTTGGCTGAGAATGGCAGCGGTTCCCCCTCAGGCGACCAGACATCGGTATCCACCCCGTTCAGGATGCCCGACACCGCCCCCGCCCGGGCGGCAATCACGCCCTGCATCCCCATCCCGAATTCCGGCCGCATCAGTTCCGCCGCATAGGTGGGCGACACGGTGGTGATCCGGTCCGCCGTCACCAGCCCCGCCTTCAGGCTGGACAGCCCGCCATAATACTCCAACTGCCCCGGATGAAACGCCTCGCGCGGTAGGCGCAGCGCGCCCAGCATCCCGGCATCGGCCCAGCCCTGAAAGGCGATGTTATGGACGGTCATCACCGATCCCACACCTGATGGCCCGCCATAGGCAAGGTAGGCAGGCGCATAGCCAGCCTGCCAGTCATGCGCATGCAGAACCTGTGGCTTCCAGCCCGCGAACCCCTCGCGCGCCATGCGCGCCGCGACCCAGGACAGGGCGGCAAAGCGTTGCGGATTGTCCGGCCAATCGCCGCCCGCACTGTTATAGGGGCCGCCCTCGCGGTCATAAAGATGCGGCGCATCCAGCAGCAGGACGGGAACCCCCTCGACCTCGCCCTGATAGACCACACCATCACCGCCCCACAGCCCCGGCTCGCGCCACACCTCGCGCAGACCGCCCAACAGCCCCCGCAACCGGCGATAGGCGGGAAGCAGCACCTGCATGTCCCAGCCCTGTGCGCGCAAGGCGGCGGGCAGTGCGCCCACCACATCGGCCAGACCCCCGGTCTTGATCAGGGGTACGCACTCCGATGCCACCGACAGCACCCGCCCCCTGATCTCCATCCGCGACCCTTTCCTTCGATCTCAATTCCGTGCCTTGGGGGGGCGGGGGTCCGTTGGCCCCCCGCCGCCTAAGTCCCCCAAGTCAGGACAACTTCCGCGCCCGCGCGTCAAGCATATCCTGCGTTATCAACACGATCCCGCCCTCGCTGACGCGGAACCACTTGGCATCCTCCACCGGATCCTGCCCCACGACCAGCCCTTCCGGGATCACCACATTGCTGTCGATCACACATTTCGTCAGCTCCGCCTTGCGGTTGACGATCACGCGCGGCAGGGCCACCACATATTCCAGGCTGGAATAGGAATGTGTCCGACACCCCGTGAACAGCAGCGAATTGCGCACCTCGGACCCCGATACGATGCAATCGCCCGACACCAGCGACGACACCGCCGAACCACGGCGATCCGCCTCATCATGCACGAATTTGGCGGGCGGCACGATTTCCGAATAGGTCCAGATCGGCCAGGTGTTGTCATAGATGTCCAGCTTGGGCACAAAATCCGTAAGGTCGATATTGGCCTGCCAGAAGGCATCGATCGTGCCCACATCACGCCAATAGGGTTCATCCTCCAGCCCGCTTTTCACGCAGCTGTCGGCGAATTTATGCGCCATCGCCTTGCCGCCCTTCACGATGGCGGGGATCAGGTCATTGCCGAAATCATGGGATGAGTTTGTATCCGCCATGTCACGGATCAGCAGATCGCGCAGGAAATCCCAGTCAAAGACGTAAATCCCCATCGAGGCCAGCGCATGATCGGGATCGCCCGGAATGGCGGGCGGGTCTTTCGGCTTTTCCAGGAAATCCGTGATCCGCATGTCCTTGTCGACATGCATCACGCCAAAGGCCGTGGCCTCCATCCGCGGGACGGTCAGGCAGCCGATGGTCACATCGGCCCCCGTGGCCACATGCTGTTGCAGCATGATTTCGTAGTCCATCTTGTAGATATGGTCGCCCGCCAGCACGATCACGTATTTGATGCCATAGCTGTCGACGATGTCGATGTTCTGGGCCACGGCATCTGCCGTGCCCAGATACCATTTCGTCTCATCCACCCGCTGCGAGGCGGGCAGGATATCCAGATATTCGTTCCGTTCCGCCCGGAAGAAGTTCCATCCCCGCTGGCAATGCCGGATCAGGCTGTGCGCCTTGTATTGCGTAGCAATCGCCATCTTCCGGATGCCGGAATTCAGCGCATTGGACAGCGCAAAGTCGATGATCCGCGTCTTGCCGCCGAAATAGACGGCAGGCTTGGCGCGGCGGTCGGTCAACTCCTTCAACCGGCTGCCCCGCCCCCCGGCAAGGACAAAGGCCATCGCCTGCGATGACAGGCGCGCGTTCGGTCTTGGTTGCAACATCGTGTCTCCCTCCCCTGTGCGGCGCGTGCCGCTTATCCCTTTGCCTGCCGGAACCAGACTGCCGAAAGCGGCGGCAGCGTGACAAGCGCGGATTGCGCCCTCCCATGCCACGCCACAGCCTCGGCGGTGACACCGCCCAGATTGCCCCGGTTGCCGCCACCATAAAGCCCGGCGTCGCTGTTCAATATCTCATCCCAATGCCCCGCTTCGGGCAGGCCCAGCCGATAGCTGCGTTCCACCGGCGTCAGGTTGACCACCGCCACCACCATCGGATCGCCCGCACGCCCCTTGCGCACCCAGGCATAGACCGATGTCCCAGCATCATTGGATTCGATCCATTCAAAGCCTTCCGGCCTTGTATCGTTCACATGCAACGCGGGCGTGTCGCGGTAGAGGCGGTTCAGATCGCGCACAAAGGATTGCACGCCGCGATGTTCCACAATGTCCAACTGATGCCAGTCGAGCGATTGGTTGTGGTTCCACTCCCGCCCTTGGGCGAATTCGCATCCCATGAACAGCAGCTTCTTGCCGGGATGCGCCCACATGAACCCGTAATAGGCGCGCAGGTTGGCAAACTTCTCTTCGCCCGATCCCGGCATCTTCTCCAGCATGGACCCTTTGCCATGCACCACCTCATCATGGCTGATGGGCAGGATGTAGTTTTCCGACCACGCGTAATGCAGGCCGAAAGTCATCTGGTGGTGGTGGAACTGCCGATAGATCGGGTCCTTTTCCATGTAGGACAGGGTGTCATTCATCCAGCCCATGTTCCACTTGAACCCGAACCCAAGCCCGCCGTGATCGACAGGCCGAGACACGCCCGGAAAGGCGGTGCTCTCCTCGGCCGCCGTCATGATCCCCGGCACCTCCCCATAGACGGTGGTGTTCATCCGCTGCAGCAGGGCAATGGCCTCGTAATTCTCGCGCCCGCCATCCTTGTTGGGGATCCATTCACCATCCTTGCGGGAATAGTCGCGATACAGCATCGACGCGACTGCATCCACACGCAGCCCGTCGATGTGGTATTCCTCCAACCAATACAGCGCGTTGGACACCAGATAATTGGCAACCTCGATCCGGCCGTAATTGTAGATCAGCGTGTTCCAGTCCTGATGAAACCCTTCGCGCGGGTCGGCGTGTTCATACAAAGGCGTGCCGTCGAACCGGCCCAGCCCATGCGGATCGGTCGGGAAATGCCCCGGCACCCAATCCAGCAGGATGCCAAGCCCCTTGCGATGGGCTGCATCCACCAATGCGCGAAATTCGGCAGGGGTGCCGTGGCGGATGGTGGGGGCATACATGCCAACGGGTTGATAGCCCCAGCTGCCATCAAAGGGAAACTCGCTGATCGGCAGCAATTCGATATGGGTAAACCCCATGTCGGCCACGTAATCCACCAACTGCTCGGCCAGTTCCAGATAAGACAGCATCCGGTCGCCCGGCGCACGCCGCCAGGATCCCAGATGCACCTCATAGATGCTGATCGGCGCATCTATGGTATGGCGCGCGGCCCGGCCTGCCAGCCATTCCTGATCATGGAACTCGCCCACAATCTTGCGAACCACGGATGCGTTGGCGGGCGGGTGTTCCGACCCAAAGCCCACAGGATCGGCCTTCAACGGACCGACATAGCCGTTATGGCCCCGGATTTCATACTTGTAGGTCGCCCCTTCCTCCAATCCGGGGATGAACGTCTCCCACACCCCTGTCGGGCCACGCCGCCGCATCGGGTGGCGGCGGCCATCCCAGACGTTGAAATCGCCCACCACGCTGACGCGTTCGGCATTGGGCGCCCAGACCGCGAAATGCGTTCCCTCTACCCCTTCATGGGTGATGACATGCGCACCCAGCACCTGCCACAGGCGCTTATGCGTGCCCTCGCCCAGCAGATATTCATCCATCTCGCCCAGCACCGGGCCAAAATGGAAGGGATCATCGAATTCCCATGTCGCACCATGACCTTCGGCGCGCAGGCGATATTCGGTCTTCTTGGGCAGCGCCGCGCAGAACAGCCCGTCACAGCCCGGAATGGCCGTGGCTTCCACCGGCTTTGCGGCCTTGCCCGTCAGCACTTCCAGCCGTTCCGCCCCGGGCACAAAGGCGGTGATCACCCACCCGCTGTCCCGCTTGTGCAATCCGAGCACAGAAAACGGATCGCCGTGGCGGCCTTCCACGATGGCCTTGGCGGCCCCGTGGTCGATCAGCTGTTCGGTCATGGCTGCCCCCCTCCCAAAGAACGCCACCCCGGCCCGTCACAGGGCCGAAGTGACCCCCCATATGTCATCCATATAGCTGCGGATCGTGCGGTCAGATGAAAAGAACCCCGACCGCGCCGTGTTCATTGCCGCCATCGTCACCCAGCGATCCTGATCCGCATAGGCGCGGTCCACCTCGCCCTGCGCCACGTGGAAGGCGTCGAAATCCGCCGCCACGAGGAAATAGTCATGATGCCAAACGCGATGCACCAGCCCGTGATACCGGTCCGGCTGATCGGGCGAGAACCGCCCTTCGGCGATCATCTGCAACACATCCTGCAAGGTCTGGCTCGCCTCGATGGCCTTGCGCGAATGATCGGGATCTTCGCGCCGCTTCATCACCTCATCTGCCGTAAGGCCAAAGAGGAAGAAGTTCTCCGCCCCTACTTCCTGCAGAATCTCCACATTCGCCCCGTCCAGCGTGCCGATGGTCGGCGCGCCGTTCATCATGAACTTCATGTTGCCGGTGCCGCTTGCCTCTTTGCCCGCCGTGGAAATCTGCTCTGAAAGGTCGGCCGCCGGCACAAGCCGTTCGGCCATGCTGACGTTGTAATTGGCAGGATAGATGATCTTCAGCAGATCACCGGTGACAGGATCGTTGTTCACGACCCAGGCCACGTCATTGATCAGATGGATGATTTCCTTGGCCACCGCATAGCCCGGCGCCGATTTGCCGCCAAAGATCTTTACCCGCGGCACCCAGTTCGCCTTGGGGTTGGACCGTATCCTGTTCCAATGCGCGATGGTTTCCAGAATGTTCAAAAGCTGGCGCTTGTATTCATGGATGCGCTTGATCTGCACATCGAACAGCGCGTCCGGGCTCACCTTCACCCCGCAATCCGACGCGATCCAGTTCGCCAGTGCCACCTTGTTGGCACGCTTCGCCCCGGCAAAGGCATCGCGGAAAGGTTTGCCCGCGATGTGCGGCTCCAGCCCGCGCAGGCGGTCCAGATCGGCCTCCCAGCCTGCGCCGATGGTATCGGTGATCAGGCCGGCCAGCGGGCGGTTCGCCATCTTGAGCCAGCGGCGCGGCGTGACGCCATTGGTCTGGTTGATGATCCGCCCCGGATGCAGGCGGTGCAGTTCGGGAAAGAGGTTCTTTTTCACCAGATCCGAATGAAGCGCCGACACGCCATTCACCTTGTGCGCCATGACAAAGGCCAATTCGCCCATCCGCACCTCATGGTGCTTCACGATGCCCACATAATGCGGCCGCGACGGATAGGTGCGGCGGTGCCAGCTGTCGATGCGTTCCACGATCTGCATGTGGCGCGGCAGTACATTGCCGAAGGTGAATGTCGCCCAGCGCTCCAACGCCTCGGGCAAGAGGGTGTGGTTGGTATAGCCAAGGCATCCCCGCGCCGTCTCCAACGCATCGTCGAACGCCATGCCATGCTCATCCACCAGCAGGCGGATCAGTTCCGGCCCGGCAATCGCGGGGTGGGTGTCGTTCATCTGGATCGCCACACGCTTGGGCAGGTCGGCCAGATTGCTGTGGCGCGCCAGATAGCGGCGCAGAATGTCCTGCAAGGCTGCCGAGGTCAGGAAGAACTCCTGCTTCAGCCGCAACTCCTTGCCCTGATAGGTGGTGTCATCCGGGTAGAGCACGCGCGACAGCGTCCGCGCGAGCGCCTCGGGCTCCGCCGCCGCAGCATAATCCCCGCGGTTGAACCGCTCCAGATCAAACATTGTCGTGGGCTTCGCCGCCCAAAGGCGCAGCGTGTTTGCCCATTTCCCCTGCCAGCCGATCACCGGCGTGTCATGCGCCTCGGCCAGCACAGTTTCGCCGGGAACCCAGACTTCGCGCCCGTCACGGGTTTCAATATGGCCCTTGAAGGGAATCGTATAGGCGCTTTCGGGCCGCGCGAATTCCCACGGGTGGTCCTGGTTCAGCCAATCCTCGGGCGTTTCAACCTGCTGCCCGAACTCGAACCGCTGGCGGAACAGACCATGCTCATAGCGGATCCCATAGCCATAGGCCGGGCAACCCAGCGTTGCCATGCTTTCCATGAAGCAGGCCGCAAGCCGCCCCAACCCGCCATTGCCCAGCGCGGCATCGGGCTCATCCTCGACGATGTTGCGGAAATCCTGCCCGAACCCGGCCATGGCTTCTTCGGCGATGTCGCGCAGCCCCAGATTGGTGGTGGCATCTTCCAGAAGCCGCCCGATCAGGAATTCCATCGACAGGTAATAGACGCGCTTTCGATCTTCGGCCCATGTGCGCCGGGTCGATGCAAACCACGGCTCCACGATCCGGTCGCGAATCGCATAGGACAGCGCCATGCGCCAGTCATAGACGCTGGCATTGGGCGCATCCTTGCCCAGCGTGAAGGTCAGATGTCGCGCGACATCGGCTGCCAGAAGGCTCGGGGTAAGGCTCAGATCGTTCACGTCACTCTATCCGCATGATGTCGCCACAGGCCAACCCTAAGCCGCGCCATCAGGGCGTCAAGCGACACCATCCGGAACAGGCAGGTCAGCCAGAGGCGTAACCTCTTTCAAAACGGTTTAAATGTTATCGCAAACATTGGCAACGGCCTTGTGCATTTGTTATGGTATTCAGCGTCATTCGCGCCCCAAAGCGATTTGAAAAACCTCGCCTCGGCGAAGTGCTTGCTTCATCTGACGCTGCTCTGCCTGATTCCCATCCCAACGGAACCAACCAATAAACGCAGGGCATCTGATCTGGATCATGTCACCCAAGCTGGGTCCTGCATAAATCTTTGGCGACAGAACCAGACCAGTTCAACCCGGAGAGCGCGGATGAGACTCACCACACGGACCAACCTCGCCATGCGGACCTTGATGTTCTGCGCCGTCAATCCGGGCCGGATCGTCCGAAAGGCCGAAGTGGCCGCCGCCTGCAACGCGTCCGAGAACCACCTCGCACAGGTGATCCACCTGCTGGCGCAGAAGAAATACCTTCACACCGTGCGCGGCCGGGCTGGCGGGCTGATGCTTGGCCATCCGCCGGAAGAGATCACCGTCGGCGCCGTTTTCCGCGAGTTCGAGGCGGTGCTGCCCTTCACCGAATGCTTTTCGGGCGATGATTGCACCTGCCCCCTTGTCGCTTGCTGCCGGTTGAAGGGCGTGCTGGCCGATGCTCTGCGCGCCTTCTATGCGGAACTGGACCGCGTAACGCTCGCGGATCTGGTGCGCGACAATCACCCGCTGCAGCGTCTGCTGCAGGTCGCATAGGCAAAATTTTCACAAAAATTTTGCCTAAAGGGGTTTTCTCTGAAAACCCCTATTTTTCGCAGAAAAATCGCCATGAAAAATTCTTCGCAGAAGAATTTTCCTGCCGTCACACCCCCCATGTCCGTCGCAGAACCGACATCCAGTTGTCCCAGGCCAGTTTGCGGATCAGGGTCTCGCCAAACCCATGCGCCCGCAACGCGGCAATCAGGCGCGGCAGGCCCGCCACATCGGCAATGCCCTGCGGCACGGTCGCGCCGTCGAAATCCGACCCGAACCCGACATGATCCTCACCCAACCGTCCAATCAGATGATCCAGATGTCGAAGCACCGCCTCCCAACCCATGTTTGGGTCGCGCCGGCCATCCGGGCGCAGAAAGACCGTGGCAAAGTTCAACCCGACCAAGCCACCCCGTTCCCGGATCATGTCCAATTGCCGATCCGTCAGGTTCCGGCTCGACGGGGTCACGGCATGGGCGTTGGAATGGCTGGCCACCAGCGGCGCATCCGACAACCGCGCCACATCGTCAAAACCCTTTTCGTTCAGATGGCTCAGATCGATCAGGATCTTCAGCGCGTTGCACTCTTGCACCAGCCGCTTGCCCGCCTCCGTCAGCCCCGGCCCGGTATCGGGCGTGCCGGGAAAGCGGAACGGCACCCCGTGGCCAAAAGCCGTGGGCCTGCTCCAGACCGGGCCAAGCGACCGCAACCCCATGGCGTGAAAGGCATGCAGCGCATCGCAACCGGGATCGATCGCCTCGGCCCCTTCCATATGCATCACACCCGCGATCACGCCCTGCGCCCGCGCGGCCTCGATCTCGGCCACCGTCCGGCACAGGCGGAACGCCCCGCCTGATGCCCGCGCCATCCACATCAGATGCCCCGCCTGCTCCAGCGCGACCAGCTGGCTCGGCCCCAATGGCAATTGCCCGGGCAAGTCCATCGCATAGGGCGGCCGGTCCATCAGCGCCTCGATCGACTGCGAATCCACCATGCTGGGCGTGGGCACGTAAATCGCGAAAAGCCCGCCCGCAAAGCCGCCTGCTTGCATGCGCGGCAGGTCCAGATGGCCCTTGCCCTCGCCTGTCAGCCAGATCGCATCGCGCGCCGCGGGGGCCATCAGCAGACGGTATAGTATGTCGTTATGGCCGTCGAATACGGGGATAAGGTCGGTCATGGATGCCTCAATATTGCGCGGTCACCCTTGCACGGGCCGGCGTCGGCTTGAACCCCTCAGCAACACTCCACCCCGGCAAGGCCGGTCAGAATCGGGCAATCCGGGCGTTGATCCCCTGCGCAACTGGCCACCAGATCGCGCAGCGTCGCCTGCATCGCCCGCAATTCGGCGATCTTGCGGTCCATGTCCGCCAGATGTTGCTCCGCCAGGGCCTTCACATCGGCGCTGGCCCGCGCGCGATCCTCATAAAGCGCCAGCAGCTTGCGGCATTCCTCGATGGTAAAGCCCAGCCCCCGCGCCCGCGCCAGAAAGGCCAGTTTGTGCAGGTCGCTCTCACGAAAGGCGCGGTACCCGTTCGGCCCGCGCAAAGGGCAGATCAGGCCAATCTCTTCATAGTAGCGGATGGTCTTGGCGGGCAGCCCCGACCGTTCGGCCACATCCTTGATGTTCATATCCGCACCCCCCGCACCCGTTTCAACCGCAGCGCATTGCTCAGCACAAAGATCGAAGACAGCGCCATCGCCCCTGCCGCCAGTATGGGCGAAAGCTGCGGCCCGCCAAAGGGCACCAGCAACCCCGCCGCCACCGGGATCAGCGCGGCATTATAGCCGAAGGCCCAGATCAGGTTCTGCTTGATGTTGCGCATCGTGGCCCGTGCCACGATCACCGCATCCGCCACCCCCTGCGGATCGCCCGACATCAGCACCACATCCCCCGCCTCAATCGCCACATCCGTCCCGGTCCCCATCGCCAGCCCCACATCCGCCGCCGCCAGCGCGGGCGCATCGTTGATACCGTCCCCCACAAAGGCCACCCCGTCGCCCATCGCACGCACCGCATCGGCCTTGCCGCCCGGCAACACACCTGCCTGAACATCGCTCACGCCCAGCCGCGCCGCGATGGCCGCGGCCGTGACCGCATTGTCGCCCGTCACCATCGCCACCCGCAGCCCCAACCGCTCCAGCGCGCGCAAGGCATCCACCGCCGAAGGTTTCAGCGGGTCCGCCACCGCGATCACCCCGCGCGCCTGATCCGCATCGCCCACAAACAACAGCCCCTTGCCCTCAGCCGCCCAGACCTGCGCCGCCTGCGCAAGGGCGTCAGGCACAGCGCCGAACATCCGCGCCGACCCGACCGCCACCACTGCGCCGCCGACCAACGCCCGCGCGCCATAGCCCGGCACAGCCTCGAACTGCTCGGCCACCGGCACCACCAGCCCCTGCGCTGCCGCCTCGGCCAGCACGGCAGCGGCCAGCGGGTGTTCAGACCCCGCCTCCACTGCCGCCGCCTGCGCCAGAATCGCATCATCGCCCAGTCTGTCCGTCACCACCGGACGGCCCAGCGTCAGCGTCCCGGTCTTGTCAAAGGCCACCACCCGCACCTCGGCCAACCGCTGCAACGCCTCGCCGCGCCGAAACAGCACGCCCAGTTCCGCCGCGCGCCCCGACCCGACAAGGATCGAAACCGGGGTCGCCAGCCCCATCGCACAGGGGCAGGCGATAATCAGCACCGATACCCCCGCGACCAAAGCCTGTGCCACGCCCTGCCCGGCCAGCAGCCAACCCACCGCCGCCAGCACCGCAATCCCCATCACCACCGGCACGAACCACAGCGTCACCCGGTCAACCAGCGCCTGCACCGGCAGTTTGGTCCCCTGCGCCTCTTCCACCATCGCCAGAATACGCGCCAGCACCGTCGCCGCGCCCACCTGCCGCACCTCCACCACCAGCGCACCCGTTCCGTTGATCGTGCCGCCTGTCACCGCGTCCCCTGCGCCCTTGGCCACCGGTACCGGCTCACCCGTCAGCATCGCCTCATCCACCGCCGACGCGCCAGAGATGACCACTCCATCCACCGCCACCCGCTCACCGGGGCGCACCAGAACACGCATCCCCGGCACCAGCGATGCAACCGGCACCTCGGTTCCATCCTCCAGCCGCGCCACCTTGGGCTGCAAACCCACCAGACGCGCAATCGCCGCCCCGGCCCGCCCGCGCGCCCGCGCCTCCAGCGTGCGGCCCAGCAGGATCAGCACCACGATCACTGCCGCCGCCTCGAAATACACCGCGCGCGCCGCATCGGGGAACAGCCCCGGCGCAAAAGTGACCAGCGTGGAATAGGCCCAGGCCGCGCCCGTGCCCACCGCCACCAGCGAATTCATGTCCGGCGCACCGCGCAGCAGCGCGGGCCACCCCTTGACCGCGAACCGCCGCCCCGGCCCTAGCAGCACCAGCGTCACCAGCACGAATTGCGTGATCCACAGCGTCTGCATCCCCACCAGACCCATCAGCCAGTGGTGAAACGCCGGGACAAGATGCCCGCCCATCTCGGCCACAAAGACCGGCAGGGTCAGCGCCGCCGCAATCACCGTTTCCCGCGCCAGAGCACGCAATTCCACCTTCGGATCATGCGGGGCTGCCTCGCTTGCGGACCGCGTCGCGTAACCCGCCCGTGTGACGGCCGCTGCCAACACCTCGGCCCCGGCTCCGCCTTCCCAGACTGTCACCGTGGCACGGCGCAGCGCCAGATTGGCCACCGCGTCCTTCACCCCGGCTTGCGCGCGCAGCACCCGCTCCACCCGCCCGGTGCAGGCGGCACAGGTCATGCCGTCCACATCCAGCACCACCGTCGTCTCCCGCGCCGGATATCCGGCCTTCGCAAGCGCCGCCGCCATCGCAGCCGGTGCGGCGGGGCTGGCATAGGCCACATCCGCCGTTTCGGTGGACAGGTTCACGACAGCCCGCGCCACACCCGGCAGGGCCGTCAGCGCCCGTTCAGCGCGCAGCACGCAGGAGGCACAGGTCATCCCCTCCAGCCGGAAACGCGCCTGCCGGGTCTGATCGGCCCCAGCAGCGGGGACAGCGGAAACAGGGGCGGGGGCAGCAGGGGCAAGGGTAGCTTGGGTCATGGAAAGACTCCTTCTACCACCCCATGTAATCCTTCCAGTAAAGGGAAGGTCAATCCCTGCCGCCCGAATACCGCCACCCGAATACCTTTGTGATACTTCGGCCCTTGACCTTCCCGTTACAGGAACCCCCAGATACGATCTATCCAACCAAAGGACCAAAACCGTGACCCTCCTCTCCATCCCCGACATGACCTGTGGCCATTGCAAGGCGTCGGTCGAAACCGCGTTGGCATCGCTGGGCGATGCGGGCCAGGTTACGATTGATCTGGTTGCCCGAACCGCCACGGTTTCTGGCCCGGCCAGCCCCGACTCGCTGATCCACGCCCTGGATGAAGTGGGTTTTTCCGCCACGCGGATCGGCTGATCGCGCAAAGTTGCGCGGGGATTCCCGGGCTAACCTACAGAACCTGTTGCAAATGTCGCACATCCCCTGTAGCGCGTCGCAAAATCGTCATGCTTGCGTCTTGTCCCGGTCTTTTGCCGCGCACAAATCTCGCAGGCGATTTTAGACCAGAGCCGGAGCGAGCAGGAAAGATGGCCAAGAAACCGAACACCACCACGCAGCAACAGGGCGGCAGCAACACGCCGTCACAGCAGCAAGACCAATCTCAGGGGTCCACCCAGCAGCAAGGGTCCACCCCGATCTTCCGCGACTGGGCCGCAATCTGAACCCAAGCAGACCGGAACGGACGCTTTCCCGAGACAGGGCCAGCCGCTAGGCTGGCCCTGTTTCATTCAAGGCCCCCACCAATGCCCAGCCCCATCTCCTCCATCCCCAACCTCGGCCCCGCGACCGAGGCCGCCTTTGCAAAGGCGGGCATCCATTCCGCCGAAGAGCTGCGCGCGCTCGGCCCGGATGAGGCCTATCGCCGCCTGCTGGCCAGCGGCACCGCACCCCATTTCATCGGCTATTACGTCATCGTCATGGGCCTGCAAGGCCGGCCCTGGAATGATTGTCAGGGCAGCGAGAAGGCCGCGCTGCGTGTCCGTTTCGATGCGATCAAGGCCGCCATGAAAGGAAAAGGCCGCTCCGAAATCGAAGCGGCCCTTGATATGCTTGGCGTCGTGGAACGGCGCCGGTAATCCCTTCGGATCAGCCGACCAGTTCAAGACCCGAGAAGAAGAACGCGATCTCACGCGCGGCGGATGCCTCGCTGTCCGACCCGTGGACCGAGTTTTCGCCAACCGACAGGGCGAATTCCTTGCGGATCGTGCCTTCGGCTGCGTTGGCCGGGTTGGTTGCGCCCATCACTTCGCGGTTCTTCAGGATGGCGCCTTCGCCTTCCAGAACCTGCACGACCACGGGCTCGGACGCCATGAACTCGCACAGCTCGCCATAGAAGCCGCGCTCCTTGTGTTCGGCATAGAACTGACCGGCCTGCGCCATGGTCAGGTGGATGCGCTTTTGTGCGACGATGCGCAGACCGGCTTCTTCAAACTTGGCGTTGATCTTGCCGGTCAGGTTGCGCTTGGTCGCATCGGGCTTGATGATCGACAGGGTACGTTCGGTGGCCATGGGGACATCTCCGTTACTGGGTTCAGTTTCTGGGGCGCATGGGGGATCCCTGCGCCGGAATTCATGTGCGGGGCAACTAGCATGGGCCTGTAACAATGAAAAGCCGCCGCCGATCCTGAACGTGGTCAACGCGTTAAACCGCAGCCCGCTGCGTGCATACGCCCGTCTGCACCGCCATCTGCACCACGCGCTGCACGCCCAATTCACGCCCGCCGTTGACGCCGCGCCGCCCATAGGGCAAGCCCTGCGCCATGTTACGCATTGACGCCATCACCTATTCCGTCGAAGGCCGCCCCCTGCTGGAGGCCGCCTCTGCCACCATTCCCACCGGCCACAAGGTCGGCCTCGTGGGCCGCAACGGCACGGGAAAAACCACGCTTTTCAGGCTGATACGCGGCGAACTTGCGCTTGAAGGCGGGTCGATCACCCTGCCCTCGCGCGCCCGCATCGGCGGCGTGGCACAAGAGGTGCCCTCATCGGAAACCTCGCTTCTTGATACCGTCCTGCAGGCCGATACCGAACGCGCCGCGCTGCTGGCCGAATCCCACACCGCCACCGACCCCCACCGCATCGCCGAAATCCAGGCCCGTCTGGCCGATATCGACGCATGGTCGGCAGAGGGCCGCGCCTCCAGTATTCTCAAGGGGTTAGGCTTCGACGCTGATCAGCAACTCATGCCCTGTTCGGCCTTTTCCGGCGGCTGGCGCATGCGTGTGGCGCTTGCAGGCGTGCTGTTTTCTCAGCCCGACCTACTGCTTCTGGACGAACCGACCAACTACCTCGATCTTGAAGGCGCGCTCTGGCTCGAGGCCTATCTTCAGAAATATCCCCATACCGTCATCATCATCAGCCATGATCGTGGCCTGCTGAACCGCGCCGTGCAGGGCATCCTGCATCTGGATCAGCGGAAATTGACATATTGGACAGGCCCTTACGACCAGTTCGCAAGACAGATGGCCGAACGCCGCGCCGTCTTACAGGCCGAGGCGAAAAAGCAGGAGGCGCGGCGCGCGCATCTGCAATCCTTCGTTGACCGCTTCAAGGCAAAAGCGTCCAAGGCCGTGCAGGCGCAATCCCGCGTCAAGATGCTGGAAAAGATGACCCCCATCACCGCGCCCGAAGATGCCAAGCGCGTGGTCTTTACCTTCCCGGCACCCGAGGAACTTTCGCCGCCGATCATCAACATGGAAGGCGCCGCCGTGGGCTATGGCGGCCCGCCCGTCTTGAAGAAGCTTTCGTTAAGGATCGACCAGGACGACCGCATCGCCCTTCTGGGCCGCAATGGTGAGGGAAAGTCCACGCTTTCCAAGCTGTTGGCAGGAAAACTTCCCGCGCTTGAGGGGCGCTTCACGCGCTCATCAAAGTTAAGGATAGGTTACTTCGCCCAGCATCAGGTGGACGAACTGCATATTGACGAAACGCCCCTGCAACATATCCAACGCCTGCGCCCCGATGAAGGCCAGCCCCGCCTGCGCGCACGCCTTGCGGGATTCGGCCTGATGGCCGATCAGGCCGAAACGCAGGTGGGCCGTCTGTCGGGCGGGCAGAAGGCGCGGCTGTCGCTGCTTCTGGCCACCATCGACGCGCCGCATCTGCTCATCCTTGATGAACCGACCAACCACCTCGACATGGAAAGCCGCGAAGCGCTGGTCGAAGCGCTGACCGAATATTCTGGTGCGGTGATCCTTGTCAGCCATGACATGCACCTTCTGTCGCTGGTGGCCGATCGGCTCTGGCTGGTAAAAGGCGGGGCCGTCACACCCTATAACGAGGATCTCGAAGCCTATCGCCGGATGCTTCTGGCGGGCGATGAAGAGGTGAAGGTCGCGCCGAAAGCGGTTGAAAAACCAAAGAAAGCCAGCCGAGACGAAATCCTCGCCCTGCGCGCCGAGGTGCGCAAATGCGAAGACCGCCTCGCCAAGATCAACGACATGCGCGACAAACTGGCCAAGAAACTTGCCGATCCGGAACTGTATGAAGCCGCCCGCATCGGCGAGTTGGAAACCTGGAACCGCAAATACGCCGAGGTGATGGAGGCGCTGGACAAGGCCGAGGCGCTCTGGCTTTCCGCCCAAGATCGGCTGGAGCAGGCCGAGGCGGCGTAAGCCATGCCGATGCCCTGGACCTATCGGCAGGCAACCCGGGAATGGCAAGCGTTTCTCGCAGATGCACAACACGCGATGGACACGCCCACAGACCACAGCACCTTCACCGCCGTTGAAGGTGTGCTCCGCGCTTTTCGTCGCCGCCTGACACCACAGCAAGCCATTGATTTTGCACAAGTCTTACCATCGGTCCTGCGGGCGCTTTTCATCGCAGACTGGAACCTGTCCGATCCGCCCGCCCCGCCCGGCACCCGCGCGGACTGGACGGCCGAAGCCCGCGCCCTGCGCCGCCATCACAACATCGCCCCGGAGACCTGCGTCGCCGCCACCGCCTATGCGCTGCGCCGCGCGGTCCTGCGCGAAGACCTTGATCGCGTGCTGTCCCGCCTGCCGCCCTTTGCCATCGAATTCTGGTCAACTCCCGGCATTGATCCAGCCAGTCTTGGGCCACGCATCGTCTGATCCCCCTGCACTGCGGGCTCTGGATTTACTGGCCGACAACCTTCAAACGCCATAGGCTGCCGGAAATCGGAGATCGCCCTTGCCCGAAACCGCCTTTCTCATCACCGCCTTCGCCACTTTGTTCGTGGTGATTGATCCGCCCGGTCTGGTGCCGCTGTTCATCGCGCTGACGCAGGGGATGACGCCGGAACACCGCCGCAGGCTGGCCTTGCGCGCGTGTCTGATTGCGACTGGCCTGCTCTTGCTGTTCGGGCTGGCGGGGGAATCCATTCTTTCCTTTGTCGGAATCACCATGCCTGCTTTCCGCATTGCGGGCGGCATCCTGTTGTTCCTGACCGCGCTTGACATGCTTTTCGAACGCCGCACGCAAAGGCGCGAGGGGCAGAAAACCGAACCGGACCACGATCCTTCGGTCTTTCCGCTTGCCATCCCCCTGATCGCCGGGCCGGGGGCGATTGCCACCATGATCCTTCTGGTGGGCGAGGCGCCGGGCTGGTCCGGCACCTTTGCCGTGCTTGGCCTGATGGCGCTGGTGCTGGCGACCACTTTCCTGTTCCTGCTGGCCTCACCACCGCTGGAGCGGCTTTTGGGCCGCACGGGCACCATCGTCATCACCCGGCTGTTGGGCATGTTGCTGGCCGCCCTGTCGGTGCAGTTCGTGATCGACGGGGTCAAGGGCACCGGTCTGATCGGCTGACCCTTCCCCTGCCCGGCTGCGCACCCCATATCCCGCGGGAAAACAGGAAAACGCTACATGGATTCGGAAACCACAGGTCGCCTGCTCTATCTCGTCCTGCTGCTGGCAGCGGTCGGCGGCTGGATCATCGTCGAATATCGCAAGCGCATGGGTGAGGCGCTGCGTACCGCCGCCGCATGGGGCCTGATCTTTATTGGTGTCATGGCCGGTTATGGGCTGTGGAACGATGTACGCACCGACATCGCGCCGCAACAGATGGTATCCGAGGCTGGCGCCATCGAGGTGCCGCGGGCAGAAGATGGGCATTACTACCTGACCCTGGATATCAACGGCACCCCAGTGCAGTTTCTGGCCGATACCGGGGCCACCAACATGGTGCTGTCGGATCGGGATGCCCGCCGTATCGGGATCGACCCCGAAGCGCTGGTCTATATCGGCACCGCCCAAACCGCCAATGGCACCGTCCGCACAGCACGGGTAGAATTGCCCAGCGTCACGCTTGGCCCCTATCAGGACAGTGACTTTGCCGCCTGGGTCAATCAGGGGGATATGTCGGATTCGCTGCTGGGGATGGAGTATCTGTCGCTCTATCGCGTTGAAATCGCCGAAGACATGATGATCCTGCGGCGCTAGGTGGCTTTGCGGCGGGTCAGCCCTTTTCCGCCTTCTTCTCCCAACGCCCGCTCTCCTCCGACCAGTATTGCGCGGCCAATCCCGCCTCTGTCAGAGCCTTCCACTTGGCCCGCGCATCGGTCAGTTGCACCGGATCGCCCCCATCGAACAACAGCCAGACCCGTTCCAACGGCCGCGCCTCATCCGGCGTCGTCGCGGCCCCGTCGATCAGGAACAACCCCTTGGCATCATTGGCAATCGCACCCTGCCCGATCAGCACAGGCTGATCGGCGTCATGCGGGCCGCCCGCCATGCCATGCGGTAGAAAGGGCAGACTTTCCGCCGTCCACAACCGCGCATCCAGCCGCTCCAGCGCAGCAGGATCGGTGCCACGCAGCATCACGTGCCAGCCCTGCGCCACGGCACGCGGCAGCAGCATCAAGAGCGTCTCCTCGACCGAGGACCGCGTCAGGTGATAGAACATCACCACACCCATGACGGGGTCACTTTGCCTC
Organism: Rhodobacter maris; assembly: GCA_943369275.1. Taxonomy (GTDB): domain Bacteria; phylum Pseudomonadota; class Alphaproteobacteria; order Rhodobacterales; family Rhodobacteraceae; genus Paragemmobacter; species Paragemmobacter maris_A. The sequence goes on along the minus strand of CALRMS020000008.1, from coordinate 75,228 downwards.
GTACTTGTCGCGGATCAGGCGATCCAGAGCCATGACGCCCCAGCCTGTCGCCCCCTTAGGCGCCAACGTGCTGTCGGATTTCAGCAGGGCCGTGCCCGCGATATCCAGATGGCACCACGGAATTTCCGATTTCACGAAACGCTGCAGGAACTGCGCCGCCGTGATCGCGCCGCCGTCCCGCCCGCCCACATTCATCATGTCGGCAATGCGGGATTTCAGCTTGGCGTCATAGGCATCGCCCATCGGCATCCGCCATGCCCCCTCGCCCTCGGTCTTGGCAGCCTTGAGAAAGGCGTTGCACAGATCATCGTTGTTGGAAAAAACGCCGGTGTTTTCATGGCCAAGGGCGATGATGATGGCCCCGGTCAGGGTGGCAAGGTCGATCATCCCCACGGGTTTGAACCGCTCTTGCGCATACCACAGCACATCGGCCAGAACCAGGCGGCCTTCGGCATCGGTGTTGATCACCTCGACCGTGTCGCCCTTCATCGTCTTGACCACGTCGCCGGGTCGCTGTGCCCGACCGTCGGGCATGTTTTCCACCAACCCGACCAGACCCACGACATTGGCCTTGGCCTTGCGCAGCGCCAGCGTGCGCATGACACCCGCCACGACGCCGGCGCCGCCCATATCCATCGTCATGTCTTCCATGCCACCGGCAGGCTTGATCGAGATACCGCCCGTGTCGAACACCACCCCCTTGCCCACCAGCGCAAAGGGTGCCGCCCCTTTCTCGCCGCCATGCCATTGCATGACCACAACCTTGGAAGGGCTTTCCGATCCCTGTCCCACGCCCAGCAGCGCGCCCATGCCCAGCTTGGCCAGTTCCTCTTCCTCAAGGATTTCGACATCCAGCCCCAGTTCCTGCATCGCAGCCAGCCGTGCGGCGAAGTCATAGGTGGTCAGGATATTGGCCGGTTCGTTCACCAGATCACGGGTGAAGAACACGCCTTCAGCCACCGCCGCCCCAGGTGCCGCGGCGGCAGCCACGGCTTCGGGATTGGCCACCATGAAGGCGACATGGCCGGGCACCTTGCGCTCACCCGTCTTGTGGGGGGTGAAATCATAGGCCCGCATTGCCACGCCAAAGGCAATCTCTGCCGACAGGGCATGGTTTTCGGCAACCACCGTTGTCCCTGCGGGCGTCAGCGCGCGGCCGATTGCGCCACCTGCCTTGCGGGCCTTGGCGATGTCGGTCCGCTTGGGCAGGCGCACGATCTGCAGCGCATCGGCCAGAAGGCCCGAAGGCCAGGCGAGTTCCACAGCCTCACCCGGTTTCAGCCTGTCAAAGGCTTCGTTGTTCAAGAGCCGTGTCACGGCTCCGCGCGTCAGCTTATCCAGTCGGCGGATCGCCGGGCTAAGCGCATTCGGCCCATCTGCAAAGGCCACGATCCGCCCGGTGATGCGCGGCAGGGCGTCTAGATCGACGGGGCGGAAATGGATCGGTACGGGGTGGGTCATGCGGGAGTCCTCGGCGGAAGGCGCTCGCCGGACTGCGGCGGCGCAGAATTGCCAAAACGCTACCCGCCCCGCTCGGGATTGACCAGATATGAGTTTTCCCCGCCGGGGATTTCCGTTAGCTTCACCAAAAGCCAAGAAACGGGGATGCAGTCAGCGTGCCGAAATTCGACAGATATCTGCTGTCGCAACTTGTTGCGCTGTTTGGCTTCTTTGCCCTAATTCTGGTGTCTGTCTATTGGGTCAACCGTGCGGTGGGCCTCTTTGACCGGCTGATCGGCGACGGTCATTCCGCGCTGGTCTTCCTTGAATTCTCGCTTCTGATGCTGCCCAACGTGATCCGGCTGGTTCTGCCCATCGCGGCCTTTGCGGCAGCGGTCTACGTGACCAACAGGCTGACACAGGAAAGCGAACTTGTGGTGATGCAGGCAACCGGTTTTTCCGGCTTTCGCCTCGCCCGTCCGGTTCTGTATTTTGGCGGCATCGTCACCGCGCTGCACCTGCTGCTCATGAATGTGCTGGTCCCATGGAGCGGGGCCATGCTGTCCGAGCGCGAAGCCGCTTTGGCCGAGAATGTGACGGCCCGCTATCTGACAGAGGGGCAGTTCATGCACCCTGCCGCAGGGGTGACGCTCTACATCCGCGACATCACCCAGCAGGGCGAATTGCGGGACCTTTTCCTGTCGGATGAGCGCAATGCCGCCGAGCGCACCACCTATACCGCACGCCGCGCACTGTTGGCGCGCGGGGAGAACGGTCCAACCCTTCTGATGTTCGATGGCATAGCGCAAACCCTGACTCGCGACGACCGGCAAAGCCTGTCTGTCACGCGCTTTGCCGATGTCACCTATGATTTGTCGGAAATGCTGGCGGATCGAACCACGACCTTGGTTCGACCCGACTACCTGACCACATTCCAGCTTCTGTCCGCCGATCCGCAGGAATTGCAGGCACTCACTGGCGCAGAACGCGTGACCATCCTGCAAGAGGTACATTCAAGGCTGGCCCAGCCCTTCCTCAGCGCGGCGGCAGCGATGGTGGGCTTTGCAACACTTCTGATCGGCGCCTTCAGCCGGTTCGGACTGTGGCGGCAGATTCTTGGTGCGGTCGGGATCCTGATTTTCCTGCAACTTCTCAACACCACCGGCTCTGCCATGGCGCTTGAAAATGCCCGGCTGTGGCCTGCGGTCTATGCGGCACCTTTGGCCGGGCTTGGCATCGCGGCGCTGCTGCTGCATCTTGCCCAACGGCCCCGGCATGTGCGAGGGGCATTCGCATGACGCTTAGCCTGTACATCGCGCGCCGGTTCATGGGATCGTTCCTGGTGGTTCTGGGGGTGTTCTTCGGGATCATGCTGCTGATCGACACGATCGACCAGTTGCGGCGATTGAATCAAAGCGATGCGGGTCTGATCTCTGCCTTGCATCTCGCCGCGCTCAATGTGCCGGACAGCCTGTATCGCATCTTGCCGCTGATCGTGGTGCTGGCTGCGATTTCGCTATTCATGGCGCTAGCACGGTCCAGCGAATTGGTCGTGGTGCGGGCGGCGGGGCGGTCGGGTCTGCGTTTCCTGATTGCCCCTGTGGTGACAGCGTTGGTCTGCGGGCTGGTCGCCGTGGCTGTGTTGAACCCCTTTGTTGCCGCCACCACCCGGCTTTACGACAATGCGCAGGCCGATCTTGCCCGTGGCGGATCAAGCGCGATGTCCGTGTCGGAAAACGGCCTCTGGCTACGTCAGGGCGATGGAAACGGCCAGACCGTGATTCAGGCCGCGCGCACAAACCAGGATGGCACGGAACTTTACGGCGTCAGCTTCCTGTTGCTTGATGCCGAAGGCCTGCCCGCCGCGCGGATCGAGGCGAATGTCGCACGGCTGGAACCGGGGGCATGGGTGCTGGAAGGGGCAAAGCGCTGGGATCTTACGGCGCGCAATCCTGAACAAAGCTCTTCCCTGCTTCCGGATGGCAGCACCTTGCCATCAGATCTGACACGCGAAGGTATTCGTGACAGTTTCGGATCGCCCTCGGCCATACCGTTCTGGTCGCTGCCTTCCTATATCGCGGGGCTGGAGCGGGCGGGTTTTTCGGCCCGCGCGCATCAGGTCTGGTTCCAGATGGAACTGGCGCAGCCTCTGTTGCTGGCGGCCATGGTTCTGGTGGCGGCGGGCTTTACCATGCGACATGCCCGCTTTGGCAAGACCGGCACGCTGGTGCTGTTTGCCGTGCTGAGCGGGTTTGCGATCTTTTTCCTGCGCAACTTCGCACAGGTTCTGGGCGTAAACGGGCAAATCCCTGTGGCACTTGCCGCATGGGCCCCGCCCGTCGCTGCCACGATGATGGCGCTTGGCCTTCTTCTGCATCTGGAGGATGGCTGACATGGCCCGTGGCCCCGATTTCCGCCGCCGAAAACCGCGCCGTCTTGCCGCGCTACGCCCGCTGGCACTGGCTTTGTCGATCGCGGCCCTGTTCGGCTCGGCCTCGCCCGGCGGGTTGATGGCGCAGGAAGCTGCAACGCTGATCGCTGACCGATTGGAGATTGCGGCCGACTCCCGGCTGATCGCCGAAGGGTCGGTGGAAGTCTTCTATCAAGGCCGCCGCATGACGGCGGAACGCATCGTCTTTGACCAGAGCACCGATCAATTGCGCATCGAAGGCCCGATACGCCTGACTGATGAGGATGGGTCGACAGTGATCGTGGCGGCGCAGGCCGATCTTTCCTCGGACCTGACCGAGGGAATCCTGCAAAGCGCGCGGGTCGTACTGAACCAGCAACTGCAGATGGCGGCGGCGCAGATGGTGCGCAGCGAGGGGCGCTATCTGCAACTGGACAATGCCGTGGCCTCCAGCTGCAAGGTCTGTGCAGGCAGCACTACGCCCTTGTGGGAAATCCGTGCCCGGCGCGTGCTGCATGATCAGACAGCGCAACAGATCTATTTCGACCATGCACAGTTGCGCGTGGCGGGCGTGCCGCTGCTTTATATCCCGCGCTTGCGCATCCCCGATCCGACGCTGGACCGCAGCACGGGCTTTCTCATGCCCAGCTTCACCAACCGGACTGATCTGGGAACAGGCGTCACCCTGCCCTATTTCGTGGCCATCGGCCCATCGCGCGATCTGACCTTTTCGCCGACCCTGACGACCAGCGGCGCGAAAGCGCTGGAGGTTCGGTACCGGCAAGCGTTCGAGACGGGCAACATCGCGCTATCCGGCACCTTGGCGCGGGACGATATCCAGCCCAACAACACGCGCGGCTATGTGGTGGCGGATGGCGTATTCCGGCTGCCCCGCGGCTATCGGCTGGCCTTTCACGGAGAAGCGGTCAGCGATGATGCCTATCTGGCCGATTATGGCATCAGCGACACAGACCGTTTGACCAACACGATCCAGGTGGACCGGGTTCGCCGGGATGAATACATCGCCGCCCGGATTATCAACTTCGACACGCTGCGCGCCGGCGATTTCCCATCGGCCACCCCCTATCTGGTGACGGATTCCACTTACATCCAGCGCTTTCAATTGGGCGCGCTGGGGGGCGAAGGGGCGCTGCGCTTTGGCAGCCACACCCATACGCGGCAATCGTCGAACCCGCTGGACGGCGCGGATCCCGATGACATTTCCGAAGGCTCCGACATGCAGCGCCTGTCCATCGGGGCAGATTGGCGCAAGGATTGGGTGACGACGAATGGCGTCGTCCTCGCCACCTTGGGTGAGGTACGACTGGACACGTTCAACATATCGGACGATGCCACCTATGGCGGCAGCCCGTCGCGCCTGTATGGTGCCGGTGCGGTCGAATTTCGCTGGCCCTGGGTGCGTGCCGGGGCGGATGGTGTGGCGCAGGTGATCGAACCGGTGGCGCAGCTTGTCTGGTCCGATGATGACGGTGATCTGATCCCGAACGAAGACAGCCGTCTTGTGGAGTTTGACGAATCCAACCTGTTTTCGCTGAATCGTTTTCCCGGCACGGATGTGGTGGAAACCGGTCTGCGCGCAAATCTGGGCGTCAGCTGGACGCGGATCGATCCGGCAGGCTGGACGATGGGCGTCACGGCGGGCCGCGTCTTCCGCGATGCGCCCGCCACCGGCTTTTCCAACGCATCCGGGCTGAGCGGAAGCACCTCGGACTGGCTGCTTGCGGTGACAGCGGAAACGGCTGACGGGCTGAACTTTGCCGGGCGCGTCATCACCGATGATGACCTGACAGTGACGCGCGGCGAGGTTCTTGCCGAATATGGCAGCCCGCAGATCTGGATCAACACCGGTTATATCTGGTCCATCGCCGATCTGGCCGAGTCCCGGCCCAACCGGGTGTCTGACCTCGTGTTGGGCGGCGGCTATCAGATCAGTCCCGGCTGGCAGGCCACAGCGGCGGGGCGCTATGATTTCGAAGCTGACAGCTATCGCAGTGCCGATTTCGGCGTGAGCTTCAAGAACGAGTGTCTGCTGGTTGATCTTTCTCTCTCGCGTCGGTTCACGTCATCCACTACTGTGCGGCCAGGCACGACGGTCGATCTATCGGTCGAACTGCTCGGCTTTGGCGGTGGAACCGAGGCGGGGCCGGCGCGCATGTGCAGGCGGTGACTGTGCAAGGCAAGATACGGGGCAAGGCAGGATACGGGATACGGGAATGACGGATCGTTCGCGGAACAAGGCAGCACAGGCCATGAGGGCAGCGCTTCTGGGAGCATCGCTTCTTGCCATGGGGGCAGGGATGGCCCCGGCGCAGGAAGGCGGGCTGTTCGCGCCCCGGATGGTGATCAACGGCCAGACCGTGACCAATTTCGAAATGGAACAGCGGATGCTGTTCCTGCGCGCCCTGCGCGCGCCCGGCGACCCCGAGAAGGAGGCGCTGGATGCGCTGATGCGCGACCGGCTTGGCGCGCAGGCGGCCAAGGACATGGATATTTCCCTCACCGCCGAGCAGGTGAAGCAGGGAATGGAAGAATTCGCTGCCCGCGCCAACCTGACGGCAGAGCAGTTCACCGAAGCCTTGGGACAAGAGGGCGTTGCCCCCGAAACCTTCCGCGATTTCGTGGCGAACGGGCTTTTGTGGCGTGACGTCGTGCGGACCAAGTTCGCCTCGCAGATCCGCATCTCGGACGCCCAGATCGACCGGGCACTGGCCGAGAACGCCAAGACCCCGCAGGTGCAGGTTCTGCTTTCCGAACTCATCATCCCGGTGCAGGGCGAAGACATCACGCCTGTGCTGGATCAGGCCCGTGCGATCAAGGCTGACAGCGGGTCCGAGGCGGGTTTCGCCTCTGCCGCGCGGCAGTTTTCGGCGGCCCCGTCGGCAGGGCGCGGCGGTCGGCTTGACTGGGTTCCGATCAGCAATCTGCCCCCGGCCATCGCCCAGCAGGTGCTGACGCTGTCGCCCGGCGAAGTGTCTGATCCGATCGTGGTGCCGCAGGCGGTGGTGTTGTTCCAACTGAACGGTATCAGCGATCTGGAAAGCGCCATGCCCGCGCAGGTCGAGGTGGAATATGCCCAGTTCGCCCTGCCGCCCAACCTCGACCCGGCCGTGGTGCGCCAACAGACGGATGATTGCGGCGATCTTTATCCGCTTGCACGCGGTCTGCCGGCCGAGCAGTTGCGTGTGACCAAACAGATGATGGGTGCCGTGCCGCAGGATATCGCGCTGGAACTGGCCAAGCTGGACCCGGGCGAAAGCGTGTTGCGTGGGCGCGGGACCTATAACGAATTGCTGATGCTTTGCCTGCGGACAGGCATCCCCGAGGCTGACCCGAATGCCGCCGAAATCCCGGTGACCACAGCCGAAAGCGACGCGGCCGAGGATAAGCCATTGGTTGATCGCGAGGCGGTTCGCAACCAGTTGGGCAACCAGCAGTTGACCGCCCTGGCCGAGGGCTTCATGGAAGAACTGCGGTCAGAAGCGATCATCGAGGAGCGGTGAGCGCGCCTTTGCTGCCCATCGCGCTGACCTGCGGAGATCCCGCCGGAATCGGGGCCGAGATTGCTCTGAAGGCGCGTGCAGCGTTGGGGACGGACCTGCCTTTCTTCTGGGTCGGCGACCCGGCGCATCTGCCGACAGGTGCCGCGTTTTCCGTGATTGACCATCCTGCTCAGGCAGCGGGCGTGCCTGCCGCGTTCCTGCCCGTGTTGGCCCATCCTTTTGCCAAGCCTGCCATCGCTGGGCAGGCGGACCCCGCCAATGCGCAGGGCATCATAGATGTGATCGCGCGGGCGGTGGATCTGGTGCAGCAGGGCCATGCTTCGGCGATCTGCACCCTTCCCATCAACAAGAAGGTGCTGAAGGACGGGGCGGGTTTCGCTTTTCCGGGGCACACCGAATATCTGGCGCATCTGGGGGGCGTGGAGCGTGTGGTGATGATGCTGGCCTGCCCGGAATTGCGGGTGGTACCCACAACCATCCACATCGCGCTGGCCGATGTGCCGCATGTGCTGACCCCCGACTTGCTGGAGGGCACGATCCGCATCACCCAGGCCGGGCTGCAGCGGGATTTCGGCATTGCGCGGCCCCGGATCGCAGTGGCGGGCTTGAACCCGCATGCGGGTGAAGGTGGCGCGATGGGGTGGGAGGAAACGCAATGGATCGGCCCCCTGATCGCCCGTATGGCAGCGGAAGGATTCGATCTGCGCGGCCCGATGCCACCCGACACGATGTTCCACAAAGCGGCCCGGGCGCGCTATGATGTGGCGGTCTGCATGTATCACGATCAGGCGCTGATCCCGATCAAGACGGTGGATTTCGACGGCGGGGTGAATGTGACGCTGGGCCTGCCCTTTATCCGCACCTCGCCCGATCACGGCACAGCCTATGATATCGCGGGACGGGGGCTGGCCAATCCGTCGAGCCTTGTGGCCGCGCTGAAGATGGCGCAACAGATGGCGGCGGCGCGCGGGGTTTGAAGCGCCGGACCGGGGTATTTGGGCCAAGATGAAGGGGCGGGTCAGGGATGGCGACGATTGACGGGCTGCCGCCGCTGCGCGAGGTAATCCGGGCGCATGATCTGGTGGCGAAGAAGCAGTTGGGACAGAACTTCCTGCTGGACCTGAACCTGACCGCAAAGATCGCACGACAGGCGGGGGATTTGTCGGGCTGTGATGTGCTTGAGGTCGGCCCCGGCCCCGGTGGCCTGACGCGGGGGCTTCTGGCCGAAGGCGCGCGGCGGGTGCTGGCCGTGGAAAAGGATCCCCGCTGCATGGCCCCACTGGCCGAAATAGGGGCGGTCTATCCGGGGCGGTTGGAGGTCATCAACGGCGACGCGCTGGAGGTGGATGTGCTGGCGCATCTGACCCCGCCGGTGCGCGTGGTGGCGAACTTGCCTTATAATGTGGGCACGGAATTGCTGATCCGCTGGCTGACGCCGGCAATATGGCCGCCCTTCTGGGAAAGCCTGACGCTGATGTTCCAGAAAGAAGTGGCCGAGCGGATCGTGGCAAGGCCGAGGTCCGATCATTACGGGCGATTGGCGCTTTTGGTGCAGTGGCGGGCCGAGGCGAAGATCGTGATGCATCTGCCGCCCGAAGCCTTTACCCCTGCGCCCAAGGTACATTCGGCCGTGGTTCATATCACCCGACTGGCCGAGCCACGCTTTCCGGCCGATGGTGCGGTGCTGAGCCGGATCACGGCTATGGCCTTCAACCAGCGGCGCAAGATGCTGCGATCATCGCTGAAGGGGTTGGGACCGGATATCGAGGCAAAGCTGGAGGCAGCGGGCATCGTGCCAACGCAGCGCGCCGAAGAGATATCGCTGGAGCAGTTCTGTGCTTTGGCAAGGGTAATGAAGCCATGAGAAAAGGCCGGGTTTGAGCCCGGCCTTTCTTTTGGATTTGTTAACGCACTGTTAACGCATCATTCCGCAGCCGCAGCCGGATCAGAACCGGAGTTATCCTTGTCTGCCTTGGGCTTGCGCGGTGCGCGGGTCTTTTTCGGTGCTTCTGCTGCATCAGCCGACGGGGCAACGACGGCAGGTTGTTTCGGTGCCTTCGGTGCTGCGGGTACCGGAGCAACGGCGACCGGGGCTGGCACCGGGGCTGCCGTGGGGGAGACCTCGGTCACAGTTTGCGTCTGCTGGTCGCGCCGGTTGTCACGGTCACGGCGGAAATCGCCGCGGTTGTTGCGATCCTGACGTTCGCCGCCCTGACGGTCACCACCTTGACGCTCACCACCCTGACGGTCGTTGTTCTGGCGGTCGTTGTTCTGGCGGTCGCCCCGGTCCTGGCGATTGCCTTGATCCGGACGGTCGCCGCGATCATCGCGGCGCGGCTGGAACGGCCGTGCTTCGGGGGTTTCCACCAGGTTGGTGTCGCCGCCTTCGCCCAGTTCGATCACCGCAGCGCCCGAAGGAGCAGCCTCTTCCGCATTGCGATAGTCGCGGTATTCGCCGCGATCCTGACGGTCACGCCAAGGCTGATCCCGGTTGCCATCACGGTCGCGGTTGCCATCGCGGTTGTAGCCCTGATTGCCATCACGGTCACGGTTGCCATTGCCGTTCTGCTGGCCGCCACCCTGATAGCCGTTCTGCTGGTTGCCATTCTGGTTGCCATTCTGGCCGCCGTTCTGGTTACCGTTCTGGCCGCCATACTGGCCACCGCCCTGCTGACCACCCTGCTGCGGGTTGTTCTGCTGGTTGCGCTGACGCTCTTCCTGTTCGGCGGCCATCTCGCGCATCGCCTCGCCCAGAAGGCGGGTGTAATGCTCGGCATGCTGCAAGAAGTTTTCTGCGGCGACGCGGTCATTTGACAGCTGCGCGTCACGGGCGAGAAGCTGATACTTCTCAATGATCTGTTGAGGCGTGCCACGCACCTTGCCTTCGGGGCCGGAGCTGTCGAAGACGCGGTTGATGATGTTGCCGAGGGTGCGCGGGCGGTTCGCCTTTGAGCGCGAGCGGGACTTGGAAGATCTCATCTTGTCCTTTGGTCCAGATGACCTGGCTTTCTGCGAAGCGCCTTCGGGTCGCGGGTTCCCGTTTCGGGGCATCCCAAGGCACGTCAAACTGTCAGGCAGTTCCGGCGCGGGGGGACCTGCGCCCTGCCCCATCACCTGAGCATCGAATAACCACTGTCCGCCGGTGAAGACAAGGGGATTCGCGCAGGGTGCGGCGGGATGGGCGGCAAAACCCCTGTTCTTTGGCCCGAATGTGACCGAATTCCCGCAGGTCAGCCCGGAGCAACCGAGGCAGGGTTGCCGGGTTGGCGGGCGATCACCACGCGGTCGCGGCCATCCAGATCGGGCAGGATACGGATGTCGGTGAGGCCCTGCGCTGCGAAAAGCGCGGCGACGGCGGCGGCCTGCGTCGGGCCGATTTCCACCATGAGCCGACCGAGCGCATGCAGATGCGCCGGGGCGGCGCGGGCGATGGCGCGGTAGGCATCCAGCCCGTCACCGCCCGGCGTGAGGGCGCGGTGGGGTTCGCGCTGCACCTCGGGTGATAGGGCGGGCATTTCGGACGCGGCGATATAGGGCGGGTTGGAGACGATCAGATCAAACTGGCCGGGAACGGCCGCCAGCCAATCAGACAGGATGAATTCGGCCCGCGCGGCAAGGCCGTGGGTCTGCGCATTCGCGGCAGCCACGGCCAGGGTCGCGGGGTGTATGTCGGTGCCCAGGCCCTGCGCCTGCGGCCTGTCGGCAAGGCAAGACAGAAGGATACAGCCCGTCCCGGTGCCAAGGTCCAGCATCCGGGTGATGGGTTCGGCCAGCGCGGCCTGCACGAGAATTTCAGTTTCAGGGCGCGGATCGAGCGTGTCGGGCGTCACGCGAAAGAAACGCCCCCAGAACAGGCGCTGGCCGGTGATGTGGCTGACGGGTTCGCGCGCAGTGCGGCGCGTTATGGCGGCCTCATAGGCCTGAAAGGCGGTGTCAGTGAGTGGGTCGGCGAGGTGCAGGGTCAGCCTGTCGGGCGCAATGCCCGTGGCATGGGCCAACAGCACACGCGCGTCACGGGGGGCATCGGGCACACCTGCGGCGACAAGGCGCGGGATGGCAGCGCGGAGCGCCTCGGCCCCTGTCATCCTTCCATCTCGGCCAGTTTTTCGGCCTGATCATGGGCAACAAGGGCGTTGACCACACCGTCCAGATCACCCGCCATGATCTGTGGGAGGGCATAAAGCGTGAGGTTGATGCGGTGATCGGTCAGGCGCCCTTGCGGGAAGTTGTAGGTGCGGATGCGTTCAGATCGGTCGCCCGATCCCACCTGCGCCTTGCGGTCGGCGGCGCGGTCATTGGCTTGCCGTTCGCGTTCCATTTCATACAGCCGGGCGCGCAGCACCTGCATGGCGATGGCGCGGTTCTGATGTTGGGACTTTTCAGACGAAGTGACGATGATCCCCGTGGGGATATGGGTGATGCGGACCGCGGAGTCGGTGGTGTTGACGTGCTGGCCCCCTGCCCCGCTGGCGCGCATCGTATCGATGCGGATGTCAGTGGCCGGGATGTCGATATCGACCTCCTCTGCCTCGGGCAGGACGGCGACGGTGGCGGCAGAGGTGTGGATGCGGCCACCTGCTTCGGTTTCGGGGACACGCTGCACGCGGTGGACGCCGGACTCGAATTTCAGTTTCGCGAATACGCCTTCACCCTGCACATGGGCGGTCAGTTCCTTGATACCGCCCAGATCGGAGAGTTGCTGTTCGAGGATGTCAAACCGCCAGCCCTGCCGTTCGGCATAGCGCTGATACATCTTGAGAAGGTCAGCAGCGAACAGCGCCGCTTCATCGCCCCCGGTGCCGGGGCGTATTTCAAGGATGGCGGGGCGGGCATCGGCGGCGTCCTTGGGCAGAAGGGCAAGGCGCAACTGGTGTTCGAATTCGGGGATCAGGGCGCGCAGGCGGGGGATTTCATCTTCGGCCAGCGACTTCATTTCCGGGTCGGACAGCATCGCCTCGGCCTCGGCCAGATCATCCAGTGCGCGGCGATAGGCGGCGATCTGGTCGGCGACGGGGCGCAGGTCGCTGTATTCGCGGGAGATTTTTGCGATTTCCGAAGGCTCGGCGCCAGCGTTCAGACGCGCTTCGAGATATTCGAAGCGTTGCGTGATCTGTGCGAGTTTGTCCAAGGGAACCATGTGGGTTCTGTGGCGCGTTCAACAGGGCCGGTCAAGGGGCGGTTGGGTTCATGGGAATTTGGGCCAAGATGACGCCATCAGAGCCTTGAGAGCCAGTCGCGCAACCGGGTGGCGTTCACTCCCATGTCGCTGCTGCCAAAACGCAGGCGGGCATAGAGGGTGAGGGTGGAGCCGTTGCCATCAGCCGTTGCCTCGGCGGTGGTATAGTCGGGGAAACCCCAAAGGCTTGACCGGGTGATCCAGGTGATGCGGCCCTCCTCAGACGATCCGGCAAGGCGGGTGGTGCGCGGGGTGGCCATTGCGATTTCGTCAAGCTTGGCAAGCAGTTGCACCGGCGCGTCGGGCCGCGCACAGGTGGCGCGGGCGTCGCCGGTGCCTTGCTCCACGCCGCAATCCGCCGTGGCAGCAGGCGATGGCGCGACGTTCCAGCGTGCGGGATCAGAGGGTGCAAGACGGACATAGAGGCCAAAGCCCACCACGATCAGGACCAGAAGCCCTGCGATCATACCCATCTTGCCCACCCTGTGTTTATCCCTTCAGCGTTGTGTTCTTGCCCAATGATAGAGGCAAATCAGTTCATAAGCCACATGCGCGCCAGCAATGGCAGTGGCCCCGGTGGTATCATAGGGAGGTGATACCTCGACGATATCGCCGCCCACCATGTTGATGCCCGCAAGATCGCGCAGCATCGCCGCCGCCTGCCAGGAATGGAGCCCGCCCCAAACCGGCGTACCGGTGCCGGGGGCGACGGACGGATCGAGGCAATCGATATCGAAGGTCACGTAAGTGGCCTTGTCGCCAACGATATCCTTGGCCTTGGCGACGGCGGCGTTGATGCCTTTTTCGTGCACCTCTCGCGCGTCGATGACATGGACGCCCAGGTAATCCTCGGTCGTGGTGCGGATGCCGATCTGGACGGAGCGCTTGGGATCGACGATCCCGGTCTTGACCGCCTTGTAGAGCATGGTGCCATGGTCGATCCGGGTCAGGTCATCATCGGGCCAGAGGTCGGAATGGGCGTCGAAGTGGATCACGCCGAGGGGGCCGAATTTTTCGGCGTAGGCCCGCAGGATGGGGAAGGTGATGTAGTGATCGCCGCCCAGCGTGATTGTCCCTGCCCCGGCCTTCAGGATGCCCCGGATATGGGCGGTCAGCGTGTCGGGGAAATCGGAGACCTTGGCATAGTCGAAGGCGACATCGCCGTAATCGACAATGGCCATATCTTCCAACGGGTTGGTGGGCCAGCCATGCGGCGGATCATAGGGCATCAGGGATGACGCCTCGCGGATCGCGCGGGGGCCGAAGCGGGTGCCGGTGCGGTGGGTCACCGCCTGATCGAAGGGCACGCCGGTGATGGCCAGATCGACCCCGGTCAGGTCTTTGCTATAGGTGCGGCGCAGGAAGGATGTGGCCCCCCCGAATGCATTTTCAAAGGCATAGCCGCGCAGGCCTTTGCGGGTGAAGGCGGTGTCGACTTCGGATTTGGCGTCTTCAAGTGCCATGATGGGATTGCCCCTGTTCAAGCGCTGCGTCGTTTGAAAGCCGAGACGCGGCGGATCGGGTGGCGGCAAGGGACCAAGGGGCAGGCATCTTGTCAAGCGGGGCCACTGGCCACGGACAGAGATCGTGGGTTTAACCTGCTGATCCTGGGCCGTTTTTCCAATTCTGGCTGTGCAGCAGGCGGTGCAGACGCGCAGTGCAGACGGGCGTATGCACGCAGCGCACGCTGTTTTGCCCCGCGCAACGGGTAACCATGATGCGCGAATCGGTGTTTCAGCCCAACCGGAACCCTTCGCGGACCAGTTCATCCGTCACTTGACGGATGGCCTTTTCCAGCACCTCAGCCACGAAATCGACCTGCGCCTCGGTGATCGTCAACGGCGGGGACATGACATTGAGATGCGCCATCGGCCGCACGATGAGACCCATCGCCTCGGCCACATCCGAGATGCGTTTGGATTCGTTCACCCCATCGGGCAACGGTTCCTTGGTCGTCTTGTTCATCACGTTTTCCGTGCAGATCATCAGGCCCTGCCCGCGCACCTGCCCGACCAAGGGAAGGTCTTCCATCGCCTTCAGGCGCGATTGGAAATAGGCACCCACACGGGCGGCGTTGGCCAGCAGCCCTTCACGCTCCATGATCTCGATATTCTTCAGCCCTGCCGCACAGGAAACGGGATGGCCGGAATAGGTGAAACCAGCCGTGAACCAGCGCGAGGGATCCTGCGCCATGATGTCCCAAAGCCTGTCGGAGAAGATCATCCCGCCGAGGGGGACATAGCCCGAGGTCAGGCCCTTGGCGGTGCAGATGATATCCGGCATGACCCCGAATTCATCCCATGAGGCGAACCAGTGGCCAAGGCGGCCAAAGGCGGTGACCACCTCATCGGCGATGAAGAGGATGCCGTGCCGCTGGCACACGTCCCACATGCGTTTCAGATAGCCGTCGGGCGGGACGATCACGCCGCCCGAGGCTTGAATCGGTTCGGCGATGAAGCCGCCGATGCGGTCGGCACCCACATGGGCGATCAGGTCTTCGAATTCCTGCACCAGAAAGTCGCAGAACTGCGCCTCGGTCATGCCATCGGGGCGGCGATAGGGGTTGGGGGGTGACAGGTGATAGATGCCATCTTCCTTGTAGCGGAATTCAGGCACGCGGTCGCCCGGACGCTTGCCCACCGATTGCGCGAGATAGGTGGAGCCGTGATAGCTGTGGTCGCGGGCGACGATGCCGATCTTGTCGGGGTGGCCAAGGCAGCTTTGCACATAGGCCACCATGCGGACTGCCGTGTCGACGGCAGTAGAGCCGCCGGTGGTGAACATCACCCGGTTCAGGTCGCCGGGGGCAAGGTCGGCGATACGCGCGGCGAGGCGGGCGGAGGGATCATTCGCCATGTCGACAAAGGTGTTGGAAAACGCCAGCCGCTCTGCCTGATCGGCGATGGCTTGCGCCATTTCGCGGCGGCCCAGCCCGATATTGGTGCACCAAAGGCCACCCACGCTGTCGAAATACCGGTTCCCGTCAGCATCCCAGAGCCAGCACCCCTCGCCCCGCGTGATGACCAGCGATCCCTTGTCCTCAAACGATCCGAAATTCGTCCAGGGATGCAGGGAATGGCTGTGATCCATTTCCCAAAGATCGGCAGGGGAAGGCGTGTTCAGCGCGGCGGCGGTCGACATTTCAAGTGTCCTGATCGTGAGTTGTTACACATCAGTATAACAGCCCAGCCGAAATCGGGCCAGCCGGAACGGGACACCAAAGGTTGCGTGGGGCAGGATATGGTGGGCCAAAGATAGAAAGGGGGCCAGATATGGCCCCCTGTCCTGCAGTCTGATTCGCATTGGCTTAGGCGACGGGTTGCGCCCGCTCCACCAGACGGGCGAAGAAGCTGGCGCCAATGGGCGCGGCCTCATCGTTGAAATCATAAGCGGGGTGGTGCAACCCCGCCCCCGGCCCGGTGCCGAGGAAGAGATAGGCACCCGGCCGCGCCTCGAGCATGTAGGAGAAATCCTCGGACCCCATCTCGCGGTTGGAGTTTTCATTCACCGCCGTATCGCCCGACACTTCGCGCGCCACTTCGGCGGCGAAATGGGTGGGTTCGGGATGGTTGATCGTGGCGGGATAGCCCCAGTCATAATCGATCCGCGCGGTGACGTTATAGGCAAGTGCGTGGCCTTCGACGATTTCGTGGAACCGGCGTTTCAGAAGGACGCGCACCTCGGGGCAGAAGCAGCGGATGGTGGCGCAGAACATCGCCTCTTCCGGAATGATGTTGCTGGCGGTGCCGGTGTGGATTTGCGTGACCGAAATCACCGCCTCATCCAGCGCATAGACGTTGCGGGGGATGATGGTCTGGATCGCGCTGACCATGCCCACGACGGCGACGACCGGATCAATACATTCATGCGGGGTGGCGCCGTGGCCGCCCTTGCCGGTGATATAGACAAAGGCCGTGTCGACCGAGGCCATCAACGGGCCTGGCGTGGTGTGGAAATGGCCAAACGCCACATTGGGAGCGTTGTGGATGCCATAGACGGTGTCGATACCGAACCGGTCCATCGCGCCTTCCTTGACCATCACCTCACCGCCGCCACCGTCTTCTTCGGCGGGCTGGAACAGCAGGGCGACGCGGCCTTGGAAATTGCGTGTCTCGGTCAGGTATTTCGCGGCACCGAGCAGCATGGTGACATGCCCGTCATGGCCGCAGGCGTGCATCTTGCCCGGAATGGTCGAGGCGTAATCGGCCCCGGTGATTTCATGGATCGGCAGCGCATCCATATCGGCGCGCAGGCCGATGGTGGGGGCGTTGGGCAGATCTGCCCCCTGCCCCTTGATGATGGCAACGATCCCGGTTTTCGCGATGCCGGGATGAATTTCATCCACACCGAACTCCTGCAGGCGGTCGATGATGAAGGCGGCGGTATCGTGACAGTCGAAGGCAAGTTCGGGATGGGCGTGCAGGTGGCGACGCCAGGTCTTCATTTCCTCGGCATAAGCGGCGATACGGTTGAGGACGGGCATCACATATTCCTTGCAGTTGGTGTCTTTGATCAAATCCCAATTCAGAGGTGCCCGCAATGCCCCTGCCCGACAGTGACGCAGCGACAAGCGACAAGTTGATCATGGAAGGCGGCGGCAGCATGGAACGGTTGCTGGCGATCATGCGGCGGTTGCGCGATCCGGTGACGGGCTGCCCCTGGGACATCGCGCAGGATTTCGCCTCGATCGCGCCCTATACGATCGAAGAGGCGCATGAGGTGGCCGATGTGATCGCGCGGCAAGCCTGGGGGGAGTTTCAGGGCGAATTGGGCGACCTGCTGCTGCAGACCGTCTATCATGCGCAGATGGCCGATGAGGCGGGGCTGTTCCGCTTTGACGATGTGGTGCGGGCGATTTCCGACAAGATGGTGGCGCGGCATCCGCATGTCTTTGGTGACGAGAGCCGGGAAAAGAGCGCCGAGCAGCAGACCGCCGATTGGGAGCGGATCAAGGCCGCCGAGCGAGGCCCTGCGCGGGTGCTGGACGGGGTGGCGCTGGGGCTGCCCGCGCTGACGCGGGCGGTGAAGTTGCAGAAACGTGCGGCGCGGGTGGGGTTTGATTGGCCGTCGACCGATGAGGTCGTTGCCAAGATCACCGAGGAAGCGGCGGAACTGGTGGAGGCGCGTGACACCTTGACCGAGGCGGAAGTGACCGAGGAGTTCGGTGATCTGCTCTTCGTGATGGCCAATTTGGCGCGGCACCTGAAGGTGGACCCGGAGGCCGCGCTGCGGGCGGCAAATGCGAAATTCACCCGGCGGTTCGGCCGGATCGAGGATTGGCTGGCCGAGGGCGGCAGGACCCCGGCCGAGAGCGATCTGGCCGAGATGGACGCGCTGTGGAACCGGGCGAAGGCCGAGGAAAAGGCAAAAGGATAGGGGGCTGTCTGCCCCCCTTTTGTGGAAAGAGCGGGCGGGGCGCGCGATCTCCGACTTTTTCACTCAGCTATTGACCAAAGTGAAATTGTCAGGTTTATGGCCGCCATTGGATTTCCGACAAAAGGACTCAAGCAATGACGATGCGCCTTTCCCTGATGGCCCTCGCCCTCGCCTCAACCGCCGCGCCTGTGCTGGCGGACGAGATCAACGTCTACTCGCACCGCCAGCCTGAACTGATCCAGCCGCTGGTCGATGCCTTTACCGCCGAGACCGGAATCACGGTCAATGTGGCCTTTGTCGACAAAGGGATGGCAGAACGACTGGTGGCGGAAGGCGACCGGTCGCCGGCCGATCTGGTCCTTACGGTCGACATCGCGCGGCTGACGCAGGTCGTCGAGGCGGGTGTGACGCAAGCCGTGCAATCCGACGTGCTGGAAGCGAACATTCCCGCCGCCCTGCGCGATGAGAATGACCAGTGGTTCGGACTGACCAGCCGCGCGCGGATCGTCTATGCCAGCAAGGACCGCGTGGCCGAGGGCGAAGTCACGACCTATGAGGATCTGGCCGATCCGAAATGGCAGGGCCGCATCTGCATCCGGTCCGGCACCAATGATTACAACGTCGCGCTGACGGCGGCGGTCATTGCCCATCACGGCGAAGAGGCCGCAAAGGCCTGGCTGGAAGGCGTGAAGGCCAATCTGGCGCGCAAGCCCGATGGCGGTGATCGCGATCAGGTCAAGGCGATTGCGGCAGGCGAATGCGACATTGCTGTCGGCAACACCTATTACATCGGGCAGATGCTGGCCGATCCCGAGCAGAAAGAGGCCGCCGAAGCCGTACGGATCGTGTTCCCGACCTTTGAAGGGGATGGCACGCATCTGAACGTGTCGGGTGTGGCGATGACCAAGGCCGCGCCGAACCGGGAAAATGCGCTGAAGTTCATGGAATGGTTGTCGGGGGATGTGGCGCAGAAGATCTATGCCGAAACCAACCACGAATATCCGGTGAAACCGGGCGTGGCGAGATCGGATCTTGTGGCGAGCTGGGGTGAGTTCACCCCGGAATCCAAAACCCTGACCGAAGTGGCCAAGCTGCGCCCCGCTGCGCTGAAGCTGATCGAAGAAGTGAATTTCGACGGCTGACAGAGCCCGCAAGAGGCAGGACAGGCACCGAAAGGGGGCACAGAAGTGCCCCCTTTCTTGTTTGACCATCTAGACAAAAGTCGCAGTTTGGGATTTTTGGTTCAGCTGGAAACATCGAAGGCAAGCACCATGACGCATCCGCGCAAGATCATCATCGATACCGATCCGGGGCAGGATGACGCGGTGGCGATCCTGCTGGCACTGGCCAGCCCGGACGAAATCGAGGTGCTGGGCATCACCGCCGTGGCGGGAAATGTGCCGCTGGCGCTGACGCAAAAGAATGCCCGCATCATCTGCGAACTGGCGGGCAAGCCCGCCACCCCCGTCTATGCCGGGTGCGATCGGCCGATGACGCGCAAGCTGGTGACGGCGGAACATGTGCATGGCAAGACCGGGCTGGATGGCCCGCAGATGGCCGATCCGGTGATGCCGCTCAGCCAGGGTCATGCCGTGGACTTCATCATCGAAACCCTTCGCCGCGAAGCGCCGCACAGCGTGACGCTCTGCCCGTTGGGACCGCTGACCAATATCGCCACCGCTTTTGAACGCGCGCCTGATATCGTGGGACGCGTGCAGCAGATCGTGCTGATGGGCGGTGCCTATTTCGAGGTGGGCAACATCACGCCGACGGCCGAGTTCAACATCTATGTCGATCCCGAAGCGGCCGAGATCGTGTTCAAATCCGGCATCCCGATCGTCGTGATGCCGCTGGACGTCACGCATAAGGCGCTGACCACCCGCGCGCGGGTCGAGGCGTTTCGCGCCCTTGGCAATGAGGCCGGGCGCATGGTGGCGGAATGGACCGATTTCTTTGAACGCTTCGACATGCAGAAATACGGGTCGGACGGTGCGCCGCTGCATGACCCCTGCGTCATCGCCTATCTGATCCGGCCTGAATTGTTTGCCGGGCGGCATGTCAATGTGGAGATCGAAACGCAGTCATCCCTGACGCTGGGCATGACGGTTGCCGATTGGTGGGGGGTGACGGATCGCCCGGCCAATGCGCTGTTCGTGGGATCGGTGGATTCGGACGGGTTCTATGCGTTGCTGACCGAACGGATCGGGCGGCTTTAGCCGACCTGCGGCCCTGCCCCGCCCACTGCCCGCCATTGTGGCAGGATGCGGGCGATCAAGCGTCCGGCGATCCGGCGGCGGTGCTGTCGAGTTTGGGGCGATCATCACCCGGCAGCGCGCCGGTCACAAGGTAGATCACCTGTTCGGCCACGGCGGTGGCGTGATCGCCCACACGTTCGATGTTCTTTGCAATGAAATGCAGATGCATCGCCGGGGTGATGTTGCGGTGGTCTTCCATCATCTCGGTCAGCAATTCGCGGAACAGGGCGGAATACATCTGATCCACCTCTTGATCGCGCTGGCGCACCTCGGCGGCCAGTGTCACGTCGCGGGCGACAAAAGCCGCCAGCGCATCGGTCAGCAGGGCCGAGACATGCTTGGCCATATGCCGGATCGCGCCGGTGGGCACCGGCAGGGTGGTCATCTCGGCCAGCACGAGCGAGCGTTTGGCAAGGTTCTTGGCATAATCGCCGCAGCGCTCCAGATTTGCCGCGATCTTCATCACCGTCAGCACCGTGCGCAGATCCGATGCCGCAGGGGCCCGCAGCGCAATCAGGCGGGCGCAATCGGAATTGATCTGTTCTTCCAGCGCATCGATGTCCTTGTCGCCTGCCCGCACCCGATGGGCGGTGGCCGCATCGCGGGTTTCCAGCGCCTCGGCCGCATCCACTAATGCGGCCTCGACCAGACTGCCCATGCGCAGAACCTGCGCCTGGATCGAGGCGAGGTCACGGTCGAAGGCCAGCATGATATGGGTCTGGGTCATTGATTTGGCTCTTGCTGCGGGCGGATCGGATCGGTCGCCCGGTTGCGGGGCGCATGCCTGCGGGTTTCGCCGTTTTGCGAAGAATTTGAAACAGTTTTATGACATGCGCCGGGGCCCTGCGCCCGGCAGGGCAGATGAGCCAGGAAACCAATCAGGTTTCTGGAAGTATCACGCTGAAAACACTTCCTTTTCCGCGTTCGCTTTCGATCCGGATGCGGCCGCGATGGCGCTGGATGATATGCTTGACGATGGCCAGACCCAACCCCGTCCCCCCCTGTTCGCGCGAGCGATGACCGTCGACGCGGTAGAATCGTTCGGTCAGCCGGGGAATGTGGACGGGGTCGATTCCCTCGCCCTGATCCATCACATCGACCCGCAGGCCGGGGCCGCGAGGGAGCTGTTCGCGTGCGATATGGATGCCGACCTTACCCCCCGCACCGCCATATTTCACCGCGTTCTCGATCAGGTTCACCAGCACCTGGGTGATCTGGTCCGCATCGCCCGGCAAAAGCAGCGGGCCGGGTTCACCCGTGACCTCGACCGCGACGGCTGCGCCTTCGGCGAGCGGGCGGAGCGTGGCAACCGCGCCTGTCACCAGCGCATGCAGATCCACCCTTTCAGTGGGGCGGATGCGTTCCTGGCTTTCCACGCGGCTGAGTTGCAGAAGATCGCCGATCAAGCGGTTCATGCGGCCCGCCTCGCGTTCCATGATCGACAGGAACCGCTCCCGCGCGGCGGGGTCGTCACGGGCTGCGCCGCGCAGGGTTTCGATGAATCCCAGCAGCGCTGTCAGGGGCGTGCGCAACTCGTGGCTGACATTGGCCACGAAATCACGGCGCATCTGGCCCATCTGTTCGGCCTCGGTCACGTCTTCAAAGGTCAGCAGGGCGTGCCCCTCGCCCGCCGGGGCGACGGTCACGCGATAGGTGATGTCCTGCGACGGGCCGGGGATGACATGGCGCACGGTGCCCGCCACACCCTGGCCCAGAGCGGCGGCGATGGCATCCTGCAGGGCAGGCTGGCGAAGCGACAGCAGATGATGGCGCCCTTCGATGGCCGCGCCGAACAGCGCAAGCGCCGCCGGATTGGCCGCCGTGACCCGTTCATCGCGCCCTATTGCGATGACGGGAAGAGGCACGGCTGCCACGATTGTCCGCATCAATTCCGCATGCATGCCACTCTCCTGCCCCGTTCTGACGTCATACCACGCCTTGACGCAGAGGCCAGAGGCCGGGGCGCGGCCACATGGCCCGCCAGACCGGCAGATTGTGACGGAGGGCGCATGCAGACGGGTGGACAGCAAGAGGCGGCAGCCGCGATCAAGGCGCAGCGGGCCTTGGCGGTGCGTCGTCGTGCCCCCCGGGTGCGGCCTGTGGAACAGATTGTGGAAGACGAACCGCAGGTCGCCATCGTGCTGGGCTTCGAGGCGCTGACGCCCGATGCCGTGGCGGTGGACCGGCCCGAGGCGATTGATGCGGGGTTGCTGGCGCGGGTGCAGCCGAAAAAGGTGATCTGCCCGATGATCGGCGAAGATTATGACGCGCTGATCGTGGCCACGCATCTGCGCGCGCTGAACTTTGCGGGCACGCTGGTGGTGGTGGCCCCCGAGTTGCCCAATCCCCGCATGGTCGAGCGGGAGATCCGCAATCAGGCCGGCGGGCTGCGCGTCAGCGTTGTGATCAAGCCGTAAGGTCCGGCCGGAACGCAACTCAAGGGTTGTCGCGGCGATAGATCCAATCGTGATCGGGGTCGTTCTGGAACCGCCAGTTGCGGCGGGGTCCTGCCATCACGTTGAGATAATACATCTCATACCCATAGGGCGCGCCGCAGGGGTGATGCCCTTTGGGCACGAGCGTGACGTCGTGGTTCTTCACCGCCATCGTCTCATCCAGACTGCCATCTTCGGTATAGACGCGCTGGATGCCGAAGCCCTGCGCCGGGTTCAGGCGCATGTAATAGGTTTCCTCCAGATAGGTCATGCGGGGGAAATCATCCTCGTCATGGCGGTGGCTGGGATAGCTGGACCAGTTTCCTGCGGGGGTGAAGACCTCGGTCACCAGCAGGCTGTCGGCCACCTCTCGCGCTTCCATGGCGATGTTGTTGATGTGGCGGGTGTTGGCCCCCTGCCCGCGCGGGGTCAGCGTGATGCCGTCCGGACCCAGCCGTTGCACGGCATGATTGCCCATCCCCGGCGCGGTGCAGATGGCCAGCGTGCAATCGGTGGTGGCGGTGGCCTGCCAGTCGCTTGCATTGGGAACATACAGGCAATGCGGCGGCGTCTTTTCAAACACATCCATACGGTCGCCCATTTCGCCGAACTCCTGCCCCCCGGCGGTGATGCGGGCCTTGCCTTCGACCAGCACGAGGATCGCCTCACGGTCTCCCGTCACCTCGGCCGCCGATTGGCCCGGTGTCAGCCGATAAAGGGTGAAGCCCACATAGCCCCAGCCCGCACTTTCGGGCGTGATGTGATGCACCTTGCCATTTGTTCCGGTCGGTTTGCGCAAAAGATTGCCCATGCCCATTCTCCTTTGTGCAAATATCCCACGGGGGTCCGGGGGTGTGAAACCCCCGGTCCAGCCGCAAGGTCAGATAAGACCGGCTTCCCGCGAAAGCCGCTTTAACGTCGCCAGACCCAGCGTCTGATACAAGAGCGGGTTGCGGACTGTGGGGTTCTGTTCCGCCTCGATCACGATCCAGCCGTCATAGCCCGCCTTGCCAAGGATGTTCAGCAGCGGCGCGAAATCGATCCCGCCCTCCTGATCGCCCGGCACGGTGAAGGCCCCTTCGACCACGCCCTTCAGGAAGGACCAGCTTTCCTTGCGGACCTTGTCCACCACGGCCGGGCGGATGTTCTTGGCATGGAAATGGCGCACGCGGGCGATGTGTTTGGTCAGCACCGCCACCGGATCGCCGCCGCCAAAGGCGCAATGCCCTGCGTCGAAGAGCAGATTGGTATGCGGCCCGGTGGCGGCCATCAGCGCGTCGATTTCCTCGGGGCTTTCCACGATGGTGCCCATGTGGTGGTGATAGACAAGCGTCACACCCTGACCCGCCAGATAGGCGGCGAAAGCTTCAAGTTTCGCCCCGAAAGCTTTCATTTCGCTGGCGGAAAGCGTCGGGCGGTCGTTTACGGGCTTGCCCGCATCGCCGTGAATGGCGTTCGAGGTTTCGCAAACGATGCAGACCTTGCAGCCATTGTGTTTCAGCTTGGCCAGATGGGGTTGCACGGCGGCAATCTCATCCTCCACCGACCGGACCAGAAGTTCGGTAGAATACCAACCTGAAATGAACTTCAGCCCATAAGAGCCAAGCATGGCGCGCAATTCTTCCGGGTCGTCCGGCCAGCGATGGCCGTTTTCGATGCCGTCAAAGCCGATCTGACGGCCGGCCTCATCCAGGATGCGCGCGGTGGGGATATCGGCCCCGATGCTGCGGTCGTCGTCATTGGCCCAGGCGATGGGATTGGTTCCGAAAAGAATCATGTGTTTTCTCAGCTTCAGTTTGCAAGCAACTGTTTCTTTGTGTTTTCTTCATAGCGCGCGCGGGCTGCGCGCACCTCGGCACGGGCGGAAACCTCGGGGACAGCCACATCCCACCAGGTGCCGCCTGCGGCGGTCGACGGGGCGGGGTCGGTGTCGATCACGATGACAACGGGGATCGCGGCGCCCTTGGCCTCTGTCAGCGCGGCCTCAAGCTCTGGGATGCTGGCGACCTTTACCGCCTTTGCCCCCATTGCGCCTGCATGGGCCGCAAAGTCGATATGGCTGGGGTTCACGTGGTGGCTGTCATCGAGCAGGTTGTTGAACGGCGCGCCGCCGGTGCCCTGTTGCAGGCGGTTGATGCAACCGTAGCCGCGATTGTCGGTCACCACCACGGTAAAGGGGATACCCATCATCACGGCGGTCGCCAATTCGCTATTGGCCATCATATAGGAGCCATCGCCGAGCATGCAGATGACATCCGCTGCAGGCCGCGCCATCTTGATGCCCATGGCCCCCGCGATTTCATAGCCCATGCAGGAAAAGCCGTATTCCATGTGATAGCCGCCCGCGGCAGCATCCCAAATCTTGTGGAGTTCGCCGGGCATGGTGCCTGCGGCCCCCATCACCAGCGTGGCGGGGCCTGCGCTGCGCTGCACCGCGCCGATCACCTGCGCGTCGGTGGGCAGGGCATTCCCGGCCTCGGGCGCGGCTTTCACCGCCGCTGTCGCCTGCGCCCAGTCGGCCTTGAGCGCCGCATCCGGCGCAGCAAAGCGCTGGGTTCCCAGCGCCGACCCCAGCGCATCCAGCGCAACACGGGCGTCCGCCACCAGCGACAGGGCATTGTGCTTGGCCGCATCAAAGGGCTGCACGTTGATCGACAGGATCCGCCGCGCAGGGTTCTTGAACAGCGACCATGACCCGGTGGTGAAATCCTGAAACCGCGTGCCAAGGCCGATGACCAGATCGGCATTCTCACACACGATATTGGCCGAAGATGACCCGGTCACGCCGACAGGGCCAAAGTTCAGCGCATGGTCATGGGCAAGCGCCGATTTGCCGCCCTGCGTTTCCACCACGGGAATGTTGTGGGCGCTGGCAAAGGCGGCCAACCGCGCCTCGGCCTGTGAATAGATGACGCCGCCGCCTGCCACGATCACCGGGGCCTTCGCGGTTTTCAGCGCCGTGATGGCCAAGGCCAGTTCGCCCGCATCCGGTTCGGGGCGGCGGATGTGCCAGACCTTGGGGGTGAAGAACGCCTCGGGGTAATCAAACGCCTCGGCCTGCACATCCTGACAGAAGGCCAGCGTGACGGGTCCACATTCGGCGGGGTCTGTCATCACCCGCAGCGCGCGCGGGAGTGCCGTCATGATCTGTTCCGGCCGGGTGATCCGGTCGAAATAGCGGCTGACGGGTTTGAAGCAGTCATTCGCGCTGATGGTGCCATCGCCGAAATCTTCCACCTGTTGCAACACCGGATCGGGCGCGCGGTTGGCGAACACGTCGCCCGGGATGATCAGCAGCGGCAGGCGGTTCACATGCGCCAGCGCCGCCGCCGTCACCACATTCAGCGCGCCGGGGCCGATGGAGGTGGTCACGGCCATGGCCTTGCGCCGCTTATGCGCCTTGGCATAGGCGATGGCGGCATGGGCCATGGTCTGTTCGTTATGGCCGCGCCATGTGGGGAACACGTCGCGGGCGCCATGCAGCGCCTCGCCGATGCCGGCGACATTGCCATGGCCGAAGATGGCCCAGATACCTTCGATGAAGCGTGAGCCGTCCTCCGTCTGCTGGACAGACAGCCAGCGGATCATGGCCTGTGCGGCGGTAAGGCGGATCGTGGTCATGCGGCATGTCCTTTTGTAGCGCGCGCCTTGTCCCACATGGCGCAAAGGCGGCTGTAGCGTTCGGCCATCTGGGCGATGGCATCGTGGTCCGTCATGTCGCCTGCCAGCCAGGCGCGGGCGGCGTCGGCAAAAATGGTTCGGCCCACAGCGAAGCCCTTCACCAGATCATGCTGCGCCGCAAGGGCGAGCGAGGTGGCCAACTGATCTTCGGGCGCATCCAGGCCAAGCACCACGATGCCGCGCACATGGGGATCGCGGGTGGTTATCGCAGTGCAGGCATTCGACCATGCGGCATCTTTGGCAAAGGGTTCCAGCTTCCACCAATCCGGGTAAATGCCCAGGTCATAGAAACGCTTTATGACATGGGCCGATGTCATGTCATCCACCGGGCCGATCTTGGACGGGATGATCTCCAGCAGCATTTCCAGCCGGTTGCGGCGGCAGGCGTGGAACAGGCGCAGGATGGTGTCTTCCTGTTTCGCCTTGGTTTCCGCATCGTCATCAGGGTGATAGAAGCACAATACCTTGACCACATGCTCCAGTGGCCATTCCGACAGCCCCCCGAAATCAGGGCCGATTTCGGGTTCCAGCGTCAGGGGGCGCGAGCCGGGCCACTCCACCGGACGCCCGATCCACAGACCGGTTCCGGCAGCGGCATAAAGCGCGTCGCGGCCAAGGCGGGAATCGCACAGGATGCCGTGGCCGGGTTTGCCATCCGCCACCTGCAGCGCGGCCTTCAGGCACATTTCCTTGAACGCGCCGATCTTTTCTGGCGTGGCCCCGTCCATCGCCTCCAACTGCATCCGGTGATCAAAGGCGAAAACGCGCATGGTGGACCAATCCTTATGGCGGTTGGTCGCCCAATGCACCTGCTCCAGCGCGGCATCCTTGCGCAGCACGCGTTCGACCACGCCGCGATTGAGGAAAAACTGAAGCTCCTCCCAGCTTGGATAGGCAGGCGTGCAGCCATGGCGTGACACAGCAAACGCCCCGCAGGCGTTGGCGTATTTCAAGGCGACGGGCCAAGCTTCACCATCAAGCCAGCCCTTCAGCAGGCCGGACATGAACCCGTCCCCCGCACCCAGCACATTGAACACCTCGATCGGGAAGCCCGGACCGGTTTCGCCGTCATCCAGACTGTCGGGGATAGCGCCAGTAAAGGCCGCAGCCCCCATCGGACCGCGCTTGCACACAAGCGTGGCCTTGCTGACCGCCCGCACCGCGCGTAGGGCGGCGATGGTGTCGGTGGTGCCGCCTGCGATGTGGAATTCCTCTTCCGTGCCGACGATCAGATCAAAGTAGTGCAGCGTCGCCTGCAACTTGGCGGTGACGGCGGCGCTCTCAACGAAGCGGCTTTCGCCATCGCCATGCCCGGCAAGGCCCCAGAGATTGGGGCGATAATCGATGTCCAGCGCGGTTTGCAGGCCGTGCTTGCGTGCCAATTCCAGCGCCTTGATCACCGCCGCCTCTGTGCGGGGGTGGGAAAGATGCGTTCCCGTCGCCACCACAGACCGGGCTTGCGCGATGAAGCCCTCATCAATGTCATCTTCGCACAGCGCCATGTCGGCGCAGTTCTCCCGGTAAAAGATCAGGGGAAATTGCTTTTCATCGCGAATGCCCAGCAGAACCAGCGCCGTCAGCCGGTCGGGATCGGTCTTTACGCCGCGCACATCCACGCCTTCGCGGGCCAGTTCCTCGCGGATGAAGCGGCCCATATGTTCATCGCCCACGCGGGTGATGAGCGCCGATTTCAGGCCCAGCCGTGCCGTGCCAGCCGCCATGTTGGTTGGGCTGCCGCCAATGTATTTCTGGAATGACCCCATGTCCTCCAGCCGCCCGCCGACCTGCGCGCCGTAAAGATCGACCGAGGATCGGCCGATGGTGATGACATCTAGGGATTTATGAGTGGTCGTCACCGCGATCTCCTACCACCACGGCCCCGAAGAACCGGGATTCGCCGCATCTGCATTTTTGGAATATTTATTCCAAACCAAAGCCAGAGGGAAGGTCTTTCTTGCCCGGCGTGACGAAGGACCGTCAGCCCCGCGCCGACCCTACCGCCACCGCAAGCGACAGCGACAGTGCCAGCGTGGCCGAAAGCGACCGAAAGGCGCCGAAATCCACCTCCGGCACAGTCAGCACGACCGAAGACAGCCGGGCGACCGGGCTGGTCAGGCGATCGGTGATGCCAACCACCGGCAGGCCGCGCGCCTGCGCATCCTGCGCAACGGAAAGGGTTTCGTCGGAATAGGGGGCGAAAGTGATGGCGATGCAGGCATCGGTGGGCCGCAAGGCGTGACGATGGTCCAACCGGCCTGCATGATCATGCAAGATCGACGGAACGGCCAGCTTTTCCAGCACATAGGTCAGATAGCTTGCCACCGGATAGGCCCGGCGCAGACCCACGACATGCAGCGTATCGGCGCGCGCCAGCACCTCCACCGCCCGTGTGAGCGCGGCTTCATCGGCGGATTTTGCCAATTGCTCTAGCGACAATCGCCCCGCCTCGACGAATTCTGCCAACAGGGCTGATGGGCTGCCGGCGCCACTGTCTTTCAGGTTGCGCAAGCGGGTGGTGTAATCGGGCCAGCCCGGCGCATAGGCCTCGCGGAACAGTTTCTGCATTTCGGAAAAGCCGGAAAAGCCGAGGATCTGGCAGAATCGCATCAGGGCAGAAGGGGGCACATCCGCCCCGGTGGCCAACTCTGCCACGGTGGATACGGCGATCCGGTCGGTATTGGCGGCGATGTAATCCGCGCATTGGCGCAGGCGTTTCGGCAGGCCTTCCGTCACCGCGGCAAGGCGGCTGCGAAACTCGTCGATCGTGGTCGGCGCGGCGTCGGTCATGCATCTCCCCGGCTGGTGAAGGGACGCTATCACCGCAGAACGAATATTCCAACCGGATTTGGAACGCGCTGCGAAAGCGATTTCTGACGCAGAAATCGCGGCGGAATTTGACGCAAATTCCGCGTGCCCCCCTTGAAGCCCGATTTCTGCGTCAGAAATCGGCGCGAAATCTGCGCCAGATTTCGCTACAGCGCCCGTAGCCCCGCCAGAAAGCGCCGTGCATTGGCGTGGTATCCGGCGGCAGAGGCAAGAAGCCGCGCCCGCGCGGCATCGTCCAGCATCCGCACCACCTTGCCGGGGCTGCCCATGACCAGCGATCCATCGGGGATTTCCTTGCCTTCCGTAATCAGGGCGCAGGCCCCGATCAGGCAACCCTTGCCGATCTTCGCTCCGTTCAGGATCGTCGCCCGCATCCCGATCAAGGTGCCATCCCCGATGATGCAGCCATGCAGCATGGCCTTGTGGCCGATGGTGCAATCGGCCCCGATCACGAGGGGGGAGCCGATGTCGGTGTGCAGCACGCAGTTTTCCTGCACGTTGGACCCCTGCCCCACCCGAATCTCCTCATTGTCGCCGCGCAGAGTGGCCCCGAACCAGACCGAGGCCCCGGCCTCCAGCACCACCTTGCCGATGATATTGGCATCCGGCGCGACCCAGGCATCGGCGGCGATGTCAGGCGTGATCCCGTCCAGCGCATAGATCATCTGGCATCGAACTCCCGGTTCAGTTGGCGCACGAAATCGGCCAGCCCCGGCTGGCGGTCACGGCGCATCCTTTCTGTCTGCAGGATGGTCTGCAACTGGGCGAAGGTGGCGTTGAGATCATCATTGATCAGGACGTAATCATATTCCGCCCAATGGCTTATCTCATCGCGGCTCTTGGCCATGCGCCCGGCGATCACCTCCGCGCTGTCCTGTGCGCGGTCGTTCAGGCGGCGGTCCAGTTCGGCGATGGACGGGGGCAGGACAAAGATCGACACCACGTCACGCCCAAGCGCCGAATTGCGGATCTGCTGGCCGCCCTGCCAATCGATATCGAACACTGTATCGCGGCCCTCGCGCATCGCGTCCTCGACCGGGCCGCGCGGCGTGCCATAGAGGTTTCCGAACACCTCGGCATGTTCCAACATCTGGCCGTCGGCCACCATCGCCTCGAATTCAGGGCGTGAGCGGAAAAAGTATTCGCGGCCATCCTCTTCGCCGGGCCGGGGCGCGCGGGTGGTGGCGGATACGGAAAAACGCATCGTGGCATCCCACCCCATCAGCATCCGCGTCAGGGTGGATTTGCCCGCGCCCGAGGGGGAGGACAGGATAAGAAGAAGCCCCTTGCGCGCCACGGTCATTCCACGTTCTGAACCTGTTCGCGCATCTGATCGATGACCGTTTTCAGGTCAAGCCCGATCCGGGTGAGCGCCAGCGCCTGCGCCTTGGAGCACAGGGTGTTCGCCTCGCGCATGAATTCCTGCATGAGGAAATCGAACTTGCGCCCAACGGGGCCGGATTCCGCCAGCAGGTCGCGGGCGGCGGCGACATGGGCGGTCAGGCGGTCCAGCTCTTCGGTGACGTCATTCTTGACGGCGATAAGGGCGAGTTCCTGGGTCAGCCGCGCCTCATCCATGCCATCCGTATTGGCGATGACCTTGGCCAGTGCATCGCGCAGGGCGGCGGCGGTGGCGTCGCGGCGGGCCTCGGCCTCTGCTTTGGCAGCACGGGTCAGGGTTTCGATCCGGTCAAGCTGCGCCGCGATCACGCCGTTCAGCGCCGCGCCTTCGGCGGCGCGCATGGCGTTGAAATCAGCCAGCAGCGCGGGAAGGTCGGCCAGAATGGCGGCGCGCACAGGGGCGGTGTCTTCATCCGCGCTGGACATGTCGAGCACACCGCGCACGGCCAGCACATCAGCGGCGGTCGCCTGTGCCAGCGTGACGCCTGCGCCCATGGCGGCATCCTCCACCTCGCCCAAGGCGCGCAGGACCGCGCCCAGAACGGCGGGGTTCACGCGCAGCGCGGCCTCACCCTCGGCGCCGCCATCCCGCGCGACTTTCAGTGACAGGGACACATTCCCCCGTCCCAGCGCGCGGCCCAGTTCGGTGCGCAGCGCGGCCTCCAGCCCGTCGATCCAGTCAGGCACGCGCAGGCGCAGATCCAGCCCCTTGCCGTTGACCGACCGCAGATCCCAGGCCCAGCCATGGCCAGCGCCCTGCCCTTTTCGGGCGGCGAAACCGGTCATCGAAATGGTCATGCTTGCCCCCAAACGCGCCACTGGCGCGGTTAACCCTTTGTTCATGTTTCCCTGCGGCCCGGCACATTTCTGCCATAGATAGGCAGGCGGGGCTAAGCCAACGGGTACTGCGTCCGTTATTGGGCCTAACAGAGGGGCGCAAGCCCGACAACAGGCACCGCGGCAAAGCACGGCGCAGGCAGAAGGCAAGATGGACATGGCAGGCGGGCATACAGGGTTTCAGGGCTGGCAGGGGGGCAGCACGCAGGCAGCGCCTTCCGGCCTGCTGAAACGCCATTGGCAAAACCTGAGGCAGGGTGCCGCCCTGCCCCGTCGTGATGCGATCACCCCGCGCGCCATCGCGGGGATGCTGGACCATGTGCTTATGGCCGAACGCAGGCCGGGCGGCGCGGTGCTGCTGCGCTATGCCGGGACGGCGG
The DNA here is from genome assembly GCA_943369275.1 of Rhodobacter maris. GTDB lineage: Bacteria > Pseudomonadota > Alphaproteobacteria > Rhodobacterales > Rhodobacteraceae > Paragemmobacter > Paragemmobacter maris_A. The sequence continues at coordinate 43,490 of CALRMS020000008.1, read as the reverse complement.
TGAATGCGGTGCATGGACAAGACCTGACCGGTCGGCCGCTGTCTGCCCTGTTCGAGATCGGGATGCGCGATCAATTGCTCGGCGCGCTGGAGCTGGCCTTTGCCGGCAATCGGACGCTTGAAATGGTGCTCTATTCCGAACGGGGACTGACCCGGCCGCCGCTGATGGCGCGGCTCACGTTGCTGCCGCTGGCCCCTGTCGCTTCAGAAGGCGTCACGTTGATCGGTTGCCTTGATCTGGACGGACCGCCGGTCCTGCCACCGCGGCGGTTCCGGATCGAACGGGTGCTGGGCGTGCCCTTGACGGCTTGGCCGACCCATTTTGTGCCCGCGGAACACCCACCGGATCGCGTGACCAGAGGCGAGACCGGCCCGTTTCTGGTCTGGTCAGGGGGCTGATGCGAAAGGGGCGGTCTGATCGACCGCCCCTTTCCCATTTCCAGCAGGTCGCGTGTATCAGAGCGCGATGCGCCGCCCGGCATCGCGCAGCGCGGTCAGTTCTTCGGCCACGAGGAAGGCCAGTTCCAGCGATTGGCTGGCGTTCAGGCGCGGGTCGCAGGCGGTGTGATAGCGGTCCGACAGATCTTCATCCGTCACCGCGCGCAGACCGCCCGTGCATTCCGTCACATCCTTGCCCGTCATTTCGAAATGCACGCCGCCGGGGATCGTGCCCTCGGCCTTGTGGATGGCAAAGAACTCGCGCACCTCACGCAGCACGCTGTCAAACGGACGCGTCTTGTAGCCGGTCGACGATTTGATCGTGTTCCCGTGCATCGGATCGCAAGACCAGACGACATTCGCGCCTTCCTGCTGCACCGTCTTGATGAGGCGCGGCAGGTGTTCGCCCACCTTGCCCGCGCCAAAGCGCGCGATCAGCGTCAGACGGCCCGCCTCATTCTGCGGGTTCAGCTTGGCCATCAGCACCTTCAGGTCTTCGGCTGTGGTGGAAGGCCCGCATTTCAGCCCGATCGGGTTCAGCACGCCGCGCGCAAATTCCACATGTGCGCCGTCCGGCTGCCGCGTGCGGTCGCCGATCCAGATCATGTGACCAGATCCCGCGACCGGCTGGCCGGTGATGGAATCGATGCGGCAGAGCGCCTCTTCATATTCCAGAAGCAGGGCTTCGTGGCTGGTGTAGAAATCCACCGCCGAAAGGGTATGCGCGGTGTCAGCATTCACCCCGGCGGCGTTCATGAAATCCAGCGCATCCGAGATGCGGTTGGACAGTTCGCGGTAGCGTTCGGCCTTGTCATGTTCGGCAAAGCCCAGCGTCCACGAATGCACGCGGTGGATATCGGCGAAACCACCCGTGCTGAAAGCGCGCAGCAGATTGAGCGAGGCCGCCGCCTGCGTGTAGGCCTGCAGCATGCGCTGCGGATCGGCGACGCGTGCCTCGGGGGTGGGATCAAAGCCGTTGATGATGTCGCCCTTGTAGGACGGCATCTCGACCCCGTTGATCACTTCGGTCGGCGCGGAGCGCGGCTTGGCGAACTGGCCCGCCATGCGGCCCACCTTGATGACCGGCACCTTGGCGCCATAGGTCAGCACCACCGCCATCTGCAGCATCACGCGGAACGTGTCGCGGATGTTGTCGGCGCTGAATTCGGCAAAGCTTTCGGCGCAATCGCCCCCCTGCAACAGGAAGGCTTTGCCCTCGGCGGCGAGCGCCAGCTGCTTTTTCAGCTTGCGCGCTTCGCCCGCAAAGACCAGCGGCGGATATTTTGCAAGCTGCGCCTCTGCGGTGTGCAAAGCGGCCTGATCCGGGTAATCGGGCATCTGGATGCGCGGTTTTGCCCGCCAGTCCGATTTTGTCCAGCCCTTGGTCATGGGTCTTCTCCGAAGGTTTGCGGTAACGGGGGCGGTATAAGGTCAACGCACGGCATATGCAAAGGAAGAAACTGGCCTGATTCCCATTCCGATTGCCCTTGCAGTAAAATTCGTTTCCTGAAAGGCTGCGCCAAATACCGACACTTTCAGGTCGCACAATGTCCATCGCTCCCAAAAAAGCCCAGCACATCGCCAAGGGTGCCGAACCCCGGCGCTTTGTGTTTCTGTTGCTGGACAATTTCACGATGCTGTCCTTTGCCAGCGCGATCGAACCGCTGCGCATCGCCAACCGCGTGTCGGGCGAGACGCTGTATAAGTGGAAACTGGCAGGTGAAGGCGGCGAAAGCGTCACCTGTTCCAACGGCGCGTCCTTCAAGCTGGATATGGGGCTGGAAGAGATCGAGCGTGAGGATACGCTTCTGGTCTGCGGCGGGATCGATGTGCAGAAGGCCACCACGCGCGGCGTGCTGAACTGGCTGCGGCGCGAGGCGCGGCGCGGCGTCACGATGGGCGGGCTGTGCACCGGGGCCTATGCCGTGGCCAAGGCCGGGCTGCTGGATGGCAAGCGCGCCACGATCCATTGGGAAAACCAGGACGGTTTCCTTGAGGAATTCGAGGATGTGAAGCTGACGAAATCGGTCTTCGTCATGGATGGCAACCGCTGGAGCACGGCGGGCGGCACCTCTTCGATCGACCTGATGCTGAAGGTGATCGCAGCCGACCATGGCGAGGATCTGGCCAATACGGTTGCGGATCAGCTGATCTATTCCACCATCCGCACCGATCAGGATACGCAGCGCCTGTCGATCCCCACGCGGATCGGGGTGCGGCATCCGAAACTGTCCCAGGTCATCCAGATGATGGAAGGCAATATCGAAGATCCGATGTCGCCCGCCGATCTGGCCGAAGAGGTGGGCATGTCCACCCGGCAACTGGAGCGGCTGTTCCGGCGGTATCTGAACCGCTCGCCCAAGCGCTATTACATGGAACTGCGCCTGCAAAAGGCCCGCAACCTGCTGATGCAGACGGATATGAGCGTGATCAACGTGGCCCTGGCCTGCGGCTTTGCCTCGCCTTCGCATTTCTCGAAATGCTACCGCGCGCATTACAACACCACGCCTTACCGCGAACGCGGGTCACAGGGCGGCGGCACGGGCGTGCGCCTGTCGATCTGATCGTAGGCACGAATTTTCTGCGAAAATTCTGGATCGTTTTCGGCTGGCGCGAACGATTGTTCGCGCCACGATTTTTCGCAGAAAAATCGCCTACCCGTTCGGTGTGAGGCGATAGGCCACCCCATCATAGACCGACAGGAACCAGATCGACCCATCCGCCGCCTCGACGATGTCGCGCACCCGTCCAGTCTGCGGCCCGGCGATACGTTCTTCGGCATAGCCGTTCTCAGGGTCCAACCGGCTGATGAAATCAGAATTCAGCGATCCCGTGAACACATCCCCTTTCCAGTCGGGGAACAGGTCACCCTGATAGATGATCATCCCCGATGGCGCGATCGAGGGCACCCAGTAATGCAGCGGCTGTTCCATTCCCTCGCGGGCCGCCCCTTCGCCGATCTGACCGCCGCCGTAATCCTCGCCGTATGAGATGACGGGCCAGCCATAGTTGCGCCCAGCCTCGACGCGGTTCAACTCATCCCCGCCCTGCGCGCCATGTTCGACCAGCCAGAGGTTGCCATCGGCATCCAGAGTTGCCCCCTGCGCATTGCGATGGCCCAATGAATAAACGCCGGGGCGATGGCCGGGCAGCGTGGTGGCGGGGGTGCCGTCGCGGTTCAGGTGTATGACCTTGCCCTCCACCCGCATCGGATCCTGGGATTCCATCCCGTCGGGGCCAGTGCCCCGGTCGCCTGTGGTCAGGAACACTGTTCCATCCGCCGCCTCGACCAGACGCGATCCGAAATGCCGCCCGCCGCCTGTCGCATCGCCGTGATAAAGTGTGCGGAACCCTTCCAACGCAGTTCCGTCCGCGTTCAACACCCCTTTGCCCACCGCCGTTGCCCCGCCGCCGTCCAGCAGGATGGAGAAGCTCAGCCAGACCTCGCGCGTTTGGGCGAAATCGCGCGAGATCATCACATCCAACAGACCGCCCTGCCCGCTGTCGAACACCTGGGGCAGGCCCGCAATGGGTTGCGCAACGCCCGCGTTCACATGCAGCAGCCTGCCTTCGCGTTCGGTGATCAGCACAGTGCCATCGGGCAGAAACTCAAGCGCCCAAGGCTCGTTCAGCCCTGACACCATGGGTGTCACGGCAAGCGGACCGGCGGAACTGTCGAGCGTTGCCGCCATGGCAGGCGCCGCAAGAATGGCGACCAGCACAGGCACAAATGGTGCCATGCGAGAGCAGGCGCGACGGGGCTTTGGGGGGCTTTCTGCGGCAGGCAAGGACAGGACGGCAAGGCGCTGATGCATCGGGACAATCCTTTCGTTTCAACCCCAGATAATCACGCGTCGCCAGAAAGGAACCCGGCTCACGGGTTTCTGATTGTGCCTGTCGGACCGGCCCTGAAATTCCGGCACATCGGGGTGCTTCCCTTTTGATCACAAGCACACTACTTTCCCCGCAGGACAACGATCCAACTCGGGAGCTAACGATGAAAAAACTGCTGCTGGCTTCGGCCGCAACCGCCCTCATGGCCGGTGCCGCCTCGGCCCAAGACGTGAAACTCGGCGTTCTGCTGGGCTTTACGGGCCCGCTCGAATCGATCACCCCGGCCATGGGTGCCGGTGCTGATCTGGCGATCAAGGAAATCAACGATTCCGGCAAATTCACGTTGGGCGCCGTTTCGGCCGTCCGCGGCGACTCCACCTGCATCGACGCGGCGGCCGCAACTGCGGCGGCGGAACGTCTGGTCACCGCCGATGGCGTGACCGCGATCGTCGGCGGCGACTGCTCCGGTGTGACCGGCGCCGTGCTGCAGAACGTGGCGCGTCCGAACGGGATCGGGATGATCTCGCCCTCGGCCACGTCGCCCGCTCTGTCGACGGCTGAGGATGACGGCCTGTTCTTCCGCACCGCCCCGTCGGATGCGCGCCAGGGCGAAATCATGGCCGACATCCTGACGGAAAAGGGCATCAAGTCGGTCGCGCTGACCTATACCAACAACGACTACGGCAAGGGTCTGGCTGACAGCTTTGGCGCGGCCTTCGCTGCCAAGGGCGGCACCGTCACCATCTCGGCCCCGCATGAAGACGGCAAGGCCGACTATTCGGCCGAAGTCGCCTCGCTGGCCTCGGCTGGCGGCGAAATGCTGGTCGTGGCCGGCTATGTCGATCAGGGTGGCAAGGGCGTGATTCAGGCGTCGCTCGACTCGGGCGCGTTCGAAACCTTCTATCTGGTGGACGGCATGTATGGCGACGCGCTGATCGAAGCGATCGGCGAGCCGCTGAACGGATCGTTCGGCGCGGTGCCGGGCACCGATTCCGAAGGTGCGGCCAAGTATCAGGAAATGGCAACGGCTGCGGGCTTTGACGGCACCTCGGCCTTCTCGCCCGAATCCTATGATGCGGCGGCTCTGATCCTGATGTCGATGGCGGCAGCCAATTCGACCACGTCCAAGGACTGGACCACCAAGGTGATGGATATCGCCAATGCACCGGGCGAGCCGATCCTGCCGGGCGAACTGGGCAAGGCGCTGGAGCTGATCGCAGCGGGCACCGATATCGACTATATCGGCGCAACGGCGGTGGAACTGGTGGGCGCTGGCGAATCCGCTGGCAACTACCGCGAATACTCGATCACCGACGGTGCGATCACCACGGTCGGGTTCCGTTGATCCGTCTTTACTCTTGACCTGACGGTACGGCCCGGGCATCAGCCCGGGCCGTTGCCATAAGCAAACGTCCCGCGACGCCGCCCATTCAAGGGCGGACGGAAATGACGGGATTCAGGGGAACACAGATGATCGTTGTCGAAGACCTGCACAGGCATTTCGGCGGCTTTAGGGCCGTTGACGGGGCCTCGCTGGAGATAAAGACCGGCTCCATCACCGGGCTGATCGGCCCCAATGGTGCGGGCAAGACCACCCTTTTCAATGTCATCGCAGGACGCCTGCCGCCCACGTCGGGCCGGGTGCTGATGGATGGTGAAGACATAACCGGCCTGCCGCCGCATGAGCTGTTTCACAAGGGATTGCTGCGCACCTTCCAGATCGCGCATGAATTCGGGTCGATGACCTGTCTGGAAAACCTGATGATGGTGCCCGCGCGGCAAAAGGGGGAAACCCTGCTGAACGCGTGGTTCAACCGTCGCGCGGTTGCCGCCGAGGAAGCCGCGATCCGAAAGAAGGCGCTGGACGTGCTGGATTTCCTGACGATCAGCCATTTGGCCGAACAGAAGGCCAGCCAGATTTCGGGCGGTCAGAAAAAGCTTCTGGAACTGGGCCGGACCATGATGGTCGACGCCAAGATCGTGTTCCTGGATGAGGTCGGAGCAGGCGTGAACCGCACGCTTCTGAACACGATCGGCGATGCCATCGTGCGCCTGAACAAGGAACGCGGCTACACCTTCTGTGTGATCGAGCATGACATGGATTTCATCGGCCGCCTGTGCAACCCGGTGATCTGCATGGCCGAAGGCAAGGTGCTGGCACAGGGCACGGTGGACGAGGTCAAGAATGACGAGCGGGTGATCGAGGCCTATCTCGGCACCGGCCTGAAGAACAAGGTGAAGGAGGAGGCGGCCCATGCGTGACGCCCCCAAGACTGATTGCAAAACCGGGGCCAACGAATTTCCTGCGAAAATTCAGGCCCCAACCGCCGACAGACTGCTGAATTTTCGCAGAAAATTCGTTGCAGTCGGAGGCATCGCACATGGCTGAACCCTTTCTGATCGGTGAGGCGATGACCGGGGGCTATGGCGGGGCGGATATCCTGCACGCCTGCACCATCGCGGTGGAGAAAGGCCAGATCGCCGTGATCGTTGGCCCCAATGGCGCGGGCAAGTCCACCGCCATGAAGGCCGTTTTCGGCATGCTGAAACTGCGGTCCGGCCATGTGAAACTGGCGGGTGAGGATATCACCGCGCTGACGCCGCAGGCGCGGGTGGGCAAGGGGATGGGCTTCGTGCCGCAGACCCACAACATCTTTACCTCGATGACGGTGGAGGAAAACCTGGAAATGGGGGCCTTCATCCGCACTGACGATTTCCGCGATACGCTGGCGCAGGTCTATGACCTGTTCCCGATCCTGAAGCAGAAGCGGCTGCAGCCCGCCGGGGAATTGTCCGGCGGTCAGCGCCAGCAGGTCGCCGTGGGCCGCGCCTTGATGACCAAGCCCAAGGTCCTGATGCTGGATGAACCCACTGCGGGCGTCAGCCCCATCGTGATGGACGAACTGTTCGACCGCATCATCGAAGTGGCGCGCACCGGCATTTCCATCCTGATGGTCGAACAGAACGCCCGTCAGGCGCTGGAGATTGCCGACAAGGGTTATGTCCTTGTGCAAGGCGCCAACCGTTTCACAGACACCGGGGCCGCGCTGCTGGCCGATCCCGAGGTCCGCCGTTCCTTCCTTGGGGGTTGAGGCATGGATATCCTGAACGCCCTGATCGTTTTTCTGAACTTCGTCTTTGTGCCGGGCCTTGCCTATGGCGCGCAACTGGCGCTGGGGGCGCTGGGGGTGACGCTGGTCTATGGCATCCTGCGCTTTTCCAACTTTGCCCATGGCGACACCATGGCCTTCGGGACCATGGCGACCATCCTTGTGACATGGTGGTTGCAATCGATGGGCGTCGGTTTCGGCGTGTTGCCCACTGCGCTGCTGGCCCTGCCTGTGGGCATCGCATTGACCGCGCTGTTCGTTCTTGGCACGGACCGCATGATCTATCGCTTTTACCGCAAGCAGAAAGCCGCGCCGGTGATCCTTGTGATGGTGTCGCTGGGCGTGATGTTCGTGATGAACGGGATCGTGCGCCTGATCATCGGGGTGGATGACCAGAACTTCACTGATGGCGAACGCTTTGTCATCTCGGCCGGGGATTTCAAGACGCTTACCGGGCTTGCCGAAGGGCTGGCGATCAAGACCACGCAAGCCGTGACCGTTGTCACCGCGCTGGTGGTGATGGGCCTTCTGTTCTGGTTCCTGCAAAAGACACGCACCGGAAAATCCATGCGCGCCTTTTCCGACAATGAGGATCTGGCGCTGCTGTCGGGCATCAACCCGGATCGCGTGGTCGCCGTGACCTGGATCATCGCGGCCGCCTTGGCCACGATTGCGGGCGTGCTTTACGGATTGGACAAGAGCTTCAAACCCTTTGTCTATTTCCAGCTGCTGCTGCCGATCTTTGCCGCCGCCATCGTGGGTGGCCTTGGCAGCCCGCTCGGCGCCATCGCGGGCGGCTTCGTCATCGCCTTCTCCGAGGTGATGGTCACCTATGCCTGGAAGAAGGTGGTCACCTATCTGGTGCCCGAAAGCATGGCGCCTGACGGGCTGCTGCAACTGATGTCGACGGACTACAAATTCGCCGTCAGCTTTGCGATCCTGATTCTTGTGCTGATCTTCATGCCCACCGGCCTGTTCAAGGGGAAATCGGTATGACCCGCAACCTTGCGCTTTTCGGTACTGTCGCCGTTCTGTTCATCCTGACGGGGATGTTCCAGAGCTGGAACCTGTCGCTGTCGATCCTCGGCATTTCGCTTCTGTCGGCCATCATGGCGCTGGGGGTGAATATCCAGTGGGGCTATGCCGGGCTGTTCAACACCGGGATCATGGGCTTTACCGCACTGGGGGGGCTGGCCGTGGTGCTGGTCTCTGCCCGGCCCGTGGCGGAAGGCTGGGCCGCAGGCGGCACCGGTATTCTGGGCGGCCTGTTCCTTGGGGCTGCATCCATCGCCGCCGCAATCTTTGCCTGGAACCGGATGCGGCCGGGCCGTATGCGGATGCTGGTGACGCTGGCTATCTGCGTGGCGGGCTTCTTCCTGTTCCGCATGGTGTTCGACCCCGCTGTTGCGGCGGTCGAGGCGTTCAATCCCGCCACGGCAGGCAACATCGGTGGTCTGGGTCTGCCTGCGCTGGTGTCCTGGCCGGTGGGTGGCCTCATGGCCGCCGCCGCGGCCTGGGCCATCGGGAAAATCTCGCTGGGCCTGCGGTCGGATTATCTGGCCATCGCCACGCTGGGCATTGCCGAAATCATCATCGCCGTGATGAAGAACGAAGACTGGCTGGCGCGCGGGGTGAAGAATATCATCGACCTGCCCCGCCCCTGGCCGGTACCCTATGAGGTGGACCTGCAGCAATCGGCGGCCTTCATCGACTGGGCCACGCGCTGGGGCTTTGATCCGATGACGGCCTCCTCCATCGTGGTGAAGCTGCTTTATATCGCCCTGTTTGCGGCGGTGCTGCTGGCGATCATCTGGCTGTCCGAACGCGCGCTCAACAGCCCATGGGGCCGCATGATGCGCGCCATCCGCGACAATGAGGTGTCCTCGGCCGCGATGGGCAAGGATGTGAAACGCCGTCATCTGCAGGTCTTCATCCTCGGCTCGGCTGTCGTGGGGATTGCAGGCGCGATGTATACGTCGATGGCGGGCCAGTTGCTGCCGGGCGAATACAACCCGCTTCGCTTCACCTTCCTGATCTGGGTGATGGTGATCGTGGGCGGATCGGGCAACAACTGGGGCGCGGTGCTGGGCGGGCTGCTGATCGGCTGGCTTTGGCTGATCGTGGAAAGCCTTGGCCCTCTCGTCATGGGGGGGATCGTGTCCGGTCTGGCGGAAGGGCCGCTGAAGGCCCATCTCGTCGACAGCGCGCAGCATATGCGCCTGCTCACACTTGGGGTGATCCTGCTTCTGGTGCTGCGGTTCAGCCCGCGCGGCCTGATCCCCGAAAAGTGACGCGCCGTCCATCGGCACGGCAAGGGGCGCCCCACCGGGCGCCCCTTTGTTTTGCCGCATCCGATTTTCACATGCGACATATTCGTGTCGCTAACCAACATGCCGCCCTGCCCGGCTTGCGGCCAATCTGCCAGCAATCCAACGCAGGGAGTCCCCCATGAAAACCCATACCCGAGTGCTCGTGATCGGCGGCGGTGTCGTCGGCTGCTCGGTTCTTTACCACCTCACCAAGCTGGGCTGGTCTGATGTTATGCTCGTGGAACGCTCGGAACTGACCTCCGGCTCCACTTGGCACGCGGCGGGGGGGTTTCATACCCTGAACGGCGACACCAACATGGCGGCCCTGCAGGGTTATACGATCCGGCTCTACAAGGAGTTGGAAGCGATCACCGGCATGTCCTGCGGGTTGCACCATGTGGGCGGCATCACGCTGGCCGACAACGCGGCGCGCTTTGAACAGCTCAAGGCCGAACGCGCCAAGCACCGCTATATGGGACTGGATACCGAAATCCTCGGCCCGGAGGAAATCCACAAACTGACCGACGGGATGGTCAACCTCGAAGGCATCATCGGCGCGCTTTACGATCCGCTGGACGGTCACCTTGACCCAAGCGGCACCACCCACGCCTATGCCAAGGCCGCCCGCATGGGCGGCGCGGAAATCGTGCTGCACAACCGCGTGCTGGAAACCAACCCGCGCCCCGATGGATCATGGGAAGTGGTGACGGAAAAAGGAACCATCATCGCCGAACATCTGGTGAATGCAGGCGGCCTCTGGGCGCGGGAAATCGGCGCGATGGCGGGCGTCTACCTGCCGCTGCTGCCGATGGCGCACCAATATCTGGTCACCGACGACATCCCCGAAATCATGGACATTCTGAAATCGGGCCGCGAATTCCCGCATGTCATGGACCCTGGCGGCGAAAGCTATCTCCGGCAGGAAGGGCGCGGTCTGTGCATCGGCTTCTATGAGAAACCGTGCGAGCCGTGGTCGGTCGACGGCACGCCTTGGGACTTCGGCCATGAACTTCTGAACGAGCAATTCGACAAGATCGAAGACTCGGTCAACTTCGCCTATCGCCGCTTCCCCGTGCTGGAACGCTCGGGGGTGAAGCGGGTGATCCACGGCCCCTTCACCTTTGCCCCCGATGGCAACCCGCTGATCGGCCCCGTGCCGGGCCTGCGCAACTACTGGTCTGCCTGCGCCGTCATGGCGGGCTTCTCGCAGGGCGGCGGCATGGGCCTTGCGCTGGCGCAATGGATGATCGAGGGCGAGGTCGAACGCGACCCGCGCGGCTTCGACGTGGCCCGCTTCGGCGGCTGGACGTCGCCCGGCTACACCGTGCCGAAGGTCATCGAAAACTACCAGATGCGCTTCTCCGTCTCCTACCCGAACGAGGAACGCCCCGCCGCCCGCCCCTTCCGAACCACGCCAATGTATGAAGTCTTTGACGGCATGAACGCTGTCTGGGGCCAGCAATACGGGCTGGAGGTCGTGAACTACCACGCCCTGCCGGGCGAGCCGCGCTATGAAGAGCCGTCCTTCAAACGCTCCAACGCGTGGGAAGCAACGCGGCAGGAAGTCCTGGCCGTGCGCGAAGCCGTGGGCATCAACGAGGTGCAGAATTTCGGCAAGTACCGCGTCACCGGACCGAACGCCCGCGAATGGCTGGACCGGATCATGGCAGGCACCATCCCGAAACCGGGCCGCCTGTCGCTGACGCCCATGCTGGCCCATTCCGGCAAGATCTTCGGCGATTTCACCGTCTCCTGTCTGTCGGAACAGGAATTCCAGCTGACCGCTTCCTATGGCGCGCAGGGCTGGCATTCGCGCTGGTTTGACCAGAACATGATGGATGGCGCCCGGGTGGAAAACATCTCCGACGCGCGGTCAGGGTTCCAGATCGCGGGGCCAAAGGCGCGTGAGCTGCTCTCTCGCGTCACCCGCGCCGATGTATCGGCCGAGGCGTTCAAGTTCATGGATGTCAAACGCATGACCGTGGGCATGGCCAATTGCATCGTCCAGCGCGTCAGCTACACGGCAGATCTGGGATATGAGATTTTCACCGATCACATGTCCGTCCGCCACCTGTGGGATGTGCTGAACGCGGCGGGCAAGGATCTGGGTCTTCGTCCCTTCGGCATGCGCGCGATGATGTCCCTGCGGCTGGACAAATGGTTCGGCAGCTGGGGCCGGGAATTCAGCCCCGACTACACCCCGTGCGAGACCGGGCTGGACCGTTTCATCCGCTGGAACAAGGATGCCGACTGGATCGGCAAAGCCGCCGCCACAGCAGAAAAAGCTGCCGGTCCAAAGCGCCGTCTTGTCAATTTCATCGTCGATGCAAAGGACGCCGATGTCGTGGCATGGGAGCCGATCTGGCTGGATGGTGCCGTGGTGGGCTACTGCACCAGCGGTGGCTATAGCCACTGGATGGGCAAGTCGGTCGCCATGGGCTTCTTGCCTGCCGACCGGGTGCAGGACGGGTTGGTGTGTGAGATCGAAATCCTCGGTGAACGGCGCAAGGCTACGGTGCATCTGGCCCCCCTCTGGGACGGCGACGGCACAAGAATGCGCGGGTAACGGGCGGAGCAGGGGCCTTCCCAGAAAATCGCCCTGCCCGTTCTTCTCTGCCCAAATATCCTCGGGGGGTGTGGGGGGCGAAGCGCCCCCACCTCTGAGCCTGCGCGCGCAAGCGCGCAGGCGAGGCAAAAGTCTTGCGGGCGCATGCCCGCTCCGCCAGATCACCGCCAGATCAATGCTTGACGCCCGGCGCCGCGCTTGGAAGGGTCGGGCGATGAACGCACATATCCTTATCCTCGCTGCCGGTTCCTCCTCTCGCATGCGGGGCGGTGACAAGCTTCTGGAGCAGGTCGATGGCCAGCCCCAGCTTGCCCGCATCCTGCAGGCGGCGCTTCAGACAGGCCTGCCGGTCACCGTCGCCCTCCCACCGGACCGTCCGGACCGGGCGGCGGTCATCGCCACCCTCTCCGCCAGACTGATCACCGTGCCGGACCCCGCGCAGGGCATGGCCGCCAGCCTGACGGCCGGGCTGGCCAGCCTTCCCCCGACCACGGGGGTGATGCTGCTGCTGGCTGACTTGCCCGACATCACGGCCCAGGACCTTATCACGCTCCGCGATGCCTGGGCGCAGGAGCCCGAGGCGATCCTGCGCGGCGCGGCGGCGGATGGCACGCCGGGCCACCCCGTCTGTTTTCCGCCCGATCTGCGCGATGATCTGATGACGCTGAAAGGCGACGAAGGGGCGCGGGCCGTTCTGGTGCGCCACCGCGCCCGTCTGCGGCTGATTCCCCTGCCCGGCCGGCATGCCACGACCGACCTCGACACACCCGAAGACTGGGCCGCGTGGCGCGCGGCGCGGCAGGCGGCCGCTCCGCACTGATCCGGCCTGACGCTGCATTTGAAACCGCCGCTTTCGAAAGGAAGCGCGCAACACCCTGCGACGCGCAGAAAACCGCACTGCTGGCAGAACGGCCGCGCGCCGATGTCCATGTTCTGGGTAAGGGTGGTGCCCGAGGTCGGACTCGAACCGACATATCTTGCGATGGCGGATTTTGAATCCGCTGCGTCTACCATTCCGCCACTCGGGCCACCTTTGCGCGGTCTAGCGGGAGACGTCGCCCGCGTCAACGGCAGCCGCGATCAGAGTTGTGCGTTGCGGAATGTGTCGCAGGATTCGATTTCGCCCGTGCTCAGCCCTGTCTCGAACCAGCGCATCCGCTGTTCGCTGGTACCGTGGGTAAAGCTGTCGGGTACCGGCCTGCGCCCGGCCTCGCGTTGCAGGGTATCGTCGCCGATCTGCGCAGCGGCATTCATCGCTTCCTCGATATCGCCGCGTTTGATCGATCCGAACCGCGCATCCGCCTCGCGCGCCCAGACGCCCGCCAAACAATCGGCCATCAGTTCCACCCGGACCGAGATTTCGTTGCCTTCCACCTGACTGACCTGCTGGCGCAGGCGGGTGGTCTGTTCCAGAACCCCCAACTCGTTCTGCACATGGTGGCCGATCTCATGCGCCACAACATAGGCGGCGGCGAAGTCGCCGCCCGCCCCCATCCGCTCATCCAGCACAGTGAAGAAACCGGTATCCAGATAGACTTTGCGATCCGTGGGGCAGTAGAAAGGCCCGGTCGCCTCGGACGCGCCGCCGCAGCCGGATTGGGTATAGCCCTTGAACAGCACCAGCGTGGCGGGGCGATAGTCGCGCCCCAACTGTTCGCGGAACAGAGCGGCCCAGACTTCTTCGGTGTCGGCCAGCGTGACAGAGACGAACTCGCCCATCGCCCGATCCTCGGCGGTCAGTTCGGTGGGGGCATCGCTGCCCACGCCCGGATCGCCCTGCAACAGCGGCGTCACGTCAACCCCAAGGAACCAGCCCAGCAGCAGCACGACGATCACGCCCGCGCCGCCGATCCCGGCCCCGCGTCCGCCACCCCCACCCCCGCCGCCTGCCGTCCGGCGATCCTCGATGTTCCGGCTGCCCCGGCGTCCGCGCCATTCCATTCCCGACCCCTGACTGTCTGTCCTTGTCACTTAACATCCGATCCGCCCGCGACCAAAGCGCAAACTGGCCAACCCACGGCCCCCGGCGATGCATCGCCCGGCCCCGCTTCACGATCCCGTAGGCGCGACTTGCCTTCCCCGGCGCGATGGGCATGCTGCGCCCGAAGTTCAGGAGTGCTGCCAATGACGACCGACCGCCGCCGCTTTGCCATTCTTCTTGCGGCGGGCGGGTCTGCCACCGTGCTGGCCGCCGCCTTCGCCTTTCAATATCTGGGGGGGCTGGCGCCTTGCCAGCTTTGCCTCTGGCAACGCTGGCCCCATGCAGCGGCGATTGTCATCGGCGTGCTGGCCCTGATCCTTGCGCGCGGCACGCTGGGCCGCCTCCTGCCCCTGATCGGGGCGCTGGCGGCATTGGCCAGTGTCGGGATCGGCGTGTTTCATGTCGGGGTCGAACAGAAATGGTGGCAGGGGCTCGCCTCCTGCACCGCCGGGTCGATCAGTGGGCTTTCCACCGAAGATCTGTTGAATCCCGATGTCACCGTGGGCGCAGTGGTGCGCTGCGATGCCATCGCCTGGCAGATGTTCGGCATTTCCATGGCCGGATGGAACGTGATCCTTTCCGCCCTGTTGGCGATGATCTGGATCGCGGCCTATCGCCGGTCGACCTGATCGCCCGACTATTCCGCCTTCGGGATCGCCGCGCCCGGCCGCAGGATCATCATCCGCCGTGCCGGGAAGTTCCACAGCGTGGGTTGGGCGGCGAAAAAGGCCGCGCCCAGACGTAGCTCATCGGGCTGGCCCGTACTGCGCCCGTCCTTCTCGCCCCCGGCCTCGATCAAAGTCACTGGTGTCGGCTGCATCAACGCGCCGCCCAAAGTGACGCCTGCAAGTTCCCACAGACCGCCCGCCCCGGTGGCAAGACTGCCCTCGGCCATCAGCCGCGCGCGGGTGCCGGGCTGCAGGTACAGCGTGCCGCTGTCGCCGGAATCAAAGCTGACCTGAACCGGCACTTCACCAATACGACCCACTGAGAGCGGCAACTCATCGGGAAACAGCAGAAAATCCTGCGTCGCGATTACATCCGTCGGCGCTGGCAGGGCCAAGGCCATCACGCCCGCCTCATCCACCCGGATCACGGTCAGCGCGGAACGGTCATAATCCAGCAACACCGCATTGTCCTGCACCGCAGGCAAGCCGACAAAGCCAAGGAAATCATCGCCAAAGGCCACCTCGGCAAAGCCGAAATCGCCGCTTTGCACCCGCTCGGGCAGATCCATCTCCTGCCCTGCCACCATCAGGTCCGGTGTCGGATGCACTTGCACCACGATTTCCTGCCCCGAGGCCGCATGTCCACGCGCCACCTCTTGACCGTCGGGAAGATCAACCGCCCCGCGGTTGAGAAAGACAGGTGACGGCGTGCCGATGTCGAACATCATCACCCCCTCGCGACCCTCTACCGCGGCGGGCAGCATTGGCTTGCCATCCATCACGACAAAGGGAATATCGCGCAGCGCTTGCCCATCCCCCAGCAACTGGGCCTGAATTGGTGAGGCAATGACCAGCCCGAACAGGGCCAACGACACCGCCTTCATTCCGCGCCCCCCATCAACCGTGCATGTTCCTGAATGGCGAAGCGGTCGGTCATCCCGGCCACGTAATCCGCAACGATCCGCGCCAGCGTCACCTCATCCTGCGCCGCCTCGATATCAGATCGCCATTCGGCGGGCAGCAGATCAGGCCGCGACAGGAACAGGGGGAACAGGTCGTTCACCATCCGCGTCACGCGCGCCCGCTCCACCATCACCGACGGCGCGCGATACATGCGGTGAAACAGGAAGGATCGGATCGCCTTCAGCTCCTGATACAGCGGCTTGGAGAACCGGATCACCGTCGTCCCCAGATGGCGGATGTCGTCCACCGATTTCGGCTGCGCCGCCGACAGGCGGTTCTGCGCCACGGCGATCACATCTTCCACCATCCGCCCGAACACGCGCCGCAGCGCCTCATGCCGCCGCCGCATCTTTTCCAATCCCGGATACAGCCGATCCACCTCCTCGAAGGCGGGTCCCGTCACCGGCAATTCCATCAGGTCATCTTCGGTGAACAGCCCCGACCGCAACCCGTCATGCAGATCATGGTGGCTATAGGCCACGTCATCGGCAATCGCGGCCACCTGCGCCTCGGCGCTCGCATGGGTGTGCAGTTCCAGATCCCAGGCGGCATTCACCTCGGCCAGTGCATAGGGCAACGGCCCCTCATGCTTCTTGTCGGCATTGGGGCCGATCACCGGGCCGTTATGCTTGGCGATGCCTTCCAGCGATTCCCATGTCAGGTTGAGCCCGTCGAAATCGGCATAATGCCGTTCCAGCCGCGTCACGATCCGCAGCGCCTGCGCGTTGTGATCGAAGCCGCCATAGGGTTCCATCAGCAACCCCAGCGCATCCTCCCCCGTGTGGCCGAATGGCGTATGGCCAAGGTCATGCGCCAAAGCTATAGCCTCGGCCAGATCGGTGTTCAGGCCCAGCACGCCCGATATGGTGCGTGCCACCTGCGCCACCTCGATCGAATGGGTCAGGCGGGTGCGGTAGTAATCACCCTCATGTTCCACAAAGACCTGCGTCTTGTGTTTCAACCGCCGAAAGGCGCTGGAATGGATGATCCTGTCCCTGTCGCGCTGAAACGGCGACCGGAAGGATGACATGCGTTCCGGATGAAGCCGCCCGCGCGATTGATCGGGCTGGCAGGCATAGGGGGCAAGGGTCACGCGGTTTTGCCTGTTCTTGTTGAACCTTATACGGCATCCTATATGTGCCTGACCCCACAAGGAAACCGGATTCCGCCATGGACCTGACCCTTCCCCCGAAAGTGACCGACCGCGCCTTCTCCCGCCTGCGCGAGATTTGCGAGGCGACGGGCGAGGCAAAGGCGCTGCGCGTCTCTGTCGAAGGCGGCGGATGTTCCGGTTTTCAATATGACATCAAGCTGGATGATCCCGCGACGGATGACCTGATCCTTGAACAGAACGGGGCAAAGGTGCTGGTCGATGCTGTCTCCCTGCCCTTTCTCGCCAATGCGGTGATCGACTACACCGAAGAACTGATCGGCGCGCGCTTCGTGATCGAAAACCCCAACGCCTCATCCTCCTGCGGCTGCGGGACGTCCTTTTCGATGTAAGGTCATAATCCTCTCGCCAAGCTGCGTCGAAGCGCTATCTCCAGCCCCAATACAGGCGGAGTGATTTCAATGACATGTGTCCTTATGCTGGGCTCTGCCCCGATGGCAATGCAGGCGGCGCACTGGTCGGGCAACCCTTTTGATGTACTGCTTGCCATCAACAACGCCTATGCCGTGCGGCCCGACTGGACGCATCACATCTACCCTTGGGATTACCCCGAAGACCGTCGCCCCGCCCCTGGCCCGGGCCAACAGGCGATCACGCAAATGGATTTCGTCCCCGCCCAGAACGCCTTTGGCGGTTTCGTCTACGCGGGCGGGACCATGGCCTTTACCGCGGCCTACTGGGCGCTGCATGCACTGACGCCGCGCGTGATCGCGGCCTTCGGCTGCGACATGCACTATCCCAAGGGTCAGACCCATTTCTACGGCGCCGGCACCGCCGATCCCCTGCGCCCTGACATCACCCTGCAGAGCCTTGAGGCGAAATCGGCCCGGCTGATGATCCTCGCCGCGATGGAGGGATGCGCGATGGTCAACCTGTCAATCGGCCCCTCGCGCCTGATTTTCCCGCGTATCACGCGCGACCGCGCGGCGCATGCCCGCCCCTTGCCCTTTGACATCCGCCTCGCCGATCAGGCCCTGCGGCGCGAGGATGATCTGGGCTATCACGTCCCATCGGGCCGCTATTGGGAAGAGGCCGATCGCTTTGACCCGACCGAACTCCGGCGGCTGGATATGCTCTGGCTTGCGGCCGCGCAGACTGGCCTTGCCGCCACAGCCTGACTTGTGCGCCCACGACCCCGCGCCTAAAACGGGGGCGACAGGGAGACAGCCATGAAACTCGCCACCTTCAACATCAACGGCATCAAGGCCCGCATCGACGCCCTGCCCGCATGGCTGCACGAGGAGAAACCCGATGTCGTCTGCCTGCAAGAGATAAAGTCGGTGGACGAAGGTTTCCCGCGCGAGATCTTCGAAGACATGGGCTATCGCGTCGAAACCCACGGACAGAAATCCTTCAACGGTGTGGCGATCCTGTCGCGCCTGCCTTTGGAGGATGTGACGCGCGGCCTTCCCGGTGACGCGGCTGATGAACAGGCCCGCTGGATCGAGGCGACGGTGATCGGTGAGGCCCGCGCTGTGCGGGTCTGCGGCCTCTACCTGCCCAATGGCAACCCCGCGCCAGGGCCGAAGTATGACTACAAGCTCGCCTGGATGGCCCGGATGGAGGCGCGGGTGCACGCGCTTCTGCAAAGCGAAGAACCGCTCGCATTCTGCGGCGATTACAATGTGATTCCGCAACCCGAGGATGCCGCCAAACCTGCCGCCTGGGCCGAGGACGCGTTGTTCCTGCCTGACACCCGCGCCGCATTTCGCCGGATCGTGAACCTTGGCCTGACCGACGCCTTCCGCGCCCGCGATGCGCGCCCCGGTCAGTATTCCTTTTGGGATTATCAGGCCGGCGCTTGGGAACGAAACAACGGCATCCGCATCGACCACCTGCTCCTCTCGCCGCAATGCGCCGACCTGCTGCAGGAGTGCGGCATCGACAAGGGCGTTCGCGGTGGCGAAAAACCGTCGGATCACGTACCGGTCTGGGCGCTGCTTGACGCCTGAACCCACGCCGCCATCACGGATGCGTGATGCGTCGGGAACACATGTCGTGATTTGCATGCATGACCGGTGCAGATCGGAATTGTCGGCGGGAATGGCACAGCTATCGTAACGCGATACGTGAAGGCCAAAGGAGCCCCGCCCATGTCACGCCTTGCCATCGGCGGCCTGTCCGCCCTTCTCGCCCTTGCAACCGCCCTGCCCGCTGCGGCGCTCGATCGGCGGGTGACGCTGATCAACAATACAGGCTTTACGATCGTCGAATTCTACGGCTCCAATACCGGCGCAGACAGCTGGCAGGAAGACATCCTCGGCGCGGATGTCCTGCCCTCCGGTTCCTCGGTCGTGATCAATTTCGATGACGCCACCGGCTACTGCATGTTCGATTTCCGCGCCGTTTTTGAAGATGGCGACGTGTTGGAACGCGGCGATGTGAACATCTGCGAGATCGCAACCTTCACCTATGAATAGGGCGCGACCCGCCCCTTCATCTTGGCCCAAATACCCAATTTCACGACGGCTCAGCCAGCCGTGACGTCAAAGCCATAGAGCCAGTCGAACCGCCGCAACGCCATGCCGGGGGCCACGGTTCCCGCCAGACGCAGCGCCGCATGGCCAAAGGCGCGGCGCGCGCCCGTCAGGTGATAGTTGCGCGCATTCGCCTCAGCCGCTTGCACGATCCGGGTGCAGCGCGGCGCGCGGGCGGCCTGCCAGGCCGCCAGCGCGGCACCATCCCCGTCATGCCCTGACAGTGCAGCCGCCAGCGCCCAGGCATCCTCCAGCGCCATGTTGGCCCCCTGCGCCAGAAAGGGCAGCGTCGGATGGGCCGCATCGCCCAGCATCGCCGCCGCCCCATCCGGCAGCACCCGGAACCATGTCCGTGCCACCGGATGGCGGAACAGACCCCAAAGCCAGACATCCTCCACCCGCTCCAGCCAGCCGCGCACACGCGGGGAAAACCCGGCAAAGGCCAGCCGCAGTTCCATCGGATCATCGCGCAGCGACCAGCCCTCCTCGACCCAGCGCCGCCGTTCCTCGACCGCGACGATGTTGCGCCACGCCCCGCCGCGCAGCGGATAGCTGACCAGATGGCGGCCCGGGCCCATGTGAACCTCAGCCTCCACCATGTCGCCAGGATCGTTCGGAATCACCGCCCGCCAGGCGACCTGATGGGTAAAGAAAGGTTCAGCCGCCCCGTTCATCGCCATGCGCATTGCCGAATGAAGCCCGTCCGAACCAATCAGCAGCCCGGCTTCCATCTCACCGCTCTGTGCCAGCCGCACATGCGGCAGGGCGCCGGACAGATCGACCGCCTCCACCTTCTGCAACAGCCGCAGCGTCACACCCGCCTCTCGCGCACCGTCCAGCAGAAGCGCGATCAGATCGGCGCGATGGACGAAATGCCACCCCTGCTCGGGACGCAGCCGCGCCAGATCCATCCGCAGCACCGCCGATCCGTCCAGCCCGTCGCGCAGCACCACGGCCTGCGCCCGCAGGCTTGCCGCCGCCAACGCGGGGCCAAGCCCCAGCGCCTGCAGCACCGCCGCGCCATTCGGGCTGATTTGCAAGCCCGCCCCCACTTCGCGGATCGCGTCGGCCTGTTCCAGCACCGTCACCTGCGCGCCGCGCAGCGCCAGCGCCCGCGCGACCGTCAGCCCCGCCACGCCCGCGCCCAGAACCGCTACCTGCCGCCCGATCAGGCTCATCCCCCGCACTCCCGAATGCAAAACGCCGAACCCGCAGGTCCGGCGTCACTGTCTGCTTCCACGCCGCACCCCGCAAGAGGCAGGCCTGCGGTCAATCTTCGCGGTGTACCTTCTCGCGCCGTTCGTGCTTTTCCTGCGCTTCCAGCGTCATCGTGGCGATGGGCCGCGCGTCCAGACGCTTCAGGCTGATGGGTTCACCCGTCATCTCGCAATACCCGTACTCGCCATTGTCGATCCGGCGCAGGGCCGAGTCGATCTTGGCGACCAGCTTGCGCTGCCGGTCACGGGTGCGCAGTTCCAGCGCGCGATCCGTCTCTTCGCTGGCCCGGTCTGCAATATCGGGCACGTTGCGCGCCGAATCCTGCAGGTTGTCGATCGTTTCCGCCGATTGCGACAGAAGCTCGGCCTTCCAGTTCATGAGCTTGCGCCGGAAATATTCCAGCTGCCGATCATTCATGAACGGC
This sequence comes from Rhodobacter maris, assembly GCA_943369275.1. GTDB lineage: Bacteria > Pseudomonadota > Alphaproteobacteria > Rhodobacterales > Rhodobacteraceae > Paragemmobacter > Paragemmobacter maris_A. The sequence continues at coordinate 22,332 of CALRMS020000008.1, read as the reverse complement.
TCGTCCTCGGCGGGGCGGTAATCGTCGGGCAAGAACACTTCGGGCTTCATCACTGCTGTCTCCGTCAGGTCGGACCGCGCCGACAGGGGGTCTGCTTGCATGGCGCGCTCCTGTTGGCGGTGCATCTAGACCATCGCTAAAGGATTGTCACTAGCAGTTGCGACGGAATCACCGGGGCGTTAGGGTCGCCCCCCTGCCCGCCCTGTCCTTGCGAGAGATGTCATGAAATTCTCCTCAACCTCCGGCTATGTTGCGACCGATGATCTGACGCTGGCGGTCAATGCGGCGGTCACGCTGCAACGCCCGCTGTTGGTGAAAGGCGAACCCGGCACCGGGAAAACGGAACTGGCCCGCCAGGTGGCGCAGGCGCTGGGGATGCCGCTTATCGAATGGCACGTGAAATCCACCACCAAGGCGCAGCAGGGCCTGTATGAATACGATGCCGTCAGCCGCCTGCGCGACAGCCAGCTTGGCGATGCGCGCGTGAATGACGTGCGCAACTACATCCGCAAGGGCAAGCTGTGGCAGGCGTTCGAGGCACCGTCGCGCGTGGTTCTGCTGATCGATGAGGTGGACAAGGCCGATATCGAATTCCCCAACGACCTGCTGCAAGAACTCGACCGGATGGAGTTTCACGTCTATGAAACCGGCGAAACCATCCGCGCCGCCCACCGCCCCGTGGTCATCATCACCTCGAACAATGAAAAGGAATTGCCCGACGCTTTCCTGCGGCGCTGCTTCTTTCACTATATCCGCTTCCCCGATATCGACACGATGCGCGCCATCGTGGATGTGCATTTCCCCGGCATCAAACCCGCCCTGCTGACCGCCGCCCTGACGCAATTCTATGAACTGCGCGAGGTGCCGGGGCTGAAGAAGAAGCCCTCCACTTCCGAAGTGCTGGATTGGTTGCGCCTGCTGCTGGCCGAAGACCTGGCCCCCGAAGACCTGAGGCGCGAGGGGGGGCCTGCGTTACCTCGTCTTCATGGCGCACTTTTGAAAAACGAGCAGGACGTTCATCTTTTCGAAAGACTGGCCTTCATGGGCAGGACCAAGCGTTAGGCCGAATCGCCAGATTCTGCCGCAACTTGGCCGCAATTCTGCCACAAACAGATCACGCCTTGCCGCGATCTTGACATAATTTGAAACCTTTCGTGATGAGCCCGCGCAGATGCGGTGTCCCCGGCCTGCCGGGCCGCGATCCGTAGTCGGGCCCCGCTCAGACACTTTTCCCGGAATTGACACGTCAACGCCCTCATAACGACACTGACGACCATATTCTTGGGGGCATCCGTTCCTTCTGTTGATGGTGATCTTCGTGTCCGTGTCCCTTGGCAAAAGCCTGCCCTTTTTCCCGCGCCGTGCGGGTGTGGCATCGCTCTTGCAGGATGCGGCCAAGGTCGTCTGTCGGAACGGTTCCGGTTTGGTGACGCGGGGGCGTCACCTGACCAGGGGTGACGGAACTGCGGCCCTGCGGGCGGGTTCCGGTGTTGGTCGGGTCGCAAGACCCTTGGTTCAGAATGAAAGCAGAGCTGCCACTCATGCGTATTCCCATGGCCCTCGCGGCCCTCACACTGATTGTTTCCGCCTGTTCACCCGCGCCTGTTGCGCAAGTGACCATGAACCGGCCTGCCCCGTCGATGGCCGGGGCCTCGCTCGCGCCATTGCAGGGATTTGCGGCGCAATCCGCACCTGCAGCCGCGCGCAGCAACGCTGACATTGCACGCGACATTCTCGATCTGGAATTCCTGATGGAAAGCGGGCGCGCCCTTCCGGCGCTGACCCGGTTCGAAGGGCCGATCACCGTGGCCATGACGGGCGATGTGCCCGCCACCGCCCATCCCGATCTGGCGCGCGTCATGGCCCGTTTGCGGGCCGAGGCCGGGCTGGACATCCGCCCTGCCGTTGCGGGCAACCGCGCCTCGATCACCATCGATTTTCAACCCCGCGCCGCCATGCGGCGTCTGGTGCCGTCGGCCGCCTGTTTCGTGGTGCCGCGCGTGTCGTCCTTTGCCGAATACCGCAGCGCCCGCAGCGCCGGGCTCACCGATTGGGCCACCATCACCCGGCGCGAAACGGTGGGCATCATCATGCCTTCCGACACCTCGCCGCAAGAAGTGCGCGACTGCCTGCATGAGGAACTGGCGCAGGCCATCGGCCCGCTGAACGACCTCTACCGCCTGCCCGACAGCGTGTTCAACGACGACAACTTTCACACCGTTCTGACCGGCTTCGACATGCTGGTCCTGCGCGTGCACTACGATCCGGCCCTGCAGTCGGGCATGACACGCAATGAAGTGGCCGCCCGCCTGCCCGCCATTTTGGCCCGGCTCAACCCGGCCGGCGAAGGCCGCGCCAGCGCAGGCAACAGCCAGATGGCCCCCCGTGTCTGGATCGACGCGGTCGAAGCCGCCATCGGCCCGCGCGGATCAGACTCCACCCGGCGCAAGGCAGCGGAACGGATGCTGTCCATCGCCCGCGCCCAGGGCTGGCAGGACAACCGCCTTGCCTTTTCCTGGTTCGCGCTTGGCCGCGCGCAGGTGGGCAGCGACATCCCCGCCGCCACCCGCGCCTTTACCGAAGCCCAGCGCATCTGGCAGCGCATGCCGGGGGGCGAAGTCCGCTCGGCCCATGTCGACATGCAGCTTGCCGCCTTTGCGCTGGCCGAGGGGCGCTTCCCCGAAGCGCTGGCCCTGACCGACCGCGCCGTTCCTGTGGTGCGCCGTGCGGAAAACGCAGCCCTGCTGGCCACCCTTCTGATGATCCGCTCCGAGGCATATGCCGCCATAGGCCGCGCCGATCTGGCCCGGGATGCCCGTCTCGACAGTCTGGGCTGGGCGCGTTATGGGTTCGGCACGGATGCGATGGTCCGCGCGCGGCAATCCGATATCGCAGGTCTGGCCGCATCCGGCCGAAGCGGCTAAGGCGGGCAGGCCTTCCTGCCCCCGGCCATAAAAAGACGGGGGCTAGGCAGGCATGATCGTGATCGCGGGGTTGGTTCTGGGCGCTGCCATCGGCGCGCGCAAGGCGCTGAAATCGGGTGGCAAGCGGCTGGACGCGCTGCAGTATGGCGCGGGCTACGGCATCGCTTTTGCGTTGGTCGGCCTGTTTCTGACGCTGTTCATCGATCGCATGATCTAAGGCCGCGACATGTTCCTGCCCTTCTTCCAGAAGCTGCGGCAGGAAGGCGTGCCTGTGTCGCTGCGCGAATACTTGGCTTTTCTGGAAGGCATGGTCGCGGGGCTTGTCACCTATGATGTCGACGGCTTCTATCACCTTGCCCGCGTGGTCATGGTCAAGGATGAACGCCATCTGGACCGCTTCGACCGCGCCTTCGCCGCCGCCTTCAACGGGCTTGAGGCGATCAGCGCCGATCAGGTGCTGGACGCGATCGACCTGCCCCGCGACTGGCTGGAAAAACTGGCCGAGCGCCACATGACGGCTGAGGAACGCGCGCAAGTCGAAGCCTTGGGCGGGTTCGACGCGTTGATGGACACGCTGCGCAAGCGGCTGGAGGAACAGAAGGGCCGTCATCAGGGCGGGTCGAAATGGGTGGGCACCGCAGGGACCAGCCCTTTCGGTGCCTATGGCTACAACCCCGAAGGCGTGCGCATCGGGCAGGACCAAAGCCGCCACCAGCGCGCGGTCAAGGTCTGGGACAAGCGCGAGTTTCGCAATCTGGACGATTCGGTGGAACTGGGCACCCGCAACATCAAGGTGGCGCTGCGCCGCCTGCGCCGCTGGGCGCGCGATGGGGCGGAACAGGAACTGGATCTGGAAGGCACCATCCGCGCCACCGCCGACCATGGCTGGCTGGACGTGCAGACCCGCCCCGAACGGCGCAACGCGGTGAAGGTGCTGCTGTTTCTGGATATCGGCGGCTCGATGGACCCTTATGTGAAGGTGATGGAGGAGTTGTTTTCCGCCGCGAATTCGGAATTCAAGCACCTCGCCCCCTTCTACTTTCACAACTGTTTGTATGAGGGCGTCTGGCGCGACAACCGCCGCCGCTGGGATGACCAGACCCCGACGATGGATCTCTTGCGCACCTATGGGCCAGACTGGAAATGCATCTTCGTGGGCGATGCCAGCATGTCGCCCTATGAAATCCTGCAACCCGGCGGGGCGAATGAACACTGGAACACCGAGGCAGGCCAAGTCTGGCTGAACCGCGCCTGCGCGCAATGGCCCCGGCATCTATGGATCAACCCCCTGCCCGAGGCACATTGGGGCTACACCCAATCCACCCGCCTGATCCGTGACATCTTTTCAAACCGCATGGTTCCGATGACACTGGACGGCATCGCGCGGGGGATAAGGGAACTGCGATGATCCTGCGGCTCTGGCGCAAGAATCCCGTTCTGTTGCTGGCCTTTGTTCTGGCAGTCGCGGCCTGCCTGTTCTTCTCAGGGCGTGCTGCGCTGTTTGCGACCAATCTCTATTTCCGGTCGGAAAAGCCCGTCGCAGGCTGGATGACACCGCGCTACATCGCGCTGGCCTACGGGCTGGACGAGGAGGCTCTGGCCACCCTGCTCGCCAACCCCACCCCCGAAGATGAACGCAAGCCGCTCTACCGCATCGCACAGATCAACGAAGTGGCGCTTGGAGTGCTGATTGCCGAAGTGCAGGCGCTGGTCGATGCCAAGGATGCCGACCAATGACGGAAACGCTGCTTTCCCTTGTCCCGGAATGGGGCGCGCTGCTGATTGCACTGGTGAACTTTCTCGCCTGCCTTGCGCTGCCCTTGCCTGCGTCGATGTTCATGCTGGCAGCCGGTGCCTTTGCAGCGGCGGGTGACCTTGCGGTGCTGCCGCTCTGGATCGGTGCGATCAGCGGGGCCATTCTGGGCGATCAATGCGGCTTCTGGCTGGGGCGCGGCTTTGGCCCGCATGTGCTGGCCCGCCTTCGCCGCCGTCGCCGCACAGCCGCCCTTGTCAACCGCGCGGTGGCTTGGCTCGATCAGCGCCGCCTGCCCGCGATCTTTCTGTCGCGCTGGCTGGTGTCGGCGTTGTGTCCTTATGTCAACTTCGCCGCAGGGGCCGCGCGGATCACCTGGGTCGGCTTTACCCTTCCGGCACTGGCGGGTACCTGCATCTGGGTGTCGATCTATATCGGTCTCGGCTACAGCTTTTCCTCCCATATCCAGGAACTCGGATCCGTGCTGGGCAATCTTGCAGCAGCCATCGCTTCGGGCGTGGTGGCAGTCTTGATCGGGCGCACCCTGTGGCGCAGCGCCACCGAGCGGGACTGATCCACCCGCAGCCCCGCCACCCTTCCCCTTTTGCGTCTGATGCCTATATCGTGGGGCATGGCAGCACTTCTCATCCCCACCCTTCTGGCCATCGGCTATGCGCTGGTGATGTACCGCTTCTCCGTGTGGCGGACGGGCAAGATGCTGGACGAACAATCCCGCCCCCTGACCGACCCCGCCATCACCCGGCTGGCCGACCGGATGGCCGCCGCGTTGAACATCCCCGCCATCCCCGTGCATGTGTTCGAGGTGGAGCCCGTCAACGGCCTTGCCGCCCCCGACGGGCGCATCTTCCTGACCCGCGGCTTCCTCAATCGCAAGATGCGCGGCGAGGTGACGGCAGAAGAACTTGCCGCCGTCATCGCCCATGAACTCGGCCACGTGGCGCTGGGGCATACCAAACGCCGGATGATCGATTTCACCGGTCAGAACGCGGTGTTTGTCGTTCTCTCAGCCGTGCTCAACCGCTTTCTGCCCTTTATCGGCATCTGGATCGCGCGGCTTTTGTCCGGCGCGCTCGCCGCCCGCCTGTCACAGCGCGATGAATATGAGGCGGATGCCTATGCCACCGCGCTTTTGCTCAAATCCGGGATCGGGACTGAACCGCAAAAGGCGCTGTTCCGCAAGCTGGACAGCATGACCAAAGGCAATCGCGGCGAAATGCCCGCCTGGCTTTTGTCGCACCCCTCCAGCGCCGACCGCATCGCCCAGATCGAGGCGAACGAACGCCGATGGCTTCAGCCCGCCCGGCTGCCATCCTGAGTAACGGCCTTGGCCAATCGGGGCAGGCTGGCGCGTTTCAAAAGCGCCTTCAGCGACACCGCGCCGCCCGCCATCTCCTCGGCCCGGCCATGCACGCGGGCGATCACCGCCCCCGCGCGGGCCGTATCGCCGGACCACAATTCCCACAAGAACCCGTCCGGATCACGCCGCGCCACGCCTTCGCCCGCCAGCACATGGCGGGGAAAATCGACGGCGTTGAAGGTGACGATGGCATCGGCACTGCTTGCCACCGCCACGGCCAGCACATGGGTATCGTTCGGGTCCGGCAGCACCAGCCGCGCCTCCACCCCCGGTGCCGCGGCCTGCATCGCGCGGGGAAAGACCGACCGCATCACCGCCGCCGTGCCGCGCGCCTGCGCCTCGGCCCCCGGTCCCAGCTTCACCGTGGCGCGGGCCCATTCCTCAAGAATCCGCTCCGACCATTTCGGCTCGAAAAGCCCCGCCTCGGCCATCCCCAGCAGCAGATCCCGCAGCACTGGCGGGAACAGGACGCAGGCATCCAGAACCGCGCGCATCAATCCAGACGGAAGAACAGCGACTTGAGGTATCCGCTTTCCGCCAGTTGCGGCAGCATCGGATGATCCGCCCCGGCAAAGCCCGTATGCAGCAACTGTCCCCGCCGCCCGCCGCGCCCGATCCCGCGCGCCGACGCGTTGCGGAACGACTGCAGATCGACGGCATGGGAACAGGAACACAGCACCAGATAGCCGCCCGGCGCCACCAGCGGTGCCGCCAGCCGCGCAATCCGTTCATAGGCACGCAGACCCGCCTCCAGCGCGGGTTTTGCGGGGGCAAAAGCCGGCGGATCGCAGATCACCAGATCAAACCGCGCCCCCTCAGTCCCCAGCGCCTCCAGCACGGCAAAGGCATCGCCCTGCCGCGTGCTGAACCGCTCCGCCACGCCTGATGCCCGCGCGCCCTCTTCGGCCAAGGCCAAAGCCGGGCTTGATGCATCCACCGCCAGCGCGCTCTCTGCCCCGCCCGCCAAAGCGGACAAAGCAAATCCACCCACATGGGTAAACACATCCAGCACCCGCGCACCCCGCGCCAGCCGGGCGGCAAAGGCGTGGTTCGGGCGCTGGTCAAAGAACAGCCCCGTTTTCTGCCCGCCTGTCACATCGGCCATATAGGTGGCCCCGTTCATCGGCACCGCGACAGGCCCATCCACCGCACCCGTCAGCACGACAGTCTCTTCGGTCAACCCCTCCAGCCCGCGCGACCGGCCGGTGCCATTCTTGACCACCGTCGAAACCCCGGTCACTGCCTGCAAGGCCGCCACCAAGGGCGCGATCAGCATCTCGGCCCAGGCCGCATTGGGCTGCACCACCGCCACATCGCCGAACCTGTCGATGACCACGCCGGGCAACCCATCCGCCTCGGCATGGACCAACCGATAGAACGGCGCGTCAAACAACCGCTCCCGCAACTCCAGCGCGCGGGTCAGACGCGCAGCGAACCATGCCTCGTCGATCACCGCCTCGGGATCACGGTCCAGCATGCGCGCCACGATCTTGGATTTCACGTTGACAGTGACCAGCCCCAGAACGCGCCGCTCGCCATCTTCCAGCACGGCCAGCGCGCCGGGCGGGATGTTCCCCGTCCGGCGATCCATCACCAGCTCATCGGCATAGACCCAAGGGAAACCATGGCGGATCGCCCGCGCCTCGGCCTTGGGCCGCAGCCGCACCACGGGAAGCCCCGACAGGGGCGGCTCATCATCGGAAATGGAAGAAGGGGAGGACATCATGTCCCCCCCTTACCTGTTCCTGCCCGAATGGGAAAGGCTCAGCGCGCCACAAGCACCGGGTCGCCCGGGTTCTGCGTGGCCCGCGCCACCAGCGCCGGATCGGTCACCGGGCCGGACAGTTCACGCCGCAGCGTTTCCACCAGCTTTTCGGTCACCACCACCTTCTGCGTCCGGCCTGCCTGTTCTTCGGCAATCGCGGCCTGCCCGCCTGCTGCCCTGGCATCTGCGGCCACGCGGCGCGGCCCGTCGATCACCGCACCGGTCGCGGCATCGCGCACCGTCAGGTCGAAGACCATGTTATGCGTGCCACCAATGGTGTAGCGGGTCTTCTCCGTCACGCCATGAAAGCGCACGAGTTCCAAAGACAGCACAGCCCTGCGCGGCCCGGCCATCGAGGATGCCGCCCGCTCTGCCGATGCCTGAAAGATTGCTGCGATCTGCTGATGACGATCGCCCATCGGATCGCCACGCCAGACGATATCGGCCATGGGATAGTAGCCGTTCGCCTCGGAGACCGAAAGCGACCGCGGCACCGTGACCTGAATATCAGCGATGGTATACAATGGTGCCATCACGCGCGGTGCACCACTACGGGGTGCCTCCTCGTTGCGCGACGCCAATGTCAGCGAGTCGTTGGTCACGTTGCGGCTTGCCGGTTCGCTGCCAACACAAGCCGACAGAACCAGTGCAAAGCCAAGGGCGGCAAATTTCGTAACACCATTCATGTCCATACCTCCGGGCTCCTGCCCATAACATCGAAATGAGATATGCGAATCGAATATGGCCGAATTGAGTTAACGGTGGAACTTTTCCGGGGTTTAGCGTTGATCTGGAAACAATCTGTTCAGCAATCGCAAATCCGGCACCGGCATTATACAATCGAACAATAGCAGGCAGGCACAAGCAGACGGGGCTGGCAAACGGTACAGCAGACAGGGATGGTTGTTAGCGCTAACAGATTCTGCTAACCTGCCCCAAGCCGCCGCCAGAGGAGTCGCCCATGTCGCTGCATCCAACCATCGCCCGCGTCACGGATCGCATCCGCGCCCGTTCGGCCGACAGCCGTGGACTTTATCTGGAACGGCTGGCCAAGGCGGCCAAGGATGGTCCTGCGCGGGGGCATCTGGCCTGCGGCAATCAGGCCCACGCCTATGCCGCCATGGGCGATGACAAGGCCGCGCTCGCTGACGGCCGCGCGCCGAATATCGGCATCGTCACTGCCTATAATGACATGCTTTCGGCCCACCAGCCGTTCGAATCCTACCCGACCCTGATCCGCACCGCTGCCCGCAAGGCCGGGGCAACGGCACAGGTCGCAGGCGGCGTTCCCGCCATGTGCGATGGCGTGACGCAGGGCCAGCCGGGGATGGAACTGTCGCTCTTCTCCCGCGACGTGATCGCCTTGGCGGCAGGCGTGGCGATGTCGCACAACACCTTTGACGCGGCGCTCTATCTTGGCGTCTGCGACAAGATCGTTCCCGGCCTGATCATCGCCGCCTCCACCTTCGGCCATGTGCCTGCGATCTTTGTCCCCGCCGGCCCCATGACATCGGGCCTGCCGAACGACGAAAAATCCCGTGTCCGCAACGCCTATGCCGCGGGCGAGATCGGCCGCGACCAACTCATGGCGGCCGAGATGGCCTCCTATCACGGCCCCGGAACCTGCACCTTCTACGGCACGGCCAATACCAACCAGATGCTGATGGAATTCATGGGCTTGCACCTGCCGGGTGCCTCTTTCGTCAACCCCGGCACCCCCCTGCGTGAGGCGCTGACAACGGCCGCCGTGGAACGCGTGGCGCAGATCACCGCGCTCGGCAACGATTTCCGCCCCGCGGGCGAAATCCTCGACGAACGCACCTATGTGAACGGCCTCGTGGGCCTGATGGCAACCGGCGGCTCCACCAACCTCGTCCTTCACCTGCCTGCCATGGCGCGGGCCTCGGGCGTGATCCTGGATCTGCAGGATTTCGCCGACATTTCCGAAGCCGTCCCCCTTATGGCAAAGGTCTATCCCAACGGTCTTGCCGATGTGAACCATTTCCACGCCGCAGGCGGGCTGTCCTACATGATTGGCCAACTGCTCGACGCAGGTCTCCTGCACCCCGATGCCAAGACGGTGGCGGGCGACGGCCTGTCGCTCTACCGGCAGGAACCCAAGCTCAAGGACGGCAAGCTCGCCTGGGAAGACGGGGCCAACACCACCCTGAATGACAAGATCCTGCGCCCCGCGACCGATCCCTTCCAACCCTCGGGCGGTTTGAAGCAGCTCAGCGGTAATTTGGGCCGCGGCGTGATCAAGGTCTCCTCCGTCGCGCCCGACCGCCACGTGATCGAGGCCCCCGCCCGCATCTTCCACGATCAGAACGATGTGAAGGCCGCCTTCAAACGCGGTGAGTTCACGTCCGACTGCGTGGTTGTGGTCCGCTTTCAGGGCCCGCAGGCCAACGGGATGCCGGAATTGCACTCCCTCACCCCCACGCTTTCGGTCCTGCAGGATCGCGGCCTGCGCGTGGCCCTCGTCACCGATGGGCGCATGTCGGGCGCATCGGGCAAAGTGCCTGCCGCTATCCATGTCTCGCCCGAGGCGGCAACCGGCGGCCCGCTCGCCAGACTGCGCGAGGGCGACATCATCCGTCTGGACGCCGACGCTGGCACGCTTACCGTCCTCGCACCGGATTTCGACACCCGCACCCCCATCACCGCCGATCTCTCCGCCAACAGCTTCGGCATCGGGCGCGAACTGTTCGAAGCCTTCCGTCGCACTGTCGGCCCTGCTGAAACAGGTGGCGCGGTCGTTGTCTGATCGAACCAAGCCTTTCTTCTCTGCTTAAATATCCTGCGGGGGTCCGGGGGCGCAAAGTCCCCGGGTCTCTCCGCCAGGCCAACGCCCAAGGACCGCGCCCATGACCCCCGCCGAACAATCCGCCGCCGCCCTCAAGGTCTGCCAGCTTGCCCCCGTTGTCCCGGTGCTGGTGATAGACGATCTGGCCCATGCCGCCCCCCTCGCCCGCGCATTGGTCGCAGGCGGCCTGCCCGCGCTGGAGGTTACGCTGCGCACCCCGGTCGCTCTCGATGCCATCCGCGCCATGGCCGATGTCGAAGGTGGGATGGTCGGCGCAGGCACGCTGCTGACGCCTGCCGATGTGAAGGCCGCCAAGAAAGCGGGGGCGACCTTCGGCGTCTCGCCCGGCGCCACCGACGCGCTGATCAAGGCCTGCGAGGATGAAGGCCTTCCCCTCCTGCCCGGTGCCGTCACCGCCACGGAAATCATGGCCCTTCTGGAACGCGGCTACACGGTGCAGAAATTCTTTCCCGCCGAACAGTCGGGCGGCGCAGCTTTCCTCAAATCCATAGGCTCCCCCATCCCGCAGGTGAAATTCTGCCCCACGGGTGGCATCAGCCTGAAGAACGCGCCCGATTACCTGTCGCTCAAGAACATCCTCTGCGTCGGGGGCTCCTGGGTCGCCCCGAAAGAGGCGATGGCCGCAGGCGACTGGGGCGCAATCACCCGCCTTGCTGCCGAGGCGCGTGCCTTGCGCGGCTGATTGCGCGCTTGCCCGAACCTTCCAGAAGGCGCAAAGTGATAAAGTTGCGCATGGTGGAGGGAAGGCGTTGACCGGGCCCAGCATCCAGACTTGCCTCTGGTTTGATGATCAGGCCGAAGAGGCAGCCGCGTGTTATGTCACGCTCCTGCCGGGGTCCAAGATCATCCAGACCTTTCCCCGTCGCGGGTCCGAAGGGGTGTTCCTCATCCACCTTTCGCTCCTCGGGCAACGCTACAGTTTCCTGAACGGCGGCCCGCATTACCGCCTGACCCCCGCCGCGTCGATCGAGGTGCATCTCGATACCCAGTCCGAGGTCGATCTCCTCTGGCACGCCCTGTTGCAGGCCGGCACCGCCCAGCGCTGCGGCTGGCTGGTGGATCGCTTCGGTGTCAGCTGGCAGATCATCCCGCGCAGCCTGATCCGCCTGATGCAGACAGGCGACGCGGCACAGGCCGCCCGCGTGACCGAAGCGATGATGAACATGGTCAAACTCGACGGCCCCGCGCTTGAGGCAGCCGCTCGGGGTTAAGCGATTTTTGACGCAAAAATCGCGCAAAATTCTGACGCAGAATTTTGTGCACCCGGACTGACGCCCTCCGAAACACCGTCTCTCTCTGTATGACTGACGCCATCCGAAATCTGCGTCAGAGTTCGGCGCGATTTTTGCGTCAAAAATCGCTTACGCTCCGCCTACCCGCGCTGCGCGCCCGCCGCGCCGCTTCGGCGCGTCCGGCGTCATCAGCCCGTCCTTCAGCACGGCCGACATCGGATGGTCCGGCGCGCCCTGCGCATATTCCGCCATCAGGGTGCGCACGGCATCCTTGATCGGCGCATCCACCGGCAGGCTCAGCGCCCAGTCGACAAAGATCGACCGGCATTCCCCTGCCGTGATCCCGTCGATGCGGTAGCTTTCCCGCACCAACCCCTTCGGGTCCGCCTCACTCAACAGCACTGCCCGTCTCCCCATCCCTCGCCCCCTGCGCGTCTTCCGGCATCTGGGACTCGATCACCGCCTCGGCAAGCCCCGCCACAGACTCCAGCCGGTCCGACAGCGCCGCTGCCGATGCCTGGCCCGTCTCACGCAGCAAAAAGGCACAGGCCCCTTCGCCCAGCTTCGCCGGATCCAGCGCCCCGTCCGTAATCAGCCGCGTTCCCGCCTGCAATCGCCACATCAACCTGTAGGCCTCCAGCAGCCCTGTCGCGTCGGAATCCGACAGGATACCGCCCTTTCGCCCCGCCTCGATCTGCCGTTCCACCCCGCGCGCGGGCGATCCGGTCAAAAGCGCTGCCATCTCGGCCAGCAATTCGATGTCCATCATCCGCCCGGGTCCGTTCTTCGCCTCCCACAGCCCCCGCGCCGGTTTGGCCACGGCCAGTCGTGCCCGCATCTCGGCCACATCCTTGCGCACCGCCGCCCCCTTGCCTTTGGCCACCAGCAGGTCGCGCCGGAACGCCTCCACCTCCGCCATCAGCACCGCCGCCCCGGCCAGGGGCCGCGCCCGTGTCAGCGCCAGATGCTCCCAGGTCCAGGCCTCCGTCTGCTGATAGTTCGTGAAAGACTGGATCGACGTCGCCACCGGCCCGCCCCGCCCGCTCGGGCGCAGCCGCATGTCCACCTCGTATAGCCGCCCCTCTGGCAATTGCGCCGTCAGTGCCGTCACCAGTGCTTGCGTCAGCCGCGCATAATAGGCCCGCGTCGCGAGCGGGCGCGGCCCATCGGATGTCTCCACCCCTTCGGCGTCATAGATCACGATCAGATCGAGGTCCGACCCCGCATTCAGCCGCGCCGCCCCAAGCGAGCCCATCCCGATCACCACCGCGCCGCGCCCCGGCAGCGGCCCGTGCTTGCGCACGAACTCCGCGCAGACCACCGGCCACAGCGCAGCAATCACCGCCTCCGCCAGATCGGCATAATGCTTTGCCGCCTCGAACGCATCGACCAGCCCGCGCAGATGATGCACCCCCACCCGGAAATGCCATTCCTTCATCACCCGCCGCGCCGCATCCAGCTTGCGCTCGTAATCCCCGGTCTCGGCCATGGCCCGGCCCAGCGCCTCGGCCAGCGGCCCCACGCCGGGCCAGGCCGCAAAGAACGACCCGCCGATCACCGCATCCAGCACACCCGCATTGCGCGACAGATAGCGCGCCAAGGCAGGCGAAGTACCGGCCACATCGATGATCAGGTCGATCAGCGCCGGATTGGCCTCGAACAGCGAAAACAGCTGCACCCCGGCGGGCAGCCCGGCTAGAAACCCGTCCAGCGCCACCAGCGCCTCATCCGGGTTCGCCGCACGCATCAACCGTTTCAGCAGCACCGGCCGCAAACGGCGAAATATCCCCTGCGCCCGCTCTGACCGCAGCGCCGGATACTGCGACCAGCCCTCGACGATTCCCCGCGCCGTATCCGATAGCGCAGGCGGGGCCTCCACCTCTCCGGGGGCAAAGAACCCTTCGGTCAACCCGTCCGTCCGCGCCAGCCGCTCCAGCAGGCCCGCCCGAAACTCCGCCTCCCCCTGCCCGCAAAAGGCCGCGATCCGCGCCACCCCCTCTGCCGTCACAGGCATGTCATGGGTCTGCGCGTCATTCACCATCTGCAGCCGATGCTCCACCTCGCGATGCGCGCGGTAAAGGTCGGTCAGGTCATCGGCCACCGCAACCGGGATCCAGCCCTTCGCCGCCAGCGCCGACAGCCCCCCAACCGTTGTTCGGTCGCGCAAGTCCGGATCGCGCCCCCCGGCGATCAGTTGCCGGGTCTGGGTAAAGAACTCGATCTCCCGTATCCCCCCCTGTCCCAGCTTCATGTTGTGCCCCTCCACCGTCAGGGGCCGGTTCAACTGCCGATGCTCCCGGATGCGCAGCCGCATGTCATGCGCATCCTGAATGGCCGCAAAATCCAGATGCTTGCGCCAGACGAACGGCGTCAGCGCCTTCAGGAACCGCGTCCCCGCAGCCAGATCCCCGCCACAGGGCCGCGCCTTGATATAGGCCGCGCGTTCCCATGTCCGTCCCACGCTTTCATAGTAGGTCTCCGCCGCCGCCATCGAGATGCAGACCGGCGTCACCGCCGCATCAGGCCGCAGCCGCAGATCGGTGCGGAACACATATCCCCCGGCCGTCAGATCGCTCAGCAGCGCCGCCATCTTGCGCGTCACCCTGATGAATGCCGCCCGCGCCTCCTGTGCCGCATCGCCATAACGCGTCTCATCAAACAGGCAGATCAGGTCGATATCCGAGGAATAGTTCAATTCCCCCGCCCCCATCTTGCCCATGGCCAGCGCCACCATACCCGCCCCGGTCGCCGCATCCTCGGGCATCGCGCCGGGCAGCTTGCCCCGCCGGATCTCCTCGGCCACAAAGACCCGGATCGACAGATCCACCGAACGGTCCGCCAGCCCGGTCAACGCCCCTGTCACCGCCTCCAACCCCCAGACCCCGCCCAGATCGCAGAGCGCCGCCAGCAGTGCCACGCGGCGCTTGGCGGTCCGCAACGCCTCGCCCAGCGCTTCTGCCCCGGCCTCCAGCGCGGTTTCGGGCGCGGCAAGTAGACCCGTCAACACCGCTTCCGGCGCTTCGGCCAGGGCCGTGCGCAGCCACGCCCCCTCCCGTGTCATCAACCCCTTCAGATAGGGGCTGCACCCCGCCGTCCCCGCGACCAGCTCCGCCACATCAGGCGGCAAGTCAGAAAAGGCCCGCACCGCATCTCGCCCCGCCTCGGCGTCAAAGGCAATGGGCGAACGGCGCAGTCGGGTGGCAAAGGCGGCGGGTGCGGTGTCATGGGTCATGGCAGCCACCATGCGACGCCAGCGAAACGGGGTCAACGCAGGCAAGCCCGTACAAACCTTGCCCAAAACCGCCTGCGCGCGCTACACCGCACACCACCACAGACAGGACGCCCCTGATGAGCAAAAGCCTCAATCGTGTCACCGCCGCGCTGCAGGCCGCAGGCCTGACCATCACGCCGCTGGAAATGTCCTCGGAAACCCGCACCGCTGCACAGGCCGCCACCGCGGCCGGGGTCGCGCTCGACCAGATCGTGAAATCCATCCTCTTCGCGGGCGCGACAAGCGGGCGGCTCTACCTCTTTCTTACCGCAGGCAGCAATCAGGTGAACCCGGCGCTCGCCACCGCTCTCGCGGGCGAACCCTTGGCCCGGGCCGAGATTGACGCCGTCCGCCGCATCACCGGCTTTGCCATCGGCGGCGTGGCCCCGCTCGGGCATCTGACGCCGCTTCCCACCTGGATCGATCCCCGTCTGCTGGATTTCCCGGTCATCTGGGCCGCCGCAGGCACCCCGCGCCATATCTTCCCCATCGCCCCCGCTGATCTGCACCGCCTCACCGGCGCCACCCTCGCCCCCTTTACCACCTGACACCCTCGCTGCCCTGCGCCGCTTCATCTTGGCCCCAAATACCCTTAGGGGGTGAATTGGCGCGCATGCGCCAAGAGGGGGCGGAACGCCCCTTCACGGGGCCCCGCACGCGCTGGATGGCGCGGGTGGGGGGAATAGCCTTGCGCGGGCCCTGCCCGCGCGCCGCAAGATCACCGCCAGCACCCGCGCATCGCGATGTAAATTATTTTAACATACCCTCTTGAACGCCACCGCCTCCCCCCTCATCTTCCCCAATGTGAAAGACATTCACATCAACTTTAACCGGAGACCGCCGATGAACACCTATCCCTCTGCCGCCCCCCGCGTTCCGGGCGGCCTCCTCTCCTGGCCCCGCCGCGCCGAGGCCTGGCTTGATGGCCATGGCCGCAAGGCCTGGATTACCGCCATGGTGCTGGGATTCATCCTTTTCTGGCCCGTGGGCCTCGCCCTTGTCGCCTACATGACCATGACCAATCGCTGGAGCAAAACCATGTTCGGATCCACCTGCCGCAAGTCCCGCCGCACCGAATGGGGCGCGCATCGTGTCTATGCCTCCTCGGGCAACAGCGCATTTGACGCCTACAAGGCCGAAACCCTGCGCCGCCTCGAAGAGGAACAGGCCGCCTTCGAAGGTTTCCTGAACCGCCTGCGCGAAGCCAAGGACAAGCAGGAATTCGATGCCTTCATGGATGACCGCGCCCGCAGCCCGCGCCCGGTTGCCAATAACCCGGTTGCCGACATCCCGCCCCCCGCTGGCGCGTGATCGGCCAATACCCTTGAACCGGTGGCCCGCAAGGGCCACCTCTTTCCCATTCGCCACGGAAGCCCGCACATGATGTCCGACAGCCTGATCAACGCCCAGCCAGACCCCGACCGCCACGCCGAGTTCTACAGCGGTGTGGCCTTCAAGCGCGGCATGGCTTGGATTGTCGACACGATCTTCGTCACGCTGATCGTGGCTCTGGTGGCCCTTGTCACCGCGCTGACCGCGCTCTTCATCCTGCCGCTGGTCTGGCTCGCTGTGGGCTTTCTCTATCGCTGGGTCACCCTGTCGGGCAATTCGGCCACCTGGGGCATGCGGCTGATGTCGATCCAGTTGCTGGATCGCTATGGCCAGCGCTTTGACGCGGCCACCGCCTTCCTGCACACGCTGGGCTATTCGCTGTCTATGGCCTTCGTCCTGCCGCAGATCCTGTCTGTCGCGCTGATGATGGTCAGCCGCCGGGGTCAGGGCCTGACCGACATGGTCCTTGGCTCGGTTGCCATCAACCGCGCGGCCTGACCGGATCGGGATACGCGCGGCCCGGCTCTTCCTTCCCCCCCAAAACCTTCCCTGCCCGCCACCGGCCACCGCGCCGGACCGGCGGGTAAGGGAAATTTCCGACAATCGGCAGAAAACGCCCGGATGATGCCGGATTCCCGGCTTGGCGGCAGGCATCACCCTTGCTAGGGTTGTGACGGTTTCCATGAACATCCAAAGATGCGCCACACCCTTCCCATCGCGCCCCAGTTCTATGTGACGGCTCCGCAGCCCTGCCCCTATCTGGATGGCCGGATGGAACGGAAGCTGTTTACCGCGCTGCAGGGCGAACATGCGCAGAAACTGAATGATACCCTGTCCAAGCAGGGCTTCCGCCGCAGCCAGAACGTGCTTTACCGTCCGTCCTGCGCGGAATGTTCTGCCTGCCTGTCGGCGCGCATCCGGGTGGCCGATTTCTCACCCCGCCGCACCCAGCGCAGGGTGCTGAAGAAATGCGAAGACCTCAAGCGCAACGCCACCTCGCCTTGGGCGACCGAGGATCAGTTTTCCCTCTTCCGCCGCTATCTCGACACCCGCCACGCCGATGGCGGCATGGCCGACATGGACATCTTCGAATTCGCGGCCATGATCGAAGAGACGCCGATCAAATCCCGCGTCATCGAATATTCCCGCCCCGCCGGACCGGGCGAGCAAGGCCGCCCCCTCGCCGCTGTCTGCCTGACGGATGTGTTCGATGACGGGCTGTCGATGGTCTACAGCTTCTATGACCCCGATCTCGCCGATCTGTCGCTGGGCACCTATCTGATCCTCGATCACATCGACATCGCGCGCGAGGCGGGTCTGCCTTACGTCTATCTTGGCTACTGGGTGCCGGGATCGCGCAAGATGGGCTACAAGGCCGGTTTCAATGCGCTGGAAATCTACAAGGGCGGCCGCTGGCATGACATCGGCGATCCCGCCGATCACAAGGCCGAACTGCACCCCCTGTCGGTCGATCCCATCGCCGAACAGGTGGCCCGCATCTCGCTGCCCGAAACCCGCACCCCGCGCGACGCCTGATCCATGGCGCAGAGCCGCCTTGCAGGCGTGTCGCTGATTGTCCCGGACTATGACAGCGCCATCGCCTTCTTCGTCACCGCCCTTGGCTTTCGTCTGACCGCCGACCTTGATCAGGGCCACAAGCGCTGGGTCACGGTGGAACCGCCCGGCGGCGGCTGCCGCCTGATCCTTGCCCGCGCCAAAGGCCCGGATCAGCAGGCCGCCATCGGGGCACAGGGCGCGGGACGCGTCTGGCTGTTTCTGGAAACCGATGATTTCGCCCGTGATCACGCCCGCATGATCGCCCATGGCGTACAGTTCGAAGAAGCACCCCGCCATGAACCCTATGGCATCGTCGCCGTCTGGCGCGATCCCTTTGGCAACCGCTGGGATCTGATCGAGCACACGAATCCGTGACCGCCGCGCCACGAGGCGCGCACAAAACCCTTGCGCTTGGCGCTTTTTTAGGTCCTGCCCCTTGTCCTGCCCGATCCAAACCCGATGTGGGGCGCAGCACGGCAAACTGACTTGGGGTAAATATGACGTATCTTCTCTTCGCACTGGGCCTTGTCGCCCTTTTCTTTGGCGGCGAATATCTGGTGCGCGGGGCGACGGCCATCGCCAAGCACTTCCGCCTGTCGCCCATGGTCATCGGCCTTACCATCGTGGGTTTTGGCACCTCGGCCCCGGAAATGCTGGTTTCTGTTCAGGCCGCCATGGCAGGCCAACCCGCGATTGCCATCGGCAACGTGCTGGGATCGAACATCGCAAACATCCTCTTGATCCTTGGCATTTCGGCCCTGATCGCCCCGCTCATCATCCCGGTGCGCAAACTCTGGCGCGACCTCGGCTTCATGCTGCTGGCCACGGCGGTGATCTGGGTCATGCTGCTGGATGGCAATGTGACGCGTCTTGATGGCACCCTGCTGATTGGCGGTCTACTGATCTTCCTGATCGTAGCCTTCACTACCGGCAAGGTGGAACCGGAAGAGGCCAACGAAGGCGACATCCCGCAATGGAAGGCCTGGGCCATGACGTTGGGCGGTCTGGTCGTTCTCGTGATCGGCGCGCGCCTGCTGGTGGATAGCTCCACCGAAATCGCCCGCGCCTTCGGCATATCTGAGGCGGTCATCGGCCTGACCATCGTCGCCGTCGGCACATCGCTGCCGGAACTCGCCACCTCGGTGATCGCCGCGATCCGCAAGCAGACGGAAATTGCCGTGGGCAATATCGTCGGATCGAACATCTTCAACATATTCGGCATCTTGGGCACCACCGCGCTGATCGCTCCGATCCCGTCGGACCCGCGCTTCGCGTCGGTCGACATGCCTTGGGTCGCCGCGGCAGCCATCGGTCTCACCCTATTGGCTTTTGTCCTTGGCGGCCTGCCCCGCATCGCGGGCGCGCTGCTGCTGGCGGCCTATGCGGGCTATGTCGCGCTGATCTGATCCAGCGAAGCTTGCAACAAAAAAGGCCCGCGCCACCCGCGCGGGCCTTTTCCATTCGCGGCATCCCTGCCTTACTTCAGCAGGCCTTCGGCCTTCATCGCCGCCTGCACCGCAGGCCGCGCCGCAATCCGCGCCCGCAGCGCCTCCAGCTTCGGGAAAGATGACAGGTCATGGCCGATCCCCTTGGACCAGTTGGTCACGGTGAACAGATAGGCATCCGCCGGGGTAAAATCCGCGCCCAACAGATAGTCATGCCCATCAGTCAGCCGCGCCTCCACCAGTGCAAGGCGGCTGTTCAGCAGCGCCACCTGCGCCTCCTTTGCCGCACCCTCCAGCCCCCGGAAGAACGGTGAATAGGTCTTGTGCACCTCTGTCGACACGAAGTTCAGCGCCTCCTGCAACCGCGCGCGTTCCAGCGTGCCGGCGGCGGGCAGCTTGCCCGGTGTCACGCTGTCGGCCACGAATTGCATGATCGCCACGCCCTCGGTAAGCACTTCGCCATCTTCCAGCACCAGCACCGGCACCGCCCCACGCGGGCTGATCGCGGTGAAATCCCCACCGCTTTCGGTCTTCTTGGCGCGGATGTCGGCACGTTCCACCGAATAGGTCGCCCCGCTTTCGGCCAGAACGATATGCGAGGCCAGCGAACAGGCACCGGGCGAATAATAAAGCTTCATGGGCAAGACCCTTTTGGCAGGCGGGGCCGCACCACGCAGCCCCATCCGCGCCTGAATACGCCCCTTACCCCCCTTTGGCACCCCCTGATGCCGACTCAACCCGGCAGGGCGCCTGTGCAAACACGCAGTTGTTCCATTAGTTGCGCCAACTCACACCTTTTGGAAACGAAATTACAATTTTTGCCCCCGCTGCGACACTTTAGGCCTTCTTTTGCGGTTGACGCCCCTTTCCGCCCGCCATAGTGTCCGCCGCGATGGCAAGAGGAACGGATATGTCCGGAATTCTCGTAGACGTAGGACGACGGCGCATGGGGCGGTAACGCTGGCCATATGGCTCCCATGCGCCCCCGGATCGAAAACCGGGGGCTTTTTGTTGCGCGATGGTGCGACGCGGTAAGACGGGGCGGTGGCCCGAACAAGGATGGATGACGATGACCAAGCAGATGAGCGGCGCAAGAATGGTGGTGCAGGCCCTGAAGGATCAGGGGGTCGAGGTCGTGTTCGGCTATCCCGGCGGGGCCGTGCTGCCGATCTATGACGAGATCTTCCAACAGAACGATATTCGCCACATCCTCGTGCGCCATGAACAGGGCGCCGTCCACATGGCCGAAGGCTATGCCCGCTCCACCGGCAAGCCGGGCGTGGTGCTGGTCACCTCTGGCCCGGGTGCCACCAATGCCGTGACCGGCCTTGTCGACGCGCTGATGGATTCCATCCCGCTTGTCGTGCTCACAGGTCAAGTCCCCACCTTCATGATCGGCACCGACGGCTTCCAGGAGGCCGACACGGTTGGCATCACACGCCCCTGCACGAAACATAACTGGCTGGTGAAGGACACGGCGAAACTGTCGGAAACCATCCATCAGGCGTTCCACGTCGCCACCACCGGCCGCCCCGGCCCGGTGCTGATCGACATCCCCAAGGATGTGCAATTCGCGACCGCCGATTATACGCCCCGCGAAAAGACCAAGGTGTCGCACTATCAGCCCCGCATGCAGGGTGACACCGAGGCCATCACCCGCCTTGTGGAAATGATGGAAACCGCCGAACGCCCGATCCTCTATACCGGGGGCGGCGTCATCAATTCCGGCCCCAAGGCCAGCCAGTTGCTGCGCGAACTCACCGCCGCCACCGATTTCCCCGTCACCTCCACCCTGATGGGTCTGGGCGCCTATCCGGCCTCGGGCAAGAACTGGCTCGGGATGCTCGGGATGCATGGCCTCTATGAGGCCAACCTCGCCATGCATGGCTGCGACCTGATGATCAACGTGGGTGCCCGTTTTGATGATCGCATCACCGGCCGCGTCAAGGATTTCTCACCCCATTCCCGCAAGGCGCATATCGACATCGACCCGTCCTCGATCAACAAGGTGATCCGCGTCGATGTGCCGATCCTGGGCGACATCGCCCTCGTGCTGGAAGAGGTGCTCCGCATCTGGAAGGCGCGCGGCAGCAAGACCAACCGCTCGGGTCTGGATAAATGGTGGAAGCAGATCAACGAATGGCGGGCAGTCAACTGTCTTGATTTCAAGAACAGCACCAAGGTCATCAAACCCCAGCACGCGCTGCAACGGCTTGAGGTGCTGACCAAGGGCATGGATCGCTACATCACGACTGAGGTCGGCCAGCACCAGATGTGGGCCGCGCAATTCCTCGGCTTTGAGGACCCCAACCGCTGGATGACGTCGGGCGGCCTTGGCACCATGGGTTACGGCCTGCCCGCCTCCATCGGTGTGCAGATCGCCCATCCCGACGCGCTTGTCATCAATGTGGCGGGTGAGGCGTCATGGCTCATGAACATGCAGGAGATGGGCACCGCCATCCAGTTCCGCGCCCCGGTCAAGCAGTTCATCCTGAACAACGAACGCCTCGGCATGGTGCGCCAGTGGCAGGAGCTGCTGCACGGCGAACGCTATTCGCACAGCTGGTCGGAATCCCTGCCCGATTTCGTGAAACTGGCCGAGGCCTTCGGCTGCAAGGGCATCAAATGCTCTGATCCCGCCGATCTCGACGACGCGATCATGGAAATGCTGCGCTATGACGGCCCGGTGATTTTTGATTGCCTTGTCGAAAAGCACGAAAACTGCTTCCCGATGATCCCCTCGGGCAAGCCGCATAACGAAATGCTGCTGGGCGAGGCCGACACCCAAGGCGTCATCGGCGCCAAGGGTGCGGTGCTGGTCTGATCCTTATCGCACCGGGGGGGTGAC
>CALRMS020000007.1:0-108133 GCA_943369275.1 Rhodobacter maris | reverse complement strand
ATGGCGCCATCGGTCTGGCGTTCGAACAGCGCCGCAGCATGGTGCGCACCCTGCGCGCCCTTGGCGCGCCGCTGGGGCGGATGATCGCCCTGATGGCCGCAGAACTGGCCCTGCTGGCGCTGCTGGCAGGCGCGATCGGCGTCGCACTCGGCTATGTCATGGCGGCGGCCCTGATGCCCGATGTGGCGGCCACCCTGCGCGGGCTTTACGGGGCCGATGTCTCGGGTCAACTGACCCTGCGCCCGGTCTGGTGGCTGTCGGGGCTTGCCATCGCGATGGGCGGCACCGCTGTCGCCGCAGGCGGCGCGCTGTGGTCGCTGGCGCGGATGCCCCTGCTGACCGGGGCGCAGGCCTGGGCGGCTGGCATGTCGCGCCGCTGGGGCCTGCAGGCGGTGCTCGCCTTTGGCCTGCTGTCCCTCTCGGCCGGTCTGGCAGTCTGGGGTAACGGGCTTCTCGCGGGTTTCGGCATGCTGGGGGCCTTGCTCATCGGTGGCGCGCTGGCCCTGCCGCCGCTTCTGGCCCTGTGCCTGTCAGGGGCCGAGGCGCGTGCCCGCGCCCCGGTCGCCCAATGGTTCTTTGCGGACACACGCCAACAGGTGCCGGGCCTGTCGCTCGCGCTCATGGCGCTGCTTCTGGCCATGGCGGCGAATGTCGGCGTCTCGACCATGGTCTCCTCCTTCCGGCTTACCTTCATCGGCTTTCTCGATCAGCGGCTGGCGTCCGAGCTTTACGTCACCGCCGCCGACAGCGCGCAGGCCGACGCCATCCTCGCCCTCGCCGCGCAAGAGGCGGATGCCATCCTGCCGCTCCTCAGCGTCGATCGCCCCATCGCCACCATCCCCGCCCAGATCTATGCCGCGCGCGACCATGCCACCTATCGCGACAACTGGCGCTTTCTGCGCGCCACCCCCGATGTCTGGGACCAACTCGCTGCCGGCAAAGGTGTCCTCATCAACGAACAACTCTTCCGTCGCGCCGGACTGGACCTCGGCTCACCCGTCCTGCTCTCGCCCGGCGTCAGCCTGCCGGTGCTGGGCATCTATGGCGATTACGGCAACCCCGTCGGCCAGGTCATCGTGACCGAACCCGTGTTCCGCCGCCTGTTCCCTGACGTGACCGCCCTGCGCTTTGGCCTGCGCGTCGATCCCGCCCGCACAGAAGCCCTGAAGACGAGCCTTCGCGAAAAAGCCGGTCTGGCAGACAGCGCCATGATCGATCAGGCCGCGATCAAGGCGCTGTCCCTCTCCGTCTTCGAACGCACCTTCACCGTGACCACCGCTCTCAATGTGCTGACACTGGCCGTCGCCGGCTTTGCAATATTGATGAGCCTGCTCACCCTCGCCGCCATGCGCCTGCCGCAACTTGCGCCCGTCTGGGCTTTGGGTCTGACCCGGCACAGGCTTGCCGCGCTCGATCTCTTGCGCGCCGTGGTGCTGGCCCTGCTGACAGCGGCACTGGCATTGCCGCTCGGGCTGGCGCTGGCCTGGGCGCTGCTGGCCGTCGTGAATGTCGAGGCCTTTGGTTGGCGTCTGCCCATGTATCTGTTCCCGTGGGATTATCTGCGTCTGGCGCTGCTGGCACTTGCAGCCGCGGCCTTGGCTGCCGCTTGGCCCGCGTGGCGGCTGTCCCGCACACCGCCCGCGCAGCTTCTGGGGGTCTTCCGCCATGAACGTTAAGGCACTTTTCTTGGCCCTGATGCTGCCCCTGATGGCGCAGGCGCAGGGATTCGCCGGGCTTGGAACCGAAGCAGGGGATTTCGCCCAGCCCGTGCCGGGGCGCGCGCTGTCGTTTCCCGCCGATCACGGCGCGCATCCTGAATACCGCATCGAATGGTGGTATCTGACCGCCAACATGACCGGCCCGGATGGCACCCCATATGGCCTGCAATGGACGCTGTTCCGCTCTGCCCTCGCCCCGCGCGACGGCACGGGTTGGAACACACCGCAACTCTGGATGGGCCATGCCGCCGTCACCACCGCAGATACCCACCATGTGGCCGAACGGCTGGCGCGCGGCGGCGTCGGACAGGCGGGCGTCACTGCCTCACCCTTCTCTGCATGGATCGATGATT
The DNA here is from genome assembly GCA_943369275.1 of Rhodobacter maris. Taxonomy (GTDB): domain Bacteria; phylum Pseudomonadota; class Alphaproteobacteria; order Rhodobacterales; family Rhodobacteraceae; genus Paragemmobacter; species Paragemmobacter maris_A. The sequence goes on along the minus strand of CALRMS020000007.1, from coordinate 106,062 downwards.
GGGCGATGCAGGGACCGGATCTCGACAACCTGCGCCTCACCGCCACCGGCAACGATTTTGCCTATGATGTGCACCTGCGCGCGACCGGGCCCTTGGTCAAGCATGCGCAGGATGGCTATTCGGTGAAATCCGCCGCCGGCCAGGCCAGCTATTACTATTCACAGCCCTTCTTCGCCCTGTCTGGCACGCTGACCCTGCCGCAGGGAGATATCCCCGTCACCGGCACGGCATGGCTGGACAGGGAATGGTCCTCCCAACCCCTCGCCGCCGATCAGACAGGATGGGACTGGTTCTCACTCTCCTTCGACAGCGGCGACAAGATGATGGGCTTCGTCCTGCGCGGCAGCACCGACTACACCGCCGCCACCTGGATCACCGCCGATGGCCAGACCACCGCCCTGCCCGACGGGGCCTTCACCGCAACCCCACTTTCGCGCCACAGCGTGGCCGGGCGAACGGTGCCCACCACATGGCAGGTGCGCCTGCCCGAAAAGGGCGTCGATGTCACCGTCACCGCGCTGAACCCCGACGCCTGGATGGCCACCTCCATCCCCTATTGGGAAGGGCCTGTCACCCTCTCCGGCAGCCACACAGGCGTCGGCTATCTGGAAATGACCGGCTATGACGACTGATCCCCACCCCTGGGCCGCCGCGCTTGACGGGCTCTACGCTCAGGTCTGGGCGCGTCTGATGCGCGGCGTGGCCGACCGCCGCGCCGCCGCGCGCCATCCCACCCTTGCCACTGTTTCGCCTGATGGTTGGCCCGAGGCGCGCACGGTCGTCCTGCGCGCGGCGGACCCTGCCACCGGCACGCTCGACCTGCACACTGACCTGCGCTCTGCCAAAGTGGCCGCATTGCGGACCACCCCCCGCGCCGCCCTGCACATCTGGGACCAGAGCGCCCATCTCCAGATCCGGCTTTTGGCCGATGTCACGATCCCGACCGGTGGCAATGTCGCTGCCACATGGGCAAAGGTGCCCGACGCTTCACGCCGCGCCTATAGGATGACACCCGCCCCCGGCCATCCGATCCCCACGGCGCTGGACTATCAGGTGACGCCGGAAAAGACCTTCTTTACCATCCTGCGCTGCACCGTTCAGGCGATGGATATCCTCCACCTCGGCACGGACCACCGACGCGCCTCTTTCGACCGCGCGTCCGGTTGGGCCGGGGCATGGCTTTCTCCATGACAGCCACAAACGTGATGTTGAGCGGGACGCTGCGTTCCCGTTACAAGGGTAAAATCGGTGCAGCCACCCGGCTGATGCACGCGCTCCCAAAGGCCAAGTAAACATGACCACACCCGTTCTTGCCTCGGCAATCGTCCTAATCACGGGGATCTTCTGGGGGATCTACTGGCTCCCTGTGCGCGCCATCGCAGACATGGGCCTTGACGGGGCTTGGGGTACCGGGGCGATCACGCTGGCAGCGGCGATCTTTCTGCTGCCCGTCGTTCTGGCACAGGCGCACAGTTTGCGCCGCGCAAATCTCATCGGCATGGCGTCCATCGCCTTGGGCGGCGCGGCCTTCGCCCTCTATTCCATCGGGTTTCTCTACGGCAAGGTCGCGCTTGTCGTCCTGCTGTGGTTCTTCAGCCCGGTCTGGAGCGTGCTGATCGCCAAATATCTCCTGCGTTGGCACGTCCCGAAACTGCGCCTTGTTGCCATCGCCGTGGGCTTGGCAGGGCTGTTCATCATGCTCGGCGGCGACGGCGGTATTCCCGTTCCCGGCAACCTTGGCGAATGGATGGCCTTCATCGGCGGGTTCATTTGGGCGCTCGCCACGGCCGGGATGCGCCTTAAATCCGACGTCCCCCCGCTGCCCGCGGCCTTTCTCTTTGCGCTCGGGGCAACCATCACCTCATTCCTCTTCGCGCCTTTCCTTGAACCCCTTCCCGTCATCGCCCTGTCCGATCTGCCCATGCTCTCGGCCCAGGTCCTTCTCACCGGCGGGCTCTGGTGGGGCGCATCCATCGCCGCGCTGATGTGGGCAACCCTGCGGCTGGACCCGGCAAGGGTGGGCATCCTCTTGATGACCGAGGTGATCTTCGGCGCCGTAACCGCCGCGATCCTTGCCGGGGAAAGCCTGTCGACCAGCGAAATGATCGGCGGCACGCTGGTCATCCTGTGTGGGCTTCTGGAAGTCTGGCCAACCAAAGAGGAACCCCACACCTCCTCTGCCTGAACGCGCCTCGCCCGGATGGGATAGGGGTTTCCGTCCCAAATCGACCAATCCGCTTTACCGCCACAGACCACGGCATGGGCTTTGCTCTTGATCCACCTGCGACGACCGGTGCAACCGGCCCTTGCCCAAACAAACCCGGCGCGCCCCCGTAAGGGACGCGCCGTATCGCTTTTGCTGCTTCCGGCCGGACAGGGCCCAAGGCCGGAACTGACGTCCGGATCTCAGGTCGCCTGCGGACCCGGGAACGGGAATTCCAGCGTGCGGGCGTTCAAGAAGGCCTGCTCGTTGAACCGCAGGAAGCGCATCGTGTCGGCGCGCGACGCCAGATAGCTGTCCCAGATGCGGCGCGTCAGATCGTCACCCGCGTCATAGCTTTCCTGGATAACCTCGCCGGCAGCCTTGCCAAGCGCTTCCAGCACCGGGCGCTCCAGACGGCGGAACTCAACGCCATGCTCCACCCGCAGCGTCTCCATCGCGCGGCCGGATTGCAGGTCATATTCCACCTTCATGTCCTCATGCCCGGCATGGGCGGCAGCGCGGATGATCTCCTGCAGATCGGCAGGCAATTCCTGGAATTTGGCGGTGTTCAGCATCAGTTGGACCGTGCCGCCCGGTTCCTGCACGCCGGGGCCGTAGCTGATCTTGACCACCTGATGGAAACCCATGGGCAGGTCGTTGACCGGCCCGATGAATTCCGCCGCATCGACCGCGCCCGATTGCAGCGCCGCGAAAATCTCGCCGCCCGGCAACAGTACAGGGGTCGCGCCCAGCTTCTTCACCATCTCGCCGCCCAGACCCGGCATGCGGATCTTCAGGCCCTGAAAATCCTCGGGCGTGTTGATCTCTTTCTTGAACCAGCCAAAGGACTGGGCCGAAGTCTGGCCCGCCGGCAAGGAGATGATGCCGAACTGGGTGTTCAGCTCATCCCACAACTGCTGGCCGCCCGCATGCAGCAGCCACGCCGCCTGCTCGTCGCCGGTCATCCCGAACGGCACAGCAAAGAACGCAGCCAGCATCGGGTGCTTGCCGACGTGGTAGAAGCTGGCGTCGTGGCCCATCTCGGCCGTGCCATCCATCACCGCGTCCATGCAGCCCAGCGCCGGGACAAGCTCACCTGCAGCGAAGACGTTGATCTTCATCCGCCCGCCGGACATGGCCTCGATCCGCCGCGCCAGACGCTCGGCGCCCACGCCCACACCCGGCAACCCCTTGGGCCATGAATGGACCATCCGCCATTCGATGGTGCCCTGCGCGATCGCCGGCGCGGCCAACCCCGCCGCCGCAACGGCCGCACCGCCGCCCAGTACAGATTTGGTGATAAAGTCGCGTCTCTTCATTCGTTCCTCCCGCTGCAGTTTGCATATTGGCAACGGAGCCAGTCGTTGACCCGCCGCAGTGGCGTTGGAAGTGGAGACGCTTTCTCACAGAGCAACAGCCGAGACGGCGGAAAATGCCTGTTTAGGAGAAAACTATCGCAAACTATCAGTCTTAACTATTCCGTTTAAAAAAACCTATTCAGCGCCCTTGCAATACCAAAAACGACGGCAATCTAGCACAAATACGCCCGCTCCACGCAGATCGGGCAGACGGAACAGGGACAGCGCAGAGGGCATCGCGGCCAAGACCAGCGAGCCACCAGCGCGGCAGGGGGAGAGCAAAGAATGGCAACTGCGGATGCCGGGCCAGAGCCCGGCTGGGTGCGCGCTGCGGCGCGTGTCGTTGGTGTGATCGACGGTCTATGTCGCTGGAGCGGCTATCTCGTCGCCTGGGCGACACTGGCCACGGTGATCCTGTGCTTCGCCACGGTCTACCTCCGTTATGTCATGGGCACCGGCCTCATCTGGTTGCAGGAATCCTACATCTGGACCCATGTCGTCGTGATCGTGCTGGGCGCGGGCTACACGATGATGAGCGGCGGCTTCGTGCGGGTGGATGTGTTCTTCTCGCGCTGGTCCGTGCGGCGCCGGGCCGTGTCGGACATGATGATGACGCTGTTCCTCCTGCTCCCTTTCCTGCTGGTCTTCGGCTACGCTGTCTGGACCTTCTGGATGACGTCCTACGCCTCGGACGAAGGCTCACTCAACCCCGGCGGCATGGGCAATTACTGGATCCTGAAGGCCTCCCTGCTGGGCTTCATCGTCCTTGTCGGATTGCAGGGAGCGGCCTTCGTGCTGCGCGGGTTGATGGTCCTCGCCGGGCATGAACGCCACGCCCTCAACCACGGCGGCCACGGCCCCGAACAGACCCTCTAGGCCATAGGAGATACCAATGGACGCGGCACTTCTTGGCCAGCTGATGGCAGCAGGCCTGTTCCTGCTCATAATCTTTTTCCTCATGTCGGGCTACATCGTGGCCTTCACCCTTGGCGGTCTTGCGATCCTTGTGGGATTTGCGGGCATCGCCGTCGGGGCCTTCGACCAATCCCTCTTCGCAGCCCTGCCCAACCGGTTCTGGGGGGTCATCACCAACCCGGTGCTTGTCGCCGTGCCGCTCTTTGTCTTCATGGGGGTGGTGCTCGAACGATCGGGCATCGCGGAATCCCTTCTCACCACCATGGGCCAGCTTTTCGGCTCGCTCCGGGGCGGCCTTGCGCTGTCCGTCGTGCTGGTGGGCGCACTCTTGGCTGCCGCAACGGGGGTCGTGGGCGCAACCGTCGTGACCATGGGCCTGCTCAGCCTGCCGGCCATGATGCGCGCGGGCTATGATCCGAAGCTTGCCACCGGCACGATCTGCGCCGCAGGCACGCTGGGCCAGATCATCCCCCCCTCCACCGTGCTGATCTTCCTTGCCGACATCCTGCAAGGCGCCAACTCGGCCGCGCAACTCTCGCTCGGGAACTTCGCGCCAGATACCGTTTCGGTCGGCGACCTGTTCGCCGGGGCCATCCTGCCCAGTCTGGTGCTGGTAGCCGCCTTCATCCTCTATATCGTCTGGAAGGCGATCTTCCACCCCGAGACCTGCCCCCCCGTCGCAATGACACCGGCGGAAAAGGCCGGGCTTGGCCTACGCATCATGGGCGCGCTGATCCCACCGCTCCTGCTCATCGTGTCGGTGCTGGGCTCCATCGTCAGCGGCGTCGCCACCCCCACCGAAAGCGCCAGCGTCGGCGCAGTCGGCGCACTGTTCCTGGCGGCGGTCAAACTGTTCGCCGATGCCTATTTCGGCGCCGAAGGCGATCCGCGCCGCGACATCCGTCTGTTCTGGTTCTGGCTGGTGGCTATGGCGGGCCTTGGCATCACAGCATGGTTCTTCGGCGCTGTGGGCCTTCTCAATACCATGCTCGTGCTGCTGGGTCTTGCGCTGCTGGCCATCCTGACCCGCGGCGATCTGCGGCGCAGCTTCTTTTCAACTCTTTTCTATTCATCGAAATCTACCATGTCGATCACCTCGATGGTCTTCATCATCCTTCTGGGCGCCACGGCCTTCGCACTGGTCTTCACCCAACTGGGCGGCAGCGCCATGGTGCAGGGCTTCCTCGAAGGTATGCCGGGCGGTCAGTTCGGCGCGCTGCTGGTGGTCTTCGCAATCATCTTTGTGCTGGGCTTCTTCCTGGACACATTCGAGATCATCTTCATCGTGATCCCGATCACCGCCCCGGTCCTACTGATCATGGGCGTCGATCCGATCTGGCTGGGGGTGATGATCGGCTTGCTGTTGCAGACCTCTTTCCTGACCCCGCCCTTCGGCTTCTCTCTGTTCTATCTGCGCGGCGTGGCCCCCAGAACGATCACGACACCGATGATCTACCGGGGTGTCCTCCCCTTCATCGCGATCCAGCTCATCGCCTTGGCAGTGCTCTGGATGTTCCCTGAACTCGCCACCTGGCTCCCGAACGAGCTGTTCCGCTCCGAAGCACCGGGTACAGAAGGCGCCCCACCCCCGCCCGCCTCCTTCGACGAAGGCGGTGGCGAGGATGAGTTCCTCTGAAGGTACCCCATGCGCGATCTTCCAAGCCTCCGGCAGCTTGAATACTTCGTGGCCCTCGTCGACACGGGAAGCTTCAAGGCCGCCGCTGACCAATGCGGCATCAGCCAGCCTTCGCTGTCGGTCCAGCTTGCCACGCTGGAACGGCGGCTTGGCCAAAGGCTGGTGGAACGGGGCCGCGCGGGCGTGATCCCCACACTGGCCGGGCGCGAGGTTCACGACCGCGCCCGCGCCATCCTCGAAGCGGCCCATACGCTGGTCAACCGCTTCGATGTGCCGCGCACGGGCCTGTCGGGGACCATCCGCTTCGGCGCTTCGGGAACACTGGGCCCCTACCTTCTGCCCCATGTCATTGCGCGTCTGCACGCGCGCCACCCGGACCTGCAACTTTTCATCCGGGAAGCCCCGCCCGAGGCGCTGGCCGCAGGGCTGTCCCGGGGCGATTTCGACATGATCCTCGTGCAGTTGCCCGTGCGCGGCGATGTGGCACCCATCCGGCTCTTTCGTGAACCGCTCGAAATCGTGGTGGCCCGTGACCATCCCTTCGCCGGGCGCGACCGCATCCCGCGCGAAGACCTGCGCGGCCAGACCGTGCTCGCTCTCGGCCCCGCCTTTGCCCTGCGCCAGCAGGTGGCAGACCTGTGCGAAACGCTGGGCGCAAAGCTGCGTGCGGATTACGAAGGCACCAGCCTCGACGCGGTCCGCCTGATGGCCGGCATGGGCATGGGCATCGCCTTCCTGCCCGCGCTCTATGTCCGGTCCGAAGTCGGCCCCGATGATCGTGACGTGGTCGTGGTCTCCCTCGAAGGCCCGCGCACCCTGCGCTCCGTCGGCCTCGTCACCCGCAGCAACAGCGCCGATGACGCCGCCCCCCGCATCGCCCGGCTGATTCAGACCGTCGCGCGCGAAGTTTTCGCAGGCACTCTTGTCCTCGAACCCCTCTGAACCCCGGCCCTGCTCCGGGTGCGACCGGATCTGGACAAATGTCGCCTAACCCTGCGTCAATTATTCGGGGGTGCAATTCCTCTGCACAGTTGCAAAATCTGGCGTGACGGGTTAGCCCGTAGGTCCGAAGGTGCTTGGTCAACGCCGGCCGTTCGTCGCCACCGCGCCGGTCTACCGGCCCCTGTTTGCAAGCCGAGATGACCGATATTACCGACACTGCTGTCAACCGTTCCGCCCGCGAATGGCTTTCCATTCTTGCCCGGTATCGTGATCCCTCAACGTCGCGCAGCCTGTTCGAGCTTGCGGTGACGCTTGTGCCCTTCCTTGCGCTCTGGGCGCTTGCATGGGCCGCTCTTTCCGTCAGCCCGTGGTTGGCACTGGCGGTGGGGGTGCTGAACGGAACATTTCTGGTCCGTATCTTCATCATCCAGCATGATTGCGGGCATGGCGCGTTTCTGCGCAACCGGACCGCGCAGGATTGGATCGGGCGCAGTCTGGGTGTTCTGACCCTGACGCCTTATGCCGTCTGGCGCCGCACCCACGCCATCCACCACGCCCATCACGGCGATCTGGACAAACGCGGCATCGGTGACGTGACCACCTTGACGGTCAATGAATACCGCGCCCTCAGCCCCTTTGGGCGTTTCATGTACAGGCTGTACCGGCATCCGCTGGTGCTGTTCGTGCTGGGGCCAAGCTATCTGTTCATCCTGCAGAACCGCCTGCCTCTGGGGCTGATGAACCAGGGCTGGCGCTACTGGACATCGGCCATGGGCACGAATGCGATGATCGGCATTTCTCTGGGGCTGATCGTCTGGTTCGGGGGCTTCTGGCCGGTGCTTGTGATCTTCCTGCCCACATCGGTCATCGCGGCAACCATTGGTGTCTGGCTCTTCTATGTCCAGCATCAGTTCGAGGAAACCCACTGGTCAAAAGGCAAGGATTGGGATCTGCACAATGCCGCGCTCGAAGGCAGCTCGCATTATGTCCTGCCCCAACCGCTGCGCTGGCTGTCGGGCAATATCGGCATCCATCACGTGCATCACCTCTACAGCCGCATCCCCTTCTACCGCCTGCCCGAGGTCATCCGCCACCATGCGGAACTCGCCGATGTGCAGCGTCTGACCATCTGCGAAAGCCTGCGCACAGTCGGTCTGCACCTCTGGGACGAAGCAGAGGGCAAGCTGATTTCGATCAAGGATGCAAAACAGCGCTACCTCAACGCCTGACAGCGCGCCGCATCGCGCGGTCGGCATGACGTCCGGGCCTTGGCGTTTCGCAAGGCACGGATGACCCGCTCCGTCGGACGCGACCAGCTACCGCCCATCCGCCAGGATGCGGGGGCCAGAACAGCAGCGCTCAAACGCCAGATCCAAGTCTCGCTCCCCTGCGTCCTGCAGGTTTGCCCGCAACGTTCTGTAACGCTGCCGTTCCGCCAGGCGAAGTGCCACAGGTCGGCCCCGCCGACTGCACCCTTCGCCAAAAGGACCAGCCATGCAGAACCCGGTTGCTGCCTTTGCATTCGTTGCACTGGGGCTCTTCCTTTCAGGGCCAGCAGCAGCCCAGACACGGCCCTCGCCCGACATCCTCGTTCTGGGCGACTCGCAGCTTTCCTTCGGTGCGGGAAAGGCCTTCGTGGACATCCTGGACGACCTCAAAGGCGATTGCGGCCTCTCGGCCGATACCACGGTTGGCGTGATCGGCGTCCGGTCCAGCAGCCTTCAGTCATGGACGTCACGGGGACGCGCGGCCAAAAGCGCCATCTGCGACGTCGATCCGAAATGGAAGGTCAATGCCGGGGCCTACGGCCTGCTTTCACCGGGCAAGACCCCCTATGTCCAGATCGGACAGGGCGAGCGGTTCCAGTTCTGCCACAAGGACCGCTCTCCGCTTCAGGCCGTATTCCATGATGGATACTACCAGCCAAAGCTGCTGATCATGTTCCTGATGGGCAACGCCACCCAACGCTGGGCCGCCAGCGCGGAAGCCGCGCTAATGGATGCACGCGCCTTCGTCGCCGATCTGCCCGCAGGCCAACCTTGCATCTTCATGACCTCCGCCCCGACCTATGGCAAAAAGTCTGTCCGCTTGCGCCAACAGGCACAGGCCCATATCGAGGCAGCCTTCGCCAGGACCGCAGGACAATGCAGCTTTGTCGCTGGCCTTACCCCGGAAACCATCCGGGAAAACCTTGGCAATCCGGCGAATTTCCGGCGCACAGCTTCCGGCAAGGTAAAAGATCCCCTCCACCCGACCGAAGCCGCAGCGCAACGGTTCATGGCCTTGCAGCGCAACGCGCTCTGCCACGCGCTGACCACCCAACTGGCAAAACCACATCAGCCGCCTGCGCCCGGGATCACATCCCTGCGACGAAACTGACATATCTGTAATCCCCTCCATCCGCCCCGCGAAGTGACTGGCAGACACAACAGGAGTTTTCCATGTTCAAGACCACCGCCCTGGCCTTTGCCTTTGTCGCCGGAATGATCGGAACCGCCGTTGCAGGCGATCAGTATGTCGACAAGACCGGATTTGCGGTCTCTGGCTTTGACGTCGTATCCTATTTCGATCTGCCGCAGTCCGAAGTCGGCCAGCCGCAGCCCGCGCCCCTGCCCGGCAACGCCGCGATCACCGCCGAATTCAACGGTGCGACCTTCGCCTTCGCCACGGCGGCCAACCGCGACACCTTCCTCGCCAACCCGGCGCAGTATGCGCCGCAATATGATGGACATTGCGCCTATGGCGTCTCGAAGGGCGGCAAGGTTCCCGGCAATCCCACGCTCTGGCGCATCGTCGACGGCAAGCTTTATCTCAACATCACCAAGAACGTGGTCGGCTTCTGGGAAGCGGACATTCCCGGCAATCTTCAGAAATCACAGGCGAACTGGCCCGGCATTGAACCCAACGACGCCTCGACCGCCAAAATCCCGGACTTCACCTCGACAGCCCCGGTCGCGAATTGATCGGATCAGATCGGTGACCGCCCCCGAACCGGAAATCCCTGCACAGGCCCTTGCGGGCCTGCGCGTGCTTGACCTGTCACGCATCCTCGCCGGCCCCTCGGCGACCCAGCTTCTGGCCGACCTCGGGGCCGAGGTCATCAAGATCGAACGCCCCGGCGCGGGCGATGATACCCGCGGCTGGGGGCCGCCTTTTCTGACCGATGACAGCGGGGCCGAAACGGGCCCCAGCGCCTATTTCCTGTCGGCCAACCGGGGCAAACATTCGCTGGCCGTCAACATCGCCGATCCGCGCGGGCAGGCGCTGGTGCAGGCCCTCGCCGCGCAATCGGATGTGTTGGTGGAAAACTTCAAACCCGGCGATCTGGCCCGCTACGGGCTGGATGCCGCCACCCTGCGGGCCGCCAATCCCCGCCTGATCTATTGCTCCATCACCGGTTTCGGTCAGACCGGGCCGAACGCACAGCGCGCGGGTTACGATTTCCTCGTGCAGGGCGAAGGCGGGCTCATGAGCCTGACAGGCATGGCCGATGGCCCCCCCCTGAAGGCAGGCGTCGGCATCGCCGACCTGATCTGCGGCATGTATGCGGCGGTGGGCATCCTTGCCGCCGTCGCGGCACGGCATGAAACAGGGCTGGGCCAGCACATCGACCTTGCCCTTATGGATGCGCAGGTGGCCATGCTGGTCAATCAAGGCGTCGGCTATCTGACGGATGGCAAAACCCCGCCCCGGCGCGGAAACGATCACCCGACCATCGTGCCCTACGGCACCTTTCCCGCCAACGACGGCACCTTCATCCTCGCCATCGGCAATGACGGCCAATTCGCCCGCTTCGCAGCCGTCGCCGGGGCGCCCGGTCTTGCAACCGATGCGCGCTTTGCCACAAATGCAGCACGGGTGCGGCACCGCGACATCCTGATCCCGCTGATCGCCACCCTCACGGCGGGAAGGACGGCGCAGGACTGGCTGTCAACCTGCGCCGCGCAGGGCATCCCGGCAGGCCCAGTCAACGACCTTGCACAGGTCTTTGCCAGCCCGCAGGTCGCGGTGCGCGCAATGACCGGGGCGATGACCCTTCCCACAGGTGCTGCGGCGACCTTGATCGGCAACCCGTTGAAGATGTCGGGAACCCCTGTCACCTATGCAAAGCCGCCTCCCGCCCTTGGTGGTGATACCGGGGCGGTTCTGGCGCGCCACCTCGGCCTGACACAGACAGAGCTTTCGGACCTTGCCGCCGCAGGCGTGATCGACGGAGACCTTGAACCATGACGACGACCGGCGCAGACATCATCGGCACAGCCCTTGCCCGGGCAGGGGCCACCCATGCCTTTGGCATTCCTGGGGGTGAGGTGCTGGCCCTGATGCAGGGTCTGGATGCCGCAGGCCTGCGCTTCGTGCTGGTCAAGCACGAAAACGGCGGCGGCTTCATGGCCGAGGGGCATTGGCACATGACCGGGGCGCTGCCCGTCCTCGTGGCGACGCTGGGCCCCGGTGTGGCCAATGCGGTCAATGTCGTGGCCAATGCGATGCAGGACCGCGTGCCGCTGATCTTCCTCACCGGCTGCGTCGACGCGGCCGAGGCGGAAACCTACACCCATCAGGTGTTCGACCATCAGGCGATGCTGCGCCCCATCGTCAAGGGCAGCTTCCGCCTTGCCCCCGGCGCCATCGGCGCAGGTATGGCCAAGGCGATTGCCCTTGCCACCTCTGGCCAGCCGGGGCCGGTCCATATCGACGTGCCCATCAGCCTGGCCGAAGCCGCCGCCGATGAAGGCACCCTTCCCCGCCTCTGGACAGCCACCCCCGGCCTGCCGCCGCCCGATGATCTGGGCCGGGCGCTTGCCGCGCTGCAAAGCGCAACCCGGCCCATCGCCATCGCCGGGGTCGATGCAGTGAACGAGGCGGCAGGACCGGCCATCGCCGCCTTCTGCCGCGCCCACCGCATCCCGCTGATGACCACCTATAAGGGCAAGGGGCTAATGGACGAGGCCGATCCCCTCTGCCTCGGCGGCGCGGGCCTCTCGCCCAAAGCCGACCGCATCCTGATGCCGCTGATCGCACAGGCAGACACCGTCCTTCTCATCGGCTATGACCCGATCGAGATGCGGATCGGCTGGCGCAACCCCTTTGGCGCCGAACAGACCGTCATCGACATCGCCCCCGAACGGCGCAGCCACGGCATGCACCGCGCCGACATCCCGCTGATCGGCGGCATCGCCCTGACGCTGGATGCCCTCCACCACGATGCCCCCGCACGCTGGGGCGCGGGCCAGCCGGATACCGCCCGGACCGCGCTCAAGGCCGCCTTCTCCGGCCCGGATGCCTGGGGTCCGCATGCGGTCTTTTCCACGCTGCGCGCCGTCATGCCACCGCAGACCGTCATCACCGCCGATTCCGGGGCGCATCGCATCCTCTTGTCGCAGATGTGGGCCTGCCCCTCCCCGCGCCTGATCCTCCAATCCTCGGGTCTTTGCACGATGGCCTGCGCCGTGCCGCTGGCGGCCGGGGCGCGGCTGGGCCGGCCCGGCGCGCCCGTCCTCGCCTTCGTCGGCGATGCCGGGCTTGAGATGGGCGCGGGCGAGTTGGCCACCCTCGCCGCGCAGAACCTGCCCATCCTGATCTGCGTCCTCGTCGATCACAGCCTGACCCTGATCGAGATGAAGCAGCGCGCAAGCCAGCGCCCGAACCTCGGCGTCGATTTCGGCGGCCCCGGAAACGGCACCGATTTTGCGGCCCTCGCCCGCGCCTTCGGCGGGCATGGCGTGGATGTGCATGACACCGCCACTTTGGCTCGCGAGGCAGGCACCGCCCTCGCCCGCGACCACTTCACCCTCATCGCCGCGCATATCCCGCGGCGGGCCTATGATGGGGCCTTCTAGACCGGGCCGCGTCACGACGGCGTGAGGTCACCGTCATAATCCGTGCCACCTGTAACAAAGCAGGTGGCTACGGCGAACCGCACGGTAACCGCGCCTGCAAATCCCGTCTCCGCCCCATGCAGGCCGTCACCCCGCCGTGAAAGGTTTGCTCATGCCGCTGTCAGATGACCTGAGTGGAACGCCCACTTCCCTCTCGCCGGAACGGATCGGCGACTGGAACAGGGTTATCCGGGGCATCCTCTCGCACGCGGCAAGCACCGGCCCCGATCTGAATCGCGTTCTGGCGGCCTGCCCCGATTTCGCGCTGGGTCAGGCCATCCGCGGAATATCCTGCCTGCTCCTTGGCCGGGTCGAGATGGAAGAGATCGCCCGACAGGCCTATGCCGCAGCGCTGCGCGGGGCTCCGGGCACGATGCGCGAGATTGCTTTCGTCCACGCGCTTGGCGACTGGCTGCAAGGCCGCCCCTCCCGCGCTGCCGCGCGCATGGACGTGATCCTTGCCCTGAACCCGCGCGACGCGTTGGCGATGAAACTGGTGCAGGCCATCCATTTTGTCATGGGCAAGCCCGATGCGATGCGCGCCTCGGTCGAAGCCATTCTTCCGGCATGGACCGACCACCCCGCACGTGGCTACATCCTCGGCTGTCACGCCTTCACGCTGGAAGAAACCGGCGAATTCGCCCGCGCCGAAAGGATCGGCCGCGAAGGGGTGGCCCTTGCCCCGGATGATGCCTGGGGCTTGCATGCCGTGGCCCATGTCTATGACAGCACCGGTCGCGCCCGCGCCGGGCTCGACTGGCTGACCGGCCGCGAATCTGCTTGGGCGCATTGCAACAACTTCCGCTTCCATGTCTGGTGGCATCGCGCCCTGATGCATCTCGACCTTGGGGAATATGAAACGGCCCTGGCGCTCTATGATGCCGACATTCGCGCCGAAAAAACCGATGATTACCGCGATATCTCCAACGGTGCCTCCCTTCTCGCGCGGCTGGAGCTTGAAGGCGTCGATGTGGGCGATCGCTGGGAAGAACTCGCCGACCTGTCCGAAACCCGCGCCACCGACGGATGCCTCGCCTTTGCAGACCTGCACTACATGCTGGCGCTCTGCGGTGGCGCGCGCGATCAGGCCGCCGCCGGCCTGATCGCGCGAATGCAATCCACCCGCCCCGCCGCGCATGAGGCCCAGCGCATCATCGCCCATCCCGGCCTGCATGTGGCCCAGGGCCTGCAGGCCTTTGCCGGGGGAGAATATGCCTCTGCCTGGATGCATCTGCGCGCCGGGCGTGCCGACCTCCAGCAGATCGGCGGCAGCCACGCACAGCGCGATGTCTTTGACCGCATCACCATCGAAGCTGCCCTCCGCAGCGGCTATGCCGACGCGGCCAAAGCCTTGCTGCGGGATCGCATGGCGCGGCGGGCAGGTTCGGTCGACGGCTACACCGCCGCACGCCTGTCCCTGATCGACGCTGTCCGCGTCAAGGCCGTCTGACATGGCGCCAGCCCAAAAGCAGCGCGATCTTCGCCTCGATTTCTTTCGTGGCTTGGGAATGTTCATCATCCTCATCGCCCATATCACCGGCAACCCCTGGACGCTCTGGATTCCCGCCCGCTTCGGTTTTTCCGACGCGACCGAGATGTTTGTCTTTTGCTCAGGCATGGCCTCTGCACTGGCCTTCGGGGCGCTCTTTTCCCGGGCGGGCTGGATGATGGGCACTGTCCGCATCCTGCACCGGGTCTGGCAGGTTTACTGGGTGCATCTGGGCGTCTTCTTCGTGACCCTCTTTCTGATGCTGTCCCTGAACATGACAGGTCTTTTCCCGCGGGATGAGGTGTCAGCCCTCAACCTCAATCACTTCCTCAACAATACCGGTCCGAACCTGATCGGCCTTCTGACCCTGACCTATGTGCCGAACTATTTCGACATCCTGCCGATGTATCTGGTGATCCTCGCGCTGATCCCCGTGATGATGGCGCTGGCCCGCATTGACGCACGCCTTGCACTTGCCGCCAGCGTCGTCCTCTGGATCGCAGCCACGGCAGGGCTGAACCTGCCCGCTGAACTCTGGTTCGTCAAACCCTCAGACCGCGCGTGGTTCTTCAACCCCTTCGCGTGGCAATTGGTGTTCTTCACCGGCTTTGCCCTCATGGCGGGCTGGTTGCCCGCACCGCCGGTTCATCGCGCGCTGATCTGGCTCGCCGTCGGGATTGTCCTGCTGTCTGTCCCCTTCGCCTGGGGCAAGGTCTTCACCCAAATCGATCTGCTGCGCGACATCCGGAAATCCGCATCCCCCCTGTTCAACAAGACCGATTTCGGCATCCTGCGCTATATCCACTTCCTTGCGCTGGCCTATCTCGCCTGGGTCGCCGTCGGCCCCGAAGGGGCGCGGCTGCGCCATGGCGGCTGGGCCGGAAAGATCATCGCCCTCATCTGCCGCGTGGGTCAGCAATCGCTGGCGGTCTTTGCCGCCTCCATGGTGCTGGCCCGCGTCCTTGGCGCTTTCCTCAAACTGGCAGGAAACGGCCCCCTCGCCGCCCTTGCCGTGAACCTCGCAGGTTTTGCCCTGATCATCGCTGTGGCAAAGATCGCCGCCTATTTCAAAAGCCAACCATGGAAAACCGCCCCCACCCGAACCACCCCACCCGAGGCTGAAACAAACTGGCAGGCCAAGGTGCGCCCGTGACCTTCTCCCCCCGTCAGCTTCTGCCCAGCACCATCGCACCGAAACCGCTGGAAATGCCGGATCAGTCCCTGACCGCCCCCTTCCGCGATCCGGCAGCACCGGGCCTGAACCGGCGCGGGCACATCTTTGCCTGCCGGGCCTTCGTCTTTCTGCTTCCCCTCGGTGTCACAGGCGCCCTTGTCCATCTGTCGCTGGGCTGGTTCGCGATGGACGGGCGGCTCACCGTGACCGAGGCCGCGCTGACCGGGCTGTCGGGCTTTGCCCTCTTCTGGATGGTCCTTTCCGCAGCCACAGCAACGCTCGGCCTTTTCTGGAAGCCCCGACCCACCGTCCGCCCCCTTCACGGGCTCAGGATCGCAATCCTGCTGCCCATGTATGGCGAACCCGCCACAGAAACGATCGGCAATGCCGTGCAGCTTCTGGCCAATCTCAATGGCAGCCTCTTTGGCAGCCTCTCGGGCAAGGGCAGCCATGGCTTCACGCTGCACATCCTGTCCGACACCCGGTCAACCCCTGCCGCGCTGCTCGAGGAAGCGGTCATCGCGGCCACCCGTCGGCGCCATCCGGGCCTTTCCCTCAGCTACCGTCGCCGCGCCCGGAACACGGATTACAAATCGGGTAACATCCGCGATTGGGTGGTATCTGAAGGCCATGCCCATGACGCGATGCTGATCCTTGATGCCGATAGCATCATGGGCCCTGACAGCGTGATCCGGATGGCCGATGCCATGGCACGCGAACCGGGTCTCGGGCTGATCCAGACCATCCCGCGCGTGCTTCCAGGCAGGACCGTCTGGCAGGGCCTGCAAAGCTTCGCCTCCGAAGTCTACGGCATGAACATGGGGCGCGGCTTTGCCATGTGGACAGGGGGGGAAGGCAATTTCCTTGGCCACAACGCCCTCGTGCGCATACCCGCCTTCGCCGCATCAGCGGGACTGCCGCATTTGCCCGGCCCCGCCCCGCGCGGCGGCGTGATCCTCAGCCATGATTTCGTCGAAGCCGCGCTCCTGCGCCGCGCCGGTTGGGGCGTGCAGATGATGCCCGAGGCCGAAGACAGCCACGAAGACACGCCCGAAACGCTGATCGGCTATCTCAAGCGTGATCGGCGCTGGTGCCAAGGCAACCTGCAGCATGTCCGGCTTCTTCTTGCCCCTGGCTTGCACCCCCTGTCGCGCTTCCACCTTTTGCAGGGGGCCATGGCCTATCTGGCCTCCGTCTGGTGGCTGCTGCTTCTGCTGCTCTGGGCGATTGTCGGCCCGGGCGGGATGGCGCCCGGCGCCACGCCGTTCCTGCCGATCTTTCCGCCCATGCCCGCCCTGACACAGGCAAGCATCGCCGGCGCCATCGCCGCGCTGCTGATCGCGCCCAAACTCATGGGCATCATGGCCCATCTGCGCCACCGCCGCCTGTCCCCTGCCACTGCCCCGCGCTTTGCCCCACGCTTTGCCCCACGCTTTGCCGGTCTGGTCCTGGCCGAGATGCTCCTCTCTGCCCTGCTCGCTCCGGCGCTGATGGTGCATCAGGTTCGGGCAGTGCTGCGCTTCGCCGGGGGGCTGGATGGAGGCTGGATGCCCCATGTGGCGGGCCGCTCCGACCTGCGCACCCTTCTGCGGTTCCACGCGGTCGAAACCGGGCTGGGCGCGGCGCTTCTGTCCCTGTCCCTTGCCGGACAGATCAGCCTCTGGCTCTTGCCGATAGCAGCCAGCCTGTGCCTGACGATCCCGCTGGCGGCCCTCCTGCAGATGCCCCGTGCGGCCTTCCTGCGCTACAGCCCTCAGGAGAACGTCGCATGACCCGCCCCTTCGCGGCGCTCACCGTCCTTCTTGCCTCGCTCCTTTGCCCCACCCTCGCCGCTGCAGGATGCAACGGCACGCCGCAGCCCTGCCTCATCCCTGACGGCAGCTATCACATCGCCCTTCCAGAAAGGGCGGCAGGCCCGCACCCGGCCGTCCTTTTGCTGCATGGCTACGGCGGCGAAGGGGCGGGCTTCATCCGCAACGAAGGCATGGCCCGGCAGTTTCTGGATCGCGGCTTTGCCGTGATCGCGCCGGATGGCCAACCACGCGCGGACGGCAAGGGCAGATCGTGGGACTTTCATCCCGACCGCCCCGCAACCCGGGATGAGGCAGCCTTCCTGATTGCGGTGGCCGATGACGCAGCCGCGAAGTTCGGGCTGAAACGGGATGCAATGCTTCTGGCCGGGTTCTCGATCGGCGGATCGATGACAAGCTATGTCGCCTGCCAACATCCCACCGCCTTCGCCGCCTATGCCCCGGTCGCAGGCAGCTTCTGGCGTCCCCATCCAGACACCTGCGCAGGCCCTGTCCGCCTCCTGCACACCCATTGCACCGCTGACCGGACGGTGCCCCTGTCCGGACGCCCGATCACACCCGATTTCGTACAAGGCAACGTGCCCGAGGCGATGCAGATCTGGGGCAAGACCAATGGCTGCAAGACCGGGGCCGCAGAGCGGACCGAAACGCTCGGCATCTACGCGATCCAGCATTGGTCGGATTGCCAGCCCGGCACGGACCTGATCTTCGCGCTCCATGACGGCGGCCACAGCATCCCAAAGGGCTGGGCACCGATGGTGCTGGACTGGTTCGAAGACCAATGAAATCAGCGCGCCACGCGAACCTGCCCTAACCAAACTGCCCGGCACGGGGCGCGAGCACAGCCGCTCTCATGCCAAACTCTACCGGGTGGCAGCCAGCGGCACCGAAATCTGGCCATCGACAGGAACACGCAACGTGATCAAGATCCTCGTGCCGCGGCCGGGTTCGCTGTTGACGGTGATCTCCCCCTGCATCAGGTCCACCAGCCGCCGCACGATCGTCATGCCCAGACCGCTCCCCCCGAACCGCCGGGCCGTGCTTGCATCGGCCTGTTCGAACGTCTCGAAAATCCGCTCGACCTGCGCTTGCGTCATCCCGATCCCCGTATCGCTGACCTCGAACACCAGACGATCCGGCTGGTTTGCCCGAACCTTCAGGCGCACCGATCCGCTTTCCGTAAACTTGATGGCATTGCCCACAAGGTTGTGCAGGATCTGAACGATGCGGGTTTCATCCCCGATCCGGTGATAGAGCCCGTTCGACGAATGAAAGATGTCGAAAGATATGCCTTTGGCCAGCGCCGTTGCACCATGCAGGGTTTCCAGCCGGTCCGTTGCGGATTGCAGATCGAAACTGCGCTCTTCCAACTCCATCTTCCCGGCTTCGACCCGGGACAGATCGAGAATATCGTTCAGCAAGGTCAGAAGGCTCCAGCCAGAGGTGCGGATGACCGCAAGCATGGATTTCTGCTGCTCGTCGAGCTTGGTCTCCGCCAGAAGATCCGCCATCCCCAGCACCCCGTTCAGCGGGGTGCGGATCTCATGGCTCATATTGGCCAGAAACTCGGATTTGGCCCGGCTCGCAGCTTCGGCGGCTTCGCGTGCCTGCGTGATTTCGGTCACGTCAACCCGCAACCCGACGCGACCGCCGTCCGACGTGCGCCGCTCCATGACCTGAAGCACCGTGCCATCCGCCAGCATCTGCTGAACAACGGTCCGTGAGTTGAGAACGTCCATCTGCTCCTGCAACCACGCCTCTTCGCGGCCGATGGCATCAAGAAACTGTTGCTTCGCCAGACCGTCGCGCAGGATGTCCTCGAACTTTGCACCCGGTACGATCACCCCGGCGCTCTGCGCATAAAGCTCCTGAAACCGCCGGTTCGCAAGCACGAGACGGTCATCGCAGTCGAAATAGACAAACCCGTCATTCAGCCCCTCCACCGCATTGACGAGCTGCTTGCGGGTCGCCTCAAGGGCCAGAAACCGGTTCTCCGACTCGACAAGGGCTGCTGACAGGGCAGCATCGGCACGCCCTTGTTTGAAAAGGTTTTCGACGATGTTGTAGGTGTAAAGAACAAAGGCAATGACAAGCAGCACCAACCCGCTGGGGCCCGCCGGTTCGATATCGTTATGGGCAACCGACCAGATCACAACGCAGGTGGAGCAGAACATCGGAACCATCAGATTTGCGATGTAAAGCGGCAGCCGCGCGAAGGCATTCGTGATGTGAATGAACACACCGCAGGTCCAGATCAGGCCAAGTGCCACGACGGCAAGATCCGGATTCTGCGACATGACCATCGCCGGGATCATGTAAACAAAGGTGAGAAAGGCATTCTGGGCCCAATGCCACAGGATCACCCAAAGCGGAACCTTCACCGGCCAGATCAATTCCTTACGATAAAGAACGTAGGAGATCGTCTCGAACACGCCAATTGCCGCGATACATGCAAGCGCAGCCTCGACGTGACCGAAAAAGAAGATGGTCGCCAGAAAGAACGCGGCCATGCCCACCCGTTTGGGCAAGTCACGCATGTCGATCGGGCGAAGAACATCCATCTCCTTGCGCAGACGGGTCTCCAAGTTCCTCATGGTGCCAATTGCCACGGCAGGTCTACCCTAAAATCCCACTCTGACCCGCCGGTTCCGTGATCCGTTCCGGCATGTTCTGGCCCCCGCGCTTCGTACATATTCATTAACGGCTAAGCTTGATGCAGTTTTCGCATTTTTTCCAAGTTTTTCTTGCAACTGGAATCATGTGCGCCTGTCCAATGTCTGAACCGCAAAGCGCTGGCGGCTTTCCCGGCGGCCCCGACCATGCGTTCCATGGCCACCCTCCTGGGGGGTGGCAGCCGCAAAGCTGCTTATGGGCCACGTCGCGCAAGGCCCGCACCCGTCCCGCCCAAACCCCATGACCTGCCCCCGGATCAGTCCCCGAAGGGCCACCTCTCGCCCGACCACGCGGCACGAACGTGGCAAGAGCAATCCGTTAACCCCTGACATCTCAGGGATTTCCGAATATCTAGGATATGTCCTGGAAAGGATTTGGTGCCGCTGAAGGGACTCGAACCCCCGACCCCATCATTACGAATGACGTGCTCTACCAGCTGAGCTACAGCGGCTTGGTGGCGGGCTATTAGCACCCCTCTCGCGCGGTGTGTAGCCCCCTTTCACAGAAAAATGCGCCCTCTGGAAATCTGCTCAGCGGCTGAAATCGTCGATCACCGCCACGCCGGGCGGCATCGGGCCGCCAAAGGCGCGCAATTCGGCCGAAGCGCCGGACAGGGGCACCGTGCGGGCGATCAGGGGCGTCATGTCCACCACCCCGCGCGTGATCATGTCCAAAAGCGACGGATACTTCCACGACGGCATCCCGCGCGTGCCGAACAGCGCCAGTTGCTTCATGTAGACCGCGTTCATGTTGATCTCCATCCGCGCGGTATGTCCCACGGGCAGGCCCACCTGCACATGCCGCCCCAGCGTCCGCAGCCCCTCGATCGACGCATTGGCGGTCGCCTCGATCCCCAGCGCCTCGATCGATACATGCGCACCGCCCCCGGTCGCCTCGATGACCCTGGCCGCCACATCGCCCTCGCGCGCATCAATCGCCGCCTCAGCGCCCAGCGCCAAGGCATGGCTCAGCTTCTCTGCCACCACATCCACCACCACAACCCGCGCGCCCAGCGCGCGCCCCAGGATCAGCGCCGACAGCCCGATCCCGCCCGTGCCATGCACCGCCAGCCATTCCCCGGCGCGCAGATCGGCCCGCCCCGTCAACGCATGCCAGGCCGTCGTCACCCGGCACCCCAGCCCCGCCGCCAGCACCGGTGTGATGCTTTCCGGCAATCGCGCAAGGTTATGGGCGTGCGGCACAGATATGTATTCGGCATATGCCCCCGGCTCACCGAACCCCGGAACGCGCTGCGTCTTGCAGGTATTGGACAGGCCCGCCCGACATTCCGGGCAATCCCCGCAAGCCAGGATAAAGGGCGCAATCACCCGATCGCCCACCTGCCAGCGCGCCAGAGGCCCCGCCTCCACCACCTCGCCGCAATATTCATGCCCCGGAATGGCGCCCGGCTTCACCTTGGGATGCTCGCCCACCCAGCCGTGCCAGTCGCTCCGGCAGATCCCGCAGGCCAGCACCCGCAGCACCACGCCATCCGGCTCACACACCGGATCTGGCACCGCCTCGATCACCAGATCGCTGTTATAGGATTTAAGAATTGCCGCGCGCATCGCATTCCCCCGCTCCGTCCGGATCAAGGGATGCCAGCACAAGCCGCAGGTCTAGGCAGAATCCGACACCGCCCGTCGCCATCAGCAGCCGCCATCAGCAGTCGGCATCAGCAGTCGGCATCACCCGATCAGAGGATCTCGACCCGGTAGCCTTCGATCACCGTATTGGCGAGCAGCTTCTCGCACATCGCCTTGACGTCCGCCTCGGCCTTTGCGCGGTCCGTCTCGGCCAGATCAAGCTCGATCACCTTGCCCTGCCGCACGCCGTTCACCCCGGCAAATCCCATGGTGCCCAGCGCGTGGCGCACCGCCTCGCCCTGCGGGTCCAGAACGCCGGTCTTCAGCATGACGGTCACGCGCGCTTTCATATCATCCCCCGGGGCAGAAATCCTTGGGCACGTCCTAGCGCCCCGCCCCGTCCGGGGCAAGGCACCAGATCGGTGCAATCAGTTGATCAGCGTGGGCTTGGGCTTGTGCGTCACGTTCGACGGCAGAACACCCAACCGCCGCGCCAATTCCGTATACACATCGGCCAATGGCCCCGGTTCGCGCACCAGCCCTTCGCGCTCCATTGCCTCGGATGCCGTGCGCACGTCCCACAACCGGCAGGAATCGGGGCTGATCTCATCGGCCACGATCAGGCGCATGTAATCGCCCTCCCAGACCCGGCCCACCTCCAGCCGGAAATCCGCCAGCCGGATGCCCACACCCATCATCACGCCCGACAGGAAATCGTTCACCCGCAGCGCCAGCGCCACCATGTCGTCCAGATCCTGCTGGCTGGCCCAGTTGAAGGCGATGATATGCTCCTCGCTCACCATCGGCGTGCCCAGCCGTTCGTCCTTGTAGTAATACTCCACAATCGGGCGCGGCAGCGGCGTGCCTTCGGGAATCCCCAGCCGTTCCGACAACGCGCCTGCGGCAAAGTTCCGCACGACCACCTCCAGCGGGATGATCTCGGCCATCCGCACCAGTTGCTCGCGCATGTTCAGGCGGCGGATGAAATGCGTGGGCACTCCGATGGAATTCAGCCCGGTCATGAAGAATTCGGACAGCCGGTTGTTCAGCACGCCCTTGCCCTCGACAGCGGCAGGCGACGGGATCGCCGCCGTGGGGGCGCTGTCATCCTTGAAATACTGGATCAGAGTGCCCGGCTCCGGCCCTTCATACAGGATCTTCGCCTTGCCCTCGTAGACCTTCTTGCGACGTGCCATGAATTCTCCGCGGGAAATGCCGATGGCGGGGCCACCCCATGGTTCCCCGCCCGCTTCCCGCGGCTATAAGCCAAGCCGCCCTTCCCCGCAAGCGGACCACAAGCGGACCTGCGGCGGCGGCAGCCGGATCAGCCTATGGCAAACCACCCCCGCCCCCTTGCAGCGCGGGCAGGCTGCGGGCATATGAAGGGGCAAGCAACTCAGGATCAAGGGGCCCCACATGTCCACCTTCGACGACCGCGAACGCGCATTCGAATCCAAATTCGCCCATGACGCCGACATGCAGTTCCGCGCCGAAGCGCGCCGGAACAAACTGGTGGGTCTCTGGGCCGCCGGGCTTCTGGGCAAATCCGATGACGCCGCCGCCGAATACGCCATGAGCGTGGTCTCCGCCGATTTCGAAGAAGCCGGGATCGAAGACGTGGTCCGCAAGGTCGCTGCCGATCTGGCAGGCCACGCCAGCGCCGATGACGTGCGCGCCAAGATGGCCGAACTGCTGCCCGTCGCCAAGGCGCAGCTGATGTCGGAACTCTGACGCCACCCCCAACCCTTCCCATCGGCACCCTGCGGGGTGCCGATTGCCTTTGCGCAAAGCCGATCCTGCAACCGATCCTACGGTTCTGCTCAAGATCATCATGCGGAATATCGAATTGCCTCAACCCTGCCCCGCATGGCAAACCGGGCCAGACCGGGGGCAGACCGGGCGACGCAGACCGGGCGACAGTCCCGAACCCAAAAGAGGTATCCCTTCATGGCCGACGCACTGACCGAGCTTCTCTCCACCCGTGACTGGCTCCTTGCCGACGGGGCCACAGGGACCAACCTGTTCAATATGGGGCTCTCCTCGGGCGAGCCGCCGGAACTGTGGAACGTGGATGAGCCGGACAATATCCGCAAACTCTATCGCGGCGCGGTCGAGGCAGGGTCGGACATCTTCCTCACCAACACCTTCGGCGGCAACGCCGCCCGGCTGAAACTGCACAACGCACAGGGCCGTGTGCGCGAACTCAACCGCGTGGGCGTCGAGCTGGGCCGCGAAATCGCCGATGCTTCGGGACGCAAGGTCGTGGTCGCAGGCTCCGTCGGCCCGACGGGCGAAATCTTCGAACCCATGGGAACCCTCACCCACAAGGATGCGGTGGAAATCTTCCACGAACAGATGGAAGGCATGAAAGAGGGCGGCGTCGATATCCTCTGGATCGAAACCATCTCCGCCCCCGAAGAATACCGCGCCGCGGCCGAGGCCGCGAAACTCGCAGGCCTGCCCTGGTGTGGCACCATGAGCTTTGACACCGCCGGCCGCACCATGATGGGCGTCACCTCCGCCGCGCTGGCGGAACTGGTGGAAAAACTGCCCAACCCGCCAGTCGCCTTTGGCGCGAATTGCGGCGTGGGCGCTTCCGATCTGATGCGCACCGTCCTGGGCTTTGCCTCCACCGGCACCGAACGGCCCATCATTGCCAAGGGCAATGCGGGCATCCCGAAATACCATGACGGCCACATCCACTACGATGGCACCCCGGACCTGATGGCCGAATATGCCCTTCTGGCCCGTGATGCCGGCGTGCGGATCATCGGCGGCTGCTGCGGCACCATGCCCGAACATCTGCGTGCCATGCGCGCCGCGCTGGAAAGCACCCCGCGCGGCCCGCATCCGACGCTGGACCTGATCTCGGAAAAGCTGGGCGGCTTCTCGTCCACCTCCGACGGCACCGGCGATGATGCGGGCGCCCCCCGCCGTGAACGCCGCGGCGGCCGTCGCGGCTGACCCACCGGCTTGATCCGCGGGCGGGGGGACAACGCCCCCCCGCCCCCCCCTTTTGCGACACCTGACAACCCTTGCACCTCGCCCCCGCCCCGCATAAGAAGCGCGCGGAAATCGGGCCTTGCGGGGGAAACCATGCCGCTTCTCGTGATGAAATTCGGCGGCACCTCGGTGGCCGACCTCGCGCGCATCGAAAACGCCGCGAAGAAGGTCGAGCGTGAGGTCGCCCGCGGCTATGACGTCATCGTCATCGTCTCCGCCATGTCGGGCGAGACGAACCGCCTTGTGGGCTATGTCGAAGGCACATCCAAACTCTACGACGCCCGCGAATATGATGCCGTCGTCGCTGCAGGCGAAAACGTCACCGCAGGCCTGATGGCACTGCGCCTTCAGGAAATGGGCATCCCCGCGCGGTCATGGCAGGGCTGGCAGGTGCCGATCCAGACCACCGCGCAGCACGGCTCCGCCCGCTTCGTGGACATCCCTCGCGCCAATATCGACGCCAAGTTTGCCGAAGGCTTCAAGGTCGCCGTGGTCGCGGGCTTTCAGGGCGTGTCTCCCGAAGGCCGCGTCACCACCCTTGGCCGGGGCGGCAGCGACACCACCGCCGTCGCCTTCGCCGCCGCCTTCGGCGCCGAACGCTGCGACATCTATACCGATGTCGACGGCGTCTACACCACCGACCCCCGCGTCAGCAGCAAGGCCCGCAAACTGGACAAGATCGCGTTTGAGGAAATGCTGGAACTGGCCTCGCTGGGCGCCAAGGTGCTGCAGACCCGCTCCGTCGAACTGGCGATGCGCTACAAGGTGCGCCTGCGCGTGCTGTCATCCTTTGAAGATACCGACGAGACCTCGGGAACCCTGGTCTGCGACGAGGAGGAAATCATGGAATCGAAAGTCGTCTCTGGCGTCGCCTTTTCCCGCGAAGAGGCAAAGATCACCCTCTTCACCATCGAAGACCGCCCCGGCGTGGCCAGCGCCATCTTCGGCCCACTGGCCGATGCAGGCGTGAACGTCGACATGATCGTTCAGAACATCAGCGAAAAGGACTATGACGACGCCCATCCCGGCGCCGTGACCGACATGACCTTCTCCTGCCCGATCAATCAGGTCGAACGCGCCAAGAAGGCGATGGAAGACGCCAAGTCCGAGGGCAAGATCAACTATGACGAACTGATCGTCGATACCGACGTCGCCAAAGTGTCCGTCGTCGGCATCGGCATGCGGTCCCACACGGGCGTGGCCGCGCGCATGTTCGCGGCCCTGTCGGCGGAAAACATCAACATCAAGGTGATCTCCACCTCCGAGATCAAGATCTCCGTCCTGATCGACCGCAAATACATGGAACTCGCCGTGCAGGCGCTGCACGACGTGTTCGAACTCGACAAGGCCTGAACAGGGGCCTGAATCGGGGCCCGAACAGGGGCCTCAATCGGTCAGCGACGCGCCTCTTTTTCAGGCGCTTCCTTCTGGCCTGAAACAGCCGCATGACCCTCCCCCCGGCCCGCACCGCCCGGGGGGTTTCCATTTCCCCCGGCCCTGTGCTCTATAAGAGCCAAGAGGGACACCCCGCGATGCCAGAACGGACCGAAAGCGAAAGCCGCAAACTCTTGCGCCGGTTGCGCGACACGCTTGCCACGACCGGCGGCGGGCAGGACAGGCTTGACCGCATCACCCATCTCATCGCGGATTCCATCGGAACAGAGGTCTGCTCGATCTACCTCTTCCGTGATCCCGAAACGCTGGAGCTTTGCGCGACCGAGGGCCTCAAGAAAGAGGCCGTCCACCAGACCCGCATGAAACTGGGCGAAGGTCTGGTCGGCCGCGTCGCCCGCAATGGCCTGCCCATCAACACCGCCAATGCCCCGCAGGAAAAGGGCTTCCGCTACATGCCCGAAACGGGGGAAGAGCTGTATTCCTCCTTCCTGGGCGTCCCGATCCAAAGGGTGGGCGAAAAGCTTGGCGTCCTGGTCGTGCAATCCAAGACCGCGCGCGAATTCTCCGAAGATGAAATCTACGCGCTCGAAGTCGTGGCCATGGTTCTGGCCGAAATGACAGAGCTTGGCGTGTTCAACGGCGATGCCGACGGGATGCGCGCGCTCCACAAGCAATCGGTGATGATCCGGGGCGGCACCGGGCAGGAAGGCGCAGCCGAAGGCCGCGTCTGGCTGCACGAACCCCGCGTCGTGGTGACAAACCCCGTGGCAGACGACCCCCTGACCGAGATCGACCGCATCCGCGAAGCGGTGGGCAAGCTGCGCGTGTCGGTCGATGACCTCCTGTCGGCCGAAAGTCTCGACAAGGACCAGAAGGCGGTGCTTGAGGCCTATCGCATGTTCGCCAATTCGCGCGGCTGGCTCAAGCGGATGGAAGATGACATCGCGCGCGGCCTCTCAGCCGAAGCGGCGGTGGAAAAGGAACAATCCGCCACCCGCGCCCGGCTCGAACAGGTGCCCGATGCCTATTTGCGCGAACGCCTGCATGATCTGGATGACCTGTCCAACCGCCTCTTGCGCATCCTGACGGGGCAAGGGGCCGATACCGGGGCCGAAATGCCCGACAATCCGGTTCTGGTGGCGCGCAATATCGGCCCGGCGGAACTGCTGGAATATGGCCGCAAACTCAAGGGTGTGGTGCTTGAAGAAGGTTCCGTCGGCTCGCACGCCGCCATCGTGGCGCGGGCGCTGGCCATTCCTCTGGTGATCCATGCCGGCCGGATCGTGACCGAGGCGCTGAATGGCGACCAGATCCTTGTCGATGGCGATCAGGGCATCGTCCACCTGCGCCCCGAGGAAACCGTCGCCCGCGCCTTCCGCGACAAGATCGCCATGCAGGCCGCCGCGCAACAGCGCTATGCCTCGCTGCGCGGCCTGCCCGCGCTGTCGACCTGCGGCACGGTGACAACCTTGATGATGAATGCAGGCCTCATGGCCGATCTTCCCAGCCTCGATGGCTCGGGGGCCGAAGGCGTGGGCCTGTTCCGCACCGAACTGCAATTCCTTGTCCGCAACAAGATGCCCCAGCGCGCGGAACTCGCCGCCCTTTATGCCCGCGTCATGGATGCGGCGCATGGCAAACGGGTGGCATTCCGCACGCTCGACATCGGATCCGACAAGGTGCTTCCCTACATGAAGCCGCAAGATGAACCCAACCCCGCGATGGGCTGGCGCGCCATCCGCGTGGGGCTGGACAAGCCCGGCGTGCTGCGGATGCAGTTGCAGGCGCTGATCCGCGCCTCAAACGGCCGCCCGCTGACGGTGATGTTCCCCTTCATCACCGAACTGTCCGAATTCCAGACCGCCCGCGCGCAGGTGCTCAAGGAATTGCACCGCGAACGCAGCCTCGGCCATGCCGTCCCCGAACGGGTGGAAATCGGCGCGATGCTGGAAACCCCCAGCCTCGCCTATGCCCCCCGCGCGTTTTTCGAGCTGACGGATTTCGTCTCCATCGGCGGCAATGACCTCAAGCAGTTCTTCTTCGCAGCCGACCGCGAAAACGAACGCGTCCGCCGCCGCTATGACACGCTCAACGTCTCTTTCCTGCGCTTCCTGACTCATATCATCGCCCGCTGCACGGAAACCGGCACGCCCCTGTCGTTCTGCGGCGAAGATGCCGGCCGCCCGATCGAGGCGCTGGCCTTCGCCGCCCTCGGCCTGCGCGCCCTCTCGATGCGCCCCGCCTCCATCGGCCCGGTCAAGGCTCTGCTCAGACGGGTGGACCTGACCGAAGCGCGCAAGGTGATCGACCGCGCCATTGCCGACGGGGCCGAAAGCGTGCGCCCGGCATTGATGGATTGGCTGTCCAACCAGCCGGAGTGAGCGGCAAAAGAAAAAGGGGCGTTCCGCCCCCTCTTGGCGCCATGCGCCAATTCACCCCCTGAGGATATTTGAACAGAGAAGAATGGCAGGGGCGAGTGGCGGTCAGACCTTCGTAATCTTGGGCGGCGTCACCGCATCGGCAAAGGCCGCAAGGATCGGTTCCGCCCCATGCTGTTCAGCCAGACGCAGCAGGGCAAAGCGGATCTCGGCCATCTCGCGGTAATTGCGCAGGAAGGCCGCGTTCAACGTGGCCCCCGCCACCGCGCCCAACACCGGCACCGCCTGCGTGGCCAGCTTTTGCCCCAGGGCCGCCGCCAGTCGCGGCGCGACGCTGCGCGCCACCTGCGCGATGGCAGGCCCCGTCACCGTCAGCCGCGCCGACAGGAAAGACGTGTTCACCCCATCATCCTTTGCCAGCGGACTACCGGCTGAAAACACGCGCAGGCACTCCGCCCGGATCGCGGGATCGTCCGGATCATATCCCGCCTCCCGCGCCGCGCGGCGAATGGCGTGCAGGATCACGGTGATGGTTACCGGCAGTTCTGCCACCGACGTGGCCAGCCCCCCTGCACCGCCGACAGCCCCCGTCAGCATCGCCGCCGCCATCGGACCCTGCCGCCCCAGATCGGGCGCGCGGTCCCCGGCCCCGGCCATCCCATGCGCCGCCAGAAGCGCGCGCTCCGTCACCACGGCAATCTGCGCGCGCACCCCATCGGGCAGCGCCCCCAGCTTGTCCTCCAGCGATCCGCCCAGCTTGTTGACCAAGGTCATCACCGGACCGTTCGCACGGCGATATCGGCGCGCCAGCGCCTTGATCTCGGCGCTGCGGTCGGGGGCGGCAATGGCGGGCAGATTGGCGACGGGCAAGTTTTCCATTCCCTGAATGTGGGGCCGGATGCCCCCCACCGCAAGCCTCAGGTTGCCTTCGTCACCGCACCCATCACACCGTCCCATGCCCCGGTCTTCAGCGCAAAGCCCAGCACCCGGTCGGGGTTGGTGGGGGGCGGCATCTCGACCCCGTCCAGTTTTGAAAATCCGAAGCGCGAATAATAGGGTGCATCCCCCACCAGCATCACCCGCTCCCATCCAAGACGCCGCGCCTCAGCCAGGCTTTCATTGATCAGCAGGCCGCCAAGCCCCTCGCCTTGCCGGGTCGGATGCACCGCCACCGGGCCAAGCAGCAGCGCATCCTGCCCGCCCACCTCGACAGGCCAATACCGGATCGCCGCCGCCATCGTGCCGTCGCCATCACGCAGGGTCAGGCACAGCGCCGCCACGGTCGGCACACCATCGCGCAAACGGTATGAGGAAAGCGCCGTCCGCCCCGGCGAAAAGCACAGGTCATACAGCGCCTCCACCTCCCACCAGTCGGCTTCGGTTTCCTCTTCCAGACGGTACAAGCGGGCGCCTCCGAATCTGCTGGAAACGCGCCTAACATGCGAATACGTCAGGATCAAATCACCACGACCGGGAAGCGCCGCGCCATGTTCTACCGCCCCGCCCAAGGCCATGGCCTGCCGCACAACCCCTTCAACGCCATCGTGACACCCCGCCCCATCGGCTGGATCTCCACGCGCGGCTCGAAAGGCGACAACCTCGCCCCCTATTCCTTCTTCAACGCCGCCGCCTACAGCCCGCCGCAGGTGACCTTCGCCTCTACGGGGGTGAAGGATTCCCTGACCAACATCCGCGACACCCGCGTTTTCGCGGTCAATGTGGTGGCCGAGGCGATGTTTCACGCCATGTCCGCCACCTCTGCCGACCTTGCGCCCGAAATCGACGAATTCGCCCATGCCGGGGTGGCCAAGGCCGACTGCACCACCATCCCCTGCCCCCGTGTGGCGGATGCCCCCGCCACGCTGGAATGCGAACTCATCGACATCATCACCCTGCGCGGGCGCAACAATTTCCTGATCCTGGGCGAGGTGACAGGCATCCACCTGCGCGATGATTGCCTGATCGATGGCCGCTTTGATGTGACCCGCTTCAACCCCGTCGCTCGTCTGGGCTACCGCGATTACACCATCGTGCGCGATCTGGTGGAACTCCGCCGCCCAGACGAGGCCTGACCAAGGCCATCAGCCCGGCCCGCATTGTCGCTTGGCTTTCCCACCATCCCCGCTAGCTTTGCCCCGTTCGGGGGGGCCATGGCCATCATTTCTGCCAAAGCACGCATAGCCGCCGCCGTTCTGGCGCTGATCGCCTGGGCGGGTCTTGTCCTGCAAGTCGCGGGGGTATTCCCGCGCAGTGCATCGCTGATTGATGCCATCTGGGCGATGCTGCGCTTCTTCACCATCACCACAAATCTTGGTCTTGCCGTGGTGATGACGGGCATTTCCCTCGGGCGACCGGCCTTTGGGGCACCACGCCTGCTTGGCGGGCTGACGCTCGCCTTGGTCTTTGTCGGGGGTGTCAACGTCACCCTGCTGCAGGGGCGGCTGGATCTGGCCAGCCGCGACCTGATGGCAGACCTGTTCCTGCACTATGTGACCCCCCTCGCCATGCTGGCTTTCTGGCTGGTGTTGCGCCCACGCGGCGCGCTGCGCTACCGCGATCCGTTTCTTTGGTCACTCTATCCGCTTGCCTATGCGGTCTATGCCATCGCGCGGGGCGCGGCGGATGGCACCTATCCCTACCCCTTCGTCGATGTGGCTCAGATCGGCCTGGCCCGGACGGGGGCGAACATCACCCTGCTCTGGCTCAGCTTCGTGCTTGCGGGGGTGGTGCTGGTCTCGCTCGACCGCCGCGAAACGCCACCGCAACATCCCTGAATCACGCCCCCTTTCCCACCCCGCCGCCACCGCCTAAGCTGCAGGTCGGCAACAGATGGGGGCATCCATGCAAACCATGATCGGCGTCATCGGCGGCTCTGGGGTCTATCAGATCGACGGGCTGGAAGGCGCAAGCTGGGTAAAGGTCAAATCCCCTTGGGGCAAACCCTCGGATGAGGTTCTGGTCGGCCGCCTGGGCGGCATCCCCATCGCCTTTCTGCCCCGCCACGGGCGCGGCCATGTTCACGCCCCGTCAGATGTGCCCTACCGCGCCAATATCGACGCGCTCAAACGGCTGGGCTGCACCGATCTCATCGCCGTCTCGGCCGTGGGGTCATTGCGCGAGGATTACCGCCCCGGCGATTTCGTCCTCGTGGATCAGTATATCGACCGCACCTTCGCCCGCCCCAAATCCTTTTTTGGCGCGGGCTGCGTGGCCCATGTGGGATTCTCTCACCCCACCTGCCCCCGCCTGTCGGCCCATTGCGCCCAAGCCGCGCGTCAGGCGGGTGTGACCGTGCATGAGGGTGCCACCTACATGGCCATGGAAGGCCCGCAATTCTCGACGCTCGCTGAATCCCGCCTCTACCGCTCCTGGGGCGCAGATGTGATCGGCATGACCGGCATGCCCGAGGCCAAACTCGCCCGCGAGGCAGAGCTTTGCTACGCCTCCGTCGCCATGGTCACCGATTACGATTGCTGGCACCCCGGCCATGATGCGGTGGATGTGGCCGCCGTCATCCGCACCCTCACCGCCAATGCGGGCAACGCCCGCGCGCTTGTCGCAGCACTGCCCGCCCTGCTCGGCCCCGACCGCGCGCCTTGCCCGCATGGCTGCGACCGCGCGCTCGACATGGCCTTGATGACCGCGCCCGACAAACGCGATCTCGACCTGCTGGCGATGCTCGATGCGGTGGCAGGCCGCGTCCTGAACGCCTGAGCGGACGCCGCCGCTCCCAACGGCCAACCACAGGGCGATTTTCGATGCGGCGGCGGGCCGCGTCCTGCACGCCGCAGCGCGCGCCGCCTTCACCATCGGTCAACCACATCGGGCGCGCAATCCACGCCCGCAGGGGGCGCGTCCAGCCCCCGGTCACCCGTGGAGCCAACCGATGCGCGCGCCCCATATCCGCCTCTTGCAAACCCGTCTTGCCGCCCTTGGCCACTACACCGGCCCGATTGACGGCCAGCGCGGCCCGCTGACCGATGCTGCCGTCCTCAAGTCGCTGCCCCTTCTTGGCCAGCCCCTTCCGCAGGGCTGGCAGGGTTGGACCGGCAAACGTCAGGCCACCGCCGCGCTTCAGGCCCTTGCCCGCGCCGATGGCCTGAACCCCGGCCCGATCGACGGCTGGTGGGGGCCCCAGACCGAATACACCATCACCGCCCTGATGACGCGCGCAATGACGGGCCGCCTGCCCGATTGGCGCGACATCCGCCCCGGCACTGCCAACCCCCACGGCTGGCCGGCCGAGTCCGCCGTCGCCGCCTTCTACGGCCCCCACGGCACCCCCGAAGGCCGCCGCCCGCCGCTGGTCAAGGTGCCCTCTCCCTGGACCTTCCGCATCGCCTGGAACCTCGCGCAAACCCGCAACTTCCTCTGGGCGCATGAAAAGACCGCCGCCAGCCTGACCCGCATCCTGCACCGCATCCACCACCATTATGGCGAGGCGCGGATCCGCGACCTAAGGCTCGATATCTTCTCCGGCGATTACGACCCCCGCCTGATGCGCGGCAGCCAGACCCGCTGGTCCATGCACGCCTGGGGCATCGCCTATGATTTCGACGATACTGAAAACCGCCTGAACTGGGGCGCAAACCGCGCCCGCCTCGCCCGCGCGGACTACCACCCCTTCTGGGAAATATGGGAATCCGAGGGCTGGGTCTCCCTCGGTCGCACCCGGAATTACGACTGGATGCATGTGCAGGCCGCCCGCCCCGACTGATCCCCAATCCAACTTCACAAGTCCACCTTCACAATTTCGCACCATTAACCATGTTCGCCCCCGCCACCCTGCCGAAATTTGTATGCACATTGTGCTGCACAGCCTGCTGCACAGCGCGCTGCACAGCCCCGTCCCCCAAACGCAGGCCGCAGGCCAGCCAAAAACCCATCCGTTTCAAGGCCCTTCCCCCTCGACGCCCCGGTTCCCGAAGGCTAGACCAAGACAAACCAACGCCCGCAGGACGCAGCATGACCAAAACCGTCAAGGACTACATCCGCACCATCGTCGACTTCCCGCATGAAGGGATCCTGTTCCGCGACGTGACCACCCTCTTCGCCGATCCGCGCGGCTTTCGCATGTGCGTCGACCAACTCCTCGCCCCCTATGCGGGCCTGCGGATCGACAAGGTCGCCGGGCTCGAGGCGCGGGGTTTCATCCTCGGCGGCGCGGTGGCGCACCAGCTTTCCACCGGCTTCATCCCGATCCGCAAAAAGGGCAAACTCCCCGGCGCCACCATCAGCGAAAGCTACACGCTGGAATATGGCGAGGCGGTGGTCGAGGTGCATGACGATGCCATGCAGCCGGGTGAAAAGGTCCTGCTCGTCGATGACCTTCTCGCCACCGGCGGCACCGCCGAGGCGGGCATCCGCCTGATCGAACGTCTGGGCGCACAGGTCGTGGGCTGCGCCTTCGTGGTGGACCTGCCCGATCTCGGCGGCCGCAAACGGCTCGAGGCGATGGGAATGGAAGTGCACGCCCTCTGCGCCTTCGAAGGCCTGTGATCCATTCGATACAGCAGATCGCGCTAACCTTTCCTTAACCTCCAGTGTCTAAACCTGATTCTGTCGGGGCAACCCACCCCGGCGCTGCTTGCAAAGACCACACACCCCACTCCACCCCGCCGGTTCACCCCGGCGGGGTTTCTTCGTCATTGCCCCGTTACATGCAGCAGGCTAGGTCGGTTTCATGACACCGCTCTCCGACCTGTTCCGCACCTTCGGCCATATCGGCCTGATGTCCTTCGGCGGCCCCGCCGCCCAGATCGCGCTGATGCACCGCGTTCTGGTGGATGAAAAACGCTGGCTCACGGAAAAGGAATACCTCTCCGCCCTCTCCTTCTGCATGCTCCTCCCGGGGCCCGAGGCGATGCAGCTTGCCACCTGGTCCGGCTGGCGGCTGCGTGGCACCCTAGGCGGGCTGATCGCCGGCGGCCTTTTCGTTGCCCCCGGTGCGCTGATCGTCCTTGCCCTTGCCGCGCTCTACGCGGCCTACGGCACCGTGCCCCTGATGCAGGCGCTCTTCATGGGCGTGCAGGCCGCCGTCGCCGTGATCGTGATCGAGGCACTTCTGCGCGTGTCCAAACGCGCGCTCAAGGGACGCGCCGCGCTGGTCGTGGCCGCCCTCGCCTTCCTCGCCCTTTTCCTCGCCAATGCCCCCTTCCCTGTGGTCATCCTCGCGGCGGGCATCTGGGGCTGGATCAACGCCCGCGGCACCGCCGCTTCCACCGACCCGCTCCCTGCATCCCCCCGCGCCTCTGGCACGTTTCAGACAGTCGCCCTCTGGCTGGTGATCTGGCTTGCCCCCATTGCCGCGCTCTGGGTCATGGATGCGGGCCTGCTGGCCGAAATCGGCCTGTTCTTTGCGAAACTCGCCATCCTCACCTTTGGCGGCGCCTATGCGGTGCTGGCCTGGATGGCGCAGGCCGTGGTCGAAGACAAAGGCTGGCTCACCCTGCGCCAGATGATGGATGGCCTTGGCCTTGCCGAAACCACCCCCGGCCCGCTGATCCTCGTCACCGAATTCGTGGGCTACATGGCAGGTCACCGTCAGGGCGGCTGGATGACGGGCGTCGCGGCCGCCGCCGTCACCCTCTGGGCGACCTTCGTGCCCAGCTTCATGATGATCTTCGCAGGCGCGCCCTGGATCGCCCGCATCACCGCCGACCCGCGCCTTGCCGGTGCCCTGTCGGGCATCATGGCCGCCGTGGTGGGCGTGATCGCCAACCTGTCCGTCTGGTTTGCCGCGCATGTCTTTTTCGGCACGGTCGGGCGCAGCACCTTTGGCCCGCTCACCCTGCTCACCCCCGATCCGGCCAGCTTCCGCCCCGCAATGGCCGCGCTGGCGCTGGTGGCGGGCTGGCTCCTGCTGCGCCGCCACATGCCCCTTCCCCTTGTCCTCGCATTGGCCGCCCTTGGCGGCGTGGCCCTGCAGGCCGCCGGACTGCTCATCCCAGTGGCGTCTTGACGCAAACCGCCCGCCGAAAGGATCGGCCCCCTTCCCTTCGGGGCCGAATCCCCCGTAAATGAACTCAAGCAGCGGAAAGGACAGCGCATGGCTCGTTCCATCGACTACGGCAATCTGATGCATCGGGCGATGCGCGGGTTGATCCAGAATGTCCTGCAGGATGTTGCCCGCGATGGCCTGCCCGGCGCACACCACTTCTTCATCACCTTTGATACCACCCATCCCGATGTCGCCATCGCCGACTGGCTCCGCGCCCGCTACCCGGCCGAGATGACGGTGGTCATCCAGCACTGGTTCGAAAATCTGATCGTCACGGATGAAGGGTTTTCCGTCACGCTGAACTTCGGCAACCAACCCGAACCACTTGTGATCCCGTTCGACTCGGTCCGCACCTTCGTCGACCCGTCCGTGGAATTCGGCCTGCGCTTCGAAACCCACAGCGATGACGACGACGATGAAGAGACCGACGATGGCGACGATGACGGCGACGATGATCCCCCGCCCCAGCACGATGCGCAGATCGTCAGCCTCGACAAGTTTCGCAAACACTGACCGCACCCGTAATTTCGGTATGCGACGGTATGCCAATTGATTTTGCCCCCGCCCTTGGCTAAGGCGGCATCAGCGAAATCAGGAGGCTTGCACCCATGTCCGCAACCCGCACCGAAACCGACAGCTTTGGCCCGCTCGAGGTTCCCGCCGACAAGTATTGGGGCGCCCAGACCCAGCGCTCCATCATCAACTTCCCCATCGGCTGGGAACGCCAGCCGGTTGCCATCATCCGCGCGCTGGGCGTGATCAAAAAGGCCTGCGCGCTGGTCAACATCGATCAGGGCGACATCACCCCCGAACTGGGCCAGGCCATCGCCGCCGCGGCACAAGAGGTGATCGACGGCAAGTTTGACGACAACTTCCCGCTGGTCGTCTGGCAGACCGGATCGGGCACGCAATCCAACATGAACGCGAACGAGGTGATCTCGAACCGCGCCATCGAAATGCTGGGCGGCGTCAAGGGCTCCAAAAAGCCCGTCCACCCGAACGATCACGTGAACATGGGGCAAAGCTCCAACGACACTTTCCCCACCGCCATGCATGTGGCCATCGGCATGATGGCGCGCGATGTGCTGCTGCCGGGTCTGGAAAAGCTGCACGCCGCACTGGCCGCGAAGTCCGAGGAATTCAAAGACATCATCAAGATCGGCCGCACCCACACCCAGGATGCCACGCCCCTGACGCTGGGGCAGGAATTCGGCGGCTATGCCAAGCAGGTGGAAAAGGGCATCGCCCGCGTGAAATCCTGCCTGCCCGATATCTATGAACTGGCCCAAGGCGGCACAGCCGTCGGCACCGGCCTTAACACCCGCGTCGGCTGGGATACCCGCGTCGCCGCCCGCATCGCGGAAATCACTGACCTCCCCTTCGTTACAGCCCCCAACAAGTTCGAGGCGCTGGCCGCCCATGACGCGATGGTGATGTTCTCCGGCGCGCTGAAGACCGTCGCCGCCTCTCTCTTCAAGATCGCCAACGACCTGCGCCTTCTCGGCTCCGGCCCGCGCTCCGGCCTTGGCGAATTGATCCTGCCGGAAAATGAACCGGGATCGTCGATCATGCCCGGCAAGGTGAACCCCACCCAGGCCGAAGCGCTGACCATGGTCTGCGCCCATGTCATGGGCAATGATGCCGCCGTGGGCTTTGCCGGTTCGCAAGGGCATTTCGAGCTGAACGTCTACAACCCGATGATGTCCTACAACGTCCTGCAATCCATGCAGCTTCTGGGTGATGCCGCAGGCAGCTTCACCGACAACATGGTCGTGGGCACGCAGGCCAATATCCCCCGCATCGACAAGCTGATGAAGGAATCGCTGATGCTGGTCACGGCACTTGCCCCCACCATCGGCTATGACAACGCCACCAAGGTCGCCAAGACCGCCCACAAGAACGGCACCACCCTGAAGGAAGAGGCGATTGCCCTTGGCTTCGTCGACGCCGAAACCTTCGACCGCGTGGTCCGGCCGGAGGACATGATCGGACCGAAAGGCTGATGGCAGAAATCGTCAACCTGCGCGCAAAACGGAAAGAGGCGGCCCGCAAGGCCGCCCGCGCGCAGGCTGATGCCAATGCTGCAAAATTCGGCCAGACCCGGGCCGAACGCGATCTGGCGCAGGCGCGGGCGGAAAAAGCCGCCCGCGACCTCGACGCCCACGAGAGGGACGAATGACCGACCGCCCTGTCAAACACTCCCTCACCCTGCGCGGCCACCGCACCAGCGTGTCGTTGGAGTCGGAATTCTGGCAGGCCTTCCGCGACATAGCGGCCGAGCGCGGGGTCACCCTGAACCAGTTGGCCATCGAAATAGACGAACAGCGCAGCGGCGATGTCGGCCTCGCCTCCGCGATCCGGGTCTTTTTGCTGAACCGGTATCGCGGTTAACGGGGCGTTTACCGGCCTGTGGCAGAGTGCCGGGATGAACCGGAACCTTTTGCCTTACACGACCGAAGGGTGGATCTCCCATCTTTTCAACTCGCAGGCCGCGCGGGATGGCGGCGTGATCCGCCGCCAGGTGCGTGATGTGGAGCGCTATGTCGGCCGGGATGTCTTTCTTGCCGAGATGCGCAGGCGCGGCTTCACCGTTCTCGAAAATGCGGGCCAGTTCATCATCATCTGCAACCACGAACCCATCCGCCGCGTGGTCTGACGATTTCTGCACGCAGAAATCGCAGCGGAATTTGACGCAAATTCCGCCTTTAAAGCGTTTCGCCCCCCATCGATTTCTGCGCGCAGAAATCGCCACGAAATCTGCGTCAGATTTCGGCCACAGTGCGGGACGCATATCACACGATTTCTGCGTGCAGAAATCGGCGCGAAATCTGCGTCAGATTTCGCCCCCGCGCCGCACCACCCGCACCCAAACCCCATCCCGGGCCCGCACCGTCAGATGCGCCACCGGCACCGGCACACGCCCCTCCACCACCTCAAAACGGAAGGCCCGCACCAACTGCGCCAGCAGCAGCACCCCCTCAACCATCGCGAACCCTGCCCCGGTGCACACCCGCGGCCCGCTGGAAAACGGCACCCACCCATCCCGCGCTGCCGCCTTCGTCTCCTCCCGCGCCCAGCGGTCGGGGTCAAACTCATCCGGCATATCCCAGATCCGCTCATGCCGCCCCAGATGCCAGGGCGACAGCACCACCTGCGCGCCCGGCGCCACATCCCGCCCCCGGAAATCCTCCGGGCAGGTCGTCTCGCGCACCATCATCGGCACTGGAGGGAACAGCCGCAGCACCTCGCGGAACACATCCCGTGTGAACCGCAGCCGGGCCACTGCCCCGAAATCCGGCTCCAGCCCCGCCACCTCTGCCGCAACCCGCTCCTGCACGTCCGGATGCGCGGCCAGCAACCACAGCGCCCAGCCCAGCGCACTGGCGCTGGTCTCATGACCGGCGAGAAAGAAGATCGCCACCTGATCCACCATCTCCTCGGTGCCGAACCGCTCTCCCGTCACCGGGTCCACTGTCACCATGATCTTCGTGGCCAGATCGTCCGGCGCCGTTCCTGCCGCAATCTCCCCGGCGCGCTGCTCTGTCATCCGCGTGATCAGCCGCCGGATCTGTGCCGCTGCCCGCACCGTCCGCCGCTTGTGCAGGCGCGGCATCCAGCGCGGCAGGGGCACAAAGGCCGCAAGGTTCAGGATTGGCTGCGTGCGCTGATAGGCGCGAAAGGCGTGGAATACCGCCGTCGCATCCCGGTCCTCGATCGGCAGCGAAAACAGCGTGCGAAAGATCACATCCGCCGCCGCGTGGCTTGCGAATTCCTCCACCTCCACCACGCCCTCGCCCATCCGCGCCACCGCTGCCTCGCCCGCTGCCCACATCGCGGGAAAGGTGTCCTTCAGCCGCCCGCCTTCAAAGGCCGGATCGATGATCCGGCGCTGTCGCTTCCACATCTCGCCATTGGTGACGAACACCGACTGCCCCAGCAGCGGCGCCAACCCCTCGCGGATACGGTCGGATTTGGGAAAATCGTCCGGCCGCTCCTGCAACACCCTCCGCACCAACGCGGGATCATTGCACAAATAGCTGCGAAAGAACGGCGTGCGGAACTCCGCCATCCAGGCGCGATACAGCCGCGCGGGCTGCGCTGACAGGATATCCGCCCGGAACAGCCGCAAATAGCGCCACATCGACACGCGGTCCGGCCTCGGCTCCGGTTTCGGGGCCTTCATGCCATGCTCCGATGGCCCGACAACGCCCGCTCGATCCGGCTTTTCGATGGCTGCCTCCCGGCATAACGGGCGCGCAGCGTCAAAGGCCCCGCCGTGATGCGGAAGTAATCATAATCCCCCGGCCGATCAAAGGCGCACATGTATTGGAAATGCAGCCGGAACCAGCGAAACCGCATCTTGCGCCACCGCTCCGGGCTGAAGGTCTGGGTAAAGGCGCAGGAAATCACCAAGGGCCAGCGCTTGCCCTCCGGCGCTACGCCACTCACCGCCACCGGATCGCAGAGCGCAAAGGCACAGCCATCCCCCGGCGCCGTCACATCCACCCAGGTCACCTCCTCCCGCGTTGACACAAAGGCCAGATCGGCCCGCAGCCGCTTGGCCTCGGGCAAAAACGAAACCATCGGCACCACCTGCCCCAGCGTCAGGAACGAAAGCACCGGTCCCCGCGCGGGCAGTCCTGCCCGGATCAGATCAGCCAGGATCGACACGCCCAGAATCGCGCCCGAGGAATGGCCCACCACCAGAACCTCATCCGCCTCGCCCTCCAGCGCAGCACGGATACGCGCCGCAAAGGCCGCCATCCGCGCCTCCAGAACCGGGGGATAGGCCCCCCACAGCCCTGCCGAAAACGCATAGTCATGCATCAGGTAATAGGCCAGCAACCAGCGATCCGCCCGCTGGAACAGCCGCAGCACCGCCCAAGCCAGCGCCACCCCCGCCACCAGGCCCAGCACCAATCCCGGCCAACCGGGAACCAGCCAGCCCACCCCCGTCCCGATGCCCCACCCCGCCGCCACCGCCACGACGGCTTGCAGGATCAGCATCACCACAGGATAAAGCGCCGCCAGCGTCGGCCCCTTGCGCAACCGCGCCAGCCGGAACAGCGCACCCGATGCCACATAGATCCACGCCGTCCGCAGCATCTGGCCATAGGTGGCAGGAATGGTCCGCCGCATCGACCCGCCGATGATGTCGGCCCAGGCCAGCACCTCGACCTCCGTCGTCACGCTTTCCCCGTCAATCTGCGCGCGCACCGACCAGCCATGCGCGGCGTCGTCGCGCTTGCGCCCGATCTCGAGTGCATAGCCCGAGATTGCCGCCTGCGCGGGCCCTTCGGTCCTGTAGAATTGCCGATAGCGCCGGGTCTGCAAAGGATCGAAACCGGGAATGTAGAACACGCGCCGCTTGCGCACCTGCCCCGTATCCCTTGCCGTCAGCCCCGCCATTGCACGCTCCGCACCCGTTACGGCAGCACTATGCCGCGTCGGATGCCTCAGCCCAAGAGCGGAATGCCAAACCGGTCAAAGGTTTCCAGAAGCCACCAGCTGAAATCCGTGAATGCCCCGGTCAGCAGCGCCAAACCGACGACAACCAGCAGCGCGCCCATGGCCCGCTCGATCCATTTCATATAGGGCTTCAGCCGCTGCATCAGCCCCATCGCCCGTTCGATGAACAGCGCGGCCAGCAGGAAAGGCAGCCCCAGCCCCACCGCATAAACCCCCAGCAGCAGCGTGCCCCGCTGCACTGAACCTTCCTGCGCGGCCAGCGAAAGGATCGTTCCCAACTGCGGCCCGATACAGGGCGTCCAGCCAAAGGCGAAGGCAAGACCCAGAACATAGGCCCCAAAGGCCGATCCCCCCCGATCCCCCGCATCCAGCCGCGCTTCACGGTCCAGCAGGCCGATCCGGAACACACCCAGGAAATGCAGCCCGAAGACCAGCACCACTGCCCCGGCGATCTGCGCGAACACCTCCTGATTGGTCAGGAAAAATGCCCCAAAGGCGCTGGCCGTGAACCCCAATAACAGGAACACCGTCGACAGGCCCAGCACGAAGAACAGCGCAGGCAGCATCACCCGCCGCCGCGCCGCCACCGCGCCCCCCGTCATCTCGCTCATGCTGATGCCGCCCATATAGGCCAGATAGGGCGGCACGATGGGCAACACGCAGGGGCTGAGGAATGACAGCACCCCCGCCGTCAGCGCCACCAGCATGGCAGGCAGCAACCCCGCATCTATGATGTCAAACCCGAACATTTT
This sequence comes from Rhodobacter maris, assembly GCA_943369275.1. Lineage (GTDB taxonomy): Bacteria > Pseudomonadota > Alphaproteobacteria > Rhodobacterales > Rhodobacteraceae > Paragemmobacter > Paragemmobacter maris_A. Next base: position 64,399 of record CALRMS020000007.1, on the reverse strand, counting down.
CCCCTGATACCCGCTTCCCCGCGCGCCGTCACCACACCCCTGTGTCACATTGCCGTGGCCCTGCTGCAACGCTTGCGCTATCTCCCGGGCATGACGCCGGATTGGGATATCGAGATCGACTGCGAAGGGCTGCTCTGCCCCCTTCCCGTGCTGCGCGCGCGCAAGCGGCTGATGGCGATGCAACCCGGTCAGATCCTGCGCCTGCGCGCCACCGACCGCATGGCCGCAATCGACCTGCCGCATTTCTGCACCCAATCCGGGCATGGCTTCCTTGACGCCACCCCGCTGCCGGACGGCGTCACCGCCTATCGCATCCGGCGCGGCTGACAGGCCTGCTGCAAAAGCAAACAGGCCGGGGATCACCCGGCCTGTGCACAGTCACCGCGACACGCTTCAACGGCCCAGTGACCACCATCCCTTTTTGCGCGATTTCGGTGCGCCATCCTCGGTCGCTGCAACAGCAGCCTCTCCCGGATCGCTCACCAAAGCCTCGGCCTGTGCCGGGGCAAGCCCCGGATCAGCCGGGAATTCCGCCACGGGCGCCGCTGCGGCCACGGGTTCGGCTGCAACTTCAACCGCAAGCGCGGCCTCCGCCTCAACCGCGACCTTCGCCTTGGTGCTGCGCGACCGCGGGCTTGCGGGCTTCTTCGCCTTGGGCTTCGCCTCAACCGCCGCGTCATCTGCCACGGCCTCTGCAACCGGCGCCGCCTCAACGGCCACCTCCACCGCAGGCACAGCTTCCGCCGCAACAGCGGCCTTCTTGGCCCTCGATCCAGCGGCACCGCCCCGCGACCGGGTGACTTTCTTCTTCGGCGCGGCTTCCTCGGCCACCACCTCAGCGGCCACTTCCGCAGGTGCCTCGGTCACAGCCACTTCCGCCGTGTCCTCGTCATCCCCGTCATCGCCGCTTTCGCCACCGGCCCCGGCATCCTGCCCATCCGGTGCCCCTGCCGGGCCACCCTTCTTGCGACGACGCCGACGCCGCTTCTTCTTGCCATCGCCGCGCGCTTCGCCACGACCATCCCCACGGGCATCGCCCCGGCCTTCACCACGCCCCTCGGACGCGCCACCCGCCTGCGCTTCCTCGGCGACTTCGGCCTCTTCGATCTCGTCCAGCTCTTCGTCCAGCGGCAGATCTTCGTCCTCATCCTCGTCGACAGGCGCGCCCATCAACCCGGCATGGCCCGAAATCACCGACGAAATCTCCGGCACCACGCGGGTGGCCGTCTTGAACTTCTCGATCACGAAATCCGGACTCACCAGCATCGGATCGCCCTCGATCCGCACGCTCATGCCATAACGGGCCTCGATCAGCGCGATATGTTCGCGCTTCTGGTTGATCAGGAAATTCACGATCCCCACAGGCGCCTTCAACAGCACCTCCTTCGACCGCTTCCGCGTCCCTTCTTCCTCCAGCGCACGAATGATCTGCAGACCCAGACTGTCATCCGACCGGATCAGCCCGGTGCCATGGCAATGCGGGCAAGGCTGCGTGGTGGATTCCAGCATCCCCGGCCGCAACCGCTGGCGGCTCATCTCCAGCAGGCCAAAGCCCGAAATCCGGCCGACCTGAATCCGCGCCCGATCCGTTTTCAGCTTTTCTTTCAAACGCTTCTCGACGGCAGCGTTGTTCTTGCGCTCTTCCATGTCGATGAAGTCGATCACGATCAACCCGGCCAGATCGCGCAACCGCAACTGGCGCGAAATCTCTTCCGCTGCCTCGATATTGGTCTTCAGCGCCGTGTCCTCGATGGACCCTTCCCGCGTCGACCGGCCCGAGTTCACGTCGATCGACACCAGCGCCTCGGTGATCCCGATCACGATATAGCCGCCAGATTTCAGCTGCACCGTCGGGTTGAACATCCCGCTCAGATAGCTTTCCACCTGGAACCGCGCGAACAGCGGCATCTGTTCGTCATAGCGCTTCACCATCTTGGCATGGCTCGGCATGATCATGCGCATGAAGTCTTTGGCGGTGCGATAGCCTGCCTCGCCCTCAACCAGAACCTCGTCAATCTCGCGGGAATACAGATCCCGGATCGACCGCTTGATCAGATCGCCTTCCTCATAGATCGCCGCCGGCGCGATGGATTTCAGCGTCAATTCGCGGACCTGTTCCCACAGCCGCATCAGATATTCATAATCGCGCTTGATCTCCGGCTTGGTGCGCTTGGCCCCTGCAGTGCGGATGATCAGACCGGCACCTTCCGGCACCTCGATCTCGCCCGCGATTTCCTTCAGCTTCTTGCGATCCGCAGCCACCGTGATCTTGCGGGAAATCCCGCCGCCCCGCGCCGTGTTGGGCATCAGCACGCAATAGCGACCGGCCAGCGACAGATAGGTGGTCAGCGCCGCGCCCTTGTTGCCACGCTCTTCCTTCACGACCTGGACCAGCATGATCTGCCGGACCTTGATCACTTCCTGAATCTTGTAGCGGCGCGGGCGCGGCTTGCGCGGCGCGCTGATTTCCTCGGCGACATCCTCTTCGGCCACCGACTCGATCTCGTCATCGGTATCGCTGGCGTGATCCATGGCGCGATACGTGCGCGCGCCGTTGTCATCGCCAGTCTCACCTGCATGATCGTGCCCGTTGGAATGGTCATGGGAATGGTCATGCGCGTGATCTGCAGCCTCGGTCACTGCGGGTGCAGATGCCTCCATCACCGCAGGCGCGCCGTCACCCTCATCCTCGTCAAGGTCGACAACATCCATCCCGCCGATCTCGGACACTTTTACCGAGTCGGACCGTGATGCCTCGGGCCGCGGGCGCGGCTTGGGGCGCGACCGGCGGTTATCTTCCTCATCCTGCGCGCGGTTGTAGGCGCGTTCCTCATCGAGCAGCGCCTTACGGTCCGCGACGGGGATCTGGTAATAATCCGGGTGGATTTCGGCGAATGCCAGAAACCCATGCCGGTTCCCGCCGTAATCCACAAAAGCCGCCTGCAGCGAAGGTTCGACCCGCGTCACCTTTGCAAGGTAGATGTTACCTGCAAGCTGGCGCTTGTTTAACGTTTCAAAGTCAAATTCTTCGACCTTGTTTCCATCCACCACCACAACGCGGGTCTCTTCCGCATGGGTGGCGTCGATAAGCATTTTCTTTGCCATGATATCCTGATGCGCCCCGGCGCGGCCGATCCGGCCCGGAGCATGCTCCGGGATCGGGGTCAGACGGGACAGGGCGGCTTGTCTGGGCAAGACGGCGCGGGGTGACATGCCAGGCCATGCCCTGTGGGCATCCCTCGGCTATCGTCATCAAATTCGCGCGCGTCATCGCGGTTCTCTTCCGGGCACCTTGCGGCAACCACCTGATTAAGCCCGCTGCGTCGTGTGACCTGACGGGCAAATTGACGACCTCTCGGCCGATCCGACTGCCACCCGGCACGGCAGCGCTAACAGGCACCGGCGATAGGGGCAGAGAATTCCACGGCAGGGCAAACCCCGCTTGCTGTGACCCTAGGGGCAAAGCGGCGGAAAACACAATGGGTGAATTTCGCCCAGAACGCCAACTGGACATTTCAGGTTGAATCTGGCGCTATTTCTTCAACCTTTGATTAACCTTAGTGCGCCACCAGCGCGCGCTGCGTGCATACAGTTTGCTGCACAGCGCGCTGCACCACGCTCTGCACAGCCATTTTCAGTTTTTCCCAATGATTAAAGCGGCTTCAGGTGTACTCGGCCCGGCTCAAGCCATACTTCGCCATCTTCTCATTCAACGTCCGCCGCGGCAGGCACAGCTCATCCATCACCGCAACGATACTGCCCTTGTGGCGCCGCATCGTATTGTCGATCAGCATTTTCTCGAAGCTTTCGACATATTCCTTCAACGGCTTGCCTTCCGTCGTCATGGCAGGCCCCGTTGCCTCGTTGTCGGCCATCAAAAGGCTCGCGATAGACCCCGATCCCCGCCGGTTCTGCAGCACAGCGCGCTCCGCGATATTGACCAATTGCCGCACATTCCCAGGCCATGGCGCCTGCAACAACTGCGCCGCTTCCTGCGCCGTCACCTGCGGCGCATCACAGCCGTATTCTTCGGAAAACTGCTCTGACATCCGGGTGAACAGCGTCAGGATATCCTCGCCCCGCACCCTAAGGGGTGGGCACAGGATCGTCATCGCCCCCAACCTGTAGTAGAGGTCGGACCGCAGCAGATCCTCCAGCGTCTTGTCCGGCGCATGTTCGTTGCAGATCGCGATGATGCGGGTTTCGGGCGGCGTGCCCTGGTCATTGATCACCGTCAGCAGCCGCGCCTGCAACGGTTGGCTCAGCGCCTCCACATCCTCAAGGCACAGCGTCCCGCCCCGCGCCTCTTCCACCAGCGGGATCTGCCCATCCTCGCTCGGCCCGAACAGCTTGGCCGCCAACTGATCCTCGGACCAGGCGGCGCAAGAGATTGTGACGAACTTCTTCGATCCGCGCGGCCCCACGGCATGCAGGGCGTGCGCCACCAGCGTCTTGCCGGTGCCGGTTTCCCCGTCGATCAGCACATGGCTATCTGCCTGACCCAGATCAAGAATATCCTCGCGCAGCCGCTCCATCACGGGGCTCGATCCGATCAGTTTCTTCATCAGGATCGACCCGTCCGACAACTCTTTGCGCAACGCCCGGTTGTCCAGTGTCATGCGCCGCGCCTGCGTCGCACGCTTGGCCAATTCGGTCATCCGGTCGGGGTTGAAGGGCTTTTCAAGGAAATCATAAGCCCCCACCCGCATCGCCTCAACGGCCATTGGCACATCGCCGTGGCCAGTGATCATGATCACCGGCAGGCCGGAATCCATGCCCATCAGCCGCTTCAGAAACGCCATACCGTCCATGCCGGGCATCTTGATATCGCTGACGACAACGCCCGGAAATTCCGGCCCGATGCCGCGCAGCGCATCTTCAGCGCTGGCGTAAGTCTCTGTATCAAAACCGGAAAGCGCCAGCCACTGGCTGATGGATTGCCGCATGTCCGCCTCGTCATCGACGATCGCCACCTTCATTGCCCGCGCCATGCCATCCTCATTCCGCTGCTTCCACTTCTCTGCCCAAAAGGGGCAACTGCATCTCAAATACCGCTCCGCCGCCTTCGGCATTGCGCGCCATCAGGCGGCCGCCAAGGTCGGTCACAATCCCCGACGAAATCGCAAGGCCCAGCCCCACCCCCTCGCCCGGTTTCTTGGTCGTGTAGAAAGGCTCAAACAGGTTGTCCAAATCCACAATTCCGGTGCCATTGTCGCGCACCGCCAGCAGCGCCACATCGCCCGATGACAGGATCAAATCGATCTGCGCATCCGACCGATCCCGCGTCGCATCCAGCGCGTTGCGCAGCAGGTTGATGATCACCTGTTCCAGCCTTATGCGATCCGCCATCACCATCACCGGTGTGCGCGGCAAGGTCCGGGTGATCTTGACCACCCGCAACTTCAACTGCGGCTCCATCATCGACAGCGCACTGGAAAGGCAGGCCCGCAGGTCCACCGGCTCGAACGCCTCGCCGCCCTTGCGGGCATAGGATTTCAGCTGCCGCGTGATCGCGCCCATCCGTTCGATCAGGTCGTCGATCCGCTGAAACGACGACAGCGCCTCTTCCGGGCGCTTCCGTTGCAACAGCAGCCGCGCGCCCGCCAGATAGGTTTTCATCGCCGCAAGCGGTTGATTCAATTCATGACTTACCGCCGCCGACATCTCACCCAGCGCCGCTAGCTTGGACGATTGCGCCAGCGTAAGCTCCGCCACGGCAAGGTCTTTCTGCACCTTTTCGCGTTCCGCAATCTCGCGCTGCAACCGCGCGTTCAGCATCCGCAGTTCTGCCGATTCCCGCTGAAAGCTCACGCTCTGCGACCATGCCTTGCGAGACAGGAAATAGAAGGTCAGCGCCATCAAGATGGCAAACCCCATGATCTCCAGCGCCAAAATCCCGTTCACCCGTTCGCGGACCGAGTCATAGGCCGTGAATGTCACCATCCGCCAACCCCGGAACGGCACCCGCGCCTCGGTCTTCATCACCGCCTCACCGCGGACATAGGCATCGGGCGGCGATTGCGCCCAATCCGCCGTGGCCTGGATCGCCCGGCTCAGCGCCGAAGGCGCATCCCGCACCGCCAGCGCCTCTTCCATCGGCAGGCCACGCCAGCGCGGTTCGGTGGCAAGGATCACCGTTCCTTCGCTGTCGGTCACCATCACCGCATCCTGCAACCCGGCCCAAGCGCGTTCGTATTTCATCAGGTCGACCGCCACGACGATCACGCCGCCCGCCTTGCCATCCATCATCACAGACCGCGAATAGGTGAAGTCGAACCCCCCACCCTCACGCGCCTGCGCGGTAAAGACGGTGTCCTTGTTTCGCACCGCTTCCACAAAATATCCGCTTGCGCGGTGGTTCGTTCCCAACAGGTTGCGGTTGGTGGCGGCCACTGTGCGCCCATCGGCATCAATCAGCATGATCGACGCGACGCCGATCTCGGATTGCACCCGGATCAGCTTCTGGGATGTGTCGGGATAGCTCCTGGCGCGCAGCGCCTCGACCAGCGCCGGATCACCCGCGAGCAACAGCGGCACGACCGACGTGCGCTGCAATTCGGAAACCATGTTCCCCGAATACAATGCGATGCGCAATTCCGCCCGGTTGCGGGTCGTCTCGGTAAATCGCTCCGACAGCCAGCGATTGGTCACCAGCACGATGCCCACCGCAAGAATCACCATCAAGCCAATCGCCAGTTTGACGCGCCAGGAAATGCCCGGCTCGGCCTCTGCGTCATGGATTGGATTGGTCGCATCACTCATGGCGGCAATCTAGGCCCGCCCGGCCCCCAGCTTCAAGCAGAGGGGCCGCAAGCCCCCATCAGGCAAGCGCCAACCCGCCCAAAAGCGCCGTGAACATCGCCGTGCCATCGGTTCCGCCCTGCGCTGCGTCAACCACCCGCTCGGGATGGGGCATCATTCCCAGCACACGGCGATTCTCGGACAGGATCCCCGCAATATCGGCCATCGACCCGTTCGGGTTGCCGGCATAGGTGAATGCGATGCGGTCCTGATCCTGCAATTGCTTCAATCCATCGGCATCGATGGTGAAATTCCCGTCGTGATGCGCTACCGGCACCGTAATTTCCAAGCCGCGCGCATAGCCTGCGGTAAAGGCGCTGTCGGTGGTTTCCACGCGCAGTTTCTGCATCCGGCAGACGAATTTCAGCCCCGCATTGCGCATCAGCGCGCCGGGCAGAAGCTGCATCTCGGTCAGCACCTGAAACCCGTTGCACACGCCCAGTACAAAGCCGCCGCGCGCCGCATGGGCCTTGACCGCACCACCAATCGGCGACTGCGCCGCAATGGCCCCGCAGCGCAGGTAATCGCCAAAGGAAAAGCCCCCCGGCACCCCCACCACATCGACACCTTTCGGCAGATCGGCATCCTTGTGCCAGACCCGCACCACATCCCATCCCGCCCGTTCAAAGGCCACCGCCAGATCACGATCACAGTTGGAACCGGGGAAGGTAACGACAGCAGCCTTCATCATGCGTCCTTTCGGAAATGGCAGCGGGATAGGCGCGGATTACCGCAATCCCTGCCCCGCTGCCACTGGAAAAGCCTGCCGTTCAGCTTTGCGGCCGGGTCTTTTTCGGGTCGTAATGCGACAGCGGCACGATCACCGCGGGAAGGCGTTTCTGCTGGCCATCCAGCTTGCCCACCTCCACTGCCGTTCCCACCTCGGCATGGGCCACATCCACGCGCGCCAACGCGATGTTCTTGCCCAGCAGGGGCGAACGCATGGACGACGTCACCTCACCCACCTGCGCACGGCCGATGTGGATGCAGTCGCCATGGCCCACATCGACAGCCGCATCAATGTCCAGACCGACGAATTTCCAGCGCGGGTTCTCCTTGCGGCGGATCAGCGCCTCGCGCCCGATGAAATCGTCGGTCTTGGATTTCAGCGGCACGGTAAAGCCGATGCCTGCCTCGAACGGATCGGTCTGGTCGCTGAAATCATATCCCGCGAAGATCAGCCCCGCCTCGATCCGCACCATATCCAGCGCGGCAAGGCCCATGGGCCGCAGCCCCAGATCGCGCCCATGGTTCCATATCGCATCATATAGTTCGATTCCGTCCTTTGGGTGGCAGAACACCTCGAACCCCAATTCGCCGGTATAGCCCGTGCGCGACACCACGACCGGCGCGCCGGTTGGCCCGCCCACGCGGCCGATGGTGAAACGGAACCAGCCCAACTCGTCGATTGTCGGCTGATGCGCAGCGGTCCAGATCATCCGGCGCATGATCTCGCGGCTGTTGGGCCCCTGCACCGCCAGATTGTGCAACTGATCCGTGGATGACCGCACCATCGCCTTCAGGCCCAGCTTTTCCGCCTGTTCGCGCAGCCAGATGCCGCCGTAATCATCCCCGCCGATCCAGCGGAAGTTATCCTTCCCCAGACGGAACAGCGTGCCGTCGTCGATCATGCCGCCATGTTCGTAACACATGGCGGAATAAACCACCTGCCCCACCGACAGCTTCTTCACATCCCGCGTCAGGGTGTATTGCATCAAGGCCTCGGCATCCGGGCCCGTCACCTCGAACTTCCGCAAGGGCGACAGGTCCAGCACCACCGCCTTTTCGCGGCAGGCCCAATATTCCTCGATCGCGCCGTTCGAGGAATAGACCTGCGGCAGCCAGTACCCCTTGTATTCCACGACATTGCGCGTCAGCGCCCCGGTCTTTTCGCTGAATGCGGTGTCCTTGGTCATCTTCGGCTCCGACTCTGGGGTGGCGCGCCAGGCGATGGCACGGCTGAATTTCTCCGCCCCCGGATAGGTGCGGACATGGATATCGCTCAGATACCAGCCATTTGCAGGCGACGTGTCATCCGGGCAGGCCGATGACACGCAGACCAGATCGGTCAGCGCGCGGAACAGCACATAGTCGCCGGGACGCGACCACGGCTCATCCGAATACAGCACGCCATGCGCATCTATCCCGGTGTTGAAGAACAGATTGACCGCCATCCAACCCGGCCGCGCGGTGACATTGTATTCCGCCAGCGCGCCGTTGAAATTGTCGGAACAGTTGGCATGGCCCGGATAGCCGATGTCGTCATAGTATTTCGCGGCACAGGCCATCGCAAAGGCATCATGCCGCCCCACCGTGTCCTGCACGACCTCAAGCAAGGGCAGCATGTCCTGATCGAAGTATTTCGAATGCAGGCCGGGCATCGAATAGGCATGCCCCATCAGCGTGCGCGAGGTGGTCACATCCAGCGCATGTTCGATCCCGCGGTCCAGCTTGCGCGCAGCAAAGGCCTGAAAATCGGTGCATTGGCGGCCATCCACATCAATGACCTGGATGTAATCGCCTGCCTTCACGAAATAGGCCTGCGCAGTGGCGGATTTCACCCGCAGGTCCAGCACAGGATCGGCCAGCGGATCAGGCAGGTCGAACTGCTTCACCGTCAACAGGGTCGACCGACGAACCGTCACGGCGATGGGCGTGGCGCTGTCCTGTGCATCCGGGGCCATGTCCCCCCCGGGTGCGGCGATGACCAACACCCCGTCACGGGTGACGGTAAAGCTCTCCTCTGTCCCGGCAGGCGTTGCCGCACCAAAGAGCGAAATCGCCCCCGCCTTCCCCAGATCAATCCCGCGCCGTTCCAGCCCAATCCGCAAGCCTCCCAGGCCGCTACCCAGCCGCGGCCCGGCCGCCAGCAGCGCCTTCAGCCCCGCGGCATCGGAATTGGCCGCTACACCCAATACTGCGGCATCAATTCGGCCCGTTTCATCGGCGGCCACAAGTTCCGCGCGCTGCCCACCTTCGGGATTCTTGACCGTGACCCTGTCCCCAGCCCCCAGCCGGATCAGGATTGCGCCATTTCCCGGCACCTCATAACGTTCTTGCCCAGAATGCGGCTGCGCCGACAGGGGCGTCAGGATGCGGCTGGGGCGCGGTGGGCCAGGGATCACCTTGGGATAAAGATCAAGCATGGCCCTCTCCTGCAGCAGAGTTGCATCAGCGTAAAAACTGTTTCACAAAAAGAATATCTAAAGCGGTCAAGTCGGGCAAGCGCCATCACGGAGCATCTTATGCAATCCAACGGAATCAGGCCATGATCTCGCTCTCTCTGGGGCTTCTGGCCGCGCTGTTCTGGGGGCTGCACGATTTCACTGTTCGCCGCATCGGCGGGAGGGCGGATGTTGCCGCCATGGTGGCCGTGGTCACGGCCTTTGGACTGATCCCGCTCTTGCCCGTGGCATTGTGGACAGGCGGTTGGGATGCAATCGGCCCTGAACAAGCCGCCCTTGCCATTGCAGCCGGGGTGACGGCCGTCGTCGCCAACCTTGGCCTTTACCGCGCTTTCACCATCGGCCCCGTCAGCCTTGTCGCCCCGATCTGCGGGGCCTATCCCGTGCTGTCGGTGCTGTTCGCCATTGCACGCGGGCAAGACAGCAGCCCGCTGGTCTGGCTGGCGGTGCTGGCCGTCGTGCTGGGCGTGGCCACCGTTGCCCGCGGCGAAGGCGGCGCGTCCTCTGGCAGCCGCATTGCCGCTGCGGCCTGGGCGGCACTCGCCTGTGTCAGCTTTGCCCTGACCTTCGGCCTCGCCCAATGGTCGGCGGAAACGGGCGCGCATCTGCTAGTCGCCGCCATAACGCGGATCACCTCTCTTGCTGTTGCGCTGATCTGGCTGATCCAGCGCCGCCCGGGGCTGGGCGGGATAGCTAGCATCTGGCCCGCGCTGTTTCTGATGGGCTGTCTCGACGTTGGCGCATTGACCGCCGTTACGCTGGCAGGTGGCCTGCCCAATGCAGAATTCGCGGCTGTCGCCTCGTCCATCTTCGGGATTGTCACAATCCTGCTGGCTTGGAAGTTCCTCGACGAACCCATGCGCCCCGCCCAATGGGCGGGTGTCGCGCTCGTCTTTGCTGGAATCGCCACGCTGGGGCTGGCCTGATCAGTCCGACGGCGGCAAGGCCCCGGTCAGCCCGCGCAAGCCCACCAATCGCCGCCGTTCATCGGCGGGGTTCACACCGAACGCCTCGGCATAATGCCGCGTCATCGGGGTGGAACTGGCATAGCCCACCGAAAGCGCGATTTCAGTGATCGACTGGGTGGAATAAAGCACCTTCTGCCGCGCCTTTTTCAGCCGCATCAGGCGATAGTATTTCAACGGGCTTTGCCCCGTCGCCTGCTTGAAGCTGCGTTCCAGATGGCGCTCAGATATCCCAAGCGATTCCGCCACGTCCGAAATCTGGACCGGGTCCTCGATATGGTCGGAAAACACCCGGATCGCGCGGCGGATCGAGTCGGGCAGCATGTCATCGGTGCCGCCCTGTTTTTGCACCGGCACCTTCTGGACCACATCCTCGGTCCGCACGAAGGGGTGCTGAAACCAGCAGGCGACTTCTGTCATCGTGTCGCGGCCAAGCTTGTCTTCGATCATCCGCAGCATCATGTCGAACACCGCGCCCGATCCACTGGCCGTGTGGCGGCGGCGGTCGCGGATGATCACCGACTGGCTGGCCGCCATATCGGGAAATTCCGCCTTGAAGGCCGCGTCATAGCACCAGTGGACAGAGCACACATGCCCGCTCATGACGCCAGACCGCACCAGTGGAAAAATGCCCCCCGAAAATCCGCCCAGCACCACGCCACAGCGTTCCATCCAGCGCACCTGAGCGTTGGACCGTTTGGGATGGACAAACTGCGATTGCGGCATCGACAGGAAGAACAGGTGGTCCAGCCCGGCCGCCTCGGTCAGGGTGACATCAGGATCGAACCGCACCTCGGCGCTGGACCGGATCGGCGCGGCCTCTTCCCCGATCAAGGTCCAAGCGAATTCCTTGCGACCGACAATCTCGTTCGCCGCCCGCAAGGGTTCGATGGCCGATGTCAGGCAGGCCATCGGAAAGCCGGGAAACAGCAAGAAGCCAAGCGTTGTCACGCCACCCGCATCGGTCAAGGTGTCATTCCCCCGTCAGTCCTCGGGCCACCAGCCCGGCGAGGTGGGGGCGCCATCGTCGAATTGCGAAAGATAGGCCACCATCGTGTCGCGATTGCGCAGGAACCCCTTATAGGCCGCCAATTCGGGATGGATGTCGCGCACCACCCGGTGCAACCGCCGCGCCCATTTCGGCTGCGTGACCAATTCATCGAACTTGATCAGATAGCAGCGGATCGGAAAGGCGATGGCATTGGACCGGGGCAGCCGCCACAGTGTCTGCAATTCCACCCGCAGATGCAGCCGCTGTCCCACGTTTTCGGGCGTGATCTCGGCCCGCGTGGGGCCCCATTTGGGGTAGTTTTCCGGGCTGGTGTCCAGAAGCGGGTCCACGGTCATCGTCCAGTTGAACCGCCGCACCGGGGCGCCGTGCTGCAACTTGAGCAGGAATTTCAGTGCGCGGTCGAAAACGCCCTTTTCATGCGCCAGCGGCACCGGGGCGTGCCATTCGTGAAACCCCATCCCGATGTCGAAATCCAGCGACCAATCCGCTTGCGTCGTGACCATCCCGGCCTCGATCCACAGGTTTTCGTCGCGCTGGTCCTGCAGCGTGAAATCGCCCTGCGTCTGGCGGGTGATGTATTCCATCGGGCCGTAAGGCAGGGTCGAGGCATCGAGGAAGGTGAACTTCTGCTCGATCTGCATCGGCTTGTTGATCCAATGCCACTTGTTGCCCTGACGGTGCAGCTCGAACCAATGGGGATAATCCCGCGCCTTGCTTTCCATGATCAGTTCCAGCAGATCCCAGCCCGCCATTTCCATATGCGGCAGGGATTGGCAGCGCAGCGGGTCTTCCTTCAGCACCAGATCGCGGTCACGCATTTCGGCGAGGTAGTGTTCATCCACGTCAAAGGCGTGTTCGAACACCGATCCGGGCCTTCCCGGTACATGCGGCTCCATGTTGACGGAATACATGTAATCGTCGCGGTCGAACGGGAACGGGAACCGTGCAATCGCGCGGGGCGAATTGCGGTAGGTGAAATCGTCTCGGAACGTCTCGGTGTTGAACTCGAAACCCATCGGCTTTCTCCCTATCGGTCAAGGACAAGGGTCTTGCCCTCGAACCGCGACACACATGGCATGATCTTGCTCTGGCTGGCCTTTTCGTCATCCGACAGCCAGTGGTCATGGTGGTGGATATGGCCGTCGCAGCGTACCACCGCCGTTTCGCATTGCCCGCAGGCCCCGCCCCGGCACAGATAGGGCGCATCGACGCCCGCCGCTTCCATTGCCTCAAGGATCGATTGGGCGGCACCCACCTTTAGCGTCTTGCCCGATGCCGCCAGTTCAACCGTGAACGGCTGGCCCACGGGCGGGGCGAGGAATTCTTCGGAATGGACCGTGTTCTTTGGCCAGCCCATGCCTGTGGCCGTGGCCTTGACCCAGTCGATCATTCCCTTTGGCCCGCAGACATACAGATGCGTCCCAAGCGGCTGGGTGGAGAGCAGGGTTTTCAGATCGATCGCCTCGCCCTTTTCATCCACATACACATGCACCCGTTCGGCATAGGTGTCGCGCAGTCGGGTGACATAGGCCCCCAAATCCAACGACCGCACGGCATAGTGCAGCTCAAACCGCTGCCCCATCGGCTGCAACTGCGCCATCAGCGACATGAATGGGGTGATCCCGATGCCACCCGCCAGGAACAGATGCTTCTTCGCCCGCGCATCGGCAGGAAACAGGTTCACGGGATAGCTGATCTGCATCGCCATCCCGGCCACCACATGGCGGTGCATATACAGCGACCCGCCCCGCCCCGCCTCATCCCGGCGGACCGAGATTTCGTAGCCCGCCACATCGCCCGGATCGGACATCAGCGAATAGGGATTCATCCGCCGCGTGCCGTGATCATCCATATCCACCACGACATGCGCGCCGCCCGAAAAGGTGGGCATTGGGCCGCCATCGGTGCGGACAAAGCGAAAGCGTTTGATCAGGTCGTTGACCTGCACCACCTCGGCCACGGTCACGTCAATTCTGGGTGCGCCAACGCTCATTTGAACCGCTCCACGGCCGGGGGAACGGTCCCCGGGTCCTCTGCGTCAATGTTCACCCCCTGAAACGCGGCAAGGCGGCGGGAGTAGTGATCGCGGACAAACAGGTTCAGCCCGCAATGCGAACAGGTGAAGGGATCGGTCGTGACGTTCTCGGTGATCCCCTTGCAATGCACGCATTGCACGCGGCGCGACAGCGACCCGCGATGTTCGGTCTGCACCGCATCATGGGGCAAACCAGCCTCCATCACATCGCGCTGGGCCAGACCGATCAGGGTTTCGGTGCCGGCCAGATAGACCTGCAATCCCATATGCGCATCGGCCAGCACCTTGCGCAGGCGTGGCTCGGCTGCCCAGAACGTCGGGCTGCGGTGGCACTGCGCGGCACCGAGTGCGGAAAGCCTGTCGAAAAGATCCGTCCCGGTCGGGCCGGGGACATAGATGATGTGCGTCTTGGCCAGCATCGCGTCGGCACCATCGCCCGCCTTGGCGAACAGCTCGCAAACTGCCCCTGCCCCTTCGCCGTCGGCCACGCACAGATGCGCCGTGCCCGGACGGGGCTGCAACTCGCCATAGACAGGGCGGCTGCGGATCGATTTTTCGAATACGGTCTTGGTCATGGTCCTGTCAGTCCCGGTTCGATCCGGATTTGGCCCGGTTATGGAAAGGGCGCGCGGCTTGGCTGCCACGCGCCCCGTCAGCTTGACTCAATCCTTGGCGGTGCGCCGCTTCTTTTCCGGGTCGAAGAAGGGCATCGGATGGGTCGTGGCGGCAATTTCGCCATGCGTGGCGCAATTGACCACCAGCTTGGTGCCGGTGTTGGCGCAATCGACCGGCAGGCGGGCAATGGCGATGTTGTGCTTGTTCAGCGGCGAATACATTGCCTGCGTGACCAGCCCCACCTTTTTTCCATCCCGGAACACCGGAGCGCCGTTGCCCGGCACATTGGTGCCCTCCAGCTTCAGACCCCAGATCTTGAAGCGTTCCTTGCCCTTCAGGCGGTAATGCTCTTCCGCGCCGCGGAAACCCACCTTGCCGGGGCTGACCGTGAAATCGAGGCCCAGTTCCCACAGCGTATCGCCCGGGCCTTCATCCTCGAACGGGTACATCTCGGAATTGTCGAAGGGGAAGAACAGCAGATAGCTTTCCGTCCGCAGCATATCGAGCGTGGTGAACCGGCAGGGGATGATCCCCATCCCTTTGCCCTCGTCCAGGATGCGATCCCAGATCATCGGCGCGTCTTGGCCGCGCACGAACAATTCATACCCCCGCTCGCCGGTATAGCCGGTCCGGGAAATCATCGCGGGCTTGCCAAAGAGGCTGGTCTGCATCTGCGCGAAATAGGGCAACTGGCGGATGCCGGGGACATGCTTTTCCAGATAGTCCACGGCAAGCGGCCCCTGCAGTGACAGGTCATGCAGGTTGTCGTCGAAGCGGATCGACACGTCACGGCCCGTCGCCGCCATCGTCAACTGCTCATGCGCGCCGCCCGATCCATGCACCACCATGAAGGCGTTGGGGGCCATACGGTAGATAACGCAATCGTCGATGAACTTGCCCTGATCGTTCAGCATGGTCGCATAGACCGACCGCCCCGGCATCAGCTTTTCCATGTTCCGCGTCGTGGCACGTTCGATCACGTGGCTGGCGGCTGGACCGGTGATATGCACCTTCTTCAGGCCCGACACATCCATGAGCCCGGCCTTGGTGCGGATGGCCATGTATTCGGCATCGGGGTCACTGTCATAAGACCACGCCGTTCCCATCCCGCTCCAATCCTCGAGATTCGAGCCAAGCGCGCGGTGCCGGTCACCCAGCGTTGAAAATCGCCAAGAGTTCGTCATTCCTGTCCCTCCCGTTGGACATTATCTTTCCTCTACCTTCCAACCATCCCCCCTTGAAATCAACCTTCATGTGCAAAAAGTTTTCCTCTCAGGGAAACTTTGCAGCGAGTTATCGCCCGTCACCGCAATTCAGGCACAGCCCGCCCGGGGATTGAGCAGATCAACGCGCCGCCTTGCCATCGCTGCCAGCAGACGATTCTCTGGCGAGAAGGCAAAAGGGCGGCCACAAGGCCGCCCTCCACATTATGTTTGATGCCGCGGGTATCAGCTTGGCAGCACAAAGAACCAGTTTGACCACAGCACCACAGCCGCCCCCGCAACGAGTGCGACATAGGGCCAGATCCCTGCCCTGCGCGGGCCCAGATCGCCGTGGTCCGTCAGACCCAGATCTTCCATCGCCTCTTTCGGGAAATGCCCTTTGTCCACGATGTAATGCCGCCAGTAGAACACCGGCAGGATCAGCGCGGCAAAGATCAACCCCGCCCAGAGCGCGTTGGAGTAGCCCCAGACCTTGGCCCCTGCGCCGAGGAACAACGCGTTGACGAAAGCCAGCACCGTGTTGATCCCGATAAGCACCGTCGGCGCCTTCCAGGGCCGGTCCATATGCGGCGAGTCGATACGATGGATCCAGCCAGCGTTCAGGTTCAGGAAGTTGAACAGGATGTAGCCCACGTTCGAGATCGCCAGAACGTAAAAGTATCCCCCCACATCGGACGCCAGCGCCAGAAGGATGAGGTTGAAGCCATAATCCGTCCACATCGCCCCGGTGGGTGCACCGTTTTTGTTCACCCGGCTCAGGTATTTCGGCAGCCAGCCGTCACGCGAGCCCTGATAGAGCGTGCGCGAAGACCCGGCCATCGCCGTCATGATCGCCAGAAACAGCGCCATGATCATCAGGATCACAAAGATCTGGATCACCACATTGGACGAACCCAGAAAGCCGCCCAGAACCTCGGCGATGCCGGTTCCATCCACAATCCCCGTGGCCAACATGCCGGAATGACCCAGCACCCCCTGGAACGAGAAGGGGATCAGAAAGAAGAACACGATGCACAGCAGCCCGGAATAAAAGATCGCACGGAACGTGTCGGTCTTTGGGTTCTTCAGTTCACGCGTATAGCAGACCGCCGTTTCAAACCCGTAGGTGGACCATGCCGCGATATACATGCCGCCCAGAAATAGCGTCCAGCCGCCGACGTTCCATTCGCCGCTGACACCCGAATAGGCCGCCGTGGGCGGCACGATGTTGGTGACATTCATGCTGTCGATCTGCCCGGTCAGGATCGGCACGATCCCGACCAGAAACAGCGGCACCAGCACGATGATCGCCAGAATCTTCTGCGCCGACGCGGTGGAAGCGATCCCGCGATGCTGGATCGCAAAGATGATCGACATCAGCACCGCGCCGATGACGAAGGTCGAATTCAGGTGCAGTGTACCAAGACCCGGAACGGTGAACGCATAGGCCTCCCACACGCGGAACGCCGGCGTCAGGGCCGCGACGCCTTCAGCCGTCGCAACCGCCATGATCGCATCCGCGACAGCCACGCCTTCATTCGCTGCCATGAAATCGATCACGGACTGTGTTTCTGCCGTATAGGCGGCCATGTTCGCCGCAACCCAATCGACCACGACCTGGCTTTCCGCAAGCGGGATGGGAAACAGCGCGTTCAGGATATATCCTGCCGCGATCACACAGCCCAGCGACAGCACCGGCGACCAGGCAAACCAGTTGCACCACACCGACAGCGGCGCGATCATCTTGGAATAGCGCAGCCAGGCCGTCGCGCCATAGACGGATGTGCCGCCCGACTTGTTGCCGAACATCCCCGCCATTTCGGCATAGGTAAAGGATTGCAGAAAGCCCATGCACATGGACAGCATCCAGACGACAAAGGCCGCTTGCCCCGCCACGCCCGCGATACCGCCGATGGAAAAAAGAACCAGCGGCGGCACACCGGCCGCGACCCAGAACGCGCCCTTCCAGTCCAGCGCGCGGTGAAGCTCGCCGGAGTTTGCAGTTGAAGACATCGAATTACTCCCTCGTTCCCTGTTGGTCCGGCTCCGGGGTGTTCAGCCACCCTCTGCGCCGGTGGTTTGACAGCCGTACCGATGCGGACGTCAGCACCGGGGCAGCTTTTCCTGTGGTGCGCCGGCCCTTCGGTCCGGCGGTCGGATGGTCCTTTTCGTCCACGGGCCGCAGGATGCCGCGCGTGAACTTGGCAGTCCGCAGGCACTGCGCCTGCGTCCTGCTGTCGCAGACAGTAAACACGGCCCACCCCACAAGGCGAGGAAAATTTTATTCATGATAAAATTTGTTTCCCCGAACTACGCCTTGCGGCAGAAAACTGAAAAGGCCCGGGCGATGCCCGAGCCTTTCCTGTCAATCCTTCCGCTCTTTTGCGGACTGCCTGCGCCCTACTTTACCTTGCTATAAGCCGCCCTTTCGTGCCGTGACCCCGCGACAAGCGAAGCGACACACAGCACGATCGACGCGATCAGCCAGATCAGCTCGGTTCCGGCCCCCGCGTAATAGGCCCCGTCGACCGCGCTCCAGTCCGTGATGTTGGTTCCAATCAGCATGATGATCCTTCCTTTTGCATCCGTTCATTCAGCCGGAGTTTTCGTGGCGCTTACTGCGCCGAAGAATTCCGGATAGGCCTCCGCCGGAACCTTCACCTTGTCGAGACCAAGCAGCTCGGCCTCTTTCGGGACGCGCAGCATCCCCAGTTTCTTCAGGATCAGCGACACGACATAACCGGGAACAAAGCCCAGCACTGCCATGACCAACGCCCCGATCACCTGCCCGTACAGCGTGATGGTCGGCGCGCCTTCGGTTGTCAGCGCGGGATAGCCGCTGGCAAAGATGCCAACCGCGATCACCCCCCACAGCCCGACAACGCCATGCAGCGCCACCGCACCCACCGCATCGTCGATCTGCATCTTTTCCACGAACCGCGCGACCAAGGGCATGATCACCCCGCCAATCGCAGCGATCACAAAGGCCATCGGCGGCCAGTAGAGATCAAGCCCGCCCGCGACGGAAATGATACCGCCCAGCGCACCCGACATCATCCAGAACGGATCATGCGTCATCACCCAGGCGGCAATGGCCCCACCGGCAAAGCCCATCAGGATGTTGAATGTCATCGCCGAAAGCGTAACCGGCGTGCCATAGATCGAGTGGAAAATCCCCTGCCCCCAGGACCACGGCTCACCCGGGAAGATCACGCATCCCATGAGGAAACCCCAGAAACCAGCGATGATCAGCATCAGGCCCACCAGCGCAGCCGGCATCGAATGCCCGGCGATGGCGTTGGCCGACCCGTCCGGGTTGAACTTGCCGACCCGCGCACCCAGGTTGATCAGCACGCCCAGCGTGAAGAAGCCCGCGATGGCATGGACAACACCCGATGCGCCAAAATCGTGATAGCCCAGCGACGTGACAAGCCAGCCATCCGCGTGCCAGCCCCAGGCTGCGCCAAGGATCCAGACGAAGCTGCCCAGCACGATGGCCAGAATGGTGAAACCGATGATCTGGATCCGCTCGATCAGCGCCCCTGACATGATCGAGGCGGTCGTCGCCGCGAACATAGCGAAGGCCCCGAAGAACACGCCCGTCGCACTATCGGCCACGTTCGGCCCCATCACAGACCCGGCCGGATTGGCCGCGCCGATGGCATATTCCAGCCCCGACGTCCCGATCGGGCCCGGCGCCATGGTAAAGCCTGTGGGGAAGGCCCAATAGATGAACCAGCCCGCATAGTAGAAGGTCGGGATGATGAAGGCGAAGGCAAGGATGTTCTTGATCCCCGATGCCAGCGCGTTCTTGGCCCGCGACGCCCCCATCTCATAGGACAGAAAGCCCGCATGGATCAGAACCATAAGCGGGATGGTCAGATAGTAGAATGTTTCGGCGGTGGTCCGGTTCGTCCCCGCCACGCTTTCCTTCAAGGTCGCTAGCTCTGCCGCAAGGGCGGCGATCTGTTCTTCCATGATTGTTTCCCCTGTTGGCGATGCCGTTGCGTTTCGTGCTGCACGGCTTGCGTGCTTCAGTAGACCACAAAGGTGCGGCCAACCGACGCGGACTCTTACTCAGGGGCAACTTTGTTTCCGCAGATTCCAACGTCGCTTACGAATTGGCCGGAGCGCGGCCCGATCATCATGCGTCTGCACAAAAACTGATCACGTTTTTCATCGACACCCAACGCAGAAAGGCCCCGGCAGGATGCCGGGGCCTTTGCGTCAGCGCATTCAGGCGCGTCAGTTCCGAAGATAGCTTTCCATCGAATCTTCCAGCGCATCCTTCCACGGCGTGTGATGCACCGGCGCCATGGTGCCGGTAATCACCGACTTGTAGGCATTGTTGCGGAACCCCATGATGTCCTTCTTCTTGTGGTCCTTCCACTCGAAGAACGCCTCGCAGGCACCATCCACATCAAAGGACGGATAGTCCGTCTCGGCGATCAGTTCCTTCACATAATCACCCTGATAGTGAATGGCGTCATGGGCATCCTGCCCCGCATCCTCGCCCGCCACGCGGTCCTCGACATCCTTCAGAAGCACGGCCTTGTCCGAAGGAATAGCGATCCGCCCCATGATCGCGTCGCGCACCCACCAGGCCTGCGCATCGAACATGTTGAAGGTGAACCACTGGTCCTGCATCCCAAGGAAGAACAGCTTCGGATTGTTCACCCAGACCACACCCTTGTAGAGGTCCGCCGTCGCAAGCCGGTTCTTGGTCTTCAGCCGCAGATCATCGGGCAGGAAGGGGAAGTGGTGCTTGTAGCCGGTGCACAGGATGATCGCGTTCACCTTCCTTGACGTGCCATCCGCGAAATAGGCCGTGTCCTCGTCCACATGGTCCAGCTTCGGCACTTCCTTCCAGTTGTCCGGCCAGTTGAACCCCATCGGAGCATTGCGATACGCGACCGTGATCGACTTCGCCCCGTATTTCCAGCACTGCGACCCGATATCCTCGGCCGAGTATGACGATCCAAGGATCAGAATATCCTTGCCGCTGAACTCGCGCGCGTCCCGGAAATCATGGGCGTGCAGCAGACGGCCGTTGAATTTGTCAAAGCCGGGATATTCCGGCACGTTGGGCACGGAGAAGTGGCCCGAGGCGACAATCACATTGTCGAACTCTTCCTCATAGACATGGTCATTCTTCATGTCGTGCACAGTTACGGTGAACATGCCCGTGTCCGCGTTATGGCGCACGAACCGCACCGGCGTTGAAAAGCGGATCCAGTCCCGAACGCCTGCCTTGTTCACCCGGCCTTCGATATAGTCGAACAGAACGGCCCGGGGTGGATAGCTGGCGATCTGCTTTCCAAAATGTTCCTCAAAGGAATAGTCAGCGAATTCCAGCCCTTCCTTCGGTCCGTTCGACCACAGGTAGCGATACATGGAACCGTGGACAGGCTCGCCATTCTCATCGAGACCGGTCCGCCACGTATAGTTCCACAGACCACCCCAATTCGACTGCTTTTCAAAGCAGACGATTTCCGGGATCTCGGCACCTTTGGCTTTGGCCGACTGGAACGCCCTGAGCTGGGCCAGGCCAGACGGTCCGGCACCAATGACTGCAACACGCTTTTTCAATCTACCCTCCATGTGCATTATTCTTCGTGTGTTGGCCGAAAGCTAAACGCGGCAAGCAATGCGCGTCAAATTATTTTCCTTGTATGAAATTGTTTACCTCAGCTTCAGCTTATGCACCCGGCCGCTCCACCCGCAGCATCTGGTGAAAAAGATTGGTGCCTGAGGTCGCAGGACCTGCCGCCCAACCCTGCCCGAAAGCGAAACAAACGCCCCCCAAATTCAGGATTTCCGGCCCCAAAAGCCAAATCGCCGGATTTCTGCCGCGCTGCGGCCATCATTTGCCCGAAGACAAGCCGTTACGTGATGTTGGTGAAGTGTGTCTCGTGCGGAAGTCCGGCCGTGCGTCTTGAGTAGTGTGCCAATCCAGGCGGACGCCCTCAGGCAGCTGGTTGCAGCATGAAAATTCTTGCCGTCGACGACGACGATACGATCCTCGATCTGCTGGCAGAGGCGCTTGCCCTGTCCGGACATGAACGCATGGCCCGCGCCCGGTCGGCGCATGAAGCGTTGGGTGTGATCGCAGCAACCACCACACCCTTCGATTGCCTGCTTCTTGATATCCAGATGCCCGGCATGGACGGGATCGCCCTTTGCCGCGAAATCCGCAGCCTTTCGGGTTACACGCATACCCCGATCCTGATGCTTACCGCGATGTCGCAGCGCGAATACATCGAACGCGCCTTCATGGCTGGGGCCACCGATTACGTCACCAAACCGTTCGACCTGCTGGAACTCAGCGCGCGGATCGGCATGGCCTACCGCCTTGTCGAAGAACGCAACCGGGTCGAGGATGGCCTGACAACCATCGAACGGCTCAAGCGTGAGCTTCGCACGCTTCCCGCCCTGTCCCTCAACGATCCGCTGGATCTGGGTCAGGTGCCGCGCACAATCGGCTACCTGTCCTTCGAGAATTACATCCTTTCGCTTACGCGCGCCAAGCTGTTCACGTCGAATGTCATGGCGATCAAGATCGTGGATATCGAACGCATCCATGCCGAGAATCGCCCGGCGGAGTTCCTCGCCCATCTGCGCCTTGTGGCGCAGGCGCTGGCCGAGGCGACCGAAGGCGAAGGCAGCATTCTGTCCTATCGGGGGAATGGCACCTTCCTTTGTGTCAGCCACAACCGCAGCCGCCTGACGCCCGAAGACATCCAGATTCACATCAACGACTCGATCCTTGTAGGTCAGGGCGTTTCGGTGATGGTCGGGGATCGCACCTCGCTGGGCGCGCTCACGCGCTTCGGCTCATTACAATCCATCAACAAGGCCGCCGCTGCCGTGGAACGCAAACTGGAAACCGTTGGCAAGACGCCTGCCCTGCCGCGCTCCCTGCCGCAGCGTTCGCTGGCACGCTATCGGGGTGAACAGGAACGTTCTGCCTACGAAGGTTTGCTCCGTCAGGTGCTGAGCGAAGATCTCGCCCGTCTGCGCGGCGAGCTTAATGCAAACGGGGGTCGAGGTTCATCACAGCGACCTGAACCTTCACACCGTCAAGTTCCATGATGGGTCCTGCGGGGTCTGCCCGCAGGCCAAGACGACCGATCCAGCGCGGCCAGACCGCCGGGCCGAAAGCGATGATCTTCTGGGCACCCAAAGACCGAGCCGTGCGGATCATCTCATACATCAGATCGCCCTGAACCTTTTTCCGCAGCTTCGCGGGAACGGCATTCGACACGAAGATGCGCGAGGCTTCCCAGATTTTGGGATCAACCGGTGCCTCGAAATCCATCAGATCAGACGGGATCGAATCCAGCATGCCCCGCTGGGCGTCGCGAATCATATAGGTGTACATCCCCACCCGCGCCGTGGTCGGCGTCAGGCGCACGCCTGCGAGAACCTCGCCCTTCTCATGAACGGCAATCCAGCGGCTGGCCGGGGTGTCGTACTGATCGAATTCCATGCCCTCGGCCTCGGGCAAACGCCAGTTGTTCCTGACGATGAACGACTTGCGCCGCGCCCGCAGCAAATTGACGAAAAGATCGCCGTGCTGATGCATGTTTTGAAAAGATAGCGTCGTCGTCAGCATTGCCTGTCCTGGTCTCATGGTCTCGTCGTCGCCGGTCAAATGAGGGGTTGCTCCCCCTTCGGGCCCTTCGGTCACAGACACTTCTGCGAACCTTGCATCCTGCCGATGCGGAGGAAGACTGACCATAGCGCTCTCAAGTATAAACAATCATTAACAAACTACAGTCACGCCCTTCCGGAAAATCCAACCCATTTTAGCCAAAATCGGGGAATCTGGCAAAACTGTGGCAATTCCGCAAACCGAAAAAATCCTTAGCTTACAACATATTGTGGTCACATGCTCAGACGCACCATGTTGGCTGTCCTTTACATTTGGCGACATGAATCACCTACCCAGAGCCCACACTGTTCACATTCGCTAAACAATCGCCCCGCGCGTGAAAGATCAAGGATGAAGTCATCTTTTGCGCGATTTCGGGCGCAGTTCCGCAGGATCGCCATAAATCACCGCAAGAGCACCATAAAATGGTCCAACTGCACGTCCATTCGGATGGTTGTACCGCGCTGTCCGGGCCCCTCTGCCCGACCGCCCCACAAGGGCAAGGCATGCGTGGCCAGAATCCGGGGGTTTGGCAATGCCGCGCTACTTTCAGTCGTTCAAGGTCTTTGGTGAGGTCGCCGATCTCTTGCTGCTTGAACGCCCGGAACGGCGATTGCTGATCGACATTTCGCTTGAACCCGCCCTGCATGAACCGGGTCGCAACCCCTATCCGCATCGCACCACCTTCTGCCTGACAGAGCCCGGCCTGATGGAACGCTTCCTGTCTGAGTTCGCAATCGGTGATGCCATTGACGCCGAAGGAACTTTTGTGCAGACGGACTATGTTCCGCATCGCACGACCTGCATTGACACAACTTTCCTTTTGCTGGATTTCCGCCGCTTGGCAGATCCCGAACAACTCATTCCGGCACCGGCTGAATTCGCCAAGGACGCCCTGCGTCGGATGCGCCTGCATTGAACGAAAGGCTCGACCAGAGCATGACATCTGCCCCGTACACCGAAGCCCCGGCTACGCCGCGAAATCACCGCCTCTCGGCGGCGATGCGCGTGCGCCGCTATCTGCGTTCGGCGTTGCGGATGGAAACCAGCGCGACCCGCCTTGAGAAGCAGGTCCGGGATTATGTGAACGGCAGCCTTGAACTGTTCTGGAAACGTCAGACGATCTATGCCGCCGCTGCCCTGCTCTGCGGTTTCTACTACAACCTGCAGGTTGCGGTGCTGTGCTACCTGTTCATCCAGTTCACCGAATTCTGCGACACCTGGCTGTCACTGCGAATCGTGAAATGGCAAGGCGGCAGCCTGCGCGAGGCGCGGCGCTACCGGGATCTTTTGCTGCTATCGGCTGTGCAAAGTACCACGGCGATTGTGCTCTGGGCCGCCATCGTGGCCTATATGGAGGGCATCTCCTCCCACTTCATGCCGCTATTCTTCCTGTTTGCAGCCGGGCTTTTTGCCGCCGTGAACAACCATCAGATCCCGCAGATCCTTCTGTTGCGTCTGGTCATGTATGCAGCCTGCTTCCTTTACATTCCGATCGCCGACCTGCTTCACGTGATGCCGCCGATCCAGAGCTTCCTGTGGCTGCAGCTCTTCACCGTCGTCTTCGTGCTGTTCTTCGTGATCGAATGTTCGATCATCTTCCTGCGCCTTTATCGCCGCGGTCTGGACCAACTCGATGAACTGCGCCTTGAACGCGACAACGTGCAGGCCGCCTACGAGGTGAAATCGCAATTCGTTTCCGTCGTCAGCCACGAATTGCGCACGCCGCTCACCTCGATCAACGGCGCGCTGGGCCTGCTGCGCACAGGGGCCTATGAAAATGACCCGGTCAAGGCCCGCAACATCCTTGAAATCGCGCATAAAAACAGCATCCGCCTGTCCGCCCTGATCAACGATCTTCTGGATCTGCAAAAGATCGAATCCGGCCAGATGAGCTATAACTTTGATGAAATCGATCTCGCCTCGATTGTCGAGGAATGCATCGGCTCGATGGAAACCTTCGCCCAGACTTACGGCATTACCTTCGATTTCACGCCGCCTGAGGAAATGGTCATCGTTCACGCCGACCGCGACCGCTTGCATCAGGTGCTGGACAATCTGATGTCCAACGCGGTCAAGTTCTCACGCCGTGGCGAACGCGTTCTCCTGCGTATCGTGACCAAAGCAGACCGTATCATGGTCGAGGTCGAAGATCACGGCGTCGGCATCCCGCCGGACTCTCGCGAAAAGGTATTCGGCCGGTTCACTCAGGTCGATTCCTCTGATCGCCGCAGCCATGGCGGCACCGGCCTTGGCCTGAACATCGCACAGGAAATCATGGCGGCCCATGGCGGCACCGTGACCTACACAAGCACACTCGGCGAAGGCAGTACCTTCGTTATAGATTTTCCGCTGAAGGACTGACCGAAAATGACTTTTCATGCCGACGTTCCGCAACAAGCCGATATGGCCGCCCGACTGGCGCCGATCCGGGCCCATTTTATCGGAACGCTGCCGCCGCGTCGCGAACGCCTGTCCGTGTTCCTCGGCTTGGCTCATCCGAACGCCGCACCGCCCGCGATGCTGCGACAATTGCAGGAAGATGCGCACAAGATCCGCGGGGTGGCCCCGACCCTGGGTTTTGAACGTCTCGGTCGAGCCGCAGCGGTGGCGGATGAACTCCTCGATCCTTGGCATGACTCAGACGCAGCCCATCCGGTGACGGATGAGGTCATCGCCGGGCTCGCCGCCCTTATGGAAGAGATTGAAGCGACGCTGATCCCGGTCTGATCCGGCGCTCAGGCGCCCGTCGGGCGCTGGGCCCAGATGCGGCGGATTTCGGCCGGCAGCGCGACGGGGTCAAAGGGTTTGGTGATGCGCCCAAGCACACCCATCTCCGCAAACTCGGACTCCACCGCATCCATCGCCTTGGCCGTCATGAAGATGGCCGGGGTCCGCGCGAACTCCGGCTGGGCGCGCAAGGCCTTCAAAGTCTGCATCCCGTTCATTTCGGGCATCATGTAATCCAGCAGGAACAGATCCGGCGCGAATGCGGCCGCGCCGCTTATGGCCTGTGCTCCCGATGAACATTGCAACACCTCAAACCCGCCAAGATCGGCAAGCGCGAGGCGGGCAATCATCAAGATATCCTCATCGTCTTCGACGTGAAGGATGCGTTTCAATCCAGTCATCGGCACCCCCCGCAGCGCCAGGCATCCAGTTATCCCCAACCGCTGCCTTGGTCCGAGGGTGACGATGGACTTACGCCACGTCAATCACCCCATTCATAAATGTTGTCGGTTTCAGGGAACGGATCGTTTCTTTGTTGGCAGCAATCCATTCCAACGGTCGAAAAATCGCAAAAACCCGGCACCGTTCGCTTCGCATGGTCAAAAGTGATTTTCCATTCCGGCCCTTACGTCAGCATGTCGTGATAGGCCGCATGACCGCCAGACAGCTTTGCCTCTCGCTGCCCCACCGTCAGAAGCGGCAGCATCAGCGCGAACAGCTCTGCCTGCGAAGAAAGCCCGCAACGCGCATAAAGCTGCTTTCGGAACACCTTCACCGTCTGACCGCTTACGCCAAGCCGCAGTCCGATCGATACGGTCGAATGTCCGCGCAGGATGAGCAGCGCCACCTCGGCCTGCCGAGGCGAAAGCCGGATGCCATGCGCATCGCCCAGCGCGCGCACCAATTGTGCCACAACATTTCCCGGCGCGGCGGACTCGGCTGACAATCCTTGCCAATGCGCCTCGGCCAGGGCGATGACCACCGGCGCAATTCGGTGGCAAACTTCGACCTCGCGCGCGCTGAATGGTTGGCCAGAGGCCGCATCGCGGCCCAGACACAGGTTCAGCGACACGTTCTGCGCGGGATAGACCATGAAGGTGATCTCATCCAGCAAGGTCGTCTGCTGGTAATACTCGCTGTAATACCTGCTCCGGTGAAAAGCGTCTGGGGCCACATCGCGCAATCGATAGGCTCCGGCTGGCACACCCGACATGTGCAGATCGTGATAGGGATCCAGAAGATAGGCCCCGGCCAGATAAGTATCATCCAGCTGCGAAAACACCTGCGGATGATCGCTTTGGCGAAACAGAACCTGGGGCGGCCCCACATCGCGATACGCCAGCACGATCAGGTTGTCCGGTGCCACGCAGCGCCGAAACCAGCCCATCAAGGCGTTCTCGAACCCCGGCGCGCCAACACGACGGATCACCTGCGCCAGTTGCACCTCGGCACTGTTCGGCAAGGGCTGCATCATACCTCTCTGGGGGTATATACCCCCACTTCGCGTCAAACTTAACCTTTGCCCCTAGTCCAAGGGGTATGGGGCCGCATGTCAACCGCCATCGACATTCGCAATGTGGTCAAGCGCTATGGCACGACGACGGCCCTGCATGGCATTTCGCTGTCCATATCGGATAACGAATTCTTCACCCTGCTGGGCCCGTCCGGCTGTGGCAAGACAACGCTTCTGCGCTGCATCGCCGGGTTCGAAGACGTGTCAGAAGGCGAGATTCGCCTTTTCGGGGAAGACATCGCCGGGCTGGAGCCGAACCATCGCCCCGTGAACACGGTGTTCCAGCAATACGCCCTGTTTCCGCACATGTCTGTGCTCGACAATGTGGCCTTCGGGTTGAAGATGAAGGGCATGGGCAGCGATGACCGTCGGCGTCGTGCCGGCAGAATGCTGGAAATGGTGCATCTGTCCGCCTTTGCAGACCGCCTGCCCGCCCAGCTTTCGGGCGGCCAGCAACAGCGCGTGGCTCTCGCCCGTGCCTTGGCACCGGAACCCAAGGTGCTTTTGCTTGATGAACCGCTCTCGGCGCTCGACCTGAAACTGCGGCAGGCGATGCGGGTGGAACTGAAATCCCTGCAAGAAGAAACCGGCATCACCTTCATCTTCGTGACCCATGATCAGGAAGAGGCGCTGACCATGTCGGATCGCATCGCTGTCATGTCACAGGGGCATGTCCAGCAGATCGGCACCGCCCGCGATATCTATGAAACCCCGGTCAATCGCTTTGTCGCCGACTTCATCGGCGAGACAAACCTTCTGGAAGTGACCGTCGACAGCATCAGCGGTGGTCAGGCGAACGTCACCTTGCCGGGCGGCCACCGGATCACCTGCCCGGCATCCTCGGAAACCCTCGGCCCCCATCAGCTGTCCATCCGCCCGGAACGTCTGTCCATCGCGGATCGCGGTGAGCTTGAGGTCACGGTGGAACGCGTGGTCTATCTGGGGACCGATCTGCAACTCCTGACCCGCCTCGCCACGGGCGAGGAATTCCACGTCCGCCTGCAAAACTCCGCCCGGATCGCAGTCCCCGCCCCCGGCACCCGCGTTGCCCTGCATCTGGAGGAAGGCGCGGCCCGCCTTCTGGCGGACTGATGGCCGGGATGCCTCCCCAGCGCGACAAGGGCGGCGGCACTGGCTACCGCAACATCGTCGGGCCGCTTCTGCTGCCAACCTGGGCAATGATCGGCATCTTTCTCGTCATCCCTGTCCTTCTGATGGCCGTTTATTCCTTTCTGACAAAGGAATTCCGCGGCGGCGTGATCTGGGATTTCACCCTCGCCGCCTATGACCAGTTCTTTCTGAACCGCGGCCTTTTCGGGGATGAGCCCCCCACACTCGAATGGACCTATATCAACATCTTCTGGCGCTCGATCTGGCAGGCGGCGGTGGCCACGCTGATCTGCCTGATCGTGGGTTTTCCCACGGCCTGGTTCATCGCCACCCGCCCCGCCCGCAGCCGCGCAGTCTGGCTGTTTCTGATAACCGTGCCCTATTGGGTGAACCTTCTGATCCGCACGGTCAGCCTCAAATTCCTGATCCGCGACAACGGCCCGCTGAATGAAAGCCTCATGTCCATCGGTCTGATCGACGGGCCTCTGCCCTTGGTCAACACCAATCTCGCCGTGCAACTGGGGCTGTTCTACAGCTATCTGCCCTTCATGGTGCTTCCGATCTATGCCGCCGTGGAACGCTACAACTTTGCCCTGTCCGAGGCGGCGGCCGACCTCTACGCCAGCCGTTGGGTCACCTTGCGGGAAATCGTGCTGCCCGTGGTGAAACCTGGCATCATCGCAGGCTGCATCCTTGTCTTTGTCCCCTCGCTCGGCGCCTTCCTCGCGCCTGATCTGCTGGGCGGCGCCAAGACCTTCATGATCGGCTCGCTCATCGACGAACAGTTCCGCGGGTCGCAGGGCAACTGGCCCTTTGGCGCGGCGGCGGCGATGATCCTGATGACGCTGGTCCTGATCGTGCTGTTGGCCTATGCCCGCGCGGCAGCGAAGGGTGAGGCGCGATGAAAGGGGTCCGCCACTATCCCGGCTTTCTGGCCATGGCGGTGGGGTGCCTTGTCATCCTCTACGCCCCCCTGATCGTGGTGACGGTCTATAGTTTCAACGGCTCCACCTCGATCACCACATGGGGCGGGTTCTCCTGGCGCTGGTATGCGGATGTCTTCACCGGCCCCGAAGCCCCGCGCTTCAAGGCCGCTGCGTGGAACTCGCTGACCATCGCCCTGATCGCCGCCACCACCGCCACAGCCATCGCCGTCGCAGCCAGCGTCGCGATGATCCGGGGGGGGCGGTTCCGGGGCAAATCTGCCACCTTCGCGCTGATCAACCTGCCGCTGATGGTCCCTGAAATCGTTGTAGCTGTGGCCTGCCTGATCTTCTTTTCCGCCATCGGGCTGACCACGGGCTACATGACCATCCTCTTGGCCCACATCACCTTCTGCATACCCTTTGCCTATCTGCCCATCGCCGCCCGCCTGACCGGGATCGAAGAGGTCTACGAACAAGCCGCCCGCGATCTTTACGCCAGCCGCGCGCAGGCGTTCAGACTCATTCTCATGCCCTTGATGATGCCCGGCATCATTTCGGGCTTCCTTCTGGCCTTCATCATCTCGCTCGACGATTTCATCATCACCAATTTCGTCAAAGGGGCGGGGATGGAAACCCTGCCCACCGCCATCTTCGGATCGGTCAAGCAGGGGATCAAACCCAATATCATGGCGATTTCCACCATGATGCTTGCCGTCTCCGTGCTGTTCGTCACGCTGTCCTATCTTGCCAACCGCATCGGGCAAAGAACCCGATCCTGAACCCAACGGGAGTTATCCATGAAAAAGCTGCTGACCACTGCCACCGCATTCGCCCTGCTCGCAGGCGCGGCACAGGCCGAAGGAACCCTCTCGGTCTATCACTGGTTCGAATACATCCCGCAGGAGCTGGTGGACAAATTCACGGCTGAAACCGGGATCGCCGTCACGATCGATACCTATGACAGCAACGAATCCATGCTTGCCTCGCTCAAGGCGGGCAAGATGGGCCAATATGATGTGGCCGTCCCCGCCGACTTCATGGTCAAGATCATGACCGACGAAGGCATGCTCGACACCTTCACGACCGATGAAATGCCCAACCACGGCAACATCGCGCCACAGTGGATGGACGTCTATTTCGACCCCGGCCGCAAATCCTCCATCCCCTATCAGTGGGGCGGCACCTCCTTTTCGGTCAATCGCGACGTCTATTCAGGTGACATATCCTCGCTCGCCATCATCTTCGATCCGCCGACCGAACTGCAGGGCAAGATCAACGTGCTCGACAGCCAGAACGAGGTCCTGATCCTCGGCTCGCTTTATCTCGGCATCCCGCAATGCTCGACAGACCGCGAACAGCTCAAGGCGCTGAACGACATGCTCCTGAATGCCAAGCAGCACTGGGCCTCCTTCGGGTCGGATACGTCCAAGGACGTGCTGGTGTCGGGCGATGCAGCGGCGGGCATGATCTATAACGGCTTCTCGGCCAAGGCCCGCGCCGAAGGGGCAAATGTCGAATACTCCTACCCCAAGGAAGGCCATGTGCTGTGGATGGATAACGTGGTCCTGCTCAAGGATGCACCCAACCGCGACAACGCGATCAAGTTCATGAATTTCCTGCTGGAACCGGAAAACGCCGCCGCTGTCACCAATTACGCGGCCTACACTTCGGGTGTGTCGGGGGTCGAACCCTTCCTTGATGACGCGATCAAGAACAGCCCGGAAAACAACCCGCCCGCCGATGCCACCCCGGGCGTGTTTGCACAGGCATGCGATGCGGAAACCCAGAAGCTCTATGATGCGATCTGGACCAATCTGAAGAAGTGACCTCAAACGCAGGGGGCCAATCCGGCCCCCTGCCCCCATCGGAAACACCCCCTGCCCGCAGGGGACAGGAGGCCCAATGTCCTTTCCCATCGCTCTCTGGCAGGGTCCCTCGCCCGGCGGATCGGATGACGCCGCCTTTGCCGCCCTCGACGCCGCGCTGCGCGCCGCCGCTGCGATGGGGTCAATCACCCTTGTCGCGCCGGAAATCTTCCTTCCCGGCTACAACCAGCCCGACATTCCCGCCCGCGCCCAACCGCGCGGCGGCCCGTGGCACCAGCGCCTCGCCGCGCTTGCCCGCACCCATGGCTGCGGCATTGTCATCGGTTATGCCGAACGCGATGGCGATGCGGTTTATAACGCCGCTGTCGCCATCAACACCGAAGGTCGCGAAATCGGCCATTACCGCAAGGTGCAACTCTTTGGCCCACGCGAAAAATCCATCTTCGCGCCAGGGGATGCGGTCTCTACCTTCGATCTTGGCGGCCTGCGGGCAGCCATGCTGATCTGTTATGACGTGGAATTCGCCCCCCTCGTCCGCGCGCTGGCCGAGGCAGGGGCGGACCTGATCCTTGTTCCCACCGCGAACCCCGAACCCAACACCCATGTCAGCCGGATCGTCGTTCCAGCCCATGCCATCAACCATTCCGTGACCATCGCCTATGCCAATTACTGCGGCACCGAAGGCGACATCACCTATTGCGGTGCCTCTGTCATCGTGGCCCCGGATGCCGCCATCCTTGCCTCTGCCGGCCCCGGCCCGGCCTTGCTGATCGCCGATGTCGACCATCATCCCGACGCCGCTCTCATGCAGACGCAGCTTCACGACTACCGCCCGCTCTGAGGTTTCCAATGCCCAAAGATACGCGCGACAGCCGCTACGACATCCTCTTCGAACCCCTCCGCATCGGGCCGAAACTGGCGAAGAACCGCTTCTATCAGGTGCCCCATTGCAACGGCGGCGGCTACCGCGACCCCTCTGCCGTCGTGGAAATGCGCCGCACCAAGGCCGAAGGCGGCTGGGGCGTGATCTTCACCGAACAGACGGAGATTCACCCGACTTCGGAAATCACCCCCTTCATTGAACAGCACCTTTGGGACGACCGCGACATTCCCGCGCTGGCAAGAATGGCCGAAGCGATGAAATCCCACGGCGCGCTGGCGGGCATCCAGCTTGCCTATTCCGGCATCAATGGCCCCAACCTCTACAGCCGCGAGGTGCCCTTGGCCGTCTCGGGTGGTCCGATCCTGACCTTCACCTCAGATCCCGTGCAGGCCCGCACCATGGACCGCGCCGATATCCGGGATCTGCGCCGCTGGTTCCGCAACGCCTTTCGCCGCTCGCAGACCGCAGGGTTTGACCTGATCTGCCTTTACGGCGCGCATGGCTTTGGCATCCTCCAGCATTTCCTGTCACGCAACACGAACCACCGAACGGATGAGTACGGCGGCAGCTTGGAAAACCGCGCCCGGTTCCTTCGCGAAATCGTGGATGAGGCGCGCGAGGAAACCAAGGGAGAGCTTGCCATTTCCCTGCGCCTGTCCCTGCACGAAGCAGGCGAGATGGGCTTTTCAAACGCCGAACTGCGCGATTTCATCGAAATGCACGGCGACCTGCCGGATGTCTGGGATCTGGCACACGGGACGTGGGAGGCCTGCTCCGGCACCTCACGCTTCAAGCCCGAGGGCGCACAGGAAGATCTGGTCAAGGGGATCAAGGCCCTCACGTCGAAACCCGTCGTCGGCGTCGGCCGCTTCACCTCTGCCGATGCGATGGTCCGCCAGATCAAATCCGGCATCCTCGATTTCATCGGCGCCGCCCGCCCCTCCATCGCCGATCCCTTCCTGCCGAAGAAGATCGAAGAAGGCCGCTTCGACGACATCCGCGAATGCATCGGCTGCAATATCTGCGTCTCTGGCGACATGACCCAAGGCATAAGCCGCTGCACCCAGAACACGGCGTTCATGGAAGAATGGCGCAAAGGCTGGCACCCCGAACGTGTCCACCCCAAGGGCAAGTCGGAGTCCGTCCTGATCGTCGGCGCAGGCCCGGCGGGGCTTGAAGCCGCGCATATCCTCGGCAAACGCGGCTATCAGGTGACCTTGGCCGAGGCGACCACCACCCTTGGCGGCCGCGTCACACGTGAACGCATGCTCCCCGGCCTCTCAGCCTGGGGCCGAGTGGCCGACTATCGTGCCGGACAAATCGCCCCCATGCCCAATGTCCAAACCTATCTCGACAGCCGCCTGACACCGGATGACATCCTGTCTTTCGGCATCGAACATGTCGCGATTGCCACGGGCTGTCACTGGCGGCGCGATGCGGTGGCGCGACTGCACCTGCACCCCATCCCAACCGATCCCGCCATGCCCATCTTCACACCGGATGATCTGATGGCAGGCAACGGACCCGTGGGCGGCAACGTCCTGATCTACGACGATGACCATTTCTATATGGGCTCTGTCATGGCCGAACTTCTGGTCGCCCGGGGCTGTACCGTGGATTTCGTGACCCCCGCGGTGAAAGTCGCCGAATGGACGGACAACACCCTTGAACAAGCCACCATCCAGCGTCGCCTTTCCGACCTTGGCGTAACCATCCACCTCTCCCACGCCCCCGATGCCATTCACACCACTGCCGCCAGCCTGACCTGCACATGGAGCGGTCGCACCACCACCATCCCCTGCGACGCCGTCCTCATGGTCACCAGCCGCACCCCCGAGGATGCGCTTTTCCATGCGATCAAGGCACAGGACTGGCAAGCTGGCGGCATCGCCTCGCTCAAGCTGATCGGAGACGCCGCCGCGCCCGGCCCCATCGCCTGGGCCACCTATGCCGGGCGGCGCTATGCCGAAGAACTGGATCAGCCCGACATCGGCGATGCGCTTTCCTTCCGGCGCGAGATTGCAGCCCTTCTGCCGCCCACTCCCATGACGCCATGATCGAAAAATGTATTTTTTGGATCAGTCTTTCTGAAGATTTTGGGAAAATAATTCGAATCTGAAAAGATCTCGATGGCTCAGATCAAGCCGCAAACGCGATCCGCACGCCTGAATCGCAGGCTTCGGCGCAGGCTTTTCCGAAGTGGACACCGCGTTCGGGTCGGCACCCAAGCCTAACGGCCACTCAACCCATCAGCCACCTCTGTCGCCGCCCGACAGATCTTTTTCCGCGCCTATAACTTGCGTTGCAGACCGCTGTTCCATGACAGGGGTAGAATATCCGCCTGCGCCCGATGTTCCTATTCCGGTTGGCAGAAAAAGGCGTGCCGAACAATCGGCAGCGCCACGAGGCTCAGGATCGTTTCCCTTGCAGAACTTGTCAAAAATCGCCGCGGCTCAGGTCGCTTCCACCACCCGCTTCCGCCCGACACGGCCCGAAATCCCGGCGCTCGCCCTTGTTCTGGGTGTGTCGCTGTTCATCATGGCGGCTCACAATTTCACCTTCTGGCACCGCGCCTGGACCGTTTTCGATGGCAATATCCGTCAGGTCGCCGGATGGGGTATCGCCGTCTGGATGCTCACGCTGCTTACCTTGGCCTTCTTCGGCTTCCGCGCACTTCTCAAACCCGTCGCGGTCTTTCTGCTGATCCTCTCGGCGGTCACGTCCTATTACATGGACAGCCTCGGCATCATCATCGACCGCGAAATGATCCAGAACGCGATGCTCACCACCATGACGGAATCCAAACACCTGATCACCTTCGGTTTCCTCATGCACGTCTTGATCTGGGGGCTGTTGCCCGCTGCCGCCGTGCTCTGGGTCCGCATCCGACCGACCCCACTGTTCACGCATATCTGGCGCTGGGCTCTGACCGTCATCCTGGCCCTTGCCGTCTTTGCCGGGGCGCTGTTCAGTGACTTCAAGGCCTATTCCGCCGTGGCCCGCGAACGCAAGGATGTGCTGGCCAGCTATCAACCGGGCGCAGCCATCGCCGGGGCGGCGCGCTATTCAAAGATGATGCTGCGCACCAAAAACGTCACCGTGGCCCCACTGGGGGCGGATGCGCGCAAGGGCCCGCTGATCACCGCCGCCGCCAAACCGGTTCTGACCGTGGTCTTTGTCGGCGAAACCGCCCGTGCTCAGAATTTCGGCCTGAACGGCTATGGCCGCCCCACCACACCTGAACTCGCCCAGCGCGATATTGTGAATTTCACCGATGTCTCCTCCTGCGGCACCTCTACCGCCGTATCGGTGCCCTGCATGCTGTCAAACCTTACCCGTGACGGCTATTCCTATGACAACGGCATCCGGCAGGAAAACTTGACCGATGTCCTCGCCCACGCCGATATCGACGTTCTCTGGTGGGACAACAACACCGGCGATCAGGGCACTGCCGGGCGGGTTGCCGACATCCGCCGCATGACACCCGCCGACGATCCCGCTGCCTGCGCACAGGGCGAATGCACCGATGCTGTGTTCCTCAACCCGCTCAAGGACGCCCTTCCCACCCTGAAACGCGACACCGTCCTCTTCATTCACATGATCGGCAGCCACGGCCCCGCCTATAACCTGCGCTACCCGCAAGAGGCAGAGGTGTTCACCCCCGCCTGCCGCACCGCCGAATTCGCCGACTGCACGACCGATGAAATCGTCAACGCCTATGACAATTCCATCCGTTTCACCGATCACATCATCGCTCAGACGATCGACCTGCTGGCCGCGCAATCCGATGTCATCCCGGCTGTTTTCTTCCTGTCGGACCATGGCGAATCTCTTGGCGAGGATGGCCTCTACCTCCATGCCGCGCCTTATTTCCTTGCTCCGGACACGCAGACGCGGGTGCCCATGGTGATGTGGCTTTCCCCCGTCTATCAGCAGGAACTGAAGGTCGACCAAGCCTGTCTGAAGACCAAAGCTGACGAAGCCCTCAGCCAGGACAACGTCTTTCACACCGTCCTCGGCCTGATGGATGTCGTCACGACCGTGCGCGATACCGCCCTCGATCTCGCCACCGCCTGTCGCGGCTGACAGCATTTTCGCGCGCCGGGGTCAGACGGCGACCCCGGCGCGCAGACCATCAAAAACCGCCTCTTCCGCAGTACGCGGGGCCAGACAATCGCCTGCCATGTGCAACTCGATCCCCAGCGCTGCCACGGCCTCGGACAGGTCATCCACCGGACGATGGCCAAGGCAAAGCACCAGCGTGTCAACGCCCTCCACCTCGACCGCCTCCCCCGACGGCACATGTTGCAGGAACACGCTCCCCTCCGAGGTGCCGAACAACCGCATATAGGGCCGCACTTCCACGCGCAGGCGGTGCATCTCGGCGGCGATGTTGTCACGCACATAGAGCGGCAGCACCTCCCCCGCATGCAGCCCGTTCACCGCCAGTGTCACCGATGACCCTTCCTTCGCCAACCGCTCCGCCACACCCGGACCGATCCAGTCACAGCGCCAGTCCGCCACCACCACGCGCGCGCCAACCTTCACCTCGCCGCGCAGCACCTGCCAGGCGGTCACCACCTGCACAGATCCATCCTCGGGCATGTCCTGTGGCACATGGGGCACCGCTCCGGTGGCAAGAATCACAGCATCCGGATGCTCTGCAGCCAGCAATTCTGCCGTCACCCTTTGCCCCCGGCACACGCGCACCTGCGCCAGTTCCATCTCGCGCATCAGGTTGGTCACGATCCCGCCGAACTCCGCCCGCCTTGGCAGCAGCTGCGCCAGCAGCGCCTGCCCGCCCGGCTGCGCCGCTGCCTCATACAGCGTGACCTCATGCCCACGCTTCGCCGCCGTCACGGCGGCCTTCATCCCCGCAGGTCCGCCCCCCACCACCGTCACCCGCTTTCGCCGCGACGCGGGCGCAAGCTGCCCGTAAACCAATTCCCGCCCTGTCTCGGGATGCTGGATGCAGGATACCGGCAAACCCTTGTGAAAATGCCCGATACAAGCCTGATTGCAGCCGATGCAGGCGCGGATGTCATCCACCGCCCCCCGCGCGGCCTTCGAGGGCATCTCCGGATCGGCGATCAGTGCCCGCGTCATGCCACACACGTCCGCCTGCCCTGCGGCAACAATCGCCTCCGCCTCCTGCGGCTGGTTGATCCGCCCGGCCACAAAGACGGGCACCGTTAATGCCTTGCGGAACGCAGCCGCGTCAGCGGCCACATAGCCCGGCGCATAGGCCATGGGCGGCGCGATATGCACCGCCCCCCCGACCGTGGCCGAAGTCCCGGTCGTCACGTTCACATAATCGAGGTCCCCCTCCAGCGCGACACAGGCCGCCAGCGCTTCCCCCGCTGTCAGCCCTTCGTCATCGCGCTCGCCCGCACTGATCCGCAGCCCTATCACGAAGTCCTCGTCCGTTTCCGTCCGGATCGCGCGCAGGACTTCACGCAGGAACCGCAACCGCCCCGCCTCATCCCCGCCATAGCCATCGCTGCGCCGGTTCACCCGGGGGTTCAGGAACTGCGCCGGCAAATAGCCATGGCTTGCCACCACCTCCACCCCGTCCAGCCCTGCCGCCCGCATCCGACGCGCCGCCGCCGCATAGCCCGCCACGATCTCATCAATGAGCGGCAGGGTCAGGGCGCGCGGCATCACATGAAACCGCTCATTCGGGCTGACCGACGGCGCATAGGCCACCGCCAGCAACCCATCCGCGCTTTCCATGATCTCGCGCCCCGGATGGAACAGTTGAGAAAACACCGTCACCCCTTCGGCATGCAGCGCCTCGGCCAGCCGCCGATAGCCGGGAATGCAATCATCCGTCGTCGCCATCAGCAGATGCGAGGTATAGCGCGCCGTCTCATGCACCCCCGCCACCTGCGTCACAATCAGCCCGACGCCCCCCCGCGCCCGCGCCAGATGATAGGCGATCAACGCATCATTGACCGTGCCATCCACCGGCAGAACGGTATCATGGCCCGTCGACATGATCCGGTTGCGCAGGGTCGCACCGCGTATGCGCAACGGCGCGAAAAGATGCGGAAATCCCGTCCCCAATCGCGTCTCTCCCTCCGGCATGTCATGGCTCCAGCTCACACTGCATCCTTGCTACACCGCCCCGGACACAGGCGCCAATCCGGCGGCGACGCCACTTTGCCCCGGCGCGACGATGCAGGATGGCAGAATCCGCGCAGGGCGATCCGGCCCGTGCCAAGTCTGCCACCGAACAAGCCCTTCACCCGTGCTTACCACCCTGATCCGCCCCCGCGTCACGCGTCCAGAACTGCACCAGCAGCATCGTCATCGTGGCGGCCAGGGGGCCAAGGATGAACCCCGGCGCCCCAAACAGGACAAGGCCGCCTATGATCGAAATGAACGCAGGGATGGTGTGCAGGCGCAGCCGGTTGCCCACAAACATCGGCCGCAGCACATTGTCGATGCTTCCAACCACGATCCCGCCCCACGCGGCCAGAACAAGCGCGCGCGCCCAACTGCCATCCAGCAAAAGCAAGGTCGCTGCCGGTATCCAGACGATAAAGGCCCCAAGCACCGGCACGATGGACAAAAGCCCCATCACCAGCCCCCAGAGCAGCGGCGTGGGCAGACCCAGCGCCCAGAACATCAACCCGCCCAAAGTCCCTTGAACCGCAGCGACCGCCAGCGTCCCATAGACCGTCGCATGAACCGTCTCCGCCACGCGCCGCAGCATCTGCTCGGTCTCGGGCCTTGTCAGCGGCAGCCAGGTCAGGATCATGGTTCTGGCCGCCAGCCTGTCGCGCAGGAAATAGAACAGCAGGTAAAAGGTGACGAATACCTCAACCACCTGCAACAAAGACCCGCGGACGAAACTCGCCCCCAGATTGCTCAACCATGTCGCCAAAGCAGACATCATCGACGGCAGATCGAACTGCCGGTCAATCCACGCCCCTAATGGGGCAAGGGCGGGCTGGCTGTCGAGCAGCGCCTGAAGCTCGCCGCGCTCCACCCGCGCCTGAAGAGCCTGAATGCCAGAGGCAGCCTCTGTAATCAGCCGTTCGACAACGAATACGGCGGGCACGACGACCACAACCATCACGATGGCCGTCGAAAGCAGGGCCGCAATATTCGGATGCCGCACGAACCTTTCGATCCGGGCATGCAGCGGCACGAACAGGATGGCCAAGGTCAGCGCCCAGGTGATGGCGCCAAGGAACGGCTGGGCCACAAACAGGCACAAAAGAATGCCCGCGCCACTGGCGATGGCCAATGGCAGGCGTCCAAAACGACCGTTGCGGGGGGATGGGGCGGATGCTGGCACAGGCCTTCCTGCATGATTGAAGCTGATCTTGACCCGGCATCGCAACCATCGCGTTGATGCAGGTTACTGTCCTCACACACAGGCGGCGCTGATCGCGTCCGTTCTGCGAATTCCGGCAGCGAGGCCTGGGTGATCCAGATCATTACGCGCACATCTCAGGCGGACTATGCATTGATCCTGAACAAAGGCGCGCCCGAATTTCATGGAAACCAACCTGATTCTCGACCCTCCGATCCTGAACCTTGTCTCCGCCCTCGCGGTCGGGGCTCTGATCGGCGCGGAACGGGAACGGCGCAAGGGCGAGGGCCCGGCACGTGCCCCGGCCGGGATCCGCACCTTCACCATAACCTCCCTGGCGGGTGCCGTGGCCTTTGCCCTCGGGGGCGTTGGGCTTCTCGCCGTCGTGACAGGCAGCGTCGCGATCCTTGTCGCCATCTCCTACTGGCGCGCCCAGGATGAAGACCCAGGCCTGACGACGGAAATCGTTCTTGTCCTGACCGCGCTTCTGGGCGGCTTGTCCATGCAGTCACCCCAAACCGCCGCCGCAATTGCCGTGACGGTGACGGTGCTGCTCTACACCAAGGCATGGCTGCATAACCTTGTCATCACCGTGATTTCAAAAACCGAACTGGACGACGCGCTGATCCTGGCTGCAGCGACGCTGGTCGTCCTGCCTGTGGTGCCCAACCGCCAGATGGGGCCATATCTGGCGCTCAATCCCCAATCGATCTGGATCGTGATCGTGCTGGTCATGGCGATCAGCGCGGCGGGTTATGTCGCGGTGCGCCTTTTCGGCGCCCGCTTCGGATTGCCGCTGGCAGGGGCCATTTCAGGCTTCATCTCCAGCGCCGCCACCATCGGCGCGATGGGATCGCGGGCGGTAAAATCCAAGGACCTGGTTTCAGCCTGCGTTGCGGGTGCCGTCCTCTCGACTGTCGCCACGATTGCCCAGATGGCGCTGGTCATCGCAGCCACCAGCATGCCCACCCTTGTCAGCCTGTCCGGGCCGCTCCTTCTGGCCGGGGTGATCGCGGCAGCGTACGGCCTTGCCTTCACCCTTCTTGCCGCCCGCAATGCCGGGGGTGACGCAGTGCAGAACGGTGGCGTCTTCAGCCTCAACACGGCCCTCGCCTTTGGCGTGATCCTTGCGCTCGTTCTCGTCATCTCGGCCGCACTCCAAACCCGCTACGGCAACACGGGCGTTCTGCTTGCGGCGGCGGTTGCCGGATTGGTCGACACTCATGCAGCCGCCATATCAGTGGCAACACTCGTGGCGTCCGGCAAAATCACACCACAGGACGCCGTCCTTCCCATCCTCGTCGGCCTGACGTCAAACACGCTGACAAAGATCATCGTAGCCGCGACCAGCGGCGGCTGGGCCTTCGCGCTCCGCGTCGTGCCCGGACTGGTCCTCGTCACGCTTGCGGCCTGGATCGGCATCTTTCTCCCCTTGGCCTGGAACTGACACGCACGCCCGCCAGATGGCCCGAACGCACATCCGATTGCCACGCAACGCCCATCAAACCAGAACCACATCAGATGATCGCTCCGCGACCGGGGCAGCGCCTTAGCGCGCCCCACTTCCCCTCAGCCATTCCAGCAAAAACCCGCAGGGGCGCGTCCACAAGGGGCATCATCTGCCGGCCGGATCGGCCTTTCCACCCGTGTCAGCCGAACACCAAACCACCATCCACAATCAGGTTCTGCCCCGTCACAGCCCGCGCCCAGGGCGAGGCGAAGAACAGCACGGCATCCGCCAGATCATCCGGCGATGTGACCCGCCCCAACGGCGTCTGGCCGGCAACGATGTCGAACACGGCCTCTGGCGTGGCGCGGCTGGCATCCGTCGTGCGTAGCAACCCGCCCGAGACCATATTGACCGTCACACCCTGCGGCCCAAGCTCTTTTGCCGCCGTGCGCGTCAGCGCAAGCAGCGCACCTTTGGCTGCCGTGTAGTCGTGATAGGGCACCACGGGGTTCTGCATCAGATTGGTGCCGATGGTAATCAC
The DNA here is from genome assembly GCA_943369275.1 of Rhodobacter maris. Classification (GTDB taxonomy): domain Bacteria; phylum Pseudomonadota; class Alphaproteobacteria; order Rhodobacterales; family Rhodobacteraceae; genus Paragemmobacter; species Paragemmobacter maris_A. The sequence goes on along the minus strand of CALRMS020000007.1, from coordinate 22,627 downwards.
CCGCCCGAACCCCTGCGCCGCAAAATGCGGCCGCAACGCCTGCATGCAGTTCAGCGCGCCCCCAACGGCGGTTTGGGCCTGCACCGCGATCTCGGCCCAGGTCAGGCTGTCCAGATGCGATCGCGCATCCCCGTTGAAAGAGAAATCAGCCAAGGCATTATGCACAAGCACATCCGGTGCCCCAAGTGTTTCGCTGATCCGCGCCACCATCGCTGCAACCTGCGCAGGATCGGTAACATCTGCTGCAAAGGCAGCCGCACGCGGCCCGATCTCGGCAGCAAGGGCCTGCGCGTCCGCTGCGCTGTTGCGATAGTTGATGGCGACCCGCGCCCCTTCGCGGGCAAAGGCGCGGGCAATGGCCGCGCCCAGGCCACGGCCAGCGCCAGTCACAAGAACGGTCATTTCGGAAAGCGGGCGTGTCATGGAGTATGTCCTTCAAAGAAAGCGTGGAAGTGGTGGGTCGGGCCATGCCCCTGACCGACGGTCAGCGCATCCGCCGTGGTGATCGCGCGGGCGACATAGGCCTTGGCAACGCGCGCCGCCCCGGTCAGGGGCAGGCCATGGCCAAGCTGCGTCGCAAGGGCAGATGACAGCGTGCATCCCGTCCCATGCGTCTTGTGCGTGGCATGTCGCCTTCCGGGCAGCCATGTGGTGGCATCCGCCGTGACCAGCAGATCCGGACAGTCGCCCCCCGGCAAATGTCCACCTTTCAGCATCACTGCGCGTGGCTCCAGCGACAGCAGCGCCTGCGCCTGCGCTTCCATCTCTTGCAATGTCGTTGCCTCCGGCTGGGCAAGCAGGTCGGCCGCTTCGGGCAGGTTCGGCGTGATAACCGTGGCCAGCGGCAAGGCCTTGCGCAGCGCTGCAACCGCCTCTGCCATAAGCAACCGGTCCCCGCTCTTGGCGACCATGACCGGATCAAGGACGATGGGCACATCCAGCCCGGCCAGCGCCGAAAAGATTGCATCTACCATCACGGCCGTACCAAGCATGCCGATCTTGACCGCATCTATCCGGATATCGGCCCGAAGTGCGGCGATCTGCTGGACGACAAACCCCGGATCAATCATCTGCACCGCTGCAACACCTTGGGTGTTCTGCGCGGTCAGGGCTGTGATGACAGCCATGGCATAGCCGCCATTGGCGGAAATGGCCTTGATATCGGCCTGAATGCCGGCCCCACCCGAAGGGTCAGAGCCCGCGATGGACAGGATGTTGGGGATCATGCCGCCCCCCATTCCGCAACCAGCGCGGCGGTGGCGGCCTGCGGGTCCGCCGCCCGCACAACTGCAGATACGACGGCCAGACCCGCCGCTCCCGCAGCCCGCACCGCAGCCGCGTCTCCCGCGACGATGCCACCGATCGCATAGGTCGGCAGACGGGCCTCTGCGATGATCGCAGCCAGCCCGCCAAATCCTGTGGGCGTGGCATGATCGGGCTTTGTAGCGGTCGCACGCACCGGGCCCGCGCCGATGTAATCGACCAACCCGCTCGGAATGCATTTCGCCTGCTCAACCGTTTCGATCGACAGCCCCAGCAACATTCCGGGCGGCATCCGCCGCCGGATCGTGGCAACGTCCCCGTCCCCCTGTCCGATGTGCAAACCATGGGCCCCTGTGCGCAGGGCAACATCGACCCGGTCATTCACGATCAGCCTTGCCCCCAACGCGGCAACACGCGGGATCAACTCTGCCACCAGCGCGGCTAGATCTTCATCCGACGCATGCTTGTCGCGGATCTGGATCAGGGCCGCCCCCCCGCGCGCCGCAGCCAGCACTTGTTCACCAACCGGCATGGGGGCTGTTGGATCGGTGATGACATAAACCGGCCCGATCATGCGCGGCCAATCCTTGCATCCCGGCTCAGCGCATCAGGCGTCAGGCCATGAAGCGCATCCAGAAACGCCACCTGAAAACTACCCGGCCCCGTAGCCCCTGCCGCCGCCCGCTCCCCCGCAAGGCCGTAACAGGCCATCGCTGCCACCGTCGCCTCAAACGGGCGTTGTCCCGCCACAAAGGCGGCAATCACGCCGTTCAAGGAACACCCCAACGCGGTGACACAGGGCATGAGGGCATGGCCGTTGAACACGCGGAAGGCCTCAGCCCCATCCGTGATGAAATCCACCGGCCCAGACACGGCCACCACTGCACCTGTCCGCCGGGCAAGATCGCGCGCGGCTTCCTCGGCTGCCTCTACCGGATCGGTCGCATCAGCCCCGCGCCCTTTGGCCCCGATCCCGGCCAAGGCCATGATTTCGGAAGCATTGCCGCGGATGACAGTCGGCCGCAGGGCAAGCAGGCGCGCACAGACCTCTTGCCGAAAGCCCGTCGCGCCCACGCCGACCGGGTCCAGCACCCAAGGCCGCCCCGCCGTCACCACGGCCGCCGCCGCCAATTCCATCGACTCGGCCCAGGCCACATCCAGAGTGCCGATATTGATGCTCAGCGCCTGCGCCAGCCCAGCAAACTCGACCACCTCTTCGCGGGCATGCACCATGGCAGGCGAAGCCCCCACGGCAAGAAGCACATTGGCCATGACATTCATGGCGACGTAATTCGTGATGTTATGCACCAAGGGCGCGCCTTCGCGCATCCGGAGCAGGTAGTCACCGCTGTTTTCCATCTTGTCCTCCCGCCCACGCAGGAGGCCCAGGACAGATGCCCCGCCTGATCCGGCAAAACGCACCCGTCGCGGACTCCCTACGCCAGCATGATCTGGTTCAGGTTCAAAGGGTGCTTCTCAGCCCGGTCACCCGGACGCCCCTGTCGCAGCGCAAAGCTGGAAGCCGCGGCAGGAAAAGTCAAGCAGCACGCGACAATTCGGCCCGGCAAGACAGGGCACCCCGCCTCAGGCGCAGGTAGACGCGCGCTGATGCCAGCCTGACCCGATCAGTGATAAACAGGCAAGAAAAGGCGATCAGGCTGAATGTTTCCCTCGAGTTTTCAACATTACTGCACCTGTTCAAGCGGGAACCGATCCACCGACCACGCGGCACTCGGTGAGGTTGGATCGGGGCAAGTGGCGGAAGCGGTGGGATTCGAACCCACGGTACGGTTCCCCGTACGCTAGTTTTCAAGACTAGAGCCTTAAACCACTCGGCCACACTTCCAGACCGCCGATACGTAACCTTGGCGAGAAGGGCGCAACGCGCCCGGCCCCGCCCGGCGCAGCGGCGGGCGCGTTGTTCTAACCACATGCCGCCTGCCTCGTCCAGCACTTGCCGCAGCCCTTGATCTGCCTTGTCGAAGATCAGGCACCCCGGCCCGCCGCCACGGGCCTGCACCCTGCGCCGTCCTGCGTCGCGGCGATTCCCAAAGGCCACGATGCCGTGAGAAATCCGCCCATCTGCCACCCCTGCCCTTTCCACCCGCAAGACCAACCTGTATGCTTGCCCTGTCGCGTGGGCTCGCACCCGCCGACAGGGCAGGAACAAACAACGACAGGCCCGTATCCGGGCACAAACGCGCGCGGTGAACGTGCGGCAATGGGGCTGAACATGGCAGGTCACACCAAAGCGCAACTGGCGCTTCTTCTTTCCGCACTGATGGTTTTGGCAGCATGCCAGCCCGGACAGAACCCCTTCGCCCGCAAACCTGCCGGGGAGAGCAGCGAAACCGCTGCTCCTGCCCGCTCTGTCACGCTGGTCGACCGCGATGTCGAAGCGCCCGAGGTGTTTCAGGTCACAGATCAGGCACTCTGGGACGGGCGGCCATCCCTAGGCGGCGTCTGGGTGGCCTCATCCGATGCGGTCGATCCGGAACGGGTGATCCTGCGCAATCCGGCCAATGGCAAGTTCGTGATCGGCGCCCTGTTCAAGCGCGAGGCCTTCAATCCCGGCCCCAAACTGCAAATTTCCTCTGATGCGGCCGAAGCACTCGGGTTGCTGGCAGGCCAACCGGCCGAGATCAGCGTCACCGCCCTGCGCCGCGAAGAAGCCACCCCTGAAACAGATGCGGCCAAACCGCTGCTGGACGCCAATGAAACCGTCAGTGCCGAAGCCGCGGCAGAAGACGCCCCCGCGACCAGCACCACAGACATCGCAGCCGTCGCCACCACCGCGCTGGATGAGGTCGAAGGCGCAGCCCCCACCACCCCGCCCGCCCCGTCGATCTCGGCCACTGCCCCGGCGGCAGAACCCGCCGCTGCGGCCATCCCGGCTGCGGCAGGCGACATCACCATTCAGATCGGCATCTTCTCGGTCGAGGCGAACGCAAATCGCGCCGTTGAAACCCTCCAGAAGGCCGGGGTCAGCGCCACCTCACGCAAGGAAACCACCCAGGGCAAAACCTGGTGGAGCGTGACGGCAACCGGCAGCGGCGACCGCACCGCCCTCCTGACAAAGGTCAAAGGGCTGGGCTTTGCCGATGCCTATGCCACGGGGCGCTAGACCGCCGCAGTCAAAAGCTCAGCCGAAAGGACGAACCCGGATGATCACCCTGCGCAGCGCCGTCGCCCTCGCCGCCCTGTTGCTCATGGCTGCCCTGCCCGCCCGCGCCTTTGAGACGCGCGCCACGGCGGCATGGGTCTATGACATGACGACGCAGACCGTCCTCCTGGACAAGAACGCCGATATCGCCCTTCCCCCGGCCTCGATGTCCAAACTGATGACGATCAACATGCTGTTCGAGGCGCTGCGCGATGGTCGCGTCACGCCGGAAACCACCTTCTCTGTTTCCTCCCGGGCCAAGGCGATGGGGGGATCGACCATGTTCCTCAATGAAACCGACCGTCCGACGGTCACCGATTTGATCCGTGGCATGATCATCAATTCCGGCAACGATGCCTGCGTCGTCGTGGCCGAAGGCCTCGCTGGATCGGAAGAGAAATTCGCCGAAGAAATGACGAAACGCGCCATTGCGCTGGGGATGACGAATTCGGTTTTCAAGAATTCTTCGGGCTGGCCTGCCGATGGCCATCGCCAGTCGATGCGCGATCTGGGCATCCTCGCCAAGCGTCTGATTTCAGAGTTTCCCGAATACTATCCCATCTTTGCCGAAACCGAATTCAACTACCTCGACCGCGCCCCCGCCAATGCCAGCAACCGCAACCCCCTGCTGCGCATCGCGGCCTCTGACTGGCGCGCCGACGGGCTCAAGACCGGTCACACATCCGAGGCAGGCTATGGTCTCGTGGGCTCTGCCGTCATGGGCGACCGCCGCGTGATCTTCGTCATCACCGGCCTCGATTCCGACAAGGCCCGCGCCGAGGAATCCGAGGCGATCGTGAACTGGGCCTTCCGCCAATTCACCGAAAAGACCATCGTCAAGGCTGGCGCCCGCGTCACGGATGCCCCGGTCTGGCTGGGTGCCGCCGACAGCGTGGGTCTGGTCCCTGCCGAAGACGTGCGCCTTCTGGTCCCCGCGCAGGTGCAGGACAGCGTCAGCGCCGAGGTGATCTATACCGGCCCCGTGCAAGCCCCGATCACCGCAGGCCAGCAACTGGCCGAACTGATCATACATGTCCCCGACCTGCCCGATGCCCGCATTCCGCTGGTGGCCGAAACCGATGTCGCCGCAGGGGGCTTCACCAAGCGGCTCTCCACCGCCGCCCAGCGCCTGATGCAGCAATACCTGTCGGGTCAGGGCTCAGGCGACGCAGCCCCTGCCTCCTGATGGCGGGCCGCTTTATCAGCTTCGAAGGCATCGACGGTTCCGGCAAATCCACGCAGGCCCGGCTGCTGGCCGATGCCCTGCGCGCACAGGGGCGCACTGTCACCCTCACCCGTGAACCCGGCGGCTCCCCGGGGGCCGAGGAAATCCGCCGCCTCGTTCTGGAAGGCGACCCCGATCGTTGGTCGCCGGAAACCGAAATCCTGCTTTTTACCGCCGCCCGCCGCGACCATCTGGAACGCACGATCCGCCCGGCGCTGGCGCGGGACGAGGTGGTGATCACCGACCGTTTCGCCGACAGCACCCGCATCTATCAGGGCATCACGCGCGGCGATCTGGTGGCAACCGTGGACCGCCTGCACGATCTGATGATCGCCACCGAACCCGATCTGACCATCCTCGTCGATATCGACCCCGCACTTGGCCTGTCCCGCGCCCGCGCTCGCGCCGGTACGGAACTCAGGTTCGAGGATATGGGGCTGCAAACCCAAATCCAGATGCGCGCGGGTTTCCTCGCCCTCGCCCAACGACACCCACGCTTTCGCCTGATCGACGGCGCGCGCGCGCCCGATGCCGTGGCCGCCGATATCCTGCGCACCGTTCTGGCCGATCTGGGCTGACGATGGCCACCACCGCCCCCGAAGACATCCCCGAACCCGACCGCATCGAAGGCGCGCCGCACCCGCGCGAAACCCCGCGCCTGTTCGGCCATGACGGGGCCGAAGCCGCCTTCCTTTCAGCCTTCAACGGCGGGCGCATGCACCATGGCTGGCTCATCACCGGCCCGCGCGGCGTGGGCAAGGCCACGCTGGCCTGGCGCCTTGCCCGCTTCCTGCTTGCCGCCCCAACTGATGACAGCGGCCTGTTTGGTGCCCCCCCGCCGCCCACAACGCTCGACACGCCCGAGGATGACCCCCTCGCCCGCCGCATCCGCGCGCTGGCCGAACCGCGCCTGTTCCTGCTGCGCCGCCCGTGGGATGACAAGGCATCGCGCCTGAAACAGGACATCACGGTGGACGAAGTCCGCCGCATGAAATCCTTCTTCACCCTGTCCGCCACAGATGGGGGCCGCCGCGCCGCGATCATCGACGCCGCTGATGACATGAACCCCAGCGCCGCCAACGCCCTGCTCAAACTGCTCGAAGAACCACCCGCCGGGGCAACCTTCTTCCTGATCGCTCACCAACCCTACCGCCTCCTTCCCACCATCCGTTCGCGCTGCCGCGAATTGCGCCTCACCCCGCTTGCACCCGGTGCCCTGGCCCAAGCCCTCACCCTCGCCGGGGGCGAGGTCGCGCCTGATCAAACCCAACCCCTTGCCGAACTGGCGGGCGGCTCTGTCGGCGAAGCCTTCCGCATGACCAACCTCGATGGGCTCAAGCTCTACGCCACCCTCATCACCCTGTTCTCCACCCTCCCCCGGCTCGACCGCCCTCGCCTGCTGGCGCTGGCCGAAACCGGTGCTGGACGCGGGGCCGAGGCGCAGTTTGATCTGATCCTCACCCTGATCGACCTGTTCCTGACGCGTCTCGCCCGCGCTGCCGCCACCCGCCACCTACCGCCCGAGGCCGCACCCGGCGAGGCCGCGCTGATTACCCGCCTGTCAGCCTCCCCCGATGCCGCCCGCCACTGGGCCGATATCGCCCAAACGCTCGCCCAACGCGCCCGGCGCGGCAAAGCGGTCAACCTTGACCCTGCCGCGCTTCTCATGGATATGGTGCTGAAACTGGAAGAGACGGCGGGAACGCTCGCCCATGGGTGAGCATTGATGACCACCGCGCCACACGATCCGCTGCCCGAACTCGTCGACAGCCACTGCCACCTCGATTTCCCCGATTTCGAACAGGAACTGCCCGACGTCATCGCCCGCGCCCGCGCCGCAGGCGTGCGCCGCATGGTCACGATCTGCACGCGCCTGAAACACGAACCCCGCGTCCGCGCGATCGCCGAGTCGCATGATGGCGTTTTTTACGCCGCAGGCACCCACCCGATGAGCGCGGCCGAAGAACCCCTCGTCACTGTCGATCAACTGGTCGCCCTCTCCCAACATCCCAAATTCGTGGGTATCGGCGAGACGGGCCTTGATTACCATTATACCGCCGACTCCGCCGAGGTTCAGAAAACCTCGCTCCGCATCCACATCACCGCCGCACAGGAAACCGGCCTGCCGCTCATCATCCATGCCCGCGCCGCGGATGAAGATATGGCCGCCATCCTGACCGAAGGCTACCGCGCCAAACCCTACTCTTGCGTCATGCACTGCTTCTCTTCCGGCCCCGCCTTGGCAAAGGCCGCGCTGGACCTCGGCTTCTACCTGTCCATGACCGGCATCGCGACCTTCCCGAAATCACAGGACTTGCGCGACATCTTCGCAAGCGCCCCGCTGGACCGCATCCTTCTGGAAACAGACAGCCCCTATCTCGCCCCGATCCCGTATCGCGGCAAACGCAACGAACCGGCCTACACCGCCTTCACCGCCAAAACCGGCGCACAGCTTTTCGGCCTCTCTGACGCCGCCTTCGCCGCCGCCACCACTGCGAATTTCGACCGGCTCTTCACCCGCGCGAACGCGAAAGCACAGGCCGCCTGATGGCGACCCTGCGCTTCACCATCCTTGGTTGCGGCTCCTCGGGCGGCGTTCCCCGCCTCGGCCCCCCCGGCGGCGACTGGGGCCAGTGCGACCCCACCAACCCGAAGAACCGCCGCCGCCGCTGTTCCCTGCTGGTCGAACGCGAAACGAGCGACGGCACCACCCGCGTGCTGATCGACACGACACCCGACATGCGCGAACAGCTGCTGGATGCAGGCATCGGCACGCTGGATGCGGTGATCTACACCCATTCCCATGCCGATCACGTCCACGGTCTTGATGACCTGCGCCAGATCGTCTTCAACATCCGCCGCCGCCTGCCCGTCTGGGCCGATGGCCCCACACAGGATGCGCTGATCGCCCGCTTCGGCTATGCCTTCGTGCAACCCGCAGGCAGCCCCTATCCACCCATCCTCGACCTCAACGCCATCAACGGTGACGTCCATATCCACGGCGCGGGCGGTACCCTGCAATTCACCCCCTTCTATGCCAACCATGGCAGCATGGATGCATTGGGCTTCCGCGTGGGCCCCCTCGCCTACCTCCCCGATGCCGTCGCAATCCCCGAGGAAAGCTGGCCCCACCTCGCGGGCCTCGATTGCTGGGTCGTCGATGCGCTGCGGCGCAAGCCGCACCCAACCCATGCCCATCTGGATATGACGCTGGGCTGGATCGCCCGCGCGCAGCCCACCCGCGCGGTGATCACCAACATGCACCACGACCTTGATTTCGCAGAGCTTACCGCCGAACTGCCCCCCCATATCCGCCCCGCCCATGATGGCATGGTAATCACCTACGACAATCAGGCGTAATCGCCGATGAACGCCCTTCTTGATGTCATCCTTCCGGTCTTCCTCGTGATCGGTTTCGGTTATGCCGCTGCCCGCGCCAAACTGTTCGAAGATGCCGCCGTCGATGGCCTCATGCGTTACGCGCAGAACTTCGCCGCGCCCACGCTGCTCTTCGCCTCCATCGCCCGGCTGGACCTGTCGGCCACCTTCCAGCCTGCGCTGTTCCTGTCTTTCTACTTCGCGGCCTTTGCCAGCTTTGCCGTGGCCTTCACTGGCGCCATCTGGCTCTTCCGCCGGCCGGTGACGGATGCTACCGCCATCGGCTTTGTGGCGCTGTTCTCCAACTCCCTGCTCCTCGGTGTGCCCATCACCGAACGCGCTTATGGAACCGAGGCACTTGCCGGCAACTTCGCCATCATCTCGATCCACTCGCCCTTGTTCTACGGCTTCGGCATCGCGCTGATGGAATGGGCCCGCACGCGCGGACAGGGCCTGTCAGGCCCGGCCCTGCTACGCCAGATCATCAAGGCGATCTTCTCGCAACCCCTCGTCCTTGGCATCACCGCAGGCTTCATCGTCAATCTGACCGGCCTGCCCCTGCCACAGGTGGCATGGTCCGCCGTCGGCCTCGTCGCCGCCACCGCCATTCCCACGGCGCTCTTCGGTCTTGGTGGCGTTCTGCTGCGCTACCGCCCCGATGGCGATTTCCGCATCATCGCCATGCTCTGTGCCTGCTCGCTGATCCTGCACCCGGCGCTGGCCTATCTGCTGGGCCGCTTCGTGCTGGACCTCGATACCGCGGGCCTGCGCTCGGCAGTCATGACCGCGGCCATGGCCCCCGGCGTAAACGCCTTCCTCTTCGCCAATCTCTACGGCGTGGCCAAACGCGTCGCCGCCTCCACCGTCCTGATCGCAACCGCCTTGTCGATCTGCTCCATCTGGGTCTGGTTGCAGATCCTGCCCTGAAGCGCCCATTGACGCAGATGCAAGCTCCTGCCACTTTTCGCCGCGTCATCACCGCCCGAACCGGGCAACAGGAAAATTGTAATGTTCAGCCGTGCCTTGGGAAAAAGTTACACCCGCTTTCTTGACGAACTGCACGCCCGGAACCTGTTCGACTGGTATATGGAAATCGGCTGCCGCTCTGGCCGCACCTTCGGCCCCGTGCGCGGCAAGACCGTTGCCGTAGATCCCTATTACCGCGTTGAAACCAACGTCATCGGTGCCAAACCCGCGCTGCACATCCTGCAACAGACAAGCGATGATTTCTTCGCCTCGGGCTTTCTCAAGACGATGAAGATCAAGCTGTCCTTCAGCTTCCTCGACGGGATGCACCTTTTCGAATACCTCTTGCGCGATTTCATCGGAACCGAAGCGCACAGCCACCCGAACGGCGTCATCGCGCTGCATGACTGCTTTCCCTACAGTCAGGACATGACAACACGCGACCTTGGCAACCTGCCCAAAGGGGCCTGGACAGGCGATGTGTGGAAACTGCTTCCCATACTCAAGGACCGCCGCCCGGATCTGAAGATCACCGTCCTGGATTGCAAACCCACCGGGCTGGTCCTGATCTCGAACCTCAAACCCGGTGACGGCACGCTCAAGAAGAATTACGACACGATCATCAGCGAATATCAGGATCTGACCTTGCAGGATTTCGGGCCCGAACAGTTCGCCGCCGCCTTCCCGCTTGTGAATGCACGGGAATACGCCGCCGCCGGCTACCCGGATTTCGCCGCGATCCGCCTGCCGGACGATACCTTTGCCGCGCCTGAAAAGACCCGCGCGTGACCCCTGTGCTTGGCCATCTGCTGATCGAAGGGGCAACCGTCGTCTCCCTGTGCCCCGGGCGAAACAAGGGCGTCAGCCGCCCTGCCGGCGTGTTTGACCGCAACGGTCAATCCGTGCCTCTTGCCCAATGCACCCGCGATGGCCGCCAGCGCGTTACCGCGCCCCCTCCCCCGCCACCGCCGCCCCCAACTCGCCACCTTCCCGGCACATGGCTTTTCGGTGGCATGCTCTATGGCCATTTCGGACATTTCCTGTGCGAGTCCACCTCCCGGCTCTGGGGGTTCGATCTGCCCCATGCGGTGGACGGCGTGATCTTTCACCCCAAACCCACCGACGGCAAGACACGCCGCCTGCTTGGCCCCACGCTGCCCTGGCTGCGCGTTGCTGGCGTGGCCACCCCGGTCGAAGCCCCCATCGAAACCGTCACCGTCGATCGCCTTTTGATCCCGGAACAGGGCTTCGGCACCGGGCCGTTGATCGCGGGCCGTCCCGAATACCGCGCCTACATGCGCCGCACCTTTGGGGCCGGGATCAAAGCCGATGGCCCGGACCGGCTGTATATTTCCCGCACGAACCTCTATTCCAAACGCGGCCGCATCCTTGGCGAGCACCGGATCGAAGCCGCCTTGGCCGCCGAAGGCTATGAAATCTACCACCCGCAAGAGCATGACATCACCCACCAGATCGCGCGCTACAAAGCCGCGCGTCAGGTGATCTCAACCGATTGTTCCGCCCTCCATCTGGCCGCCTTCTTTGCCACTAGCGAAAGCCGCCTCGCCATCATCGCCCGCAGGCCCGGCCCGACCATCCATGAATTCACCGCCCAATATCAGGCTTTCGCAGGGGTGCAGCCACTGGTGATCGACGCGCTCACCGGGCTTTGGGCAACCGAACATGCCCGCCTCGCCCAGATGTCCGAGGTCTATGCCACGCTCGACTTCCCCGCCACAGGCGCAGCCCTTGCCTCTGCCGGGTTCATCGCGGATCCGTCGCACTGGACCGCCCCGCCCGAAGATGTGATCGCGGCGGAACGCCTCGCCCTTTCTTCCAGGATCGAGTCGCCCCTCCGCCTCATCGATATGCCCTGAGACGCCGGTTTCACCGCAGAAGACACCCCGTCAATGCGGCGTCACGCCCCGCAACCTCTCGGACCGGCGGCGCAGCAATTCCACCGTCGCCAGCAACCCGATCGAGATGATCACAAGGATCGTCGCCACCGCCAGAATGGCCGGGGAAATCGCCTCGCGGATGCCGTTCCACATCTGGCGCGGGATGGTCTGCTGATCGGGGCCTGCGATGAACAGAACCGCCACCACCTCGTCAAAGCTGGTCACAAAGGCAAACAGCGCGCCCGAAACAACGCCGGGCAGGATCAGCGGCATCACCACCTTGAAGAACGTCCGCGACGGCGATGCCCCAAGGCTGGCCGAGGCGCGGATCAGCGATTGGTCAAACCCCGACAACGTCGCCGTCACCGTGATGATGACGAACGGAATTCCCAGCGTCGTATGGGCCAGGATCACCCCCAGATAGGTGCTGGTCAGCCGCCCGCACTCCGTCCCGATGATCGAGCAGGGGTTGGAATAGAAGAAAAACAGTCCCGTCGCGATGATGATGATCGGCACGATCATCGGGCTGATCAGGATCGCCATGATCGTCCGCCGATAGGGCATCTCCGGCCGCGACAGGCCCAGCGCCGCAAGCGTCCCAAGGACGGTGGCAAAGATCGTGGCCCAGAACCCGATGATCACCGAATTCTTCGCCGCCCGCACCCAGGTGGAATTGGCCCACATATCCGCCCACCACGCCCCGTCACGCAGCGCTTCGGGCACCTGCATCCCCCCGGTCAGCAGCAGATCATACCACCGCAGCGAATACCCCGCCGGATCGAACCGCAGCATCGCCTCGGTAAAGGTGAAATAGGGCTCCACGTTGAACGACAGCGGGATGACCACAAGGATCGGCGAAATCAGGAAGATGAAGATCAGCGTGCACAGCACCAGATAGGTGTAATGCCAGATGCGCTCCAGCGGGCTTGCATAGATGGGCAGGGCCATGCGCGTATCCTCAGCCGAGTTTCAGGTTGTCGATGCCGATCAGCCGGTCATAGAGCCAGTACAGAACCAGCACCCCCGCCAGCAGCATCGCCGAAAGGGCCGCCGCCATCGACCAGTTCGAATTCTTCATGTGAAAGTCGATCAGGTTCGAAATCAGCTGCCCATCCGCCCCGCCCACAAGGGCCGGCGTGATGAAATAGCCCACCGCCAGAATGAACACCAAAAGCGCCCCCGCCCCGATCCCCGGCAGCGTCTGCGGCAGGTAGATGCGCCGGAACGTCGTCCAACTCGTCGCGCCCAAAGACCGCGCGGCACGGGCATAGCTGGGCGGGATCACCCGCATCACCGAATACAGCGGCAGGATCATGAAAGGCAGCAGCACATGCGTCATCACGATGATCGTGCCGGTCTGGTTGTAGATCATCTTCAACCGCCCCTCGTCATCAATCATGCCCAGCGCAACGAACATCTCGTTCAGCACCCCTTGTCCCTGCAACAGCACGATCCAACTGGTCGTCCGCACCAGCAGCGACGTCCAGAAGGGCAACAGCACCAGGATCATCAAAAGGTTCGCCTTGGCCATCGGCAAAGTCGCCAGAAGATGCGCCACCGGAAACGCCAGCAGCAAACAGATGAAGGTAATCAACGCGGAAATCAGAAAAGTCTTCACGAACAGATAGACATAGATTCGACCGTTCTCCTCCACACGCCGGATGCTGCCATCTTCTGCGCGTTCAAGGTCCAGCGCAGCCAGATAGAAATCCGCCGTATACGCGCTCGATGATGACCGCATCGCCTGCCACACTGCCGCATCGTCCCAGCGGTCATCAATGGCAAGAAACGCCTCGCGGAACGGTGGCACCAGATCATCCGAATTCCGCGCCGTCTTGGTGATCAGCGACCGGGTCTCTGGCAGGGTGTAATTCACCCGCGTCCCGGCCTCGCCCGCTGTCTTGTTGGCCTGCATCGCCTTGAAATCTTCGGCCAGCGCGGCAAAGGCCGCTTCGTCCGGCTCGGTCCCCGCCGGGTTTGCGTCAAACCATGCCGATACCGCCGGGGCATTGGCGGAAAAACCCTCATGGTGAAAAGACCGGTCCAGCATCTGCCCGATCGGGATGATGAAGGTCAGCACAACAAAAGCCAGCAGCGGCGCCACCAGCAGAAACGCCCGCCGCTTTGCGCGCGCCTGCGCTTCGGCCAGCGCTGTTTTCAGCGGGCGTCCGTCCGCCGTGGTCAGTAGGGCAGCGGTCACATCGGCCATCGGTCAGTCTCACTCAGGCAAAGGAAAAGGCGCGGGGATTTCCCCCCGCGCCCTAGTGTCAGATCACTGCGCCAGCCAGGCGTTGAAGCGCTCGTTCAGTTCCGCATTCCGGTCCACCCAGAACTCGGCCGAGGTTTCCAGCGCGTTCTTCATGTTCTCCGGCGCGGTCGGCAGATGCGGCCCCATGACGGTCTTGCCGTCCTTGTAGAGCAGCTCTTCCGTCAGCGCCGACTTGCGGGCCGGACCATAGGAAATGTACTGCGCCTGTGCGCGCAGGCCTTCGGTCGAGGTGGCATACTTGATGAACTCAAGCGCCTGATCCTTGTTCGGCGCACCCTTCGGGATCGCGTACATCTCGTTCTCGTAGAGCTGGCCGTCCCAGACGATGACGAAAGGTTTGCTCTCGGCGATCGCCGCGTTGAAGATCCGCCCGTTATAGGCGGTGGTCATGACCACTTCGCCATCGGCCAGCAGCTGCGGGGCCTGCGAACCGGCTTCCCACCACACCACTTCCGACTTGATCGTGTCCAGCTTGGCGAAGGCACGGTCCACGCCTTCCGGGGTCGACAGCACGTCATAGACTTCCGCCGCCGGCACGCCATCGGCCATCAGCGCCACTTCCAGCACGGCCTTGGCACCCTTGCGCACGCCGCGCTTGCCCGGGAACTTTTCCAGGTCAAAGAAATCGGCCACGGTTGTGGGCTTCTCGCCCGGGAACTTGGTGTCGTCATAGGCATAGACCGTCGACCAGATGTCGGTCGACACGCCACATTCCGTCACGGCACCCGGCAGGAAGTCGTCTGCCGCAGGCGTACCATCGGCACCGGCGGGCAGAGACGCGATGTCGATCGGCTCCAGCATGCCTTCGTCGCACAGGCGGATTGCGTCGGCATATTCCAGCGACGCCACGTCGATGGTCACGTTGCCCGCTTCGACCATAGCCTTGATCGGGGTCGCCGGGTTGTCGCTGTCGACCATCTTGGCCGCAAAGCCAGACGCCGCCGACCACGGCTTCACATGCGCTTCAGTCTGGGCTTCGCCATAGGCGCCGCCCCAGCTCATCACCGTCAGTTCCTGCGCGGATGCCGAAACGGCGAACCCGGTCAGGGCGGTTGTCAGGATCAGGATTCTTTTCATGCTTATCGCTCCCATGTTGAACAGAACTGCTCTGTTGTCATTGGCCGCACCCGTCGCCGGGCGCGGCATCGGTTCAGATCGGGTCAAGCGCGCGCGCGTCCTGCGGTGCCCATCCGATCCTGATCGTCTCGCCGGGGGTCAGCACGCGCTGGCCCAGCGTATTGCGGCTCTTGATGACGAAATCATCATGCCCCGCCACCTTCAGAACGGTGCGGAACAGGTCGCCCATATAGATGACCTCAACCACCTCGGCCTCGATCATATGCGCATCCGCAGGCAGCAGGTCGGGCTTGAACTCCACCCGTTCGGGCCGGATGGAAACAAGCGTCTTCTGCCCCTTCTCCGACACGTTCACCGGGGTCGCGTCGATCAACTCGCCCGTTCCCAGCCGCACCAGCGCCCGCCCGTCCCGAATTTCCTCGACCGTGCCCTCCAACCGGTTGTTCTCACCGATGAACTGCGCGACGAAACTGTTGTCAGGCCGCTCGTACAGGTCCGACGGCGGGGCAAGCTGCTGGATGCGCCCGTCGTTGAACACGGCGATCCGGTCGCTCATCGTCAGTGCCTCGCCCTGGTCATGCGTGACGTAAACCACCGTAATCCCAAGCGATTCATGCAGATGCTTGATCTCGAACTGCATATGCTCGCGCAACTGTTTGTCCAGCGCGCCCAGCGGTTCGTCCATCAGCACCAGCCCGGGATCAAAGACCAGCGCCCGCGCCAGCGCGATCCGCTGCTGCTGCCCGCCTGACAACTGCGCGGGCCGACGGTTGGCAAAGGCCCCCATCTGCACCATGTCCAGCGCGCGCTTGATCTTCTCCTCGCGCTCCGACTTGCCCATCCCCCGCACTTCCAGCGGAAAGGCAAGGTTCTCGCCCACCGTCATATGCGGAAACAGCGCGTAATTCTGGAACACCATCCCGATCCCGCGCTTGTGTGGCGGCACCTGGTTGATCGGGCGTCCATCCAGCAGGATCTCGCCATTCGTGGCCGTCTCGAACCCGGCAAGCATCATCAGACAGGTGGTCTTGCCCGATCCGGACGGTCCCAACATCGTCAGAAACTCGCCCTTGCCGATGCTCAGGTTCAAATCCTTCACGACAAGCGAAACGCCGTCGTAGCTCTTTTGAACATGATCAAAAACGACAAACGCGTCGTTCTGGCCCGCAGCAGCCATCGAAGCAGCCAAATTCGTCTCCCCGGTCTTCTTGGCGGGTTCCCCGCTCATCTTTGTCTGACTAAAGCCAAAGCCTTGCTGCAATGCAACCGGCTTGTCTGGCTAAGCGGGTAACATCCGCGATTGCGGGAAAATAGGCCAGTTTGCGACCACTTCGCCAATCAAAGCGGCAGGTCTTGGCTGCAAGACAGGAAAACGGCCTTCCCTAGGGGAAACTTCCGCCCGTCATCGCTGCGATGCAGCACCCCGCCGGGCCAATCGCCGCCGCATCAGGACAATATGCCTCAGGCCGCCGCGCGTCGCATGGGGTTCGGCCCGGTCAGCAACTGCCGCCGCTTGGCCACAGGCCGCACCGTGGGCCCGTACAGCTCCGCCGCCTCCGCCACCCCGGCCAGCACCGGTGCCAGCAACGGAAATGCCGCCGCAAGCTCTGCCGCCACCACAGGCCCCAGCGCGGCAACCGCCATCGGACCGGGATACAGCGTCTCGGTCGCCATGCCTTGCGCGAACACGATCCCGTGCCGCTCCAGCAGCAGATGGTGATAGCCCACTTCCTTCTTGCCCTTGGCAATCCGGAACCGCGCATCTCCCATCTCGGCAAGATGCTTGGCCCGCACCAGCATCTCCCGCCCATCCACCTCGGCCAGAACCGCATGGTTGGGCGATACCAGCACATCGCCCCGGTTGCCCATCGCGCCGTCGCGGATCAGCACCGGGCGCATCAGCGGTTCCGCCTCAAGCGCGGCGCGGTCCAGATGCCGCCCGCCCGCCCAGATCACCGGCTGCAACCCGTGATCCATCGTCATCACCCGATCACCCGCGCGGATCGCCTCGACGGGCACCTCACCGCGATCCGTCAGGATCAGCGTTCCCGTCGTGAAACACGGCACCCCAAGCTGGACCAGCGCCTCCCTGCTGGAAATCAGCGCGGGGTCGATCCCCACAAGCCGGATCGCCTCTCCCCCCGGAAAGGTGACAAGCGCACCCCCCGCCCCGTCCGAGGTGATGACCGCATCCGCCCAGTTGACCGGATTGCCCGCCCCATCAACCAGCCCCGACACATCCAGCCGGTCCGTGAACTGCCCGTCGACCAGCGTCAGATCCAGATCGGTGATGGCATCCGTGCCGCCGCCCGACGTCAGAAGAAAGGTATCCCGCCCCGTCCCGCCGGACAGGGTGTCATTGCCCGCCCCACCGATGATTGTGTCATTACCAGCCCCGCCGGCAATGCTGTCATTCCCGGTCCAGCCGTCCAGAAAATCGGCCCCGTCGCCGCCATCCATGGAATCGTTGCCGGTCCCGCCCGACATCAGATCGTTACCCGACCCACCCGACATCGTGTCGTTTCCGGCTTCCCCGGTCAGAAGGTCGTTGCCATCCCCGCCATCGACCGTGTCATTGCCGTCGCCACCGAACACGGTGTCATTGTCAGCCCCGCCGAACAGCGCATCGCTGCCACCCCGGCCTTCGATGACGTCATTGCCCGCGCCGCCTTCGAAAAAGTTGTAATAGAAATCCGCAGGCGACGGCCCTTCATCATCAAACCCGATGATCGTGTCGTTGAAGGCCGACCCGATCACCCCGTCGATGCCGGCCATGGCATCGCCTTCGGCATGCCCTCCCAGCCCGCTCATGGTCCGCAGGTTGACGTTCACCGCCGCGTTGCTGGCAGAATAGTCGACAACGTCCAGCCCGGTGCCGCCATACAACGTATCAGCGCCCGCGCCGCCGATCAGCGTGTCATTGGCGTCCCCGCCTTCCAGCGAATCCCGCCCGTCCCCGCCGAACAGGACATCCGTCCCAGCCCCGCCGAAGATGCGGTCGTTGCCTGCCCCCGCCTCGATCGTGTCGTTACCACCTGCCCCCGTGATCGTGTCATTACCCGATCCGGTCTGCAGCACCTCCATCTGCGAGAACGTCGTCGTCCCCGCGCTGCTGGAAATGCTGCCCGCACCCGCGCCCGAAAAGGTCGCTGTGACTGCTGTCGTCAGGCCCGTGAAATCGACCGTGTCAGTGCCGGTTCCGCCAACGATGCTGTCGGACCCGTCTCCAGCACCGATGATGAACCGGTCGTCGCCTGCACCGCCAGACAGCGTGTCGCTGTCGGTGCCGCCGATCAGCGTGTCATTGCCATCGCCCCCGGCAAGCGCATCGGCACCCGCGCCGCCCAGCAGGCTGTCATTGCCCGCGCCGCCGTCGACGCTTTCCACGCCCGCGCCACCAAAGACAGTGTCACTCCCCGCCCCCAGTTGCACCCGCCGGATGGAACTGAACCCGGCCGTCGTCCCCGACGCCGTGATCGTCCCGATCTCGCTGCCGCTAAAGCTGACCGTCACCCCCCCGGTGGCCAAGCTGGTGTCGATCACATCGCCCAGCGTGCCATCGGTGCCACCCACGATGGTGTCCACCCCCGCGGCATCGCCGATCAGGAAGGTGTCATCCCCGCCCTGCCCGACCAATGAATCGTTGCCTGCCCCGCCCGCCAGCGTGTCATTGCCGGTGCCGCCGTCGATCAGGTCATTGCCCGCATCCCCGACAAGGCTGTCATTTCCGCTTCCGCCATAAAGCGAATCCGCATCCGCGCCGCCGTCCAGCGTATCCTGCGCATCTCCCCCGAACAGAGAATCAACGCCCGCCCCGCCAAACAGCTGGTCATTCCCGGTCGTGGCCTCAAGCCGGTCGTTACCATCGCCGCCAAACAGCGTATTCTCGCCCGACCCGCCAAACAGCTGGTCCGCTTCGGCCCCGCCATCCAGCAGGTCGTTCCCGGCATTCCCGGTCAGCGTATCGATACCAGCTCCACCGAACAGCTGGTCCGCCCCGCCCCCCCCGGTGATGGCATCAGCCCCGCCAAGGCCCGACAGAACCGCCCCAGTGCCATGCAATGCGGCGTTCAGCGTATCGTTGAACCCGGTGCCCTCGATCCCCTCGATCCCGGCAAACGTCGCCGCAGTGACCCCGACAAGGTTTTGCGCCCCACCCCCCGTGCTAGTGAACAGCACATTCGCCCCGGTCGTCGCCCCGGCATAACTGATCGTGTCATTGCCCGCGCCGCCAAAGATCAGGTCGGTCAGCGACGCGTTGGTGACGATGAAGGTGTCGTTGCCATCTTCACCCAGCAGCGTGTCGGTTCCGGCCCCGCCGATCAGCGTGTCATTGCCGGTACCTGCCAGAATGCTGTCATTGCCAGTATTGCCGTCCAGCCAGTCATCGCCGCCTTCGCCGTTCAGCGTGTCATTATCGGCCCCACCATCCAGCGTGTCATTCGCCGCCGTGCCGGAAATCGTATCGCGCCCCGCTCCGCCGAAGAACAGCTTGGCATCCGCAGAAGAGTTGAAGCCGGGCAAATCGTCGAGAACGTCATCGCCGTCACCGCCAAAGACGGTATCCGCGCCCAGACCGGACAGGATGGTGTCATTGCCCGCACCACCGCTGATGCTGTCCGCCCCGCCACCTCCGGCAAGCGAATCCGCGCCCGCCCCGCCCACCAGCGTGTTGTTGGCAGCCTGCTCATAGTCCAGCAGCGCCAGCGATGCATAAGGCACGCCTGCCGCCGTGGTGGGGACTGTCGAGGAAACGGTATACAACACCCCCGGCTGCACTGGCGCCGTGGTGACATATCCGACCACCGTCGACCCGATCACCACCTGATACAGGGTGACCGACCCGGCGACCGGATCGCTGAACACAAAGCCGTTGCCAAGCCGGATCACACCCGATCCGACTGTCGCCCCCGCCGCCGTGATGACAACGCCGCTCTGGCCCCCATCCAGAACCGTCGCCGCCGATCCCGAAAATCCGGTATCGTCATCCGTGACGGTGATGGTCAGAGCGGCGGTTGATGATGACCAGTTCGGATCCAGCCGAAAGGTGGATCCGGTCGTGGGCGTCCCGCCCCCGGTAACAACGACACTGCCGACGGCATAGCCGTCGATCACATATGTTGGCATAACACCGCTCGCGCCACGCCGCCCGGTCTTGCGCCGGTTCGGGAAGAACCCGGTCTAACGCCGGGATTAATCCATCCTTAAGGATGGTGATTGTGGCTAAATTGTGGCAAACCCGCCATCCCGCTGAAATCGCGCCACAATCTTCCCGGTTTCGCCCCAAGCGTTACCAATCGGACTCACCTGTCGAAACAAGGGCGCGCTGCCCTATTAGGACGGAAAAACCGCACCAGGGCCCCCCAAAGTGGACTGATCTTGCCGACGATTTGGAAAATTTTGGTGCGGATGAAAGGACTCGAACCTTCACGGGAGTTACCCCACAGCGACCTCAACGCTGCGCGTCTACCAATTCCGCCACATCCGCACGCTTTGGTTTGGTGGCGGCTGTGTAGCGAAGCCGATCAGCGAAGGAAAGAGGAAAAATAACGCCCCGGTCGCCGCCCGATCCCCGCCGCAACAGCGCCCCTCAGGGCTGCGAAAACTCCCGCTGCAACCGCCGCGCGGCCGCCTCGGCCATGGCCCGGTGCGTGCCTGCTGCTGCGGCTGCAAGACTTTCTCTCAGCCGCGCCCCCAGCCGCGCAAACAGCTGTCCCGTGGCCGTCCCCTCGGTGGGCTGCGGCAGCCGCCGGGCATTATGCGCCGCCATCACCGCCCGCATCTGGCGCGCATTGGCGGCCAGCGCCGTTGCATCCAGCACCCCGCCCTCACCAACCGTGAAGAACGCGCCACAGCGCCCGGCACAGCGGGCCGCCGTAGCAGGCACCTCCACCAGCCCGGCCAGTCCTGCCGCATGGCGCAGCAGAACCGGGTTGAAATTGTGGATATGCCCGAAATGGAACAACCGCCCCTGCAGCTTGTTCTGCGCATCCCGCTCGATATCGGGCACCTCGATATAGATCACCCCACCCGGCCGCAGCCATCCGGCCAGCCGCCGCAACGACGCCACCGGATCGCGCATATGCTCCAACACGTGGCTCAACCGGATCAGGTCAAAGCGCGGGCCATCGAAATCGCAATCCTCCAGCCGCTTGCCTTCGATCTTCAGCCCCAACTGCTCGCCGCAATATGCGGCATATCCCAGATGCGGCTCGACCGCCGTCACCTGCGCGCCCAGCCGGGTGGCAAGAAACGTGAACTCCCCACTCCCCGACCCAAGGTCAAGCCAGGCCCCACCCTTTGCATAGATATCCCGAAACGCCCGGAAATGCGTGTCCAGACGTTTCAGGTTGCGCCAGACCTGCCTGCGGCGCGGCACCGCCGCCCCCTTGTAGCTTTCCCGATACGCGCTGCGATAAAACTGCGTCAGCTCGTCCTCGGTCGGCACCGGATCATTGCGCAACATCCCGCACCCCGCACACAGAACCGTCACCAGAGGCGCACCATGCCGATCCCGGCTGGACACAACCTCAACCTCTGTGCCCGCACAGAACCCGCATGCTTCGGTCAAACTATTCACACCCCTCTTCGTCCGATCCTTGCGGTCGGCACCCTGTCCCGCTGTCGCTTTTGGAAAACTTCCGTGGATTTGCCAAGATGGTGCAGCAAAAAATAACGCCTGCGTTGCGCCCGCCCCCCGATCCCGGGGCGTGACATTTTCAGAGCCAGCTTGTATCTCCCGACACCAAGGAGGCGGGAAATTCACCCGTGAAAGCACAATGGTCGACTGGAAGCATCTTCCGGGCCTAAGCCCTTATCTGTCCACGCTGGCGGACATGGAATCCCATGTCGCGGCCATGGCCGAAGGTCGCGCGCCGGAATCCGTCTGGCTGCTGGAGCACCCGCCGCTCTATACCGCCGGCACCTCGTCGAAACCTGCCGATCTTGTGCAGCCCGACCGCTTCCCGGTTCACGAAACCGGGCGCGGCGGGCAATACACCTATCACGGCCCCGGCCAGCGCGTGATCTACACCATGCTTGATGTGGGTGCCCGTGGCCGCGATGTGCGCTGCTTTGTCCGCGCGCTGGAAAACTGGGTCATCGCCACACTCGCCGAATTCAACGTCACGGGCGAGGTGCGCCCCGGTCGCGTCGGCGTCTGGGTCACGTGCCCCGACCGCGCCCCGAACGCCGACGGCACCCCGCATGAGGCCAAGATCGCCGCCATCGGCGTAAAGCTCCGCCGCTGGATCAGCTTTCACGGCATATCGATCAATGTCGAACCCGACCTCGGCCATTTTGCCGGCATCGTCCCCTGTGGCATCCGCGATCATGGTGTCACCAGCCTTGTCGACCTCGGCCTTCCCGTCACCATGGCCGATCTCGAC
>CALRMS020000006.1:0-111832 GCA_943369275.1 Rhodobacter maris | reverse complement strand
ACAGGCCGCGCGGCCTGCACCCAGATCACCAGCGCCGCCCCCACCGCCAGCCCGCCCCCCCAGCGCAACCGCCCCGGCCACAGCACCAGCCAGCACAGCCCAAGCGTCAGCATCGGCAACACCACAGCAGGCGGCGCAGGAATGGCGGTCACCGCCCCCTCCAGCGCGGCCACCTCATGCGCCACATACAGGATCCACCTGCACCCCTGCTCCATCACCCACAGCGGCACCCCGGCCAGCCCAAAGGGTGCCATCACTGCCGCCATCGCCCCGGCGGGCATAACCATCATCCCCATCACCGGCCCCGTCAGCAGGTTCGCCACCAGCCCGTAATCGGTGAATCGGTTGAAATGCGCCGCCGCATAGGGGGCCGTCGCCACCCCGCCCAGCACAGATGACAAGACAAGCGCCACCCCAAACTGCCCCCAGCGCGGCCATTTTCCTGGCTCCAACCGGTCTGTCATCGCGGCAAAGCCGATGATCAGGGCCACTGTCGCCGCGAAACTCATCTGAAACCCCGGCGACAAAAGCGCCTCTGGCTGCCACAAAAGCAGGATCGTGCCCGCAATCGCCACCGACCGCAGCGTGATCGCCCGCCGGTCCAGCAGCACCGCCACCAGCATCACCGCCACCATGATGAAGGCGCGTTCCGTCGCCACATTCGAACCCGACAGCGCCAGATAGAAGGCCGCCACCCCCAGCGACACCACCGCCGCCACCTTCTTGCTGTTGATCCGCAATGCCAAGGGCGGCACCAGCGCCAGCCCATAACGCAACAGCGCAAAGACAAAGGCGATCAGGAAAGCCATGTTCATCCCCGATATGGCCAGCAGATGCGCAAGGCTCGAATCCCGCAACGCCTCCACCGCCTCGCGCGACAGGCCGGATCTGTCGCCCGTCAGCACGCCGGCCGCAAAGGCCCCGGCATCACCCTCAATCTCGGCCCGGATCGCAGCCGACAGAAAGGCGCGCAGCCGCCCGACCCGCGCCTCGCCCGGTGCAGGCTCCTGCCAGAGCAAGACCGGGTGGCGCGTATATCCCACCGCGCCCAGCCCCTCGAAGAATGCCATTCGGCGAAAATCAAAGGCCCCGGGTTCCACTGGCCCCTGCGGCGGCGACAGGAACGCCGTGGCCATCACCACCGAACCGGGCACCGGATCCAGCCAACGCTGCTCGCCCTGCAACGACAGCCTGACACGGGCCGGGGTGGCATCCGGCGCCACCTCCTCCAGCCAGACCCGGTCCAGCGTGATGCGCAGCGCCCCCGCCTGCGACCGGTCCACCTCAACGATCCGGCCCGTCACCGCGCCATAGAATTCCTCAATCAGGATCGGGGCCGCAACAGTCTGCACCCGCAACCCACAGGCAATGAACCCACTCAGCAGACAGGCCGCAAACACGGTCAGCGGCTGCCACGCTTCGGCCAGACGATACAACACGGCACCCATGCCAAGGCACAGGGCCGCACCCGCATAGGCCCACAGCCCCGGCTCGACCGTCAGCCCGAACCAGCCCCCGATCCCGATACCCAGTCCGACAGGGACAAAGCCGAACAGGCTGCCGCGCAATTCGCCCGGGCCCTGCATGGCCCGGCCCAAATGCCCCCCTATCCCCACCACCTTGTTTCCCGCCCCGCGATTGCCTAGACAGACCGCGACCCTATCCCCGCCTTGGTTTCCGAAAGGTTAATGCACGATGTGCGCCGATAAGCCTATTGTCACCCGCTTCGCCCCCTCGCCAACCGGCTACCTGCACATCGGCGGCGGGCGCACGGCGCTGTTCAACTGGCTCTATGCGCGCGGGCGCGGCGGCAAGTTCCTCTTGCGGATCGAAGACACCGATCGCGAACGCTCTACCCCCGAAGCGACCGAGGCGATCCTGCAAGGCCTGCGCTGGCTGGGCCTCGATTGGGATGGCGACGCGGTCAGCCAGTTCGAACAGCGCCACCGCCACGCTGAGGTGGCCCATGAAATGCTGGCGCGCGGCACGGCCTATAAATGCTTTTCCACGCCTGAGGAAATCGCCGCCTTCCGCGCCGAGGCCGAGGCAAAGGGCGCCAGCTACGCCGTCTTTCTGTCGCCATGGCGCGATGCCGACCCAGCCACCCATCCGGATGCCCCCTATGCCATCCGGATGCGTGCCCCGCGCACGGGTGAAACTCTGGTCGAAGATGCCGTTCAGGGAACGGTACGCTTTGGCAATGACCAGCTGGATGACATGATCGTACTGCGCTCTGATGGCACGCCCACCTACATGCTTGCCGTCGTGGTCGATGACCATGATATGGGCGTCACCCATGTGATCCGGGGCGATGACCACCTCAACAACGCCGCACGCCAGCAGATGGTCTATGATGCGATGGGCTGGGATATCCCGGTCTGGGCGCATATCCCGCTGATCCACGGGCCGGATGGCAAGAAACTGTCAAAACGCCATGGCGCCACGGCCGTGGGCGATTATCAGGCGCAGGGCTACCCGGCGGCCGGAATGCGCAACTATCTGGCCCGTCTGGGCTGGGCGCATGGCGATGACGAATTCTTCACCAGCGCGCAGGCAATGGAATGGTTCGATCTGCCCGGCATCGGCCGATCCCCCGCGCGGCTGGATTTCAAAAAGCTGGAAAACATCTGCGGCTTGCACATCGCCGCAAGCGAAGATGCTGCACTGCTGCATGAAATCGAAGGCTATCTTGCTGCGGCCGCACGCCCCGCACTCACCGCAGCGCAGCGCGACCTCCTGTCACGCGCGCTCTACTGCGTCAAGGAACGTGCGAAGACCTTCCCGGAACTGCTTGAAAAGGCCCATTTTGCGCTGACCAACCGCCCCATTGCGGCAGATGAGGCCGCAGCAAAGGCGCTCGATCCGGTATCCCGTGGTATACTGAAAACGTTGACGCCGCGACTGCAAAGTGCTAGCTGGACGAAAGAGGATTTGGAGCCGATCCTGAACGAAATCGCCACAGCCCATGGCATCGGATTCGGCAAACTTGCCGCGCCGCTGCGCGCAGCCCTTGCGGGGCGGAGTGCGACACCAAGCGTTTACGACATGATGCTAGTCATCGGTCGAGACGAGACGATCGCGCGGCTGGAGGATGCTGCGGGCTGAAAGCCCCCCTCTGATGGCCGCCCCAATGCTACAAGCCGCATCGCCCTGCCCGGCGACCGGAACAAAGAGGGACGTTGAAAGATGGCCGACAGCAAGAAATCCGCAACCTTGACCCTTGACGGGAAAAGCTACGATCTTCCCATCCACAGCCCGACGCTCGGCCCGGATGTCCTCGACATCCGCAAGCTTTACGCCGAAGCAGACGTCTTCACCTTTGACCCCGGTTTCACTTCGACCGCCGCCTGCGAAAGCGCGATCACCTTTATCGATGGCGACAAGGGCGAGCTTTTGCACCGCGGCTACCCGATCGAGCAGCTGGCGGACAAATCCTCTTACCTCGAGCTTTGCTATCTGCTGCTCTACGCGGAACTTCCCACCGCCGCCCAGTTGGCCGATTTCCGGGGTCGCGTGACGCGGCACACGATGGTGCATGAACAGATGCACTATTTCTTCCGCGGGTTCCGCCGGGACAGCCACCCGATGGCCACGATGGTGGGTGTCGTGGGCGCAATGTCGGCCTTCTATCACGACTCGCTGGATATCAACGATCCCTGGCAGCGTGAGGTCGCCGCGATCCGCATGATCGCCAAGCTGCCCACGATTGCCGCGATGGCCTATAAATACTCCATCGGCCAGCCCTTCGTGTATCCGAAGAACAGCCTCGATTATGCGGGCAACTTCCTGCACATGTGCTTCTCCGTCCCGGCCGAGGATTACGTCGTCGATCCGATCCTGTCCAAGGCGCTGGACCGCATCATGATGCTCCATGCCGACCATGAACAGAACGCCTCCACCTCCACCGTGCGTCTGGCAGGGTCGTCGGGCGCAAACCCCTTCGCCTGCGTCGCCGCCGGCATCGCCTGTCTCTGGGGCCCGGCGCATGGCGGGGCCAATCAGGCCTGTCTGGAAATGCTGCGCGAAATCGGCACCGTGGACCGGATTCCCGAATTCATCCGCCGCGCCAAGGACAAGGATGATCCCTTCCGCCTGATGGGCTTTGGCCACCGCGTCTACAAGAACTTCGATCCCCGCGCCAAGGTGATGAAGGAATCCGCGGATGAGGTGCTGGGCCTGATGGGGATTGAAAACAACCCCACCCTGCAGGTTGCCAAAGAACTCGAACGTATCGCGCTGGAGGATGAATACTTCGTCTCCAAGAAGCTCTATCCCAACGTCGATTTCTATTCCGGCATCATCCTTGATGCGATGGGCTTCCCCACCGCCATGTTCACCCCGATCTTCGCGCTGTCGCGCACTGTGGGCTGGATCGCGCAGTGGAAGGAAATGATCGGCGAAAAGAACCAGAAGATCGGCCGCCCGCGCCAGCTTTATGTGGGCGAAACCAAACGCGACTATGTCGATCTGAAGAACCGCTGATTGCGGCAGAAAATACTGAAACGGCGGCCATTTGGCCGCCGTTTTTCATGTCCAGCCTCAGGCGCTGCGCCGCGTGCCATCCAGCGTCTGCACCGCGCCATACAGATCAACCCTGCGGTCGCGGAACAGCCCCCAACTGCCGCGCAGCGCGGCAATCGCCTCCAGATCAAAGGTTGCGGTCAAAACCTCTTCCCCGTCACGGCTGGCCTTGGCGACCAGTTGCCCGGTCTGATCGGCGATGAAGGACGATCCGTAAAAGGTGACATCCACCCCTTCCGGCGCGGTTTCCGTCCCGATCCGGTTCGACGCGATCACCGGCAGGATATTTGCCGCCGCATGCCCGCGCATGACCATTTCCCAATGCGGCTGGCTGTCATATCCCGGCGCGGGCGGTTCCGATCCGATGGCTGTGGGATAGAGCAGCATCTCTGCCCCCATCAACGCCATCGCCCGCGCCGCCTCGGGGAACCACTGATCCCAGCAGATGCCCACCCCGATCCGGCCATAGGCCGTGGACCAAACCTTGAACCCTGTATCCCCCGGCGAAAAATAGTATTTCTCCTCATATCCCGGCCCCTGCGGAATATGGCTCTTGCGGTAAAGGCCGAGCACCCTGCCATCCGCATCAATCATGGCAACCGAATTGAAATGCGCCTGCCCTGCCTTTTCAAAGAACGACAGCGGCAGCACCACCCCCAATTCCCGCGCCAGCGCCTGAAACCGCGCCACCAGCGGATGCCCCTCCAACGGGCGGGCCAGACGGAAGTATTCGGCTCGTTCCGTGATGCAGAAATAGGGCGCTCCAAAGAGTTCCTGAATCAGCACCACCTGCGCACCCTGCGCAGCGGCCTTGCGAATCATCGCTTCGGCCTTGTCGGCATTGGCGGGCAAATCCCAGCTACAGGCGAATTGCGTGGCGGCGACGGTGACTTTGGTCATGGCATCCTCTTACGTCGTTACCCGCGCAGTTAAAGCGCCCTAACCCGCCGCCTGCAACCAATGCCAGATGCGCTGCGGGGTAAAGGGCATGTCCACCCGCGCCACACCCTGCCCCGCCAGCGCATCGCGCACCGCATTGGAAATGGCCCCCAGCGCGCCGACCGTCCCCGCCTCGCCACAGCCCTTCATCCCGAAAGGGTTCAAAACCGATGGCACGGGTTCGGATGTGAAATCCATGAACGGCAGATCATCCGCGCGCGGCATGGCGTAATCCATGAAGCTCGCGGTCAGCAACTGCCCCGCCTCATCATGCACGGCAAGCTCCATCACCGCCTGCCCATAACCCTGCGCCACCCCGCCATGCACTTGGCCCACGGCCAGTTCCGGCGCGATCAGCGTGCCGAAATCATCCACCACCGTATAGCGGTCCAGCCGCAGCGCGCCGGTTTCCGGATCAATCTCCACCTCAGCCAGATGCGCGCCATTGGGGAAGGACCGGCCCTCCAGCGTGATCGTCGCGGCATGGTCGCACAGGTCCTCGCGCCCCTTGTCCCGCGCCAGCGCCGCCGCCTCGGCCAGCGTCAAGCGCAGGTTCGATCCCGGCGCGCCGAAGGTCAGGTCGTCAAACCGCACGTCCGTCAGGCCCAGTTCCTCCTCCAGAAACGTGCCCAATCGCGCCACCGTCTGGATCACCGTGGCGCGGGTCGCCGTTCCCTGCACCGTCACGGATCGCGAACCGCCGGTCCCGCCCCCCGTGGCGATCTGATCGCTGTCGCCCTGAATGATGCGGATCTTCTCCTCGGGCAGCCCGGTCATGCCCGCCGTCATCCGGGCGTAAACCGTTTCATGCCCCTGCCCGTTCGATTGCGTGCCGACATACAGCGTGGCCCCACCATCTGCATCCAGCGTCAGCCGCGCCGTCTCCGATGGGTCGCCAAGGATCGACTCGATATAGGTGGCCAGCCCCAGCCCCCGCAGCATCCCATTGGCTTCGCTGGCCGCCCGACGCGCGGCAAATCCTGCGACATCGCCCTCCACCTCGGCCCTTGCCAGCACGCGGCCAAAATCCCCCACGTCGATCACCTGATCCGTCACCGTGCGATAGGGGAACGCGCGAATGAAATTGCGCCGCCGCAGATCAAACGGATCGGCCCCCAGCACACGCGCGGCCTCATCCATCACCCGCTCGATGGTCAGAATCGCCTCAGGCCGCCCCGCACCGCGATAGGCATCAACCGGGGCGGTGTTGGTAAACACCCCCAGCGCGTTCAGCCAAGCATGGGGAATGTCATAAACCCCCGTCAGCACCTTGGAAAACAGCTCCGACTGGATGGCCTGCGCGAATTGCGAATTATAGGCCCCAAGGTTCGACAGCACCCGCAGCCGATAGCCCGTGATCCGCAAATCGGCATCGAACCCCATCTCGGCCTCTGCCACCAGATCGCGACCGGCATTGTCGGTCAGCATCCCCTCGCCGCGTTCCGATATCCACCGCACCGGGCGGCCCAGCATCCGCGCCGCCTGCGCGATGACCACATATTCCGGATAGGTCATCGCCTTCATGCCAAACCCGCCGCCGACATCCGGGTTTGTCACCCGCACCGCATCCGGGGCCAGCCCAAGCATCCGCGCCAGTTCCTGCTTCTGGGTCCAGACGCCCTGCCCGTTCACGCACAGATGCAGCCGCTGCCCATCCCATTCCGCCCAGGCCCCGCGCGGTTCCATCGGGTTCACGATCACCCGGTTGTGCAGCACCTCCAGCCGCACAACATGCGCAGACGCCGCCAGCGCCGCAGCGGTTTCCGCCTCGCGCCCGATCCCGTAATCAAAGGCCAGATTGCCCGCCGCTTCGGGGTGGATCGCCACACCACCGGGGTGCAGCGACAGCGACACCGGCACCTCATCCAAAGACAGGTCAATCAACTCCGCCGCATCCCGCGCCGCCGTCAGCGTATCGGCCACGATCATCGCCAACGCTTCGCCCACAAACCGCACGCGGCCCTCGGCCAGCACCGGCCGCGCGGGCGCGGCACCCCGGCTGCCGTCACGATTGGCCACGCGGGTAAAGCGCATCCCCGTATCCACCCCGGCTGCGCGCAGATCATCAGCCGTCAGCACCAGATGCACACCGGGCGCAGAACGGGCCGCCGCCACGTCCAGCGCCGCGATATCCGCATGCGCATGATCCGATCGCAGAAACCACGCATGCAGCGCGCCTTTGGGTGCGATATCATCGACATAGCGGCCCTGCCCGGTCAGAAACCGGATGTCTTCACGGCGACGGGCGGGTTGGGCTTGGCCGAATTTCATGGGGGCTGTTCCTGTAAGGTGCAGCCGCAAAAACTACGCCCCCGGCGGGGAATGTCCAGCCGGGGGCGCAATGATTAACAGGCAATCAGCGGAACCGCAGGTCCGCGATCAAACCTTGAGCGACAGAACAGTGGCCATCATCAGGTCGCCAAACCCGTTGAAACGGGTGTTGGTGACGGTGGAATAGGCCCCCATCCCCTGCACGATCACGTAATCGCCCTCCGCGATATCGGACGGCAGCGCCACCTCACCCGGCAGACGGTCCACCGAATCGCAGGTCGGGCCAAAGACGATACGCCCCTGCATCGCGCCCACACGCTTGTCACCTTCCGGCGTCAGCACCTCGGTCCGGTCGATCACGCCGATCAGCGGCAGTTCCGTCAGCGTGCCATAGACACCGTCATTCAGGAACACATGCGTGTCATCGCGCAGCGCCTTGACCCGCGCCGCCAGCGTGAACGCATCACCGCACAGCGCCCGGCCCGGCTCGCAGATCAGGAGCGGGCGGTTGTCGCCGAACGACTCGGTCGCCACACGGTCGATCAGCGCAAACGTCGCCTCCAGCGCCGGGATCACGCCTGTCAGGCGGTGCGACGGGAACCCGCCGCCCACGTTCAGCCGCGCAATCGTCACGCCTGCATCCCGCGCGATGTCGGCTGCCGTGCGGATATAGGTCTCCCACGCGGCCGGATCGGTGCATTGCGTGCCGGGGTGGAAGGTCAGCGAAGGGATGAACCCTGCCTTGGCCACGATGCCCAGCAACTCCGTCGCCAGTTCCGCCGTTGCGCCGAACTTCGCGCCAAAGTTATAGGCCGCCCCTGCAACGGGCAGCTTGAAGCGCACGGAAATCTCGGTGTCGCGAACGGGAACCAGTTCGATCAGCTTGGCCAATTCCGATGCGGAATCAACGGAATAGGACTTCACACCCTTTTCCACCGCATAGGCGATTTCGGTGCGCGACCGCACCGGGTTGTTGTAATGAATGGCCGCATCCGGGGCGAGGCGACGGATCAGGTCGATCTCAAAGCTCGATGCGCAGTCATAGCCGCGAATCCCCGCGGCCGAGAGGTTTTCCACCACTTCCTCGCCCGGGTTGGATTTCACGGCATAGGTGACCATGCCCGGAAATCCGTCGATGAAACGGCGCGCGGCCGCCTGCAGGGCCGAGGGGCTGAAGAACAGCACCGGGTTTTCCGGCTGCTGACTACGAAGAAATTCGGTCGGGTTGGTCCAGATTGTCTTTGACAGTCCCATCGGCGTGATCCTTTCGGCCAACAAGACGCAGTCCCTTCCCGCTGCTCGACGGTGGGCACCTGCGTGGTTTTTCCAACCAGGCCAGGTGCGTATGAGCCGCCCTTTTCCTGCAACTAAGGATGCGTCGTATGCTGTACAAAGTCACCGAACAAAACTGTATAATTGTGCTATTTCTTCGTTATAATGACGAAAACATCGGGCATATTGTATGGACGAACTGGATCGCAACATAATCGGGCTTCTGGGGGCGGATGCCCGTATGTCGGTGGCGACTCTGGCCCGCCGGCTCAAGGTTGCGCGCTCCACCATACAGGCAAGGCTGGAACGGCTGGAAACCACCGGCGTCATCGCGGGATACACGCTCAAACTGGGCGAAGGCGCGCGGCAGGGGCGGATTCGCGCCTCGGTCCTGCTCACCATCGAACCCCGCGCGCAGGCCGGAATCCTGACCCGGCTCAAGTCGATCGCCGAGGTGGAGCGCGTCTTCACCACCAGCGGGCGCTTCGATCTCCTGATGCAGATCGCCTGCCCGAATACGCAAGTGCTGGATCAGGTGCTGGATCAGATCGGCGCGATGACGGGGGTGAAATCGTCGGAAAGCCTGATCCATCTCAGCACCCGCATCGATCGGGCCGTGTGATCGGGCCAACGAAACCCGCACTTAGCCCGCGGGCAAAGCCCGCCGGATGATTTCCGCCACCATCTCGTCGCGCGCCTGCGCCGTCATGCTGCCCAGCGACTCCAGCCGCCCCGATGCCAGCAGATCGGCCAGACCATGCGCCATCGCCCAGGCCGCCGCCTCATCCGCCACGCTGCGCCCGCCCGCCGCCATCACCTGATCCACCAGATGCTGAAATGCCGCCCGTGCGGCCTGCCCCAATTCGGCATTGCCGAAATCGGGCCGCTCCGATTGCCACAGCAGCCGGAACAAGGCCGGGCGGGCCATGGCGAAATCCACATAGCCCAGCCCAGCCGCCACCAGCTGCGAAGCCGGGTCCGGCGCGGCCTGCGCCTCTCGCGCGGCCTGCGCGGCCAGAAACTGCCGAAACCCTTCCGCCGCCAGCGCCGTCAGCAACCCCGCCGCATCGCCGAAATGATGCGCGGGCGCGGCATGGCTGACACCGGCCCGCTTGGCCACCTGCCGCAGCGAAAACCCCTCCACCCCGCGCGCGGCAAGCTCTTCCTCGGCCGCCGCCAGCAAGGCCGCGCGCAGATCGCCGTGATGATAGGACCTCCCCTCGCCAGTCTGGGGCGCAGGATCGGGCAAAAGCTTGGGGGGCAGATTGGTCATGCCACCGAGATACACCGCCATCTTGTCACTGACAAGATTTTCCTTGACAGGCTTCGCCAGCCCCATATCCTGACACTGTCAAGATGAGAGGTCCCGATGCTGTCCGATCCCCACCAGTTGTTTCAGATCACCAATCCCCTCGCCATGCTGGGCTGGCTGGCACTGGCCCTGTCGCCCTTTGCGCCACGTCTGGCCGATCTGGTGGCGGCGCTGGTCATCCCGGCCCTGCTCTCGGTGGCTTACACCGCGCTAATCCTTGTCCATTGGGCTGATGCGCCGGGCGGGTTTGACAGCCTTGCCAATGTGATGGCGCTCTTCACCGATCCCGCCGTCGCCCTTGCAGGATGGGTCCACTACCTCGCCTTCGATCTGCTGATCGGCGCATGGATCACCCGCACCGCCCGGGCCGAGGCGATCCCCCATCTGCTCATCCTGCCCTGCCTTGTGCTGACCTTCCTCTTCGGTCCGGCGGGGTTCCTTGCCTTCCTCATCCTCCGCACCGGCTTCACCGCCCGCGCCCGCATGACCGGAGCATCGGCATGATCGCAACCTTCGCCCCCCCTGCGCCTGCAGCGCCCGACCTGCGGCGCCTCTGGACGGATGCGCCCGCGCTTACCATCCTGTCGGTGATCCTGATCCTCGCCCTGATCCCGCTTTATGCCGCCATGGCGCTCGACCTGCGCGAATTTCAAGGCGACAGCCCTTGGCTGAAGCCGGTGAAATTCCACTACGCGCTGGCGATCTATGCCGTCACCCTCGCCTTCTTCGCCCGTTACATGCCCGCCGCCACGCGCGCCAGCCGCCCCTGGCGCTGGTTCACCGGGGCGGTCATCCTTGCCATCATCGCCGAATGCGTCTGGCTGACGGCGGCAGCCAGCCTGAACACCGCATCCCATTTCAACACCGATATCCCCGTCTTCGCCGCCATCTACAACCTGATGGGCGCCTTTGCCGTCCTGCTCACCTCAGCCAGCCTCGTGATGGGCCTGTCCATCTGGCGCAACCCCGCAACGGGCCTGCCGCAGGCGGTGCAGCTTTCCATCGCGCTCGGCCTGATCCTCACCTTCGTGCTGACGATCATCACCGCGGGCTATCTCTCCGCTGCCGACGGCCATTTCGTCGGCACCCCCGTCACCGGCGCCGTGCTGCCCATCCTCGGCTGGTCGCGCGAGGTGGGCGATCTGCGCGTGGCGCATTTCCTGTCCACCCACGCGCTGCATGGCCTGCCGCTCTGGGGCCTCGTCGCCGCCCGCATGGCCGATGCGCGCGGGGGCGTGACGCTGGTCTGGGCGGGCGCGGCGGGCTACGCCCTCCTCGTCGTCGCGGTCTTCGTCCAGGCCCTGCACGGCCACCCCCTGATCTGACCCCGCCGCGCCGGGAAAGCAGGCATCTCCTGCTTTCCCTCGCCCCCATCGCGCGCTAGAACCCCCACGACTGCAAGGGGTGCACGCGATGCCGATGGAAAAGACCTTCAACGCCGCCGAGGCCGAGGCGCGGATCTCCGCGCAATGGATTGATACCAAGGCTTTCCGCGCCGGGGCGAATGCCAAGCCCGGCGCCGAGAGCTTTTGCGTGATGATCCCGCCGCCCAACGTGACGGGCTCGCTGCACATGGGCCACGCCTTCAACAACACCCTTCAGGATATCCTGACGCGCTGGCACCGGATGAAGGGCCACGATACGCTCTGGCAGCCCGGCACCGACCATGCCGGCATCGCGACCCAGATGGTGACCGAACGCGACATGGCCGCGAACAAGGAACCCACCCGCCGCGAAATGGGGCGCGAGGCGTTCCTATCCCGCGTCTGGCAGCAGAAACAGAAATCCCGCGGCACCATCATCGGCCAGTTGCAGCGCCTTGGCTGCTCCTGCGACTGGGACCGTGAGGCCTTCACCATGTCCGGCGCACCGGGCGCGCCCGCGGGCGAGGAAGGCAATTTCCACGACGCCGTGATCCGCGTCTTCGTCGATCTCTACAACAAGGGCCTGATCTATCGCGGCAAGCGGCTGGTGAACTGGGACCCGCACTTTGAGACCGCAATTTCGGATCTGGAGGTCGAGAATACCGAAGTCGACGGTCACATGTGGCATTTCAAATACCCGCTCGCGGGCGGGGCCACCTATGACTACGTTGAAAAAGACGCCGAAGGGAACGTCACCCTGCGCGAGACGCGCGATTACATCTCCATCGCCACCACCCGGCCGGAAACCATGCTGGGCGACGGCGCGGTGGCGGTCCACCCGTCAGACGAACGCTATGCCCCCATCGTGGGAATGTTGTGCGAAATCCCTGTGGGGCCAAAGGAAACCCGCCGCCTGATCCCGATCATCACGGATGAATACCCCGATCCGACCTTCGGCTCCGGCGCGGTCAAGATCACCGGGGCGCATGACTTCAACGATTACGCCGTGGCCAAACGCGGCGGCATCCCCTGCTACCGCCTGATGGACACCCGGGCGCAGATGCGTAGCGACGGCGCGCCTTATGAACAGGCCGCGCGTGTGGCAGGCCAGATGTCACGCGCATGGCTGGTCGCCAAGGGCTATGCCACCCCCGGCATCGCCGAGCAGCCCTTCACGCTGAGCGAAGCAGAGGTCGACGCCCTCAACCTCGTCCCCGATCACCTGCGCGGGCTGGACCGGTTGGAGGCGCGCAAGCGCGTGGTGGAGGAGATCACGGCCGAAGGTCTGGCCGTGATGACCGTGGCCTGCGACCCGCGACTGGGCAAGACGGCGGTGAAGCCCGATGCCGAAAATGCCGGGGAAGCGGTGCCGCTGGTCGAATGCAAGAAAATCATGCAGCCCTTCGGCGATCGTTCGAAAACTGTAATTGAACCCATGCTGACGGACCAATGGTTCGTCGATACTGTTCGAATTGTGCAACCCGCCCTAGACTGCGTCCGCTCGGGCGAGGTCAAGATCATCCCCGAAAGCGGCGAGCGGACCTATTACCACTGGCTCGACAATATCGAACCCTGGTGCATCTCGCGCCAGCTGTGGTGGGGCCATCAGATCCCAGTGTGGTATGATGCCGAAGGCAATCACTATTGCGCTGCGACAGAGGCGGAGGCGAAGGCCATGGCTGGTGGCCGCGCGCTTGAGCGCGACCCCGACGTCCTAGACACATGGTTCTCCTCCGGCCTCTGGCCCATCGGCACGCTGGGCTGGCCCGAACAGACCGACGCGCTGAAACGCTTCTTCCCCACCTCCGTGCTCATCACCGGGCAGGATATCCTCTTCTTCTGGG
Organism: Rhodobacter maris; assembly: GCA_943369275.1. GTDB lineage: Bacteria > Pseudomonadota > Alphaproteobacteria > Rhodobacterales > Rhodobacteraceae > Paragemmobacter > Paragemmobacter maris_A. Next base: position 98,309 of record CALRMS020000006.1, on the reverse strand, counting down.
TCGCCCGGATGATGATGATGCAGCTTGCCGTGGTGGATCAGGTGCCGTTCAAGACGGTCTACCTCCACGGCCTCGTCCGCGATGCCAAGGGCAAGAAGATGTCCAAGTCGCTCGGCAACGTCATCGACCCGCTCGACATCATCGATGAGTACGGCGCCGATGCGCTGCGCTTCACCAACGCGGCCATGGCCTCGCTCGGCGGTGTGCTGAAGCTTGATACCCAGCGCATCGCGGGCTATCGCAACTTCGGCACCAAACTCTGGAACGCCTGCCGCTTTGCCGAAATGAACGGCGTCTGGGAGGGGCACGCAACAGGGTCCGCCCCCCCCAAGGCCACCGCCACCGCCAACCGCTGGATCATCGGCGAAACCCTGCGTGCATTGGCCGAGGTCGACGCGGCGCTGACCGACTACCGCTTCGATCAGGCGGCGGACACGCTTTACAAATTCGTCTGGGGCAAGGTCTGCGACTGGTATGTCGAATTCGCCAAACCCCTCTTCGATGGCGATGCCGCTGAAGAAACCCGCAAGACCATGGCCTGGGTGCTCGATCACTGCATGATCCTTCTGCACCCGATGATGCCCTTCATCACCGAAGAACTGTGGGCCACCACCGGCACCCGCGCCAAGATGCTCGTCCATACCGATTGGCCCGTGGCCGACCTCTCCCTCGCCGATCCTGTGGCAGACCGCGAAATGGGCTGGGTCACCACCCTGATCGACGAAATCCGCTCCGCCCGCGCGCAGATGCATGTCCCCGTCGGCCTGAAGATCGACCTCATCGCCACCACCCTGTCGGATGAGGCCCGCCACGCCTGGGCCCGCAATGAGGTGCTGATCAAACGTCTCGCCCGCATCGACGCGCTGTCCGAGGCCGCCACCGCCCCCAAGGGCAGCGTCTCCATCGCGCTGGACGGCGCGGCCTTCGCTATGCCGCTGGACGGGATCATCGACATCGCCGAGGAAAAGGCCCGCCTGACCAAGACATTGGACAAACTCGCCAAGGAAATCGGCGGGCTGAACGGGCGGCTGAACAACCCCGCCTTCGTCGCCTCGGCCCCCGAAGAGGTGGTCGATGAGGCCCGCGCCAACCTCGAGGCGCGTCAGGATGAGGCAGCCAAGCTGCAGGCGGCACTGTCCCGTCTGGCCGAAATCGGCTGATTTCTTCTCTGCAAAAATATCCCGCGGGGTGAGCCCCCCGCAGGGGGGCGAGGGGGCGCGCAGCCCCCTTTTCTTTGCCCTCCATCTGCGCGACACTCCGCCAGAGGGAGACCGCCCATGTCATGGCTCAACCGCCTCGCTGAACGCCAGATGCAGAAGGCCCGCCTCAAGGGCGAGTTGCAGGGCCTGAAAGGTGAAGGCAAACCCCTGCCCGATCACACCGCCGATGCCTTCGTCACCCCCGGCGAGGCGATGGGCTTCCGCATCATGGCCGAGGCGGGCGTCCTGCCCGAAGAAATCGTGCTGAAAAAGGAAGCCGCCCAGCTTATGGCGGAACTTGCCGCAATCACCGATCCCGAAGCGCGCAAGGCGATGATGGCGCGCATCGCCGATGTGCAGATGCGCCAGGCCATGGCGGAAGAGGCCCGCCGCGCCTTTCTGCGCGGCTGAACAGGGCGGCTGACCGGGGCGCCTGAACGGGGCGCTGGCGAAGAATTTTCACTGAAAATTCTTCTTTGCCGCAGATTTTCCATGGAAAATCTGCACAAACTTTCCAAGGAAAGTTTGTCCCAGCGAATTTTTCACGAAAAATTCGCCTCTTGCGCTTCGCCCGAAGCCGCGCTTCCTTGGCGCGCATGACCGGACCCCGCCTCACCCCACTTGCAGACAGCCTGCCCGATACAGTGCCCTTCGTCGGGCCAGAAACGCAGGAACGCGCCCTTGGCCGCCCTTTCCGCGCGCGGCTGGGCGCGAATGAAAGCCGCTTCGGCCCCTCCCCCCGCGCCATCGCCGCCATGGCGGCAGCGGCGGCCGAGGGCTGGATGTACGGCGATCCCGAAATGCACGACCTGCGCGCCGCCATTGCGGCCCATCATGGCACAACGCCCGCCCATGTGGTCGTGGGCGAAGGGATCGACGGGCTTCTCGGCACGCTGGTGCGCCTGACAGCTGGACCGGGGGATCATGTCGTCACCTCGCTTGGGGCCTACCCGACCTTCAACTTCCATGTCGCGGGCTTCGGGGCGACGCTGCACCGCGTCCCTTACCGCGACGATCACGAAGACCCGCAGGCGCTCGCCGCCATGGCGCGGCAGGTGGGGGCAAAGCTGGTTTATTTCGCCAATCCCGACAATCCGATGGGCACCTGGCACCCGGCAGCGACCGTGACCGCGCTGATCGACGCGCTGCCCCAAGGCACGCTTCTGGTGCTGGATGAGGCCTATATCGACCTCGCCCCCCCCGGCACCGCGCCAGACATCCACCCCGATGATCCCCGCGTCATCCGCATGCGGACTTTTTCCAAAGGCTATGGTCTGGCAGGGCTTCGGCTGGGCTATGCGCTGGCCGCGCCCCGCCTGATCCGCGCTTTCGACAAGGTGCGCAACCATTTCGGCGTGGGACGCGTGGCGCAGGCCGCAGCATCGGCTGCGCTGGCCGATCAGGACTGGCTGGCCGCCGTGCAGGCCAATGTCGCACAGGCCCGCGCCCGTATTGTGGAAATCGGGGCCGCGAATGGACTGAAAGCCCTGCCCTCGGCCACCAATTTCGTGACGCTGGATACTGGGCGGGATGGCGATTTCGCACGCGCCCTGCTGGCGGAATGCATCGCGCGCGGGGTCTTCATCCGCATGCCCGGTGTCGCACCACTAGACCGCTGCCTGCGGATCAGCGCGGGGACCGATACCGATCTGGATGTTCTGGCCGAGGTTCTGCCGCAGGCGCTTGCCGCCCTGCGGCGCTGATCACAACCCGCTCACTCGGCCCGCCCCAGCGCAGGCGAAGGGCCAGCAGGCGCATCCGTCGCCGGGCCAAGGCGCGGCGCGGGCGCCTCCGACGCAACAGCGCTGATCCCCCCTGCACTTCCCACCACGGGCACAGCCCCCACCGGCAGCGCCCGGCGGAACACCAGCATGGTCTGCTCGGTCGTCTTTGTCTTGGTAAAGCCCGACCGTTCGTCACAAGGCAGAGTTTCCGAACGCTGATACTCCCACCCGTCACGGCCCAGATCATTCATCACCGTGGTCAGGGTCAGCGCAAAGCGATCCTCAGTTGTCTTGGCATCGCGGGCTTTGGTCCCGCGGCGCGGCGCCGGAAGAACCTTGTATTCATAACGCTGCATCGGATGCTCCGGATGTTTCTAGGGCGTAACTAAAGGTTTGCGCCGGTCTGGCAAAGGGGCAGGCCGGGGCGGGCGGGCTTTCCCGCCGACCGCAGCCAGCCCCGCCATTTCACAGGCCCAGCTTCTGTGCCACCATCTGATTGACCACCGCCGGATTGGCCTTGCCCCCCGTGGCCTTCAGCACCTGCCCGGTGAACCACCCGGCCAGCTTCGCATTGACCTTGGCCTTCTCCACCTGATCCGGGTTCGCCGCAATCAGCGCGTCCAGCGCCCGCTCGATCTCGCCCGTATCCGTCACCTGCTTCATGCCATGCTTGGCGGCCACTTCGGCGGGATTGCCCCCTTCGGTCCAGAGCAGTTCGAACAATTCTTTCGCCATCTTGCTGGTGATCTCGCCGCTGGCGATCAGATCCAGCACGCCGCCGATCTGGGCTGCCGACAATGGGCTGTCGGCAATGCCCAGCCCTTCCTTGTTCAGCCGACCAAAAAGCTCGTTGATGATCCAGTTCGCGGCCTGCTTGCCGTCGCGGCCACGGGCCACCTCTTCAAAGAAGGCGGCGTTTTCCACATCCGCGGTCAGGACATTCGCATCATAATCGGTCAGCCCGAAATCGGCCATGAACCGCGCCTTCTTGGCATCCGGCAGTTCCGGCATGCGGGCGGCGATGTCATCGACCCAGGCCTGTTCGATCTCCAGCGGCAGCAGGTCCGGACAGGGGAAATAACGGTAGTCATGCGCCTCTTCCTTGCTGCGCATCGACCGCGTCTCGCCCTTGTCGGGATCGTAAAGCCGGGTTTCCTGATCGACCTTCCCGCCATCTTCCAGAATGGCGATCTGACGCCGCGCCTCGTATTCGATCGCCGCCTGAATGAACCGCAGCGAGTTCATGTTCTTGATCTCGCAGCGCGTGCCCAGATGGCCGAAATCCTGCGTCGCCTGATAACGCTCATAATCCCCGGGACGGCAGACCGACACGTTCACATCCGCCCGCAGATTGCCATTCTGCATGTTGCCATCGCAGGTACCCAGGTAACGCAGAATCTGGCGCAGCTTGGCGACATAGGCCGCCGCCTCCTCCGGCCCGCGCAGATCGGGGCGGCTCACAATCTCCATCAGCGCGACGCCCGTGCGGTTGAAGTCGACGAAAGACATGGTCGGGTCCATGTCATGGATCGATTTGCCGGCATCCTGTTCCAGATGGATGCGTTCGATCCGCACCGGACGCGCCACGCCGGGGCCCATCTCAACCAGCACTTCGCCCTCGCCCACGATAGGGTGGTAAAGCTGGCTGATCTGATAGCCCTGCGGCAAGTCGGGATAGAAATAATTCTTCCGGTCAAAGGCCGAGGTCAGGTTGATCTGCGCCTTCAGGCCAAGGCCCGACCGAACCGCCTGTTCAACGCAGAATTCGTTAATGACTGGCAGCATCCCCGGCATGGCGGCATCGACGAAGGCCACGTTTGAATTGGGTTCCGCCCCCACTTGGGTGGAGGCCCCTGAAAACAGCTTGGCGTTCGAGGCGACCTGAGCATGGATCTCCATCCCGATCACCAGTTCCCAATCGCCCTTCGCGCCCGCGATGACCTTGGGTTTCGGGGACTGATAGGTGATGTCAAGCATGGCGCGCCGTCCTGTGATCCGTTTGCCCGACTGTCTAGGGCGTCAGGGCAGCGGCATCAAGCATGCTGTCGCGGCTTCGGGACCAATGGCCGCGCCGAGCGGGGCCATCCCGGGCCTGCCATCGCTCGCCTGTCAGTCTGCGGCAACCGCGTCAGGACCAGCAAGATCGAAAATAGCACGATGAACAGGAACAATTCCCAGGCACGAGCAAAGACATCGACCGTGATCGATGAGGCAAAAAAACGCGACATGGCAGTGTCACACCAATTACAGGGTTACGTCGTTCTCAGGATCAATCTTTCAGGCTTGGTTTGGGCAAAATCGGCATCAACGCCACCAGAGGATGAGTCAAAATCATGGCGATTCCATTTCAACTTGAAGGCAACTGATTAACGAAACGTTAAGAAACAGCCCAAAAAGGCGGATTTCTGCCTATGTTTGAAGGCAACAGACTGTTTCCATAGACAGGCAAAACCGTCCCTGATCAAAAGCCCGGGTCGCGCATGGGGGTGCGGCGCTGCCGATCAGGAACCGATGACACGTTCTTCTGCCCTTGTGGCCTTTTCCGTTGCTGCCGCCGTTCTGGGCGGCTGTGTGTCAACCGATGCAACGACCAGCCTGTCCACCAGCGGCCAGACGCCACCCATGCAATGGGACGTGCGCGCCGAAGGTCAGGATTGGACCCGCAACACGCTCAATGCCCTGCAGACGCATGATGCCGCGCTCGCCTTAACCGTGCCGGGCGACGTGGAAACCTGGTGCCCCGGCTATGCCACCGCCTCGATCGAGGATCGCCGCGCCTTCTGGGCGGGGTTGATGTCGGCGGTGGCCCGTTATGAAAGCACATGGAACCCGCAGGCCTCAGGTGGTGGCGGGCGCTATATCGGCATCATGCAGATCTCGCCCGTCTCGGCCGATTACCATCAGTGTGAGGCCGATACCGTGGCCGAACTGAAGAACGGGTCGGAAAATCTGGAATGTGCGGCGCAGATGATGGCAAAGGCCGTCGCGCGCGACGGTCTGGTCGCAGGCGGCGGCAATCGCGGCATCGGGCGCGACTGGATGCCGCTGCGCGATGGCGGCAAACGCGCGGCGATGGCCGAGTGGACGCGGGCGCAGCCCTATTGCCGGGTGCAGGACAACAACCCCTTCACGCCGCGGACCACCGTGACCCTCTCGGCCAAGGGCTAATCGCGGCGCACCCCGCTTCAATCGCCCCCGTTCAGTCGCCCCGCATCCGCGTCACCATCTCGCCCAGATCGCGGCTCAGGCCCGGCGTCGCGGCAATGCGCGTCAGCGCATCCAGCGCCATCTCCCAGCGTGCGCCATCATAGCGCGGCCAAGTCTCAAAGGCGGTGGACATGCGCGCCGCCGTTTGCGGGTTGATCGGGTCCAGCCGGATCAGCCAATCCGCCACCAGGTGATATCCCGCGCCCGAGACATGGTGGAACCCCGCATGGTTCGCTGACAGCGCGCCGATCACCGACCGGAACCGGTTGGGGTTCTTCCAGTCGAAATCGGGATGCCGGCTCAGGCTCTCTGTCACCTCTGCCGCACGGTCCGGATGGGCCAGCATGATCTGCAAGGCAAACCACTTGTCCATCACATTGCGATCCCCTGACCAGCGCGCCGCAAACAGGCCCAACTCCTCCTGCCCCTGCCCGATATCCAGCAGCGCCGACAGCGCCCCCACCTCTTCGGTCATGTTGTCGGCCGCGCGATAGGCCGCCTCTGCCGCGCGCCCGCCATCCACCCGCGTCAGCAGCGCCAGCGCCGCAATCCGCAGCGCCCGCCGCCCCGCAGCACGGGCATCGGGGGTGAACGGCCCCGGCTCGGCCAACCGCTCGATCAGCGCAGGCAACTGCCCGCCCAACCGCCCTGCCAGCGCGTCCCCCATCCGCCGCCGCGCCGCCCAGATGCGCGCCGGATCCGGCACAGTCCCCGCCGCATGCAGCGTGGCTGCCATGTCATCCTCACCCGGCAAGCGCAGCGCCAGCGCCCTGAACGCGGGGTCCAGCCCTTCATCAAATGTCACGCGCGCCACCGCATCAAGCCAGTCCGGCCCGGGTGCGGCATCCTCCGTCACCATCTGCACCAGCAGATCCTTGGCCAGCGCGCGCCCCGCCTCCCATTTGTTGAACGGGTCGGTGTCATGCGCCAACAGAAAGGCCCGCTCCTCAGGGCTGACCTCCCGCTCCAGTATCACGGGGGCCGAAAACCCGCGCAGGATCGACGGGATCGGTCGCGTCGTGGCCGGAAAGGCAAAGCTCTGCCGTCCTTCCGTCAGTTCCAGCACCGTGGTCGGCAGCACCCCATCCCCATTCGGGTTCAGCAGGCCCAGCGCCACAGGGATCACCTTCGCCCCCTTCTCTGGCTGTCCCGGCGTCGCCGGATTCTCCTGCTCGAAAGTCAGGGTATAGGTCGCGCCATCCCATTCCTCCCAAACCTTCACCCGCGGGGTGCCAGCCTCGGTGTACCACCGCTTGAACTGCGTCAGATCGCGGCCCGTCGCATCCTCGAACACCTTGAGCCAATCCTCGATCGTCGCCGCCTCACCATCATGGCGGGCGAAATACAGATCCAGCGCCTTGGCATAGCCCGCATCCCCCACCAGCCGCTTCAGCATCCCGATGACTTCCGCGCCCTTCTCATAGATCGTGGCGGTATAGAAATTGTTGATTTCGACATAGCTGTCAGGCCGCACCGCATGGGCCAGCGGCCCGCCATCCTCGCGGAACTGCCGCGCGCGCAGCATCATGACATCCTCGATCCGCTTCACCGCATGGCTCCGCATATCGCCGGAAAACTGCTGATCGCGGAACACGGTCAGCCCTTCCTTCAGGCACAGCTGAAACCAGTCACGGCAGGTGATCCGGTTGCCGGTCCAGTTGTGGAAATATTCATGCGCGATGATCGCCTCTATCCTGCCGAAATCATCGTCCGTCGCCGTCTCGGGGCTCGCCAGCACGAATTTGGAGTTGAAGATGTTCAACCCCTTGTTCTCCATCGCGCCCATGTTGAAATCATCGACCGCCACGATGTTGAACACGTCCAGATCGTATTCCCGGCCATACACCTCTTCGTCCCAGCGCATCGACCGGATCAGACTGTCCATCGCATAGGCGCAGCGGTTCTGATCGCCGCCGCGCACCCAGATGTTCAGCGCCACCTCGCGCCCCGACATGGTCCGGAAGGGCGCGGAATGGGCCACCAGATCACCCGCCACCAGCGCGAACAGATAGGCAGGCTTGGGCCAGGGATCATCCCATTCCGCCCAGCCCGGGCCATGATCCACCGGATTGCCGTTCGACAGCAGCACAGGCAGATCGGCCTCCACCCGCACGCGGAACGGGGCCATCACATCGGGCCGATCGGGATAGAAGGTAATCTTGCGAAATCCCTCCGCCTCGCATTGCGTGCAATACATCCCGCGCGACATGTAAAGCCCCTCCAGCGCGGTATTGGCCTCTGGCGCAATCTCCACCTCCGTCTCCAGCGTGAAGGGCCCTTCGGGCAGCAGCGCGGCCGGGATCGTCAGGCCCGTCGCATCCGGGATCAGCGCAACCGCCTGCCCGTCGATCCGCGCCGCGATCAGCCGCAGCCCCTCCCCGTCCAGTCGCAGATCATGCCGCCCCGGCCGCGCGGGATTGGGCGACAGGCGCAGGTCCGCGCCAACCCACGTGGCCCTCGGGGCCAGCCGAAAGGTCAGCGCCACCGCCTCCACCCGATGGGTGAACGGCTGATACTCGGCAAGATGCACGGCGCGCGGCTGGTCGGTCATGGAACACTCCCTTTGACCGGCACGCTATGAAGCACGACAGGCGAAGGCAAGGCATGTGCAAGCCGCCCTACGCCAGCGGCAGGTACAACGTGAAGGTGGATCCCTGCCCCGCCCGGCTTTCAAAGCCGATCTCGGCCCCGATCAGATCAGCCAGACGGCGGCAGATGGCAAGGCCGATCCCGGTGCCGCTGATGGTGCCGTTTTCACGGCCAAGCCTGTCAAACGGGGTGAACAGCCGCGGCTGCAACTCTGGCGCAATCCCGATTCCGGTATCCGTGACACGGATCGCCATCCGCCCGGCCTCTGCCGCCAGCGACAGAATCACGCTGCCGCCGTCGCGATTGTATTTCACCCCGTTGGCCACCAGATGCGTGACGATCCGGCGCAGGATTTCGGCATCCGTCTTCGCCAGCGGCAGGGGCGTGGCCGGGTCCTCCACCCGGATGGTCACATCCTTCGGACCGGCCGGCTCACTCCGGACGGAGGCCACCGCCTGCCGCAGATCGGGCAGCACATCCAATGGCTGCAGGCTGTGCTGCACATCGCCCTGCTCGATCCGGCTCAGTTCGATCACCCCGTCGACCAGTTGCAAAAGCTGCCACCCCGCCGCCGATATAGCCTGCACCTGACGCTGCGCCTCGGGCGCAAGCGGATGCGTCTTGGTCGCGGAAAGCAAATCCGAATACCCGATGATCGCATTCAGCGGCGTGCGGAACTCATGGCTCATCGCCGAAAGAAAGCTGGCCTTCGCCCGGCTCGCAGCCTTCAGCTTTTCGCTCATCGTCACCAGATGATCGCCCACCGCCTGCAACTCCGCCACAGCATAGCGGTGGCCGGACGGCACGCTGCCACCGGCGGCAATCCTGCCCATATTGCTTTCGATCTCGGCCAAAGGTTCGGCCACGCGGGCCGACATGGCGACCGACCGCCGCCAGAGGAACAGGAAAAACACCAGATAGAACACCACCAATACCGCCAGCATCCCCTGAATAAGCTGCGTCAGCTCCTCGCGCAGCGTGACGGCTCTGGACAGGACGCTGCTTTCGCTGGTCAGCACGATCAGCTTCCACTGCGGCCCCGCAACCGTGGCCCAGGCGGCGATCATCGGGCGGCCCAGATCCACCATATTCTGCCCCTCGGGGGCAGATTGCAGGGCATCGGCCAAGCTGAAAAGTTCTGCCCGGCGATAGAGGTTGAAACTGTCCGGCTTGAAGGTGTCCTGCAGGATGGCCTGGCTGTAGCTATGCTCGATCAGCGCGCTCACCCCAAGATCAGCCTCGCCCGCCCGCGGCAGCGCCAGAATGGTGCCATCCCGGCCGACAAGCACCGCATAGCCGTCGCCTTCCAGTTCGATATCCAGCACATCCTCGACAATGCTGCCGATGGTCACATCAATGCCCACCACCGCCTCAAGCTTGGCTTCCCCCCCGTCACTGCCCGCCCCGTCATCGCCCGCATAGACAGGGGCGATGGCCGACACCATCCAGCCCGCCCCGGCGGGATCCACATAGCTGTCCGTCCAGACCACGTCACGCTCGGGATTATGGCGCGCATCCGCCTCGTAATAGAAATTGTAGCTGGGGATATCCATTTTCGGCGGATAGATCGCCAAAACATCGAACCACGGATAGATACGGTTCAGGCTGTCATGGGTGTTCAGATAGACCTGCTGGATCAGCGGATCGCTTTGCGTGATCGACCGCATGATCGGGTCCAGCCGCGCCGTGCGCCAGACCTTGTCCTGTTCCGCAGGCCCCACCGGGACGATTCCGCTGTAGAACACCGCCGATCCGCCGCTGTCTTCCGGGCTGTAGAACACCCCGTCCGGCGAAATGGCGTAGCGGGCCTTGTCGGCCGCGCTCACATCCGTGGCCGGCGTCGCCAGCGCCCGCGCCGTTTCCCCCGCATAGATGCGGGTCAGCGCAGCGACGGTTTCCAGCCGCCGCGCAATGACCTCGGCCTCCCGGCGCGACGCAGCACGCAGCGCCTCGGTCGATATCTCAGTCATCGCGGCGGCACTGCGGTCATACACGGCCCTGCTCGTGCCCCAATAAAGCACGACAAAGACCAATTCGATCAACAGCAACGGCACCAGCGCCGCCCGCAGATAGGATCGCCACAGCCAGGCCTTCAGCAGCGGGGGCCCCTGCGTGCCATTGCCTTGTGCGTCCTGCATCTGATCAACACGCTCCGGAAAAGGCGTTTTTCAAAAAAAACAGCGGATCACAAACGACACACGGCCCTGTCGCAACAAGATCATGCCGAGTGTCGCATTGTCGCCTGCCAGAGGACACCCATCCTTCCGAATAGGTCTGGGTCCGGGCTTTTCCCCATAACGGGGCTTTACGAATCTGCCGCTCTGGCTAGATACATGTTCCATGAATGTTCTCATCTGGTTCAAACGCGACCTGCGCCTTCATGACCACCCCGCCCTTGCCGCCGCGGCGGCCAGCGGGGTGGTGCTGCCGCTCTACATCGTGGAACCCGATCTCTGGCGGCAAAGCGATGCCTCGGCCCGGCAATGGGATTTCATCGCCGACTCGCTGGCCGATCTGCGCGGAGCGCTTGGCAGCCTCGGCGCGCCCCTCATCGTGCGCATGGGTGACGCGGTTCAGGTGCTGGACCGGCTCTGCCGCCAGCACCACATCGCCCGCATCTTCAGCCATGAGGAAACCGGCAACCTCTGGACCTATGCCCGCGACCGCCGCGTCGCCGCCTGGGCGCGCGAGGCCGGGGTGATCTGGCACGAACTGCCTCAGCAGGGCGTCACCCGCCGCCTGCCCCACCGCGACGGTTGGGCGCGGCGGCGCGACGGGTTTGTCGCCGCCCCGCAAATCCCCACACCGCTTGCGCTCGATCCGGTGGCGGGGGTGGAACCCGGCGCGATCCCCACCACCCGCGCGCTGCGCCTACCCGATGATCCCTGCGCCCACCGTCAGCAGGGCGGACGCGCGCAGGGCCTGATCCTGCTCGACAGCTTCCTCACCCAGCGCGGCGAAGGTTACCGCGCCGCCATGTCCTCGCCCGTCACCGGCGAACGCGCCTGTTCCCGCCTCTCGGCCCATCTGGCGCTGGGAACGCTCTCCTCCCGCGAGGTGGTGCAAACCGCGCAGGCCCGCGCCACTGAACGCCCCGGGGGCCGCTGGCCCGGCGCCTTGGCCAGTTTCCAAAGCCGGATGGCTTGGCGCGACCATTTCATGCAGAAGCTGGAATCCGAGCCTGCAATCGAAATCCGCGCCCTGCACCGCGCCGCCGATACCCTGCGCCCGCGTGAACCCGATGCGCTCCGCCTCGCCGCATGGGAAGCGGGGGAAACCGGCATCCCCTTCGTCGACGCCTGCATGCGCTATCTGCGCGCCACGGGCTGGCTCAATTTCCGCATGCGCAGCATGGTCATGGCCGTGGCCTCTTATCACCTCTGGCTCGACTGGCGGGCCACCGGGGCGGTGCTGGCGCGGCGCTTCACCGATTACGAACCCGGCATCCACTGGCCGCAGGTGCAGATGCAGGCAGGCGTCACCGGCATCAACACCATCCGCATCTACAACCCCATCAAACAGGGCCATGATCAGGATCCCACCGGCGCCTTCACCCGCCGCTGGGTTCCGGAACTGGCCACGGTGCCGGATGCCTTCCTGCAAGAGCCGTGGAAATGGCCCGGCGCGCGCGGCCTCCTCGGGCGGCTCTATCCCGAACCCATCGTCGATGTGGCGGCCGCCGCCCGCGCCGCCCGCGATGCCTGCTGGGGCCTGCGCCGCGAACGCGGCCACGCGGCCGAGATGGCCGAGGTCATCGAACGCCACGCCAGCCGCGCCGATCCCCGCTTTGTCAATGACCGCAGCCCCCGCACCCCGCGCCGTCACACGGATGCGGCGCAGATGAGCCTCGATCTCTGATGGCCAAGATGCGCAAAAAGGGTGACCTGCCCACCAAGACCTGCGCCTGCTGCGGCCTGCCCTTCACCTGGCGCAAGAAGTGGGCGAATGTCTGGGATGAGGTGAAATACTGCTCCGACCGCTGCCGCGCAGACGCCAAGCGCAAATCCTGAATCGCGCCCGTTCTGCAAACAGTCAGGACAGGCGTCCCGCCTGTCCCCCGATTTTTCGCAGAAAAATCGCCCCCCCTCAGGCCGCCCCCACCATCGCCGCCAGCTTGCCCAGCGTCTGCTGGCCCAAAGCCTCGGCCCCGAAACCGCGCGCATCCTCCCATTCCTTGCGCGTCGCCATGACCATGCACAGCGTCACCCGCGTCGCGCCCGCCTCATCCTCGAATGTCGCCCAGGCATCGGCATGCTTCGGCCCGTCCTCCCCCCACAGCAGCGCATAATCCAGCCGCGCCTCCGGGATCACCCGGCCATAGCGGTGGTGATTGGGAAAGACGGTGCCATCCGGGGCGATCATGTCGAACACCCATTCCCCGCCCTCGCGCAGGTCGATCCGCTTGGTGCGGCAGGAAAACCCATCCGGCCCCCACCATTTCGGCAGCGACTCCGAATTCATCCACGACCCCCAGACCGCCGCACGCGGCGCGCCGATCACCCGGGTCAGCACCATCATGCGCCCGGCCACCCCGGCCATGTTGTCCAGTCCCGCGCCGAACCCGGCGCGATAGCCTGCCGCCATGTCCTGCGCCAGATTGGACAGCTGCACCGTCACCGACAGCACGCTTCCCCCGTCCTGTTCCGCCATACGCGCCGTCACCAGCGCGGCGGACAACCGTTCCCCGCCGCTTTCCAGCACCTCATAATTCACGCTGCGCGCCCCGGCCTGCAGGTCCAGCCAACCCACCTCACAGCGCACATCCGGCTCCCCTGCCACGCGGCAGATGGAAACCTCACGCCCGCCGACCCGGCTATCCGCTTCGACAAACTCCACTGCCACCTCCGGCGCAGGCGCGGCCCAGATCGCCCGCGACGCAGGGGCCGTCCAGGCCTGCCACAGCGTCGCAACCGGGGCCCCCACCTGCCGCTCGAATGTCAGCGTCGTGCAATGCGCATCGCTCATGGCGCCAACCCCTGCGCATAGGCCTCCAACTGCGTGGCCACCGTCCCCCACCCGTCATGGAACCCCATGTCGCGATGCTGCCGCGCAGCCTCGCCATTGCGATGCCGGGCCACCGCGGTATAGCGCGTCCGCCCCCCACCCAGATCCTCGAATGTCACGATGGCGGTCATGAACGGCTCCGCCGCAGGCTTCCATCCTTCGGTATAAGTATCTGTGAACACCAGCTTTTCCTCCGGCACCACCTCCAGATAGACACCCTTGTTCTCCATCACGGCCCCCTCCACATTGAAGGTCGTGTTGCAGGCCCCGCCCACCCGCACATCGAGATGACAGGCCGTCACCCTGTGCGGCTTCGGCACGAACCACTGCATCAGATGCTCCGGTTCCGTCCAGCAGCGCCAGATCACCGCGCGCGGGGCGGCGAGTTCGCGCACCAGCACCAGATCAAGGTCGGGGTCGAGTTCAAGACCGGGGTCATCCGTCACGGCCGTTCTCCTGCATCAGTTGCATCACATAGTCGTCCAAGCGGTCCAGCCGCCCTTCCCACAGGGCACGCTGCGCCTCCATCCAGTCGCGCGCCGGGGTCAGCGCGGCGGGCACAAAGGCACAGGTCCGCACCCGCCCATCCTTCGCCGTCGCAATCAGCCCCGCCGCCTCCAGCACCGCAAGATGGCGCAGCACCGTGGGCAGCCGCAGCCCCGTCGGTGCCGCCAGTTCCGTCACCGCCGCAGGCCCTGACGCCAGCCGCGCCAACATCGCCCGCCGCGTGGGATCGGACAGTGCGTGAAACAGCAGGGAAAGGTCGGGGTAATGCTTAGCCATACGGCTAACTAACACACCGCACCGAGTCGGACCAGAAAAACTTAGCCGATCGGCAAACTGTTCGATTGCCTGCTCGCGCCGAAAACTGATGTTCGGAAAATCATGGCAATCCGCCCGGTCCTCGGGTTGCAGCCCCTACCCGCCCTTCGGTATGGTGTGCCATCGCATACCGAACCGCAGGAGCCGCCCATGGAACGTCTGGATCGCCACGGATTGCAGGTGGACGCCCGTCTCGCCCGCTTTGTCGAAGAAAGCGCCCTGCCCGGTACCGGCATTGCCCCCGCCCGCTTCTGGCAAGGTCTGGCCGAAGCAGTCGCTGTCTGCGGCACCGAGAACCGCCGTCTGCTCACCGTCCGGGCCGAAATGCAGGCGCAAATCGACGCCTGGCACCGCGCCCGCAAAGGCCAACCCCACGACCCCGCCGCCTATACCGCTTTCCTGCGCGAAATCGGCTATCTTCTGCCCGAAGGCCCCGATTTCACCATCCGCACCACCGGCACAGACCCCGAAATCGCCCAAGTCCCCGGCCCACAACTCGTGGTCCCCGTGATGAACGCGCGCTACGCGCTCAACGCCGCCAATGCGCGCTGGGGTTCGCTCTACGATGCGCTTTACGGCACCGATGCCCTTGGCGATGCGCCACAGGGCAAGGCCTATGATCCCGCCCGCGGCGCACGGGTCATCGCCTGGGCCAAGGCCTTCCTCGATGACGTGGCCCCCTTGGCCAAGGGCAGCCATACGGGCGTGACCGGCTACCACGTCGAAAACGGCACCCTTGTCCCTGCCCTGAAGAACCCCGCCCAGTTCGCAGGCTTCCGCGGAGACGCCACAACCCCCTCCGCCATCCTGCTGAAAAACAATGGCCTCCACCTCGTGCTGCGCATCGACCCCGGCCATCGCATCGGCACCGCCGATCCCGCCGGTGTGGCCGATATCCGCATGGAATCCGCCCTCTCCGCCATCATGGATTGCGAAGACAGCGTCGCGGCCGTGGATGCCGAAGACAAGGTTCTCGCCTATGCCAACTGGCTTGGCCTGATGAAGGGCGACCTGGTCGAGATGGTGCAGAAAGATGGCCAGACCATCGAACGCCGCCTGCGTGACGATTTCGCCTTCAGCGACCCGAATGGCCACCCGCTCCTCCTCAAGGGCCGGGCGCTCATGCTGGTGCGCAATGTGGGCCACCTGATGACCAACCCCGCCATCCTCGATCCAGAGGGGCGTGAAGTGGGCGAAGGCATCATGGATGCCTTCCTCACCACGCTCTGCGCGCTCCACGACCTGCAAAAGACGCAAGGCCCCCGCAACTCGCTGCATGCTTCCGTCTATGTCGTCAAACCCAAGATGCACGGGCCCGAAGAGGTGACCCTCGCCTGCGCCATCTTCGACAGGGTGGAACAAACCCTCGCCCTTCCCCGCTTCACCGTGAAACTCGGGATCATGGATGAAGAACGCCGCACCAGCGTGAACCTCAAGGAATGTATCCGCGCGGCAGCCGACCGGGTGGCTTTCATCAACACGGGCTTCCTCGACCGCACGGGGGACGAAATCCACACCAGCATGGAAGCCGGCCCCATGATCCGCAAAGGCGACATGAAGAATGCCGCCTGGATCAAATCCTATGAAGACCGCAACGTCGATATCGGGCTGGCCTGCGGCCTCAAGGGCCGCGCGCAGATCGGCAAGGGCATGTGGGCCATGCCCGACCTCATGGCCGCCATGCTCGCGGCCAAGATCGCCCACCCGCAGGCAGGCGCCACCTGCGCCTGGGTCCCCTCTCCCACCGCCGCCACGCTGCACGCCACCCATTATCACCGCGTCGATGTGATGGCCGTGCAGGACGCAATCGCCAAATCCGGCCCGCGCGGCCGCCTGGACGATCTGCTGACCATTCCCCTCGCCACTGGCGCAAACTGGTCGGACGAAGACATCAAGGCCGAAGTGGAAAACAACGCCCAAGGCATCCTCGGCTATGTCGTGCGCTGGGTGGATCAGGGCGTAGGCTGCTCCAAGGTGCCCGACATCCACGATGTCGGCCTGATGGAAGACCGCGCCACCTGCCGCATTTCCAGCCAGGCGCTGGCCAACTGGCTGCACCACGCTGTGGTGACAGAGGCACAGGTCATGGCCGCCATGCGCAAGATGGCCGCCGTGGTAGACCGCCAGAATGCAGCCGATCCCGCCTATACCCCGATGGCACCGCGCTTTGACGGCGCAGCCTTCAAGGCCGCCTGCGATCTGGTCTTCGACGGCCGCGCGCAACCCTCGGGCTATACCGAACCCGTCCTCCACCGCCGCCGGCAGGAACTCAAGGCCCGCTCGCGCCTCCACCTCGTCTGACGGCTATCAGATTGCGCGGGCATGCGCCCGCAAGTCTTTTGCCTCGCCTGCGCGCATGCGCGCTTCGGCTCAGAAGAGATGGGTATTTGATCCAAGGTGAAAGCCGTTTCATCTTGGCCCAAATACCCGCGGGGGAGGCGCCCGGAACGGGCGACGGGGGCGGCAGCCCCCAACCTGAGCCAAGCGCGACTGCGCGCAGGCGAGGCAAAAGGAATGCGCGGCCCCCTTGGGGGCGCGCTCAATTCATCTCACCCAATGTCCAGCGCCAGCGCGTGGATGCGGGTGTTCAGATCCCCCAGCGCCTTGTGCACCGCGCGGTGGCGTTCCACCCGGTTCATCGGGGCAAAGGCATCCGCCCGGATCACGACGCGGAAATGGCTTTCGCCCGACCCGTCATCCCCCGAATGGCCCGCATGTTTGTGGCTTTCGTTGATCACCTGCAATTCGCGGGGCGCAAAAGCGACCGTCAACCGTTTTGTGATCTCATCCTGTGCAGCCATTTTTCCGAAGGCCCCTTCTATCTGCCGCGATAACCCCTAAACTCTCGCCTCCGAGTCGGAAAGGCCAGCGCGAAACATGTCTACCCGTCCCCCTTTTGAGTTCGACCTCCGCGTCTCTTCCGACAAGAAGCGCCGCAAGACCACCCGGCGCGGCATGTCCGGCGCCTTCGAGACGTCGCAGAAGGGCTGCGAATATCCGGGCTGTTCCGAACAGGGGGCCTACCGCGCCCCAAAATCGCCCGACCACCTCGATGAATACTTCTGGTTCTGCAAAGACCACGTCCGCGAATACAACCTGAAGTGGAACTTCTTCCAAGGCTCCACCGATGAGGAGTTCAAGAAATTCCTGGATGAGGATCGCGTCTGGGGCCGCGCGACGCAGCCCTTCGGCAAGCGCCCGGATGAGGGGCGCGCCTGGTCACGCCTCGGGGTGGACGATCCGATGGCGATCCTTGGCGAAAAGGCCACGCTCAACCCGGCCAAGCCCACCGGAAACGCGACCCGCAAGCTGCCCGCCACCGAACGCAAAGCGCTTGAAATCCTCGATGCCCGCGACACGATGACCAAGGCCGAAATCCGCAAGGCCTATAAATCGCTGGTCAAGGACCTGCACCCCGACATGAACGGCGGCGACCGGTCCGACGAGGACCGCTTGCAAGAGGTTGTCTGGGCCTGGGATCAGATCAAGGACAGCCGCTATTTCCGTGACTGATCAGGGGCGCGATTGATCAGGCATCCGAACGGCGCTGGCGCAGCGCCATCAGCTGCGCCGCACCAAAGCCGAACAGCGCACTGCCCCAGGCCAGCGGATGGTTCGGAAGGGCCATAAGCAGCGCCGCAGGCCCGCCCTCGGGCCGCAGCACCGGCAGGATCATCGTCCCGGCCAGCCCTGCCGCCACCAGCACCAGCGCCGACAGCGCGCCTGCCCGCAGCCACCCTGCCAGACCAGGCCTCCCGAAGCCGGGCGCCACGACCCAGGCCATCAGCGCCGCCACCGGGAACGCCCGCGCGAAGGCTGGCGTGAACAGGGCCGACGCCTCCGTATCCGCACCAAGCTCCGCCCGCGCCACCGCCGCCGCCATCAGCAGCGCCAGCGGCAGCACAAGGGTAAGGCGATGGCGCAGGGTCATGGGCGTGGCTCCGGACAAGTCTCGCCCCTATCTGGCCTTCCCCGCCCGCCGGATCAAGCCACCCCCGTCAGGCCAGCTTGAAGGTCAGCGCCGCGCCGTTCAGGCAATGGCGCATCCCCGTGGGTTCCGGGCCATCATCAAAGATATGCCCGAAATGCCCACCACAGCGGATGCAATGCACCTCGGTCCGGGTGGCGAACAGGCTGTTGTCCTCCTTGGTGCCGATCGTCCCCGGCAGCGATTGCCAGAAGCTGGGCCACCCCGTGCCGCTGTCATACTTGTGCTCCGACGCATAGGCCGCAAGGTCACAACCCGCGCAGTGATAGACCCCCGCCCGCGTTTCCTTGTCCAGCGGGCTGGTGCCTGCGCGTTCGGTGTCCTCCTCGCGCAGCACGGCATATTGCAATGGCGTCAGCTTCGCGCGCCATTCGGCATCGGTCAGCTGGAATGGGAAACTCCCCTCGGACGCCCCCGCGGGTCCGATGACGGACCGAAAGACGGGGAACAGGGCGGCAAGCGCGGTCAGGCGCAACAGGTCACGGCGGTGCATCGGGATCCTCCCTTGGATGCGGGTCATTGTGGCAGATGTTACGCCCCGAGGCGGCACAAGGTTTCACCCGATCACGCGATTGCGTCCGCCCCCCCGGCCCGCACCCTCATAAAGCCCCTCCATACAGCCCCCCCGTTGGCGGCCTGATGTCGCGTCCCGCCCGCCCTTTGCCGCCCTTCCCCTTGCAGCCCCCCGCGTTATGTTCCACACACCTCTTATGGCCCACGCTCAGGGCGCGACGCGAAACGATGGCGGACGGTATGCTGGACACTGTGATGAAACCCACCGAAGAAATCTCGGTCCGGGATGTTTTCGGGATCGACACCGATATGAAGGTGAAGGGCTTCGCGGACCGCACCGATCGCGTGCCCGACATAGACCCCACCTATAAATTCGACCCTGACACGACACTCGCGATCCTTGCAGGCTTTGCCTACAACCGCCGCGTGATGATCCAGGGCTATCACGGCACGGGCAAATCCACCCATATCGAACAGGTCGCCGCCCGCCTGAACTGGCCCTGCGTGCGCGTCAACCTCGACAGCCACATCTCCCGCATCGACCTGATCGGCAAAGACGCTATCAAGCTGCGCGACGGCAAGCAGGTCACTGAATTCCACGAAGGCATCCTGCCCTGGGCGCTGCGCAACGCCGTGGCCATCGTGTTCGACGAATACGATGCCGGCCGCGCCGATGTGATGTTCGTCATCCAGCGCGTGCTGGAACATGACGGCAAGCTGACGCTTCTGGATCAGAATGAGATCATCACCCCCCACCCGTCCTTCCGCCTCTTTGCCACGGCCAACACCGTGGGCCTGGGCGATACCACGGGCCTCTACCACGGCACCCAGCAGATCAACCAGGCCCAGATGGACCGCTGGTCGCTCGTCGCCACCCTGAACTACCTCTCCCATGATGCCGAGGCCGCCATCGTTCTGGCGAAATCCCCGCATTACAACACCGAGAAAGGCCGCAAGACCATCAGCCAGATGGTCACCGTGGCCGACCTCACCCGCACCGCCTTCATGAACGGCGACCTTTCCACCGTCATGTCGCCCCGCACCGTCCTGAACTGGGCCCAAAACGCCGAGATCTTCCGCAACGTCGGCTACGCTTTCCGGCTGTCCTTCCTGAACAAATGCGACGAGCTGGAACGCCAGACCGTGGCCGAGTTCTACCAGCGCTGCTTCGGCGAGGAGTTGCCGGAAAGCGCCGCCAGCATGGCGATGAAGTAAGACGGTGACGTATCCGCATCGGGCGGATACGGTCTTTCCTGAAATCCGATCTCGCCAGACCCGCGCTGTGGACAGCACGGATCTTGCGAACCAAGCTTGGCAGTGCCCACACGGCTTGTCCTTGGCACAGGCAAGCCAAGCACCGTTCGCGCAATCAGCCGCTCATCCGTCGCACAGGGCTCCATCGTCCAGACGATAGCGGCTCTCCGTTTTGTCACCTTGCATGACCTCCAGATCGCCACCCTTCATCTGGACCTGCAAAATCGCATCGCCATTTCCATTCAGGGCAATGATGGTGGGAACACCCGCGCAAATCTCGATGCGGCTCTGCACGCTTTCCTGCCCGATGGCGTGATTGGTCACGCCCTGAACGGACGCGACGCGCGTCAAGCGCTCCCCGTCAATTCTGACAATCCGCAGGATCTTGTCGAGATGCGGCTTTTCCACATAGGCAAGTTCGATGGCGCCATCTCCATCGAAATCGGCCGCGCCAATGGGCGCAAGCCAACGAAACCGTGTGCCGATAAAATCGGTCGTCGCCGCACGAACGAGCTTCGGCTTGCCCGCCTCCACCCTGACCTCCCAAACGGCAAGGCGTGAACCTTCGCTCTCGTCACTCTCCACCACAACGATTTCCGGGCGGCGATCACCATCAAGGTCAATCAAACGGGGCGCAAAATCCTCAAACACCAGATGTCCGGGCAAACGGACGATCAACCTATCCAACTTTTCACTGCACAAAGGGCAAGGCTCCAGACCGACCACCAGATCGGTATGCGCTGAAAGATTGCCCATGATGTTGTGGGGGTAACGATCCGTCGGGTTGGCATATTCGGCCCGGACTGGCCCGGGAACAGACATTTCCTGTCCCGCCACCTGACCCGGCACCGCGATCAACGCCAGCGCAACCGCGCAGGTAAAATTTCCAAGGCCTGCCACGATTACCTTTCATCTCCTCCGGGCGCGTTCGGAACGAAGGCATACCTCGGCGCAGCAACTGTACAGTCGCGATGGGCGCATCGGCAACGTCCACACGGGGCCACCATCGGTAACAGTGTCGCGACCACTCCGAAGGGACGGATGGTTACCATTCGATGCGCTCCGAATGAATGACCGGGACAGGCCGGCCGGACCGATCCAAAATTCCCAAACCGCCCACTTGTTAACCGAAAAAATCTGCCTCATGCTGCAAACATGGGCAGTTTGAAAACTCCTCTCATCCTCCCGGCGCTCCTCTGCGCCCTCGCTGCCCCCCTCCTGGCGCAGGCCCAAAGCGACGTTCCTGATGACCCCCTCCACTTCTTCGCCACCTGTGCAGGCCGCATGTCGGCGACGATGGAGCATCAATGGCTGGTCGATGGCCCCGCGTCGGAAATCACGCAGGCGCGGCGGGAATTGGTGCTGGAGGTGGTGGCCTCCCTCACCCCGCCGGGGCAAGAGGCGCAGGTCATGGCTTGGCGGGTCCAGGCCAAGGCCGCCCACGCCGCCCTCTTGGGCCAATCCCGCCACGGCCCCGCCCCCGACCAGACCCGCGCGGCCAAACGGGCGGAAACGCTCCTGCGGTCATGTGAGGCCTATCTGTCCTGACCGGGTGGGGCGCTGACCTCTCTACTTCTGGTAAATCGTGCTAAAACCCACATCGAAAGCAAAAGAGCGCAAACCGATAGTGGATGCTTCCAGCCGACTACAAACCGGCGAGTCACTGCAAAAACTCATCGTGACAACAAAGCTCAGTCGGATCGATCTCTCGCGCTCGCTCATTGCATTCCAGAGCGCGTGCGGCCCTCCATTAGCCGCAGGTTTCCACAAAAAGAAAACCGCGCCGTCATCTGATGCGATGGGTTCTGTGCCAGATTGGCGCGCAAGCCCCTGTGCCCCCAGCCAAGCCACCGCTTCTTCCACCTCAGAAAACCTGTCCATGACGCGCGCAAGGCAGACCTCAACCGCCCCAACGGTCAATAATTTGTCCCATGCCAGCTTGTGATGGGTCGGCGGTGCGCCTTCAGGAAGACTTCCGTGCAAGCAGGACTGCGCCGAAGGGAAATCGAACGGCGCTGTCCCGTAATTCGAGCGGGCGTTTTTCGCCTCTCTGCCGGAAAGGGGATAAAGGTCCCGATAGCGCTTTCCGTTGGCCATCAAGAAGGGATGTTCCTCGGTCAGATCAACTGTTGCCGCCGAAGGCACAGATGGCGGTACGCTGTCCCAACTGAGTACGGTAAGGATCAATCCAATCCCTACAACCACCCCAGCCACAATCCAGCGAGAACCACGCACCCTTTACCCCCACCCGATCCGCAACCCCACCCGCAACCATCAGTTGCGCTCACCTCACAAAGACCCAAGCCCACCGCCCCTGTCAATCCACCCACATCCCGTCCCGAAGGCCGCCGCGCAAAAACGCACAGACTCACCCCCACCCCCCTTCCCAAACGTTAACCTTAACGCCCCAACACCGTGCGCTGCGTGCATACGCCCGTCTGCACTGCGCGTCTGCACCGCGTGTTGCACCGGATTTCCCGCCCAAACCCTTGTGTTAACAACGCTTTTCCCAGCAAACAAAAAGAAAAGGGGCGGCCAAACGGCCACCCCTTTCCCCGACAGGGAGATGTCGAAAAGATCAGCCGCGCGCAGCTTTCGTGGCGTTTGCCCACCAGACCAGATCGTCCAGCGACGCGGTCGCGGCGGGCAGCAGGTTCGCCTCCACATCCGCCATATTGCCCGAACCGCCGAAACCGGGATGGACCTTGAAGAAATCGCCCATGCCCAGATGCACCGCGTTGCGGGTCGGAACCATTTGAAGTTCCACACCAATCAGGCGCAGATGCTCCATCGCGCGGGTGCCGCCGACCGAACCATAGGCCATCGCGGTGAACGGCTTCTTCGCCCATTCCACATAGGCCTGATCCAGCGCATTCTTCAGCGACCCGGTGATGGAGCGGTTATATTCGGCCACCACAAAGATATAGCCATCAAACTCGGCCAGCTTCTTCTGCCACGCCACAGCGGCGGGCGATTGCGACGGCGCCCAGGCGTTCGAGGCGACCTCGTCAAACAGCGGCAGGTCGAAATCACGCAGATCGACCAGCTCCACATCCATATCCGTGCGGGCCTTGGCCTGCGCCAGCATCCACTGGGCGGGGATATCGGCAAAGCGCGACGCGCGGGTCGAGCCGATGATGAGGGCGATTTTCGGATTGCTCATGTGATTTTCCATTCCGTTCCGGAGGTTAATTCTGTGCTGAATAAGTGGTTATCGCTCGGAATGTTGCAATTCAGCTTGGCTGCAAGGCCCATGTGCGCCCATGCACGAAGTTTGCCAAATTGCCCCATATTTCCCGCACCCGCCCTTGCCCCCGCCCCCCCGCGGTGACACTCTGGGCAAAGCCTTTTGGACGCTTTTTCAGGCATGATCCGATGACCAAACCGAACGACAACCCCGCCGATCCGTTCAAGAAGGCGCTGGCCGAGGCCACGCGCACAATGGCGGATGATCCTGAAATGACAGTGTCCTATTCGGTCGATCCGCCGGGGATGAACCGCGAAGGCGTGCGCCTGCCGCAGGTTTCCCGCCGCATGACCCGCGATGAGGTGATGCTGGCACGCGGCACCGCCGATGCCTTTGCCCTGCGCCGCAAATTCCACGATGATGCGGTGGCCACAAAATATGCCCCGCAAGGCAATCTGGCCCGCGAAATCTATGAGGCGATGGAAACTGCCCGCTGCGAGGCCGTGGGCGCCCGCGCCATGCCCGGCACCGCCGTCAACATCGACGCCAAGATCGCGCATGAGGCGGATCGCAAGGGTTACAGCCAGATCACCAGCATGCAGGACGCCCCGCTGGCTGTAGCGGCGGGCTATCTGGTGCGCCATCTGGCCACGGGCCGCGACATGCCCAAAGGCGCAGGCAACGTGATGGAGCTGTGGCGCGGCTTCATCGAGGAACAGGCCGGCGGCACGCTGGAAAACGTCGATCACGTGCTGGACGATCAGGCCGCCTTTGCCCGTCTGGCGCGCAAGGTAATATCCGACCTCGGATATGGCGACCAGCTGGGCGACGACCCCGACCAGAACGATCCTGATGATCAGGAAGGCGAGGCCGAGGAAGATCAGGACAGCCCCGACAGCGCCGGCGAGGATGAGCAGGACAGCGACGAATCCGAAGCCGCGCCCGAACGCAGCCAGGAAGAACAGCAGGATCAATCCCAGGCGCAGGTCACGATGGAAGACAGCGCCGATATGGAACAGGGCGATGAGGCAGAAATGCCCGAAGGCGAGGCCCCGCTGGAACCACCTCCGCCCGCCCCCTATTCCGATGCCGATCCCAACTACACCGTCTATACCACCGATTTCGATGAAGAAATCCGCGCCGAAGACCTGGCTGAGGCGGCCGAACTCGAACGCCTGCGCGCCTATCTGGACCAACAGTTGGAACCGCTGAAAGGCGCGGTGTCGCGTCTTGCGAACAAGCTGCAACGTCGCCTGCAGGCGCAGCAGAACCGGTCCTGGCTGTTCGATCTGGAGGAGGGCACGCTGGATGCAGGCCGTCTGGCGCGGGTGGTGGCGAACCCCACCACGCCTCTGTCATTCAAGCAGGAAAAGGATACCGAATTCCGCGACACCTGCGTGACGCTGCTTCTGGATAATTCCGGCTCCATGCGGGGCCGCCCCATCTCCATCGCCGCCATCTGCGCCGATGTGCTGGCCCGCACGCTGGAACGCTGCTCGGTCAAGGTCGAGATTCTGGGCTTCACCACCCGCGCCTGGAAGGGCGGGCAATCGCGGGAACGCTGGCTGGCGCAAGGGCGCCCGCAAGGCCCCGGCCGCCTGAACGATCTGCGCCACATCATCTACAAATCCGCCGATGCGCCGTGGCGGCGGGCACGGCCAAACCTTGGTTTGATGATGAAAGAGGGCCTGCTCAAGGAAAACATCGACGGCGAGGCGCTGGAATGGGCGCATCGCCGCATGATGGCCCGGCCCGAGGCGCGCAAGATTTTGATGGTCATCTCTGACGGTGCGCCGGTTGACGATTCAACGTTGTCCGTCAACCCCGCGAATTTCCTGGAAAAACACCTGCGTGACGTGATTTCCATGGTGGAACGGCGGCGTCAGGTTGAACTGATCGCCATTGGCATCGGCCATGACGTCACGCGCTATTACCAGCGCGCGGTCACGATCACCGATGTCGAACAGCTCGCCGGGGCCATGACCGAACAGTTGGCGGGTTTGTTCGAGGTTGATCCCAAGAAGCGGGCCAAGGCGGGCCTGCGGCGGGCGGGGTAAGGGGGGCCGTCTGCCCCCCCCCTCTGGGCCTGCGGCCCATGCCCCCCCGAGGATATTTGAAAAACAGGTGAAAGCATGTTCCAGAGCTTTGAGACGACCTCCGACCCGGCTGCCGGACCGGGGCGTCTGGCCCGCCTGCGCGATCATCTGCGGGCCGAAGGCTTGGCCGGGTTCCTGATCCCCCGCGCCGACGTGCATCAGGGCGAATACGTCGCCGCGCGCGATGAACGGCTGCAATGGCTCACGGGGTTCACCGGATCGGCGGGCTTTGCCATCGTCCTGCCGGATCTGGCGGGGGTTTTCATCGACGGGCGCTACCGTGTGCAGGTCAAAGGTCAGGTCGACCTTGCCGTCTATACCCCCGTCCCCTGGCCCGAAGTGAAGCCCGGCCCGTGGATCCGCGATAATCTGGCCGAGGGCGTGGTGGGGTTCGACCCATGGCTACACAGCGCGGATGAGATCGCCCGGATCGAGGCCGCGCTGGAAGGATCGCACGTCACCCTGCGCGCCGTTGCCAATGCCGTCGATGCGATCTGGCCCGATCAGCCCGCCCCCCCGCAAGGCGCAGCCTTCCCCCATCCCGTCACGCTGGCGGGGGAGACGTCCGTCGACAAACGCACACGGCTGGCAGCAGATCTCCGCAAGGATGGGCAGGCAGCGGCGGTGATCACACTGCCGGACTCGCTCTGCTGGCTGCTCAACCTGCGCGGGGCGGATGTGCCGCGCAACCCGATCCTGCACGGCTTCGCCATCCTGCGCGATGACGGCTCGGTCGATGCCTTCATTGCCGCCGCCAAACTGCCCGACGCCGCGCGCAAGTCGCTGGATGCCGGCATCCGCCTGCACGCGCCTGCCGACTTTGCCCCCGCGCTGAAGTCGCTCACTGGCACGATCCGCGTCGATCGCGGCACCGCCCCCCTCGCCGTGTCGCAGCTGGTGGAAGAGGGCGGCGCGACCGTCGCCTGGGGCGATGACCCCTGCCGCCTGCCCAAGGCCTGCAAGAACGCCGCCGAGGTGGCCGGGATGCGCGAGGCGCATCTGCGCGACGGAGCGGCGGTAGTCGAGTTCCTCTGCTGGCTGGATGCCGAAGCCCCAAAGGGCAACCTGACCGAGATCGACGTCGTCACCGCACTGGAAGGCTATCGCCGTGCAACCAATGTTCTGCATGACATCAGCTTTGATACGATCTGTGGCGCGGGGCCGAACGGCGCGATCATGCATTACCGCGTGACGACCGACAGCAACCGCACCGTTCGACAAGATGAATTGCTACTGGTCGACAGCGGCGCGCAATATGCCGATGGCACCACCGACATCACCCGAACCATCGCCGTGGGTGATCCGGGCGCAGAGGCGCGCGATTGCTATACCCGCGTGCTGCAAGGCCTGATCGCGATTTCCCGCGCCCGCTGGCCACGTGGCGTCGCCGGGCGCGATCTGGACGCGCTGGCACGTTTTCCGCTTTGGGCGGCGGGGATGGATTTCGACCACGGCACAGGCCATGGCGTAGGGGCCTTCCTGTCGGTTCATGAAGGCCCGCAGCGCATTTCCCGCATATCCGAGGTGCCTCTGGAACCCGGCATGATCCTCTCGAACGAACCGGGCTATTACCGCGAAGGCGCCTTCGGCATCCGGCTGGAAAACCTGATCGTGGTGCACCCCGCCCCGAACCTTGGCGACGGGCGCGACCAGCTCAGCTTCGAGACCCTCACCTTCGCCCCGTTCGACCGCCGCCTGATCCGCGACGACCGTCTGTCGCCGGATGAACGCGACTGGCTCAACGCCTATCACGCCGAGGTGTTGGCGCGGCTTGCCCCCCGCCTGTCCGCCCTGGCAACGGTCTGGTTGCAGGCAGCCTGCGCACGGATTTAAGGCAATTTCCTGCTGAGTCTTGGCGGTTTCGGGCAGAACGACGCCGACTTCGGAACGACTCGTTGCCGCAACCTCTGGGTAGGATCATCCTTGCAACCTTGATGGGGGAGGATGTCATGACCATGACCTTGGAAATCAGGCCCGTCCCGGGCCGCTACATCATAAGGGCCAGCGGGGCCATCATCGGCGAAACCGATCGCGCGCTGGAACTGATCGAAGGATCGCGCGCGCCAGTGATCTATGTGCCGCGCGAAGATGTGGCCATGGCGCTGCTTGATGCCAGCGACCGCCAAACCACCTGCCCGCACAAGGGCGAGGCGCGCTATTTCAGCGTCACCACGCCCGAGGCGCGGCTGGAAAATGCGGTCTGGTCCTATGAAAATCCCGTGGCTGGAGCCGAGGCAATTGCTGGCCATCTGGCCTTTTACACCGACAAGGTCCGGGTCGAGCCGCGCTAGGCGGCTGCCTCTGCCGCCACCTGCCGGATGCGTTCCACCATCGCGCGCAGCCCGTTGGATCGCTGCGATGAAAGATGATCCGTCAACCCCAGCCGCCCCAATTCGGCGGGGGCATCCACCGCCACAACCTCGGCCACCGGCAAGCCGGCATAAAGTGCATGCAGCACGGCGATCAGCCCTTTCACGATCATCGCGTCACTGTCACCCTGAAAATCAAAGCGGCCATCGCTGATAAAGGGCTGAATCCAGACCTGGCTCGCACAGCCCTGCACTTTGGTGGCGGGCACCTTCAACGCATCGTCCATCGGGGCAAAGGCCTTGCCCAGTTCGATCACATGGCGATAGCGGTCTTCCCAGTCATCCAGGAATTCGAAGGTCTCGGTCAGGTCTTCAAAGGCGGGGGTGGCCATCGCGCGCTCCTGTATTGGGGCCAAGACCTAGGGTCTGCCGACCAAAACGTCCAGCCCGGCGAATGGCCTTGTCGCAACCGGGTGCTTTTCAAATCCACCGCCATCGGCTACCCAAGGGACAACAGACAGGGGACCGGGATGAAAAGAACAGTTCTGGCGGCGTTGGGCGTGGTGCTTGTTGTATCAGGCTGCGGCATGATCCGGGAATCGCGGTTGAACCCGTTCAACTGGTTCGGCCGGGCCGAACCGCGCGAGACGGTCACCACCGCCGCACCGCAGGACCAGCGCCTGCTGGTATCGCAGGTGCTGTCGCTCTCCGTCGATCCCTACAGCGCCGGGGCCATCGTCCGCGCCAAGGGCATCCCGCCGTCGCAAGGCTGGTGGGATGCCGAACTGGTCCCCCGCCCGATCGATGAAAACGGCGTTCTGGTGTTTGATTTCCGGGTTTTCCCGCCGATCACCGACACGCCGGAAGGCACCCCCCGCTCACGCGAGATCACGGTCGCCATTTCCCTGTCGAACGTGAAGCTGGATCAGGTCCGCGAAATCGTGGTGCAGGGCGCCACCAACGCGCTGTCCTCGCGCCGCTGACGCCCAAGCACGGCAAACGGGGGGCGGTGCGTCACAGACGCACCACCCGCACTTCCGTTCCCTTGGCCGACAGGGCGATCTCGCCCTTGCACAGGCGCAGCGCATCCTCGCCAAACGCCTCGAACCGCCACCCGGTCAGCGCTTCAATTTCGCGCTCGCCCGCCGCGATGGCATCCAGATCAGCGGCCGACGCGATCAGCTTCGACGCCACCCCCAACTGTTCCGATTTGGCCTTCAGCAGAACGCGCAACAGATCGGCCAGCGCCGGATTGACCTGCAGTTGTTCGCGGCTCAGGTCCGGCTTGGGCATATCTTCAGGCTTCATCTCCATCCCCGCCTTGATCGCGGCCAGAATCCCATCAGCAATCTCGGGTTTGCGCCCCTCGCGCATCAAAAGCCGCGACCGGCCCAATTCCTCCATCGATGCGGGCCGGGTAGATGCCAGTTCCAGCAGCGCATCATCCTTCATCACCCGCGACCGCGGCACGTTCAGCCGTTGGGCATATTCCTCGCGGAAGCGGGCCAGTTCCTTGACCACCGCCAGAAACCGCCCCGAGGTGGTGCGCGTCTTCACCCGCAGCCAGGCCTCATCAGGATGCACGGTATAGGTGGCGGGATCGGTCAGGATCGACAGCTCCTCCTCCACCCAGCGCGTCCGCCCATTCTTGGCCAGTTGCGCCGACAGCCATTCATAGATCACCCGCAGATGGGTGACATCGGCCAACGCATATTCCTGCTGTGCGCTGGACAAGGGCCGCCGCGACCAATCGGTAAAGCGCGAGGTCTTGTCCAGATTTTCCTTGGCGACTTTCTTGACCAGGGTTTCATAACCCACCTGCTCGCCAAACCCGCAGACCATGGCCGCGATCTGGGTGTCGAACAGCGGATCAGGGAACACCTTGCCTTCGACGAAGAAGATTTCCAGATCCTGCCGCGCGGCATGGAACACCTTGACCGTCGCCTTGTGGCGGAACAGGTCATAAAGCGGCTCCATGCTCATGTCCTCGCCCGCGATGGGATCGACAAGCACGGCATCCCCGGTCTTGCCCGGCAGCGCCATCTGGATCAGGCACAGCTTTGACCAATAGGTCCGTTCCCGCAGGAATTCGGTATCGATGGTCACATAGGGCTGGGATTTTGCGGCTTCACAGAAGGCGGCGAGGTCTTCGGTCGTTGTAATTGTACGCATCATGCCTTCCGGTTTGCCAGGGTGGCACGGGGTCATCCCGCCCATCCGCTATAGGCGTGGCAGCAGGAAAATGAAAGGCATGATGAATAGACGCCGCGTCCTAGGACAGGTAAAGCGGCCCGCGCTCGCCCGCCGCAAAGCGGCGCAGCACGCGGGGGTACAGGCGATGCTCTTGTTCCAGCACCCGCGCGGCCAACGTTTCAGCCGTGTCACCCGCCAGCACCGGCACCCGCGCCTGCCCGAGGATCGGGCCATCATCCAGCACAGGCGTCACCTCATGCACCGTACACCCCGCCTCGGGATCCCCCGCATCCAGCGCGCGCTGATGGGTATGCAGGCCGGGATATTTCGGCAAAAGCGACGGGTGGATGTTCAGCATCCGCCCCGCGAAACGGTTCACGAAGGCGGGCGTCAGCACCCGCATGAACCCAGCAAGACACAGGATATCGGGCCGGGCGGCAAGGATCGGCTCCAGCAGCGCCGCCTCGAACGCGGCGCGGTCCTTGCCAAAGGGGCGGTGATCCACCGCAGCCACTGGAACACCCAAAGCGGCAGCTTTGGTCAGCCCCCCTGCGAATGGATCGTTCGATGCCACCAGCACGGGTTGCGCCGGATGGTCCCCACTCAGCATATCCCGCACCAGCGCCAGCATGTTCGACCCACCCCCGGAAATCAGGATGGCGACGCGGGCTGTCACAGAAGCTTACCCGAATAGACCACGCCCTCCCCCGGCACGATATGGCCAAGGGTAAAGACCGTCTCGCCCATATCCGCCAGAAGCGCGGAAATCGCCTCGGCCCGGTCCGGGGCAACCACAAGGATCATCCCGATCCCGCAGTTGAAGGTTTTCAGCAGCTCCGCCTGCGTCATGTTGGCTGTCGTCGCCAACCAGCGGAACACTGGCGGCAGGGTCCAGGCGTTCAGATCAATCGCACAAGCCAGCCCTTCGGGCAGCACACGCGGCGGGTTTTCGGTCAAGCCGCCGCCTGTGATATGCGCCAGCCCATGCACGCCCCCCGCCCGGATCGCGGCCAGTGCCTGCTTGACATACAGCCGCGTCGGCGCCAGCAGCGCCTCGCCCAAGCTGGCCTCGGAAAACGGCGATGCTGCGTCCCAGCCCAGCCCCGACAGTTCCACCACCTTGCGCACAAAGCTGTAGCCGTTGGAATGAACACCGTTGGACGCAAGGCCCAGCAGAACATCACCCTCAGTCACCCCGGCAGGCAGGTCAGATCCCCGCTCCATCGCGCCCACGGCGAACCCGGCAAGGTCAAAATCACCCTTGTGATACATCCCCGGCATTTCCGCCGTCTCGCCCCCGATCAGCGCGCAACCCGATGCCTCGCATCCCGTGGCGATGCCTTCGATGATGCGGGTGGCCTGATCCACGTCCAGCTTTCCGGTGGCAAAATAATCCAGAAACAGCAGCGGCTCCGCGCCCTGACAGACCAGATCGTTCACGCACATCGCCACAAGGTCGATGCCGATCGTGTCCACATTCCCGGTGTCGATAGCGATGCGCAGCTTGGTGCCCACCCCATCGGTCGCCGCCACAAGGATCGGGTCACTGTATCCCGCCGCCTTCAGGTCGAACAGCGCACCGAACCCGCCCAGCCCCGACATGCTGCCCGACCGCGCCGTGCGCTTGGCTGCGGGCTTGATCCGTTCGACCAGCGCATTGCCCGCGTCGATATCCACACCCGCCTGCGCATAGGTAAGGCCGTTCGTCATCGCGCTCGCTCCGCCGCTGTACCGCTGTTGCGCGCAGGCCATATACCAGCCCCCGCCACATCGCAACGGCGCAAAGGTCAAAGCCTGCACCGCTTGACACGGATCAAGGAACGCCGCCCGCAAAGCTGGCAGACAACGATCATCACGCATCCGAGGAGGATCGCATATGTCCCGTCTGTTCTTGCTGCTCTTTTCCCTAATCGGCCCCACATTGGCCGGGATCGGGGTCATCATCGTGTTGACCATGGGGATGGTCACGCTCAAGGCCATCCTCGGGTCCGCAGCGCTCGGTTTTGCGCTGGGTGTCCCCGCCGCCTGGGCCGTGATGCGACAGTTGGCCCCCAACGGTGACTGACACCACCCTCGCCGTCTTGACCCTTGCCGCCATTGGCCTTACGCAAAATCCTGTGGGGCTGTAGCTCAATGGTTAGAGCCGGGCGCTCATAACGCCTTGGTTGGGGGTTCGAGTCCCTCCGGCCCTACTCACTCCTCAGGTGTTGACCTGAAACCTCTGCGCACACGGCCCGGTTCGCAAATCCGATCTGCGCCGACACTCTTGCCGGAACATCGGTGCAAGGCGCTTGTCGGCCACTGATCTTGCCCAGTCACGAACAAGGCATACGGCCTTTGATGGAGTGTCCATCTACCGCGACACCGGGAGACCGCCCTAGGAAAGCCCCCCGCCGGGGCCTTGCCACCTTTATCCGCCCCCCTACCTCGCCTATGCGATCGGCAGCGCCGGGGCGCTTGCCCTTGCCGAACGCTGCGGAACTCCTGCCGAACAGGGCAGTGTCGCATGGGGTGAACGAACCGTTCTGCAAGACACGACGCCCCGCCGCCTTGCACGGCGGTCGGCCTTGATCTCGCTGTCGCGAAAGGGCCGCAACGCCGTGGTGATCGGCGGCGGCAAGTCGGCAGGGCAAGCCGCCACGTTCCTCAAACGCCGCGCAGCGCATGTCCATCTTGTCGTACGTGGCGCATCGCTGGCCGCGCAACCAGCTCGCAGCAGAGCGCAGTCAAGATGACAACAGATCACAGAGGCCGGTTGCTCAGTGATGAAGCTCTGTCTGCCTTCCCTCTATGACCATCCGATCACCTGCGCGCCGCACCGGTACCAGATGCGGAGCGAATCATTTTCGCGCTGATTGTAATCCGGGGTTGCAAGCCAATTCCAATTCGCTGCTCCGACGGGAAAGATACGAGCTAACGCGGATATCTCATAAAACAATCCACAGCCTATCTCTGATGAGATCTACCGATCCCGCACCATACTGGAAACAATCAATGAGCCTTGGCCCATTTCGTTGCTCCAAACAACCTGAAACAAGGCAAATTCGTGGCTGAATCGCGGCTTTTCCTGAACTTTCGTTTAGCCGATCCACCCAATTAATGTATTTTAATAGGCGGGGAACAAAGGAGGAGGCCGGTCCTTCCGGTCAGTGCTGCCAAGCGGGAGATCTATGCTCAATCTCATCCTGATTGATGACCACCCGATCATGCTCGCTGGTTTGGTGGATATTCTGAAGTCGCATAAGGGCTACAATGTTGTGGCCACCGGGACGACCGCGGATTCTGCCCTCCGCCTCGTCCGCGACCATGACTGCGACATCCTTGTCGCCGATCTGAACCTTCCTGGAAACATGCTGGAAACCATCCAGCAAATCCGCGCCGACTATCCGTCTGTCCGGGTTCTTGTCTTCACGGCCAGTTCCAGCGTCGAAAGCTGCATGCAGCTTCTTGCGGCCGGGGCGACCGGATATGTGTTGAAGGGAAGCTCTGGCGGAGACCTGTTCTACGCCATCGAAGAAGTGGCCACAGGCAAGGAATACATTTCCACCACCATGGCAACCAAGGTGATCCGCGAGATGCGGATGGCTGAAAACCGAAAGGCAGAGCGTGCCTCGGTTGCGCTGAATGCACGCGAAGACCAGGTGGTGCGCGAATTGCTGAACGGTGCATCCAACAAGGAAATCGCCAACACGCTGAACCTGTCCGACAAGACGGTGAAGCATTACATGACGCAGATCATGCAGAAATTGAACGCGCGCAACCGAGTCGAGGTCGTGCTCGAAGTGCAGCGGTTGAACGGGTCGTAACTGCGCCAATGACGGCTGGCACCATGCCAAATATCGAACATCAAAGGGGGGCGGTTTCCGCCCCCCTTTTGCCAGCCCCTATGCCTCAGCGCCCAGCGGCGCTTCTTCATGCTCTCCGGGCCGACCGTCCGCCAAAGACGGATAGGGCCTTCCCACCCTTGCCTCCATCTTGGCCTGTTCCACAAGCAGCACCACCTCGGTCCCCCGCCCGGGGCGACTGTTGACGGTCAGGTCAGCCCCAACGCTGCGCGCCCGGTTCCGCATGCCTGCCAACCCAAGCGACACATGACCGTCTTGCTGGCCCGCAGGCTCGGCCTGCAGGGCGTTTCTGTCCAGACCCGGCCCCTTGTCAGAAACCACGATCCGCACCGTCCCCTGCGCGTGGCTGGCTTGCACTGCCAGCCCTTTGCCCTGGGCATGGGTGCGCGCATTGTGCAGCGCCTCGCTCACGATCCGGTAGACAGCAACCCGCAATTCGTCATCCGGCGTCAAGTCCAGATGCGCGATATCGACCGCCACCTCCGTTCCGCATTCGTTGCGGAAGTTTTGCACGGCAAGTTGCAGGGTCTTCTCGACATCAAGCCCGTCGAGCGTGGGCATGACTAGCCCGGTTGAGATCATCCGCAATTCTTCCAGCGCAGACTCCAGAAGCTCGCTCGCCTTCCGCGCCAGGGGCATATCCGCCTCGGCATGGGTCAACTGGCTGCGGTAAAGTGCGGCGATACTCAAAAGCTGGATCGGGCCATCATGCAGATCGGCCCCGATGCGGTTGAGAACCGCCTCGGATATCTGCGCCGCCTGTCGACGCAACTCCTCGGACTCGCGGAAAAGACGGCGGTTCGCCTGGGCCAGCGCGTTCGATTTTCGCAAACTCTCTGATATTGCCGCCTCCTGCGCGGCGATCCGCCGCTGCGCAAAGGCCACAAGGACGGCAAGTCCCACGATCCCCACCACAAGCGAGGCAATCCGCACCGCATCCGTATCGGCCAACATCCGCGAGATGCGCGCCATCAGCAATTCCACGCTGCAATAGATCTCGCCGACAGCGATCACCTGGCCCGCGCGGTTCACAAGCGGGATATAGACCTCATAGACCACTGTCCCGATTTCACCGTCCCAAAGGTTCTCGGGTGTGCCGTCATCGGCGCGCAGGATGACCGTCTCGCCTTGCACGGCGCGCATGGCGGCAGGCTCCAGAACGCCGCCCGCGTCGATCGGCCCATCGGAATTATAGACCAGCGTTCCATCAAGGCCCCAGATCTTCACCTTGTCGATATAGTCCGGATCAATCTGGGTCGTTACCGCGTCATGCACACGATGCTGCACCGCAACGGGCAGGTAGCCGCGGATAGGCTCATCGCCCAAGACCGACAGCAGGACGCCGCGCGCCAATGCCTGTTCAATCTCCAGCGATCCCTCGATCATGCGGCCCGCGATGATGTGGTTCTGCAGCTTTCCGGTCATATAGGCCAACCCGGCAAAGAGCACGGCCGCCAGCAACAGGAATTGTCCGGTCAGCCCGATGGCCCGTACAAAGCGAAGAAGACTCGTCATCCGCACGTCGTCCATCGCAAGCGACATGCCGATACGATCTGCGATCCTGCGCCCATCCACGTCTCCCCGTTCCGGTCTTGCGGCACCGGTGCCCAATCCACGCTTCATCGCAGATATTCCGACAGTATGAGCATGAACCGCTCCCTTCCGCAAAGACCCAGCCGCGTAAGTTGCGGCACAGGAGGCTATTCCTCGCGCATCGCGCGCTGCATCTGATCGACAACCGGCTGCACGATGTAGGAAATCGCCACCCGTTCCGCCGTCGGCACGAAAACTTCGACAGGCATCCCCGGCACAAGCCCGCGTGTCCCCAGTTCTGCCAGGTCGCCCACGGGTCGCGCCCGGGCAGTGTAATGGGCCATGCCGGTGGCCGGATCCGTCACCGCAGCGGCGGAAATGGTTTCCACAACGGCGTCGATTTCCGGCGTGACACGCTGGTTGAAGGCCGAAAACCGCAGCCGCGCCGCCTGCCCTGGTTCGATCGCATCGATATCGGTCACAGCGATGCGAAATTCGATGACCATATCCTCTGCCGTGGGCACGATGCTGACCAGTGTCTTGCCGGGCGGCACCACCTCGCCCAGCGTGGCGACGTTCACCTCGTTCACCACACCCGAAACCGGTGCGCGCAATTCCATCCGGTCGCGCCGTTCGCGATACGCGGCGAGTTGCTGGCGCAGGTCGGTGATCTGCGGCTCCAGCACGCGCAATTCCCGATGCGCCTCCGCCTCGGCCTTTGCCGAAAGACGATTCCGTTCCAAAGTGATTTCCCGCTGGCGCGTCTCGTTCCGCGCGAGATTGGCATCGATCTGTCCCATCTCGCCGCGCATCCGCGTCATGTCGCGCAGGATTTCGTCCAGACGGGTCTTTTCCACCGACCCGCCCTGCAGCAGCTTTTCAAAGCGGGCATGGGCCTCTTCCACCAGCATAAGCTCCTCGACCAGCGCAGCGCGGCGCATGGACATGCCCTCGCTGTCAAAGCGCAGCTGTTCCGCCTGCAGCGCCAAGGCCTGCACCTGCGTTTCGCGCGCTGTCCGCGTCTCGTCCATTAAGCGACGCTCGCCCGCGACGATGCGCTGCCAATCTGCATTTGCAAGATCGAACGCGCCCCCTGTGACCACGGGATCGGCCATCGCCTCCCCATCACGCTCGGCCGCGAAACGCGCCGCGCGCGCCTCGGCCTCCATCAGCTGCGCTTCGAACATGGCGATGCGGCTGTCGATCTCGAATGTATCCAGCCGCAGCACAGGCTGGCCTGCCTCGACACTGTCGCCACGGGCAACAAGGAGTGCCGCCAGGGTTCCGCCCTCAAGATGCTGCACGCTCTGCATGTCCGATCGCACCAGCACCGACCCCGATCCGATCACAACGGAATCAAGCCGCGCGGTGGCCGCCCAGACACCGATCCCGCCAAAAAGCACCGCGGACAATGCCGCTGCGGCAAGAAAGCGACCGCGCAAGGAGAAGAGCGCCCGATGTTCGGCATTGGGAACCGCTGTGGAAGCCATCATCACCATATCCGTCACCCGTTCCTTTTCGCCGCAGCGCATTGCCTGCACCGCGCAGCGTTCAGATCAAAGAATTCCGCTCATCGTATCGGACATCGGCACAGTCTCCGGCAGAGTGCCGGAAGCGGCCTCTGCCATTAGCGCCGCCCCCGGCTCCATGGTCGCCGCTCCGTCTGACGGGAAATGCCGGTCAAGAAAGGCCTCGCGCGAGTCGGGGGTGGAAAGCAGTTGATGGGTCTGGTTCTCGCGCACCATGAAGGCCGCCTCGGCACTGGACCTGCCATCGTCGCCGCGCAGGCGCTGCAGTTCCTGTGCGCTGATCCAGTCACCGATCGCGGCAGACCCGATATCTCGCACCGTGGCAGGATGGAACGGTCGTGCCACCTCGGCCAGTTGGGCAAAAAGCGCTTCAAAGGAGATTGCGGCAAATTCCGACTCGGCACTGCCACCGCCACCGGCGTCGCCATTGCCCACGCCGTTGCCGTCTTTCACGTCAATCCCCTTGCCACCCCCGGAACTCCGAGCGGGGGCGGGCACGTCTCCGCCCGGCGCGGCATTGGTCAGAGTTGCGCCGGATTCCGGGGCCCATCCCGGCATCCCGGCCGACGCTGGGCCGTCGGCCGGAGAGGCCGGCAGGTCGAGCGCAGGTTCTTCCATCGAAAAGAAGCGTGATAGGTCGGCGGCCCCAGGACCGCGCCCGATCCGGCCAAGATCTGCCACCTCCGTCCCCGTAGGCTCCGTCGGCGACACCGGATCATCGGCCACATGGCGCGCCGAGGGCGAGGCTGTCGACGCGCTGTCGACAAGAGCAAGCGACGCGACAGCCTCCTCCGCCGAAGACGGCATCGGTCGCGTGTCTGCAGCGGCGGGTGGTGCATCGCCCCCGAAGGCCGATTTCACCCAGGCCGCCATCCCAACCACCAGCGCCGCAAAAAGCACGGCCACAGGCATCTCGCGCCGTTCCGCCAGCGCAAAGACCGCCCGCCCCTTGGGGCGTTTCGCCTCGGCGGAACGGCGATGTCGGGTCTGTATTTCCATGTCGCGCCCTCCTTCTGCTGCCTCAGACCAAGGCCTTGGCCTGCGCCAGATCCTCGACCGCGATCTGATCGCCACCGGCCACAGTCACCGGAGCGGCGACCACGCCATCGCGGTTGCCCAGAACCTCTTCCTTGGAACCAAAGGCCGCCAGCCGTCCCGCATGAACCGCGGCCACCATATCCACCGCCGCCAGCACGCTGGGCCGATGCGCCACCACCACCGCGATGCCGCCGCGTGCCCGGATCGCCGTGATCGTATCGTTCAGCGCCCGCTCCCCTGCCGCATCCAGAGAGGCATTGGGTTCATCAAGCAGCACCACAAACGGATCCTGATACAGCGCCCGTGCAAGCCCGATGCGCTGGCGCTGTCCCGCAGAAAGCGCGGTGCCCAGCGCCCCGACCTCGGTGTCATAACCATCGGGAAGCTGCGAAATCATCTTGTGAACGTTCGCAGCACTCGCCGCCTTGTAGATACCGTCGCTGTCACGGTTCGGGTCAAAGCGGCTGATGTTGTCGCGCACGGTCCCGTTCAGCAGCCCCACCTCCTGAGGAAGATAGCCGATGATCTGGCCCATCCGCGCAGGATCCCATTGCGCAAGATCCACGTCGTCATAGCGAACTGATCCGCGCAGGACCGGCCATACCCCTGTCAGCGCCCGGATCAGGGTGGATTTCCCGCCACCGGACGGCCCGATGATCGCCAATGCCTGCCCTGCCTGCAGTTCGAAACTGACATCCGACAGCAGCACCCGCCCGTTCGCGGGCGATGCCACCGTCATGTTTTCCACGCGCAGCGACTGGCGCGGTGCCGGCAGCATCACGGGCGTGCGTTCTGCTGAAAGCGCAACCAGAGTATCGCGCAACTGACCCCAGGCCTGCCGCGCTTGCGCGATCCCCTTCCAGTTGGCGATGATCTGATCCACCGGCGCCATCGCCCGCCCCGAGGCGACCGACACCGCGATGATGGCACCGGCCGACAATTCGCCCTTGATCGTCAGATAGGCCCCAAGACCCAGCAGCCCCGATTGCAGCAGCATCCGCAGCACCCGCGACATCGCGGCAATCGTTCCGGTGATGTCCGAGGCACGGGTGTTCAGCGCCAGGTGTTCGTGATTGGCTTCGGCAAAGCGTTCGACCGCACGCCCCGTCGCCCCCATGGCGATCAGCACCTCGGAATTGCGCGTGTTGCTTTCCGAAATCGTGTTGCGCAGCACCAGCGCGCGCTGCGTCGACTTGGCCAGATCGCGTGATTTCACTTCGGCCAATACGGTCAGCAGCGCCAGCGCCACCAGACCGCCTAGGGTGACCGCACCAAGGATGGGATGCAGCAGGTAGACAAAGATCAGAAAGACCGGCACGAAAGGCATGTCAAAGATCGCCCCCGGTGCCTGCGAGCCAAGAAAGTTGCGCAGCGTGTCCACGCTGCGGCTGCGCTCCAGCGCCTCGGCAGGCGAAAATCCGTAGCGCGGCATGTCGATGGCAACGCGATGCGACAGCGGCGCAAGACGCCGATCCAACCGCGCCCCCATCCGGACCAGAACCTGCGCCCGGATCGTGTCGAACCCGCCCTGCACCAGATACAGCGCCAGGGCCAGAACCGAAAGAAAGACCAGCGTCTGCACCGAGCCAGAGGTCAGCGCCCGGTCATAGACCTGCAGCATGTAGAAGGATCCGGTCAACGCCAGCACGTTGATCACCCCCGAAATCGCGAACAGCGCCCAGCCGAAACGGCGAAGATCGGTATTCAGCAACTCGCGCGCCTTCCGCATCGCAAGGGGATCGGGAGAAGACATATGTTGTGCCATGTTCGCCTCTGCCAGCTTTGCGTTCCGTCCGGTCTCCCGGCCTTTGGATCAGGCTACCCCTCGCGCGACAGGCCGGTTATGGAACAGAGTCCGGCAAACCATCAGACCAAGGTCGCACGCGGTCCGGTCGCGCCGGAAAGCGCCCCGGCCGGTGGTGTTCCGGCCGGGATTGGTCTTGCATCAAAGGTTGAAGGACGACCCGTCGAGGTTATGCGCCCCGCGCAGGGTCAGGCTGAAATCGGCCTGATCATCAGCATCGGTGAAGCCTTCGATGATCGTATCCACCCCATCCGCCGTGGCCACCTCGCGAATGACGAGGTTTCCGGCCAACGTGGTACCCTGCTCTGCTAGGGTGAAGGACTGGTTGCCGTTCATACCCACCCGCGCGTCGATCGCCGAAAGATCGATCCGGTCGCCGGGCCGGAAGTCGGTGATGACGTCACCATTCGCCGCCCCTGCAGAGCTGAAGACGAAGACGTCCTCGCCATCGCCGCCGGCCATGATGTTCACAGAGAGCGAGGCCTTGATGACATCCGCCCCCTGCGAGCCTGTGGCATTCTCGATCCCCACCAGACTGTCGGTCATGCTGCCAATACGCACCGTACCGATGGCCGTAGCCGCGCCAAGGTCGATCACCGCGCCGCCAAGGATCGCTGACAGGTCGATCGTGTCGCTGCCGACGCCGCCAAAGATCATGTCGGCCCCGTCTGCGTCCTGCATCAGGAAGACATCGTCGCCGTCATTGCCCATCAGCACATCACGCCCGGCACCGCCTTCGATGGTGTCATCCCCTGCGCTGCCGTCCAGAACGTCATTGCCGCCGCCGCCCATCAGGACATCCGCACCGTCCTTGCCGAGCACAGCATCCGCCTGTTCTCCGCCGACCAGCACATCATCCCCGGCGCCGCCAACAATATTGCCCGCAGTCGACCCGGCCATCACGACCATGCCCTCTTTCACCGGCACGGTCGTCCCTGAACCGTTGCCCGAGCCGCTGCCAGAACCGCCGCCCGAACCGCTGCCCGAGCCGCTGCCAGAACCGCTGCCCGAACCGCCGCCAGTGCCTGCCCCAGTACCCGACCCAGTGCCCGACCCAGTGCCCGACCCAGAGCCAGTACCCGAACCGCTTCCGGTCCCGGACCCGGATCCGCCGCCGATCTGATCGTCCGCGCCGTCCTCATCATCGGCTCCAGATCCCGTATCGGTCCCCGGGCCTGCATCATCGCTGTCGTCGTCGTCCGGACCGGACGCGCCGTCATCGTCAACCCCGGCATCATCATCGCTGCCATCACCAGCGCCGTCATCCGTGCCGACGTCACCCGATCCAGCGCTTCCCTCCACAAGCGTCGGCGCGGCATCCGCCGATCCGGTGAAGGTGACAGAATGGCTGCCATTGCTCATGGTAACCGTGCCATTGCCGTTCTCGGTCGTGACATAGGCCGCAGGATCGTTGCCGGCAGGAACCTCGATCACATCCTGCGCGCGCAGGTCGCCCACTACCATGTCGTTGCCGCCCCCGGTCCGGAAGACGATCCGGTGCGCCGATTCCAGCGCCGAGATGTCCACCACATCGTCACCTTCCGACCCGTTAACGCGGATCGTATTCACCCGCAGGCTGGTGCCGAGGAAGCTGCCGATCGGGATGACGGTATCCGCCCCCGGCCCGGTGTTGACGATGATTTCCTCGATCCCTGCCAGTTCCGCAATCACGCTGGCGCCAGTGGTGCCATTGCGGGTGATGACGATCTCTGTCGCCGCTGCCAGCGCCACGCCCGGGTTGAGGGTGGCAAAGTTCGACCGCGCATAGATGCGATAAGTCTCGGCCAGGTTGTTGCCGTTGACGACGAAAGTATCGCCCCCCGCCCCGTTTGCGCCGCCATTCACGACATCGCGCCCGTCCGTCGTACCCGTACCGATCGGGATGCCGAAGATCGTCCCCGGATCGGTAACGCCCCAGACAATCAGGTCATCGCCCGCGCCGCCGTTCACTGCGTCATTGCCTGTGCCCCCGGTCAATGTGTCGTTGCCCGCAAGTCCGTTCAGCACATCCGCACCGCCCAGACCGTTCAGGATATCATCCCCGGCGGTGCCATTCAGGGTGTTGTTGAACAGGCTACCCTCCAGCAGATCGCCCACCACTGTGGTTGCCGCCGAAGTCACGGTTTCCCGTGTGCCCAGCGTGTCGGTGAACTGCACCTCCACCCGCAGCACCTGCCCCACCTGCGCCTGCGCCGGGGTAAAGCTCTCTCCCGTCGCTCCGGCGATGTTGACCCAGGTCGTGCCACCATCTGCGGACCTTTGCCATTGATAGGCAAAGCTGCCCGCCGTGATCCCGTTCGGATCAGCAATGGCCGAGATGGTGGCAGTGATCGCCTGCCCCTCTGTCGGAGAAGTGTCGCTGATCACCGGCGCACCAGTGGCCGGACGGTTCACAAGGAAGACCTCCTGATCGGCAAAGCGCAGCACCTCGATGTTGCGCAGCCGGTCTGTCCCCTCAATCGAAAGGGTGCGGCTTGTCGCCGGGTCGATGGCTCGGTCGACGCCCGTTACCGGGTCGATCAGTGTCTCACTCGCTACGTTGTGGGTAACGGTCTGGCTGCCATCTTCATTGCGGGTGATCGTATAGTTCTCGCGCAGGTCCCAGTATTGCGCGACATCCGTATCGGCAGCCGAACCGCCGCTCACAATCTCGCGCACCACCGAAAGCTGGGCGGGAGTCACCACCCGCCCGAACAGCGCCTGTTCCAGCGAAATGCCGCCAAACATCAGCGCCCCTGTCGCCGCATCGCGTACCTGCCCGGCAAGGCTTTCGGCTGTGCCAACGGGCATCCCCGGCACCGTCACCGCCAGCCGGATGTTCAGCCAGCGATCGCCGTCGATGATGTCATCGCCCGCCATGCCGCGGATCGTGTCACTACCCGCACCCCCAAGCAGGATATCGGCCCCGCCCGAAGTATCCATCCGCGCCGTCAACTGTTCGCCGGTAATGGGTTGCAAAACCTCATAGGTCGCCAGATGCGCCACAAGATCGCGCAGACCGGCGATCCGGTCGATGTTCTGCTCCAGCAGCGCGTTGGAATAGGACTGGATCGACGATCTCGGCGACACCTGCGCCGCATTGCCGAATTCGTCATAGGCTCCGGTCGTAACCTCGCGGCCCGTCAGCCGGTCATCCCCGGTCCAGCCCGACAACCCTTCGACAAGATCGAACCGGTCGCGCAGGATATTGGCCTGCTGGTTCTGGAAGATGCCCACGTTCATGTCGGCATCGACGGGGTAGTCATTGCCCTTGTAGGACACCCAGTCGAACCCGGCCATGCCGTTGTTGCGGTTGATGCCGATACCCTGCACCATGATATCATCGCCGGATTCCGCGTCGAAATCGGTGTCGTTCTCTCCTGCGATCATCACGTCGTGGCCGATGACGCGGCTGTTGAAGAACAGTTCCGAATTGTCGCCGGTCAGGGTCACCATGCTCCCCCGGCCTTCCATCCAGTCATTGCCCTCATTGCCCATCAGGAGGCCGCCGCCCGAAGGCGCGCGAATGAAGTCGTCTCCCTCGCCGCCGAAGATGTCCTTCGCCTCGTCCCCGCCCGCAAGCACGTCGCGCCCATCGCCGCCAAAGATCAGGTCAAGGCCCATGCCACCATTGATGATGTCATCGCCATCTTCGCCCTTGATCACATCCGCATCGCCGATGTCGGTGCCGCGGTCGGTAATGACATCGTTGCCCGCGCCGCCATGGATGTGGTCCACCCCATAACCGCCTTCGAGGTTGTCGTTGCCGCCATGGCCCCAAAGCCCGTCATCGCCGTCGCCGCCGATGATCGTGTCATTCCCCGCGGTGCCGCCCAGCACGACATGCTCGGCACCCAGATAGCGG
Source organism: Rhodobacter maris (assembly GCA_943369275.1). Taxonomy (GTDB): domain Bacteria; phylum Pseudomonadota; class Alphaproteobacteria; order Rhodobacterales; family Rhodobacteraceae; genus Paragemmobacter; species Paragemmobacter maris_A. The sequence continues at coordinate 54,631 of CALRMS020000006.1, read as the reverse complement.
ATGAAGTTCTCCCCCCGCTCCACCAGGCTTGTGCTGCCCAGCATCGAGGTCAGGATATCTGCCTCGCCCGTCGGATCGGCGCTGCCGATCCCGGGGTTCCACTGCCGCGCCTGGTTGATCTCCAACACCCAGTCAGCCGTCTGGAAGGCCGAGGCGTTGATGTTCAGGCCCAGTTCCTCGCCATCCGTATTCCGCTGGATCAGGTCGGCGAAGCTGTCGCCTTCAAGCTGTGTCAGCAGGTTCATGCCCTGCGTCCGGCTCAGATAGTAGAACCGGTCACCATTCTGCAGCATCTCCATCTGCGCCTCGAAGACGAAGGTGAAGGTCGATCCCAGCATGCCCCCGAAGGCCATCTTCTCCTCGGCCAGACCGCCGATCCAGAAGTCGACGCTGTTCAATCCACCCAGCGTTCCCCCTGCCCAGGCCCCGGTTGCGTTCAGGAAGGCCAACCGGTCCGCCGGTGCCCCCGCCCCGCCCAGAACAAGCGCCGTCGCCGCGTCGCGCTTGTCCTCGATCGTGGAGACGCCGGTGATGGTGGGATGTGTGCCATAGGCCGCGATGAAGTTGATGATCGACAGCGGATGCTTGATATTCGCCGCGAAATCCGTCCAGCTATCATAGGGGCGGACATAGCTGTTCTGCGTCTGGTCAAAGAACTGTTGCCGCGCCTCGTTCAGGGACGGGATGCCAACTTCCCGCGCCCGTGCCATGTTCAGTGCGGCAAGGTCCAGCGGCAGACCCACCAGATTGTTGCGCAGCGCGTCGGTCAGGAATTCGTCGATCTCATTGCCTTGCTGGCGCGTCATGCCGCGCAGGATCGCACCCGCCGCCGCATGGGCATCGCCGCCTTGCGCATCGAACATCACCGGATTGAGGAAGGCATCGAACAGTTCCACCGTCGTCAGCCCCGGCACGCCGGTTTCCCCCAGCGCGCCCGAGGCACCCAGCAGCCCCAGCATATCCACCGTCTCGTTCAGCATGGAATGGCCGAACCGATAGACGACCTGCGCGAATTCCTGGCTGATCCCCACCGGAATCTCGACTGAATGAGAAAAGACGAACGGGTCGATCTGCGGTGCCACGGCGCGCACGAACTCTTCGAACACCAGATGCTGATAGACCATCTCGGTCGAGAAGCGGCCCGTCTGGAACAGCCTCTCGCCGTTCCACACCACATCCTCCACGGATGCGGGCATCGCGGTGACCGGCTCCAGCAGAAACTCGTTCAAGAGCGAAAGATCACCCGAGGCGATAAGCGTTTCCCTCACCGCTTCGATCTGGCGATTGTGCTCGCCATGAAAGATCGTATGCACGGCCGTGAGGGCAATATTCTCGTTCCCACGCCCGTCGCCCACGATGAAATGGCGATCCAGCAATTCGTTGTCATAGGTCGAAGCGATGCCGAAACCGTTCACTTCCTGACGGTTCGCCGTCTCCGTATCCGTATCGGCAGTCTTCAGAACAGTCGTCATCACCCCATCGGTCGGATCAAGGTCAACCCCCCCGGGCGTCGCGTCATGGGCGATGTCGTTCAGGAAGGCCCGGCCAGCCGAGGCCAAGGTCAGCGCATCGACCGGCGCGCTCAGGCTTCCGACAACCGTGCCGCCGCTTGCCAGCACGAATTGCGGCAGGCCCGTCGCCGGATCGGCGACGAACCGACCATAAAGATCGGTCAGCACCGCAGGTACGGAATGCACGTTCAGGTCTGAAAGCTCGATGCCCAGCATCGTGCGGGCATGGTCCTTGATGTCGGCCCATGTGGGCGGACCGCCCGTTGCACTTTCCAGCATCCGCCCTGTGGCGACCGGACGCCCCTCATGCAGCATGTATTCCCGCAGGAAGACCTGATGGGACGGGTTCGAGGTGTAGACCTGGTTCAGGTCGATCCATGGCGTCGTCTCGTTGGCATTTTCGCGGATATCATCCGCAGTGCCCAGAACGCCATCCGCTCCCGGTTGGTTCGTTGCACGTGTCAGCACCATGAAATTCGTCGGGCTGCCGGGAACATAAAGCGGATCGTCCGGCTGGAGCGGAATATAGACCGACCCGTTGCCCCCCTTCTGCGTCAGGTCCAGGCCATGGTCGAAGAACTGGCCGAAGATGGTGAAAAAGCTGTTGAAGGCAGGGCCCAGATCGGCCGCAACGTTGCCGAGGAAGACGTTGATCCCGTCCATCTCGATCCCGTTCTCGGTCAGCAGGTCCTGCACGGCCTCATCGGCCAATGCCGCCTGATCATAAGGCGCCAGCGCGGCCTGCGCCGCTGCCACATCGGCCACCTCCGCCGCGACCTCGGCCTGTGCGGTCGTCAGCGCCGCCTGCGCATCGGCTTGTGCCGTCAGGGCCAGATCGCGCACGGCCTCGGCATCGGTCACGGCCTGTTGCGCGGCCCCCAGATCGCCCGCCACGGCGGCATTGGCATCAGCCAGTGCCGTCTCAGCCGCAACCACATCGGCCTCGGCGTCTGCAAGGGTCGTTGTAGCGCTGCTGGCCGTGGCCGCGGCGTTCGCATCGGCAACAGCCGCCGCGTCGCGCGCGGCCTGGGCCGCATCGCGCGCGGCCTCTGCTGCCACCAGCGCAGCTTCGGCCGCAACCAGCGCCGTATCGGCGTCAACATCCGCGCCATTGGCCGCAGCCAGCACCGCCTGCGCAGCCGTCAGCGCAGCGAAGGCCGCGTTATAGGCGTCCAAGGCCGGCTGGTTGTCCGAAGAATCCCCGTCTGCCAGTTCGATCAACAGCGCCACATTCGCCGCCCGCTCCGCCGCAAAGGCAGCATCAAACTCGGCCTGCGCCTCCAACCGGGCAGCTTCGGTCGACGTGGCTGTCGCCTGCGTCGCGTCGCGCGTGCCCTGAGCTGTCAGCAGCGCGGCATCCGCCGTAGCCAGATCCACCTCAGCAGCAGCCAGCGCTGCTGCGGCGCTGGCTGCTGCGGCGGTTGCGTCCGCATCGGCCTGTTGGGCCAGCGAACGCGCCGCAGTCGCCGCGGCAAGTGCTGCCTCTGCCGCGACCACATCTGAGGAAAGCGCGGCAAGCGCCGCTTCGGCGCTGGCGAGCGCCGCCTGCGCCGCCGTCACATCGGCACCTGCGGCGGTGAGCGAAGCGGCGGCGGTGACCACACCCGCATTTGCCGCTGCCAATTCGGCCTGCTCGGTCGCCAACTGCGCCGCCAACACTGCGCGTGGTGGCAATCCGGCAAGATCGCCCGTGCTCTCCTGCGCGGCGCGATAGGCGGCCTGAATCTCCTGCGACAGGGCGATGTTCTGCGATCCGGTGATCCCGGCGATGGACAGAGCCGCCGAAATCGCCGCGATATTGCCAAGGGTCTGATCCGCAACAAGGTTCGAAATCGTCCGCGGCCGTGCGTCGAAAACCGACCCGCTGGATTGCGCATAGCTGGTTGGCGCCCCGGTCCGCGGGTTGGCCTGCGCCGCGATCCAGACAGGATCCAGCAGCCGGTCCATCAGGTTGTCAGAGGCCCCGCTCTGCGTCTGGCCGATCTGGTAATTGTTCAGCGCCCCCGTCACCGTCCGCAGCCCATCAGGCACAAGCGGACTGGCGATCAGCGATGCCAGCGCCTCGCGGGCATCCACGCCCTCTTCGATCAGGCGGTTATGTTCTTCCGCAATGCGGATCTGGTCCAGAATATGGGCGAGGTCGTTCAGGTTGAGCGTGACCATGGCAGTTGTCCCTGTGCTGAAACATGACGAACCGACAGGCGCACCTGCCGAGGCTTATGCCGTCATGATCGGAACAAGTCCGAATCCGGACAAAGGCCGAGGGTCCAGCCCAGTCGCGGAATTGGTCGCATGGACGATTGGACCAAGGTCTGAAAACCGGCTGTCAGGCGGCTCTGTGTTGGACCGCGCCCCACCGTACAGAATCGGCAGCCATTGCAAGCGCAGCCCCAGCCCCAGCCCCGTGAACGGGGGTGTTAACGCTGCCTTCGCAGCCTAGCCGCCTGCTACAACCTCCCCTTCGATCCAGCCGCGAAACGCCGTCAGCGCAGGGCGCGGCGGCACGCCTTTGGGCCAGACCAGCCAATAGCTCCCCGCCGCCCGCACCGCACCGCCCCAAGCCGGAACCAGCCGCCCCGCCGCCATGTCCCCTTCGATCAGAAAGGTGGGCAACAGCGCCACACCCAACCCATGCACCGCCGCCTGCTGCATGGTGGCGAACTGGTCAAACAGCATCCCACCCGGCCGTTGCCCTGCCATGCCTTGCGCGGCAAACCAGCGGCCCCAATCCCCGGTGCGGCTTTCGATCTGCAAAAGCGGCAGCGCCAGCAAATCCCCCGGCCCCGTCACCTTTGCAGTCAACAGCGCGGGCGCGCAGACGGCCTGCACCTCCTCCTCCATCAACAGAAGATGCTCTGCCCCCGGCCAATCGGCCCGCCCATAATGGATCGCGGCATCGAACCCTTCTGCTTCCATGTCGAACGGACGCAACCGCGTGGTCAGCGTCAGCGCCACCTCCGGATGGCCCGCGCGAAAATCCCGCAGGCGCGGGGCAAGCCAATGCATCCCGAAGGCGGGCAGAATGGCCAGCAACAAGCTTTCCCCACCATCCCCCGCCCGTAACCGCAGCGCCGCCTGCCCCAGCACGCCCAGCGCGCGCCGCACATCCGCCACATAATCCCGCGCCGCAGGCGTCAACCGCAGCCGCTGCCGATCCCGGATCAGCAGCGTCACGCCCAGTTGCGCCTCCACCTCCTGCAGCGCGCGGCTGACGGCCCCCGGTGTCAGGTTCAATTCCGCCGCCGCCGCCGTGGCGGTGCCCAGCCGATCCACCGCCTCCAGAGCAAGCAGCCCTGACAGGCTGGGCAAATGACGGCGCGGCGGGATCATGTGAGCAAAACTCAACAACCATACAGAATGTTTCGCTATAAATTCACAACGTATGGCCTCATACAAGCCATAACCCCGGCATGGTGCGACTCAGGCCTTGCTGGCACAGTGCGACAACCCAACCGGAGGAACGGCCATGAGCCTCGACGCCCCGAAAACCACCGACAAGCCCAAGCTGAAGGCCAAGGATGCCCCCGATCTGGGCCGCTTTGATTGGGAAGACCCCTTTCGCCTGAACGACCAGTTGACCGAAGAAGAACGGATGCTGCGCGATGGTGCCCGTGCCTATGCGCAGGAAAAGCTGCAACCCCGCGTGGTTGCCGCCTATCGCGAGGAAACAACTGATCCATCCATTTTCCGCGAAATGGGCGAAATGGGCCTTCTGGGCGTGACCATCCCCGAAGAATACGGCGGGCTGGGTGCCTCCTACGTCGCCTACGGTCTTGTGGCGCGCGAAGTGGAACGCGTGGACAGCGGCTATCGCTCGATGATGTCGGTGCAAAGCTCGCTGGTGATGTACCCGATCTACGCCTACGGGACCGAGGCGCAGCGCCAGAAATACCTGCCGAAACTGGCCTCAGGCGAATGGATCGGCTGCTTCGGCCTGACCGAACCCGATGCCGGGTCCGATCCGGCTGGGATGAAGACCACGGCCAAGAAAACCGCCAACGGCTATGTGCTGAACGGCGCAAAGATGTGGATATCCAACGCCCCCATCGCTGATGTCTTTGTCGTCTGGGCGAAATCCGAAGCGCATGGCGGCAAGATCAAGGGCTTCGTTCTCGACAAAGGCACCAAGGGCCTGACCGCGCCGAAAGTGGGCGGCAAACTCTCCCTCCGCGCCTCCATCACGGGCGAGATTGTGATGAAGGATGTGGAGGTCGGCGAAGACGCCTTGCTGCCCCATGTCGAAGGGTTGAAGGGCCCCTTCGGCTGCCTCAACCGCGCGCGCTATGGCATTTCTTGGGGTGTGATGGGCGCGGCCGAATTCTGCATGCACGCCGCCCGTCAATACGGGCTCGACCGCAAGCAGTTCGGCAAACCTCTGGCCGGAACCCAGCTTTACCAGCTGAAACTCGCCAATATGATGACCGAGATTTCGCTTGGCCTGCAGGCCAGCCTCCGCGTCGGCCGCCTGCTGGATGAGGCCAATGCCGCACCCGAGATGATCTCGATCATCAAGCGCAACAACTGCGGCAAGGCGCTGGACGCCGCCCGCTGGGCGCGCGACATGCATGGCGGCAACGGCATCCAGGAAGATTTCCAGATCATGCGCCACATGGTGAACCTTGAGACGGTGAACACCTATGAAGGCACGCATGACGTGCATGCCCTGATCCTCGGCCGGGCCATCACCGGGGTGCAGGCGTTCTTCTGACGCCCTCCCCACGGGGCAAAATTCTTCCCGAAGAATTTTGCCAACCCCACCGCCCCAACACCGGGCGGACAGCCACCGCACCGGTAAATTCTTCCTGAAGAATTTACCGCCCCCCCGCCGAAAACTTTTCCCGAAAAGTTTTCGGCGTTCCAGACAGCGCCGATCTGCGCAAGACTCTGTCGTTTTCAGGGATGACATGGCCGTTCTGGCGGCTAGGCTCTGTGACATGACACATGCCGCTTCGATCCCAGAGCTTGATGCCTATCTGGCCTCCCACCCGGGCACCCGCTTTCTTGACGCGGTGATGTTCGATCTCTGCGGCACGGCCATCGGCAAACGTTATCCCATCCGCGATGCCGCAAAGGTCTGGTCGTCCGGGGTGGCCTTCTGCGCGGGCATCACCACGCTGGATGCGCTGGGGGCCTGCTGGGATGTCGAAGGCATCGGCTTCTCAGACGGCGACCCCGACGCCACCTCCTACCCGATCCCCGGCACGCTCGCCCCGGTCCCATGGCAGGCCGACACTGCCCAGGTGCTGATCGCGCCCGCCCCGCCCGAAGGACTGGCACAATGGTGGTTCGATCCACGCAGCATCCTGGCCAATGTGGTCGCGCGCTTTGCCGATCTGGGCCTGACGCCAGTGGTGGCCTGCGAGCTGGAATTCTACCTCGTCGACCCCGCCCGCGATGCGCAGGGCCGCATCGCCCCGGCCCGCCCCGCCCGGTCCGGCCGCGCGCCCGAGGCACCCCGCGTGCTGGCCTTCGACAAGCTTGACGAATGGGCCGGGGTGCTGGCCGAGATCGACTCCGCCTGCATCGCCCAGAACGTCCCCGCAGGGGCCGCCACCGCCGAATATGGCGGCGCGCAGTTCGAAGTGAATTTGGGCCACCTCCCCGATCCCGTCCGCGCCGCCGATCACGCGCTGATGCTGCGCAGGATCGTGAAGGGGGTCGCGGGCCGCCATAGCCTTGACGCCACCTTCATGTCCAAACCCTTTGCCGATCAATCGGGATCGGGTCTGCACATCCATCTCAGCCTGCTGGATGATCAGGGTCGCAACGTCTTTGATGACCGCAGCGCCACAGGCGACACTCTGCTTGGTCAGGCCATCGCCGGGCTGCAAGCTACGACCCATGATGCCATGGCGATCTTCGCGCCCAACCTGAACGCCTATCGCCGCTTCGCGCCCAATCAATTCGTTCCCGTCAACACCTCATGGGGCACCAACAACCGCTCGGTCAGCTTCCGCATCCCGGCAACCGGCGGTCCGGCGCGGCGGATCGAACACCGCATCGCGGGGGCAGAGGCGAACCCCTATCTTGTCATGGCCGCCGTACTGGCGGGCATCCATCATGGGGTGTTGCACCGCTTGACGCCCACGCCGCCATCCACGGGCAATGCGGGCGAAGAGGCAGACCCGCAGATGCCGCTCAAGCTCTGGACCGCTCTGGATCGGCTGGAAGGCTCATCGCTCCTGGCCGAATATCTCGGCCCCCGCTACCCTGCCGCCTATGCCACCATCAAACGCGCCGAGTTCGAGGCCTTCATGGCCGATGTCCTGCCCCGCGAATATGACTGGTATCTCTGAGATGCGCCGATGACCGCCCCAATTCAGAATGGCCCAACACAGAACGGCCCTGTTCAGCATGGCCCCGCCCGGATCGGCGACGTCTCCTTCTGGTATGCCGATATCGGCCTGCCCAAAACGCGCCGCGCGCCACTGTCCGGTGACACCACCGCCGACGTCTGCATCATCGGCGCGGGCTATACCGGGCTGTGGTCGGCCTATTACCTGAAAAAGGCCGATCCCGGCCTGAACATCGTCATCTGCGAAAAGGATTTCGCAGGTTTCGGCGCGTCAGGCCGCAATGGCGGCTGGCTCACCGGGGGCTTTGCCTGGAACCATGAGCGCTACCTCGCCACCTCGGACAAGGCATCCGTCCGCGCCATGGTGCAGGCGATGAACGGCACGGTGGACGAAATCATCCGCGTTACCGGGGTTGAGGGGATCGAAGCCGATATCCTGCGCACCGATGAGCTGATGGTCGCCACCACCCCCGCCCAGCTTGCCCGGTGTGAAGCCGAGGTCGCCCACCGCCGCCACTGGGGCGAGGACCGCGTCCACATGATCGGCGCAGGCCAGACTGCCAGCCGCGTGAACATCCCCGGCGTTCTGGGCGCCATGGTCGTGGGCGGCGTGGCCCGCGTGCAACCTGCCAAACTGGTGCGCGGTCTGGCGCAGGTCGTCGAGGCGATGGGAGTCCGCCTGTGCGAGGAAACCGAGGTCACCGCCATCGCCCCGGGCCGCGTCACCACCAAGCGCGGCACTGTCACCGCCCACACTATCCTGCGCTGCACCGAGGGGTTCACCGCCACCCTGCCGGGGCTCAAACGTGAATGGCTGCCGCTCAATTCCGCGCAGATCGCCACTGAACCCCTCCCGGCTGAGGTCTGGGCTGAGATCGGCTGGAATGGCCACGAAATCCTTGGCGATTTCGCCAACGCCTATTGCTATTGCCAGCGCACCCGCGAAGGCCGCATCACCGTTGGCGCGCGCGGCGTGCCTTACCGCTTCGGCTCGGCCATCGACAATTCGGGTGCCCCGGATGCCGAGACGATCCGCCGCCTGACCGCGATCCTGCACACCCATTTCCCCGCCACCAAACGCTTCCGCATCGACCATGCCTGGTGCGGCGTGATCGGCGTCCCGCGCGACTGGTGCACCACGGCGGGGCTGGACCCGGTCACCCGCATCGGCTGGGCCGGGGGCTATGTGGGGGTGGGCGTCTCAACCTCCAACCTCTCCGGCCGCACGCTGAGCGACCTGACGCTGGACCGCGATACCAACCTGACCCGCTTGCCTTGGGTGAACCGCCGGGTGCGGAAATGGGAACCCGAACCGCTTCGCTGGCTCGGGGTGCACGGGATGTACGGCCTCTACGGCATGGCCGACCGGCGCGAGATGGCGCGCCAAGGCCCTCCCTCGCGGCTGGCCAAGTTCGGCAACTGGCTGACCGGGCGCTGATACATGACCCGCGCGCTCATCTTCGATCTCGACGGCACGCTGGTCGACAGCGCGCCTGACATTCATGCCGGGGTCAATAACCTGTTGGCCGAGGACGGCCACACCCCCCTTTCATTCGCTACCGTGCGCGGGTTTATCGGGGGTGGCGTCCCGATCCTGATCGCCCGCGTGATCCGCGCTCTGGGCCTGTCTGACGATCCCGCACTCCACACCGATCTCTGCGCCCGCTTCATCGCAAGGTATGAACATGATCCCGGCGGGTTGACCCGCCCCTATCCGGGGGTCGAGGCCGCGCTGGACGCCATCGACCTGCCGATGGGCCTTTGCACCAACAAGCCCGAAGGCCCGACCCGCGCGCTGCTGGCACATCTGGGCTGGACGCATCGCTTCCCCATGCTGGTCTGCGGCGATACCTTGCCCGTGCGCAAACCCGATCCCGCGCCGCTGCACCACGCTGTGGCTGCCATCGGCGGTGGTCCCGTCTGGTTCGTGGGCGACAGCGAAGTGGATGCAGAAACAGCCCGGCGCGCCGCCGTGCCTCTGCTCCTCTTCACGCAAGGCTACCGCACAACGCCGCTGGCCGACCTGCCCCATCACGCAGCCTTTGACCATTGGGCCGACCTGCCCACCCTGCTGCGCCGCCAAAGCGATTTCTGACGCAGAAATCGCGCCGAAATCTGACACAGATTTCGATCACCCTAAAACGCGCACATCAAAAAGGGGCCACTGGCCCCTTAAAAGCTGGCCCCTTAAAATTCTGCGTCAGAATTTTCCGCGAAATTTGCGTCAAATTTCGCCGTCAGACCACCGTCACCCGCAGCCCCTCCGGCCCCTGCCGCAGTCCCGGCGCCAGCGCCGAACCTTCCAGCCTGATCCCCCGCCACAGCGCAGGCTCGGCAAAACCGGCAACCCTCCCACGCAGCGCGGGCGGCTCGTAAAGTTCCACGACAGATGCCCCCAACCCAAGAAAGCGCACCCGCGTCACCCCATCACCCCGGACCAGATCGTTCGCTGCCAAAGAAACAAATCCCAACCCCAAAAAAAACGTCTCCGTCACAGCGAGATCGGTGCAAGGGATGCCCAGATGGTCATGCCCCGGCAACCCGTCGCGAACCGGGCCACCCAAATGCGCACAAAGTTCGATCCGCGCCCCCTCCGGCCCTTGCAGGAACACATAGCGCACGCCCGTGCCCCAGAATTCGGCAATCTCGCGCGGGCCATCGGGTGTTGTCGCCTCCAGCCGCGCGCCGCGCGCCAGCATTGCGGCAAGCGCTGCGTCAACATCCGTCACCGACAGCGCCAGATGGTCGATCTTGCCATGCCCGGCAGGGCTGTCCGCCGCGACCAATGCGACAGCCTGATCCCCCAATCGCAGCAACGCCTCATCGCCGGAGAAGCCGAACACGTTTCGCAGCATCGACGACGCGGCGGCAATGTCCGACACAGCAAGTTCGGGGATCAATGTCATCACTGCGGCCATATCTTCCCCCCGTTCGCGCACCGGATTATCACCCTTCGCCTGTGGCAGATGCGCGGGGCGCAATCAATATGCGATGGCGCATTTTGCGGCGAAGAAACCCAAATCCTGCACGATGTCGTTCAAAATATTGGGGCCTTTCTTGACTTTGCCCATCCAGAGGTGAATGCAGGGTTCAGCTATTTTAATTGACGGCCCTTTCACCGCCACTTCCGGCCGCCCATTCCGCAAAAAGGCCCATTCCCATGGTCAAACGTCTCATCATCGCGATCATCCTGCTTGGTGCCATCGGCGGCGGTCTGGTCTGGTTCAACATGTTCCGCGACAACATGATCACGCAGATCTTCGCCAACATGCCGCAACAGCCCGCCACCGTATCAACGGTCGAAGCAAAGCCCGTCATCTGGACCCCGGTGATCGAAGCGATCGGCACCGTCAACGCGGCACAGGGCGTAGATCTGACCGTAGAAAGCGCGGGCGTGGTGAAAGAAATCCTGTTCCAGCCCAACACCACCGTTGCGGCAGGCGCCCTTCTGCTGCGGCTTGATGACGTGGTGCAGACCGCAGATGTCGAGGCCGCGCGCACCCAGGCCGAACTGGAACGCGGCAATCTGGCCCGCGCGCAGGATCTGACACGCCGGGGTGTCACCACCAACGTCTCGCTTGACCAGAGCCAGGCCGCGGCACAGGCGGCAGAGGCGCAATTGGCCCGCGCCACCGCCGTGCTGGAACAGCGCCAGCTGGCCGCGCCCTTTGCGGGCACCATCGGCCTGCCGCGCGTCGATCTGGGCCAATACGTGGCCCCCGGCACCATCGTGGCCACCTTGCAGGATATCTCCTCCATGCGGGTGGATTTCAGCCTGCCGGAACAGGACCTGCCCCTGCTGTCCATCGGGCAACGGATTGAAGTGCAGATCGAGGGGCTTGATGAAACCTTCCCGGGCGAACTCACGGGCATCGATCCGCGCGTCGATCCCGCGACCCGGCTTGTCGCGCTGCGCGGGTCCATCACCAATGCCCAAGGGAAACTGACCCCCGGCCAGTTCGTTCGCATTCAGGTGGGCCTGCCCGCCGAGGAAGGGGTCATAGCCCTGCCCCAGACCGCGCTGTCGACCAGCCTCTATGGCGATTACGTCTATATCGTCCGCCCGTCGGAAGAGAATTCCGAACAGCTTGTCGTGGCGCAGGTCTTTGTCAAACCCGGCCGCCGTTCCGGCGGTGTCGTGGAAATCGCCGAAGGCGTCTCCCCCGGTGATCAGGTCGTCAGCGCAGGCCAGAACCGCCTGAGCAATGGCCAGCCCGCCATCGTCGACAACTCGGTCAACCCCGCCGCCAATGCGACCGGCCCCGCGGTCGCGAAGTCTGCAGACGGGGTCGATCAATGAGCCCGTCAGACATTTTCATTAAGCGCCCGGTCCTTTCCACCGTCCTTGGACTTCTGATCCTGCTTCTGGGCCTGCAGGGGTTCTTCAACCTGCAGGTCCGCGAATACCCCGAGGTCGAAGAAACGGTGGTCACCATCACCACCATTTATCCCGGCGCGGCCCCGGACCTGATTCAGGGTTTCATCACCGCCCCCATCGCCGCAGCCGTGGCGACGACGGAAAATGTCGACTACATCACCTCTACCTCCTCGCCTTCCGCCTCCACCGTCACGGTGAACATGCGGCTGGGGGCCAACCCCGATGTCGCGCTGACCGAAGTCATGTCCAAAGTGCAGCAGGTCCGCTCTCGTCTGCCAGCCGAGGCCGAGGATCCCACCATCGTCAAAGGTACAGGGATGACCTTCGCCACCATGTATCTGGCGATGCAAAACCCCAACATGACCTCGGAACAGGTCACCGAATACATCGAACGGGTGATCCGCCCCCGCATGTCCACCATCCCCGGTGTTGCCGAAATTCAGGTGCTGGGCGGGCAGACCTATGCCATGCGCATCTGGATCGACCCGATCCGCCTTGCCGGGCGTGGCCTGACGGCCGCCGAGGTGCTGGGTGCCGTCAACAACGCCAACTTCCTTGCCGCGCCGGGCAAGACCAAGGGCCAGTTCACCGCCTATTCCATCACGATGGAAACCACGCTGCAAACCCCCGAGGCCTTTGCCGCCCTGCCCATTTCCGGCAATGGCGATGATGTGGTCCGTCTGGCCGATGTCGCGCGGGTGGAACTGGCCGCAGAATCCACCGACACCATCGTGAACTTCAACGGCGAGCCCGGCACCTTCATCGGCGTCTTTCCCACCCCGGGCGCAAACCCGCTGGACATGTCGGCCGCCGTGCTGGCCGAACTGCCGCTCATCCAGTCCAGCCTGCCGCAAGGCATGAGCATGACACTGATGTATGACGCCACCGAACAGATCAGCGCCTCCATCCGCGAGGTGTTCATCACCATCGCCGAAGCGGTCGCCATCGTCATCGTGATCATCCTGCTGTTTCTCGGCTCTTTCCGGTCGGTCCTGATGCCCGTGGTCACGATCCCGCTGTCCCTGCTGGGCGTGCTGTTCGTGCTGTATCTCTTTGGCTATTCCATCAACCTTCTGTCCCTTCTCGCCATGGTTCTGGCCATCGGCCTTGTGGTGGATGATGCCATCGTCGTGGTGGAAAACATCCACCGCCATATCGAGGAAGGCTTCCGCCCGATTCAGGCCGCCTTCATGGGCATGAAGGAAATCTACGGCGCGGTCGTCGCCATGACGATCACCCTTGCCGCCGTCTTTGCGCCGCTGGCCTTCACCGGTGGCCTGACCGGATCGCTGTTTCGCGAATTCGCCGTCACGCTGGCCGGCGCGGTGATCATCTCCGGCATCGTGGCGGTGACGATCACCCCGATGATGTCGGCCCGCCTGCTGCAAAAGGGCAACCACTCGCGCTTTCAAATCGCCGTGGACCGCGCCTTTGACAGGCTCGCCGGCTGGTACGAACGCCGCGTCAACGGCTCGCTCGACTACCGCGCCATCACCATCCTGATGGTCGTCGTGCTTGCCGGGCTGACAGGGTATCTGTTCTCCAAGACCTCAACCGAACTCGCCCCGGAAGAGGATTCCGGCGCGCTTTTCGCCTTCGTCAACGCGCCGCCCTATGCCACGTCAGAATACACCCGCACCTATATCGACCAGATGCGTGAACTGACGCAGGATCTGCCGGAACTGTCGGCCAACTTCTCTATCGTCGGGATAGGTGGGGCCACCAATTCCGGCATCGCACTCTGGGCCTTCAAGGATTGGGCGGAACGTGACCGGTCGCAGGCCGAGATTCAGGCCGAACTGCAGGGCAAGCTCGGCTCCATCGCCGGGGTGCAGGCCTTTGTCTTCGCGCCCCCTTCCCTGCCCGGCGCGGGCGGTGGTCTGCCGATCAGCGTGATCCTGCAATCCACCGGCCCCTCTGACCGCATCTTCGAGGTGGCCGAACAGGTCAAGGCCGCCGCCATGGCCTCGGGCCGCTTCATCGTTGTGCAGAACTCGCTGTCCTACAATTCCTCCCAGATCACGCTCAAGATCGACCGCGAGCGCGCCGCCGCCCTGAACCTGCCCGCGCGCGACATCGGCACGACGCTGGGCCTTCTGGTCGGCGGCGGGGCTGTCGCGCAGTTTGACCGCGACAGCAACAGCTATGACGTCATCATGCAGGTGCCCGAAGAATACCGAAACAACCCCGAACGGCTGACCGATTTCTTCATCCGCTCTGCCAGCGGCCAGATGGTCCCCCTGTCGGCCGTGGTCACGGTGGAAACCAAAGTGGCCCCCAGCGCCATCGAACAGTTCAACCAGCTCAACTCCACCACCATCAGCGCCCTGCCCATTCCCGGCGTCTCCACCGGCGACGCGCTTCAGGTGATCGTGGACGAGGCTGAGAAGATCATGCCCGACGGATTCTTCATCGACTACTCCGGCCAATCCCGGCTGGAGGTAACCGAGGGCAACACGATCCTGCTGGCCTTTGGCCTTGCCATCGTGGTGATCTACCTTGTGCTGGCGGCACAGTTCGAAAGCTTCCGCGACCCGCTGATCATCATGATGTCGGTGCCCCTGTCGATCTTCGGCGCCATCGTGCCGCTGAACCTCGGGCTTGGCACGCTGAACATCTACACGCAGGTGGGGCTGATCACGCTGATCGGTCTCATCACAAAACACGGCATCCTGCTGGTGGAATTCGCCAATCAGGCCCGCCGCGAACGCGGACTTTCCGCGCGTGAGGCCATTGTCGCCGCCGCAAAAACCCGCCTGCGCCCGATCCTGATGACCACCGCCGCCATGGCGCTGGGGGTGATCCCGCTGATCATCGCCGATGGCGCGGGCGCAGCCGCACGCTATTCCGTGGGTCTGGTGATCTTTTCCGGCATCACCATCGGCACGATGTTCACGCTCTTTGTGGTGCCTGCCTTCTACACGCTGATTTCGCGCAAGGAATTGGCGAAACCGGTGGAAGATCCGGTGACGAGCCACTGACGCGTCGCCTTGGCAGAAAACACAAGGGCGATCCGGTTCTTCGGATCGCCCTTCGATTTTGCGCGAGATAAAATCGCCCTTTAGACCCCGTCGACAATCACCAGCGCCACCTCTGCCGCGCCCTCGCGCGCAGCGCGTGCCGCCTGATACTCCGCAGATGCATAGCACGCCCGCGCCGCTCCAAGATCGGGAAACGCAATCACCACATGCCGCGCCTGCTGCGGCCCTTCCGGCACATCCGCCTCGCCACCCCGCGCCAGAAACTGCCCGCCGAACCGGGCGAATGCCGCAGGGGCCAGCGACTGATACGCCTTGTATCGTTCCGCATCCGTGACCGTGACATGCGCAATCCAATAGGCTGCCATCACTCCCCCTCCAGCATCCGTCGCGCGATCTCGGCCGCTTCGCGCAGGTGATCCTCCACTGCCTGCCGCGCCGCGCCCGCATCATTGGCGGCAATCGCCGCCGCGATACGCGCCATGCGCGCCCGCCCCGGCACCGCCCGGTCTGACGCCGTCAGCGTCAGCGCCCTGAGCCGGCTGATCCGCCCATTCAGGCGCTGCACGATCTCCCAGGCAATGTCATGCCTGGCGGCACGAAAGATCACCTCATAAAACCGCGTTGTCCCCTCGAACACCGCATCCTCACCACCGGTCGCCGCCTCCAGCGCGGCCAGCGCCGCCGCCAGATCGGCCTTCACCACGCTATCCGCCACCGCCGCGCAACCCGCCGCCGCCGATCCTTCCAGCAGCAGCCGGATGTCATAGATCTGCCGTGCCTGCGCCCAGTCCATCCGTGCCACCACCGGCCCCCGGTTGGGCAGGCTTTCCACCAGCCCCTCGGCCTCCAGAATACGGATCACCTCACGCACCACGGATCGGCTGACGCCAAGCTGATCGCAGAGCGTCCGCTCCACCAGACGTGCGCCGGACGGGAAACGCCCGGCGATGATCGCCGTCCGCATCCGGCCCAGCACGATCTCGCGCAGGGTCTGCGGCATCTGGTCGATGCGCAATTCGGCCCGCAATTCGGCCTGCAAGTCAGGATGTGCTGCCTGTTCCATCGCCCCACCCTACCGCCCGCGCCCCATCCGAGCAACGACTCATTGACATGTGATCTGATGGTATACCAACATACCATCAACAGCAAAGCCCGAGGTTCCCATGCCCGCCCATATCCGCAAGACCCTGCTCCATGTCGAAACCACGCTGATCGAAGGCGGCCGCGCTGCGCCCAAACCGCTGAAGCTGATCGCGGCGGCGGCGGTCATCCGCAACCCTTGGGCCGGGATGGGCTTTGTTCAGGATCTCAAACCCGCCATCCATGACGTGGCCCCCGAACTCGGCGCGTTGCTGACGGGCATGATCCTCGATGCCGCAGGCGGCGGCGCGGCTGTCGAAGGTTATGGCAAGGCCGCCGTCGTGGGGCTGGAGGGTGAGGTGGAACACGCCTCCGCCCTGATCCACACCTTGCGCTTCGGCAACCATTACCGGCAGGCCGTGGGGGCCAAGACCTATCTCGCCTTCACCAACATCCGGGGCGGGGCCAATACGCCCATCATGATCCCGCTGATGGATAAGAATGACGAAGGCCGCCGCTCCCATTACCTGACCATCCATTTCGCCATCCCCGACGCCCCTGCCGCGGATGAAATCGTCGTGGCCCTCGGCGCCTCCATCGGTGGCCGCCCGCATCACCGCATCGGCGACCGGTATCAAGACCTCAAGGATCTGGGCCATGATGTATCGAACCCTGCCTCTGTCTGACGGGGCCTCGGTCGGCCTGATCGAGGTTGGCCCCCCCGGGAATGGCGGCGAGCCGCTCCTGCTGATCCACGGTGTCGGGCTCAATGCCCGCGCCTGGGCACCGCAGATTGCGGCGCTTGCCGCCACCACCCGCGTCTTTGCCGTCGACATGCCCGGACATGGCCGCTCCACCCCCCTGCCCCCCGGCGCGCGCCTGCCCGATTATGTGGATTGGGCCGCGCGCGTGATCGTGGCGCTGGGTGTGGGCACCGTGAATGTCGCAGGCCACTCCATGGGTGCGCTGATCGCCACAGGCCTTGCCGCCGATTACCCCGAACTCATCCGCCGCATCGCCATCCTGAACGCTGTCCACCGCCGCACGCCCGAGGCCCGCGCCGCCGTCACCGCCCGTGCCGATGCCATGGCCGCGGGCGAGTTCGACGCCACCGCCCCCCTGAAACGCTGGTTCACCGAAACCCCCGAAGAGGCCGCCCCCCGCGCGCAGGTCGCCCGCTGGCTGGCCGAGGTCAGCCGCGACGGATATGCCGCCGCTTACCGCGCCTTTGCCACGGGCGATGATGTCTATGCCGATCGCTGGGCCACCATCACCTGCCCCGCCCTCGTTCTCACCGGCGATGGCGACCCGAACTCCACCCCTGACATGACCCGCACCATGGCGGCCTCCGCCCCACGCGGCCGCGCCATCGTGATCGAAGGACACCGCCACATGGTCAACCTCACCGCGCCTGATCGCGTGACAGCAGCGCTGCGTGACTGGCTGCAAACACCCCTGATGGCCGAAGCCGTAGGGCTGCGCGCATGACCCAACCGCAAGACCCCCGCCGCGCCCTGCGCGATGCCTTCGGCACTTTCATGACCGGGGTCACGGTGGTGACGACGCTGGATGATGCCGGCCATCCCCTTGGCTTCACCGCCAATTCCTTTGCCTCCGTCTCGTTGGACCCGCCCCTGCTGCTGGTGCAGATCGCAAAAACCTCCGTCAACTACGCCGCCTTCACTTCCGGGCGCGGCTTTGCCGTCAACATCCTGTCCGAAGGGCAGAAGGACATCTCCAACACCTTCGCCCGCCCCGTGGCCGACCGCTTTGCCGGGATCGACTGGCAGCCCGGCCCCCACGGCGGGCCGATCCTGCCGGATGTTGCCGCATGGTTTGATTGCGCCCTGCACCAGATCGTCGACGCAGGCGATCACGCCATCCTTCTGGGCCGGATCGAAGCCTTTCACGCCACCCCGTCCCCCGGCCTTGGCTACTATCGCGGCACCTACTTCACCCCCGTCGCCACTCAGGCCACCGTTCCCACCGGGCCGGATATCATCGTCTCGACCATCCTTGAACGCGACGGTCAGGTGCTGCTGATCGATGATGGCTTTGGCGGCCTGACCCTGCCCACGGCCCGCGTGGGTCGCGACGGCACCGCCGCCGCGCTGGCCGCGCTGATCGCGCAAAGCGGTGTGAAGGCCGCCCCCGGCCCGCTCTATTCCGTCTACGAAGACGTGGCCCGCGCCCAGCAGCACATCGCCTTTCGCTGCCCCGCCACCGCAGGCATGCCCACCAAAGGGGCCTTCGTCGATCTCACCGCTGCCTCATTCACCGAGGTCACGGATCAGGCCCTGCGCACCATGCTGGAACGGCTGTCTGATGAATCGCGCATGGGCAATTACGGCATCTATTTCGGCAATCAGAATGCAGGCCGCATTGCGCTGGTCACGGAGGGAAAGACCCCATGAAATTCTCGCTCTTCCTGCACATGGAACGGGTCAGCCCCACCGACCCTGAACAGCGCCTCTACCGTGAAATGCTGGAACTGTGCCACATGGCCGATGAAGGCGGCATGCACGCCATCTGGACGGGCGAGCATCACGGCATGTCCTTCACCATCGCACCCAATCCCCTGCTGAACCTTGTCGACATCGCGCGCCGCACCAAACATGTCCGCCTTGGCACTGGCACCGTGATCGCCCCGTTCTGGCACCCGATCCGGCTGGCGGGTGAGGCGGCGATGGCCGATCTCATCATGGATGGCAGGCTGGAACTGGGCATCGCGCGCGGGGCCTACAGCTTTGAATACGAACGTATTCTCCCCGGTCTGGATGCATGGAACGCGGGCGGGCGGATGCGCGAGCTGATCCCGGCGATCAAGGGGCTCTGGGCGGGCGATTACGCGCTGGATGGTCAGTATTGGCAATTTCCAGCCACCACCTCGGCCCCAAAACCGCTGCAACAACCCCATCCCCCCATCTGGGTCGCCGCGCGCGACCCCAACAGCCACGAATTCGCCGTCTCGCAGGGCTGCAACGTGCAATGCACCCCCCTGCACAACCCGCATGACGAAGTGGTCAGCCTGATGCAGCGCTTCAACGATGCCTGCGCCAAGACCCCTGAAATCCCCCGCCCCCGCATCATGGTCCTGCAACACGGCTATGTCGCCTCCGACGCCGCGGATGCCGACCTTGCGGCGCGCGAACTCAACCACTTCTACAATTATTTCGGCGCATGGTTCGTGAACAAGCGCCCCGTCACCCAAGGCCTGATCGAACCCCTGTCCGAGGCCGAGATCGCCGCCCACCCTTTCTATTCCGCCGAAGTCATGCGCAAGAACCTCCTCATCGGCGACAAGTTCGAAGTGATCGACAAGCTGGCCGCGATCAAGGCACTTGGCTATGACGAATTCTCGCTCTGGATCGACAGCGGCCAGTCCTTCGCCCGCAAGCGCGACAGCCTGAAACGCTTCATCGACGATGTGATGCCCGCCTTCGCCTGAGGCCCCTGCAAGGACAGCCCATGGATCGCTTTCAGCTCTACATCGACGGCCAGTTTCAGGATGGCGCCGCCACCTTCCCCAGCCTGAACCCCGCCACAGGGTCAGCCTGGGCCGATATGCCCGAGGCGCGCGAAGCACAGGTGGGCGCCGCCGTCGATGCCGCCCACCGCGCCTTTATCTCTGGCCCATGGCCCGCCATGACCGCCACCCAGCGCGGCAAACTCCTCATGCGCCTCGCCGATCTGGTGGCCGACGCCGCGCCCGAACTGGCCCGCCTTGAAACCCGCGACACCGGCAAGATCATCCGTGAAACCACCGCCCAGATTGCCTATGTCGCCGATTACTACCGCTACTACGCAGGCCTGGCCGACAAGATCGAAGGCGCGCATCTGCCCATCGACAAACCGGATATGGAGGTCTGGACCCGCCGCGAACCCGTGGGTGTGGTGGCATGCATCGTGCCGTGGAACAGCCAGCTGTTCCTCTCTGCCGTCAAGATAGGCCCTGCGCTGGCCGCAGGCTGCACCGTCGTCGTCAAGGCGTCCGAGGATGGCCCCGCGCCCCTTCTGCACTTCGCCCGCCTCATCCATGCCGCAGGCTTCCCCCCAGGCGTGGTCAATATCCTCACCGGCTTCGGCCCCTCCTGCGGCCATGTCCTGACCACCCACCCCAAGGTGGCGCATATCGCCTTTACCGGCGGCCCCGGCACCGCCCGCGCGGTGGTGCGCAACTCGGCCGAAAACCTCGCCTCCACCTCGCTGGAACTGGGCGGCAAATCCCCCTTCATCGTCTTTGCCGATGCCGATCTGGACAGCGCCGCCAATGCGCAAGTCTCCGGCATCTTCGCCGCTACGGGCCAAAGCTGCGTGGCAGGCTCCCGCCTGCTGGTCGAGGCCGGCATCAAGGACGCCTTCCTGTCACGCCTGAAAGCCAAGGCCGAGGCGATCCGCATCAGCGCCCCCGATGACATGGCAACCGAGGTGGGCCCCCTCTGCACCGCCCGCCAGCGCGACCACATCACTGCCACCATCGCGGCCTCGCTGGCCAAAGGTGCCACGCTGGTCACCGGCGGCAGCCCAATCCCCGGGCCAGGTTTCTACTTCCCGCCAACCATCATCGATTGCTCTGCCGCCCCCGATGCCCCTGCCCTGTCGGATGAATTCTTCGGCCCCGTCCTCGCTGTCACCACCTTCATGACCGAGGCCGAGGCCTTGGCAAAGGCCAACGACACCGCCTATGGCCTTGCCTCCGGGGTATTCACAAAATCTCTGACCCGCGCCCATCGCATGATCCGCGGCCTGCGCGCGGGTGTGGTCTGGGTCAACACCTACCGCGCTGTGTCGCCCATCGCCCCCTTCGGTGGCCACGGCCTCTCCGGCCACGGCCGCGAAGGCGGCCTCGCTGCCGCCCTCGATTACACCACCACCAAAACCGTCTGGCTCCGAACATCGGATGACCCGATCCCCGATCCCTTCGTCATGCGCTGAATTTTCTTGACGGAATTGGAGGCGCAGGCAGAAGTTCATGCCCTGTGTTCCTTTGTATCCTTAGTCAGTAAGCGGTTCCCATCATGCCAAACTTCACCATTTCGTCGAATTCAGTCACTGCGCAGAGCCTCGGGGCAGATGAAGAAGGGTTGATCCTTCCCTCTGGCAGCATCGTTGTTGCAAGCACTCATGCCGTCACAATGGGACTCGGTGCCGACCTGATCAATTTCGGCACCATCGTTGCATCACAAAACTCTCGCTCCGGTGTCACTACGACGGCAACATCCTACTCGATCGAGAATTTTGGAACAATCATCGGGCGTGAGGCTGCAATACGCAGCAACAGCATCGAGCAGACAGATTCGGTCCTGCGCGCAACCATCAATAATGCCGGCACCCTGACCGTCGCACCGCGTACGGATGTGGGGGCCCAAGCGACCATCAACCTCTTCCACGGCGGTACGACGATCCAGAACTCTGGCACCATCAGCAATCCGCTTGCCCTCGCCATCCTGCTTCGCCCAAGCGACGCCGCAGGCACAACGATCATCAACTCTGGCACCATCACGGCGGGCAGCACCGTTTCAAACGCCATCGTGTTCAGCACTAACAACCTATTTTCCGTCACCCCGAACGATAGGCTCATTAACACCGGCCTGATCATCGGCGGCGTCGACATGGGCGCGGGCGACGACATCTATGACGGCATCGGCGGCCGCATAACCGGCATTGTCAGCGGCGGCAGCGGCGATGACATCTACCGCATTTCCGACAGCGGCTTTCGTATCAATGAAACTTCTAATGGTGGTTTTGACATCGTCGAATCCACCGTTTCCTACAGTTTGTCCAACGGTATTGAACAATTGCGCCTGCTGGGGTCAGAAGACCTGAACGGCACCGGCAGTGGCTCGGACAACAGCATCTTCGGCAAC
The DNA here is from genome assembly GCA_943369275.1 of Rhodobacter maris. Taxonomy (GTDB): domain Bacteria; phylum Pseudomonadota; class Alphaproteobacteria; order Rhodobacterales; family Rhodobacteraceae; genus Paragemmobacter; species Paragemmobacter maris_A. The sequence continues at coordinate 32,519 of CALRMS020000006.1, read as the reverse complement.
AACGGCAGCAACATCCTAACGGGGCGTTCCGGAAATGACGTCCTTGACGGTTCTGCCGGGGACGACCGGCTCTATGGCAACGCAGGCAACGACCACTTGGTCGGGGGCGAAGGCAACGATCTGCTGTTCGGCGGCGCGGGCAACGACGGATTGCTTGGCGACGAAGGCGACGATCTTCTCTTTGGCGGCGATGGTAACGATTCGTTCCTTGGCGGCTTGGGCGACGACACGATGTTCGGCGGCAATGGCGATGATCTGTTTGTGGATAATCTGGGCGGCGACGAAGGTGGCAGCGGCAATGACCAGATTTTCGGCGGCGCGGGCAATGACACGATCGATGCCAAGGCAGGCGATGATCTGGCGGATGGCGGGGCCGGGAATGACGCTCTCAGCGGTGGCAGCGGGGACGACACCCTGATCGGCGGTGCCGGCAATGATGTGCTGGGCGGAGACGCAGGCGATGACAGCCTGGATGGCAGCATCGGCGCAGACAGCATCAGCGGCGGACTGGGCGAAGACACCCTGCTGGGCGGTGCCGGAAACGATACGCTTTCCGGCAATGAAGACAATGACACGCTCGACGGCGGCTTGGGCAACGATCTGCTGTCCGGCGATGCGGGCGATGACATGTTGCTGGGCGATTTCGGCAATGACACGCTCCGTGGCGGGGCCAGCCATGACACCCTCTTCGGGGGGGCAGGCGATGACAGCCTTGACGGCTTCACCGGCAACGACGCGCTGGATGGTGGCGCCGGGAACGACACCTTGCTTGGCGCCGCAGGGCGTGACGTGTTGACCGGCGGGCTCGGCGCGGATGTGTTCCTTTTCACTGTCGCCGCCCAAAGCAACGGGTCTTTCGTCGACACGATCACCGATTTCACCGCAGGCAGCGACCGCATCGACCTGTCCGGGATAGATGCCGACACCTCTCTCGCTGGCGATCAATCCTTTACCTTCATCGGCACGGCCGCCTTTTCTGCGGCGGGCCAGCTGCGCTTTGTGCGCGAAGGTGCGGACCTGCGTTTGCTGGCAGATGTGAACGGCGACGGGCTGGCCGATTTCGCGCTGATCCTTGAGGATGAGGCGTCAATCACCGCTTCCAGCTTCCTGCTCTGACCCCGCCAAATGCCCCCTTCGGTCGCCCCGGCCCTTCTGGCCGTGGCAGCGAGGGGGGCACACCCCCTGCATCAGACACGGACACCATACCCACCGGGACGCACCGTGACGAGTGCGGCAAAAGACGGGACGTCCTTTCCAGAAGATGAATGAATTGGCGCACCAGCGCCCGGCTCGTGCATACACTTTGCTGCACCACCGTCTGCACCACGCGCTGCACAGCCGTTTTCGGGCTTTTGAGGTCTTTTCAAAGGCCTACCACCGTACCGGCTCTGCACCCGGTGCAATCTCCCAAAACCCATCCGCCGCTATTTCCTGCCACGAACCTTCGGTTCCATCCGGCCAGCGCACTCGCACCTCCGTCGCCTCGGCCGTCCCCAGCCCGAAATGCTGCCAGCCCAGCACGCCGCCGACATGCCCGCCGCCCAGCGTGACCTCACGCTGCTGCACACGCCCATCGGCCAGTTTCACCTCAATCCAGGCCCCGATGGCGTTGCGGTTCGGCCCCGGCATCGACAGCGCAATCTGCAGCCAATGTCCTGAACCCGCCCCCATATTCCGCCAAAGCTGTGCCGGTTCGTTGCGGTTGATCACCACCATGTCCAGCCATCCATCCGCATTCAGATCGGCCAGCGCCCCCCCGCGCCCCTGCCGGACCGAGGCCACCTCGGACCTGTCCCCCGCCTCCAGAAAGGTGCCATCCGGGCGCTGCAGCAACAGGTTGTTAGGATCGGCCATCGCAAAATCCGGCATCGCCCAGACATTGCCCTTCACCACGAACAGATCGGACAGCCCATCATTGTTCACATCGCCGAACTGCGCGTGCCACGCCGTCGACGGACGCAGGTCATCGCCGGTATAGGGCCGATGCGCCGTGACCCCCGATTTCAGCGCGATGTCGCGATAGCGCGGCAAGGGCGGCCCCTCGGTCGGTATCTCGGCCAGGGTCTGCAATTTGTTGTCGGCCATGCTGGTCAGATAAAACTCGGGGAAGCCGTCGAAATTGATGTCCTCCTGCGCGATCCCCATGCCCCAGATACGCAGCCGCTGCCAACCATCGGCTTCGGTGAATGCCACGGGCGGCTTGCCCGGTTCAATCCGCCAAAGCTGCTCTTGCCCGCCCTTGTAATATTCACGGTCATTCGACACGCGCAGGTCGGGCGTGCCCTGCCTGTCCCAATCGGTGAACAGGATCGACAGCGCGCAGAACCCGGGTTCCAGCGCCAAAGGCGCGGCAAAGCCGCCACCCGCCTTGGGGCGATAGAGGTGATTGGCCGTGCAATTCCCCCAGGGAAAAGCCTCCTCCGTCCTGTCGATATAGGTGCCCACGGCAAGCGTCGGCCAATCCGCCCCTTTCTCCCAAGTTGCCGCAAAGGCGGTGGACCACAGATCCAACCCGTCGAAACCCCATTCCGCGCTGGCATCCTCGAACCGGCAATCGCCAAGCCCCCGCATCAACCGGTCATCGCCCACCCGCATCACGGCAAGGTCGATCAGACCATCGCCATCAATGTCGATCGGATAGCCGCCCGAGACGGACTCCATCTCCAGCCCGCTTTCCACCGGGGTCAGGCGCAGCGCACCGCCGGTTTCGCTGTCATTGCGAAACAGCCGCGCCGGTTCCGTGCCACCGGCTGCAAAGACGTCAGGCCGACCATCGCCAGAACAATCGAACACCGCCGCACCGCCGCCCACCATGAATTCCCATTCCCCGGCGAAGCTGTGGGTGAAACCCGCCGCGTCCGTTTCTTCCACAAAGCGGGGGATGGCAGGGTCCTGCGCCATGGCGGCGGAGGCGCTTATCGTAGTTAACAAAATGCCAAGGGCGCGCATCCGGATCACTTCCATGTTTTCAGGGCATTGACGAAATCCCCGACGCAGGCCCCCTGATCAAGGCCCTCATCAATCGCCGCGCGAAAATGAATCCCGCCATAAAGCCTTGAAATTCCAGCCTCATTCGCCGCAGTCCAGAAGTCCGGGTAATCGCGTGCGGGCAGCCCGTCATCAACATGCGTGCTGTCGGTGAAGGCAAAGCCCTCGCCGAACACCTGCGTCAGAACTTGCGCCACCGCGCCCGATTGGGTGGAATGGCCTGACGGATATTCCGGAAAAGGCGGCGTGTTCAAAAGCGGCTCCCATTTCGGATCGATCACCCGGCGGATATAGGTGACGGGCCGCAGCAGATCATAGCGATACTTGTCGCGCCAGTTCACGATGAACCCGTCTGACACGGCAATCCCCAACCGCACCAGCGCATCCACTTGCCGCTCCACCGGGTGCTGATCCCGCGCGGCAATCTGAAACAGGATGGCCACCCAATGCCCAGGCGGCGTAGGCGACAGCATCGGATCATCCGACCAGAACCGCGCAATCAGCTTCTGCTCATCCGTCAGCGCCTTGGAAGTTTCATAAACCTCCATCGCCTCGATGAAGAACGGCGAGGCAGGGTCTTCGGAATAGGCGGGCGGCGGCGGCAGCGGGCAGGCCTCGCCATCAGGCAGGACCATCGGGCGGTTCTTTCCCCAACCGGGCAAAAGCGGGGCCTGCTGCAACTGGATCAGGTTGGTGGGCACCCAATCCTGCGGCTCGCCTCCCAGCGTGTAGGTCATTGGAAAACCCATGTTTTCCACCACCGCCCCGCCGTCACCCTCGGACGCCGCGATCACATGTTCCGCCAGCGCGAGCCCATAGGCCGCCGACCGCTCCAGCGTTGCAGGATCCACGCCCTCGGCCACCTTCGCCTCCAGCATGGCATTCAGCGCCGCCTTTGCACGCTGCCCAGTCGGCCCGGTATTGGCAAAATAGACATCCACCGCCCGCGCCATTGCAGCGTTCAGAACCACATCATCGGCATAGCCAAGGCCCGGATCACGGGCCGGCACCGGCGCAAGCCAAGGCAACTGCCCGGCCAAGGTCTGCAATTCGGCCGACCCGGAGGCGGTCGCCTCATAAGCAATGATCGCCGTATAGGCAAAGGCCCGGCTCGCCACCGGCGGGGTCTGGGTGGGCGTGTGGCGCACCAGTTCAAGGATCATGCGATACCAGCTGCCCAGAACCTCTGACCGATGATCCGGCCCCCCACCAGCCAGCACAGGGGCAGTGCCCAGACAGGCGCACACAGCCACAGCCGCATAAATGCCTTTGAATATCTTCATCTTTCCCCCGATCCCCTCCGCGCCTTGCCAGCGTCTTGCGGCAACCGAAGCACGATCCGCAAGGCAAAAGCAAGCCCGCCGCAGGGGTCGGGCCACTAGGGTGGGCTGCCCTGAACCGCCCGCCTCCACGCCTCTGCATAGGGCACAAGCGCCGGGTCTGGCAGGATGGCATCCGCCTCAACCACAGGCCGGGCACTGTTCCCGAACAGCATCGCCGCCCCCAACGCCGTGCCGGTCCGTGCGGCAGAGGGATGGGCGGGCCGCCCCGTGGCCGTGGCAAGCATCTGCAGGAAATGGGGATTGGCGCAGAACGGCCCTTCAATCAGGCTCGGCCCGGCCGCACCGATCATGGACAGGCATTCCACCGTCATCAGCGCCAGATAATAGCCCAACGCAACCGCCCGCTCGCCCGCACCCTCGGGCGACACCGCCCAGCGGTGGCTGCGGCCCGGAAACGGGCCGCTCTCGCCCACCACCGAAGGCAGCAGCATCACCCCGTGCCTCAGCACCCGTTCAGCGTCCTGCGCATCACCCACCACCGTCGATCCATCGCGGATCAGGTCAAACTCGCGTCCGCCCATGAACCGGGCCGAAGGCACGGCATCGCCATAGGCGCTGACATTCACCAGCGTATCCCGCGCCGGATCAAGCGGGACCGCAGCCCCGCCGATCGCCATGGAAATCACCCAAGTCCCTGTCGATACAACAGAAAAAGGTGCCTTCCGTGCCAGAAGATGCGGCAAAAGCGATGCGTTGGAATCATGTATCCCCACAAGCACCGGCACCGCGCCGATCCCCAGATCGACCCGCAACTCCGGGCGCAGCAGTCCCAACACCTCTCCCGGCCTGCGCGGCGGGGCCATGCGTCCTGTCAGACCAAGCCGCTCCACCAGAGACGACCACGCGCCCTGCCACGGGTTCCACAGATCGGTATGGCACCCCAGCGAGGACAGGTCCGATGCCGCCTCACCCGTCAACAGGTAGCCCCAGTATTGCGGCCATGTCACCACCTGCGCCACCCGGTCACGCAGTCCAGCCTCCTGCGCCAGCATCCAGTGCAATTGCGCGCCAAGGTTCAACCCCATCGGCAAAGCGGGGCTTCCCGTCTGCGAAAACGGCGGTCGGATAGCGTCATATTCCGCGCGCAGGTTATCCGGGCCGGTATGTTCATAATCGAGCACAGGCGCAGCCAGCCCGCCGTCGCTGCCCAGCAGCGCGGCACAGGCGCCGTGGGTGGTCACCACGATCCCCTCCACCCGGGCACCCTCGGCCAACCGCCGCAATGCCGCCGATAGAAACGCCCACTGCCCGTCCACATCGAAATGCGGCCAGGGCGGCCCCGGGATCACGCGGTTGGGTTGCGTTTCCACTGCAACTTCCGCCCCCAAAGACAGGTCCACCAGCGCGACCTTCACATTGGTCTTGCCGATATCGATGACTGCGACGGTCTGCATGGCCTAAGGCATGTGAAAGACGGGAACCAGCGGCACAGCCACGGGTTCATTATCGGCCTTCACCTCCATGATATCAGCCATATACGCCCACCAGCGCTGCATCACCGGATGCAGGGGCAGATCGGCCATCCCGTGATCCTCACGCCGCCAAAGCACGCCAAACAGATGCCCCGTCTCGCGGTCCAGATGGATCGAGTAATCCTCAACCCCCGCCGCCTTCAACAGGTCCACCAGTTCCGGCCAGATCTCATCATGTCGCTTGCGATACTCGGCCTCCATTCCGGGGTTCAGCCGCATGCGAAAGGCGAATTTCTCCATCATTTCCCCCGCAACAGGCGCGGCAGCGCGATCACCCCGATCAGCAGCACCCCCAGAAAGACCGACATCACGATCCCCGGCACGTTCAGCAGGCCAAAGCCAAAGGTCACCATCCCCATGATGATCGCAGCCAGCACCACCCCCGGGATCGTCCCTGATCCGCCAAGGATGTTCACCCCGCCCAGCACCACCATCGTCACCACCTCCAACTCCCACCCCGTCGCGATGGACGGGCGCGTGGACCCAAGGCGCGAGGTCAGGCACACCGCCGCCACCCCGCTCATCACCCCGGTCAGCAGGAACAGGATGAACCGCACCCGCTGCACCCTGATACCCGAAAACTGCGCGGCGGTGGCGTTGTTGCCAATGGCATAGACCGCGCGGCCAAAGGTGGAGCGGTGCAACAGCGCCCAGTAGAGCACCGCGAAGATGGCGAACAGGACCAGTTCAAACGAAATCACCCACCACACATAACCCTGCCCAAAGAAAGCGAACTCCGGCGGATAGCCGTTGAACGCCTGATCCCCCAGCACGATGAAGGCGATGCCGCGAAATAGGCTCATCGTGCCGATCGTCACCACGATCGACGGCAGGCCCATCCCCGCCACCAGAAAGCCGTTGACCGCCCCGCAGATCAGCCCGGTGCCAATCCCCACCAGCACGATCACCGGCACCCCGGCCCCCGCCGTCATGGCCAGCCCCATCGCGGTGGAGGCCAGCGCGATGATCGAGGCGACGGAAAGGTCAATCTCACCCGCCACGATCAGCATGGCCATGGCAAAAGCGATCATCGCCTTTTCGGTAAAGTTGAAGGTCGCGTCCGACAGGTTCCAGGCATTCAGGAAATAGGGCGACAGGAAGGTATTCCCGATGAACACCGCCACCGCCACCACCAGCAGGATCGCCTCCCAACTGCGCAGGCCACGGCGCAAGGGCGAATGAAGCCGGTCCGCCACTATTCTGGGTACAGGCGCGGTCATTGCATAGCCTCCCGCAGGATCAGGCGGCCCTTGGGGCGCGATTGCGCGGCGTTGAAGGCAACGGCAAGGATGATCGCCGTGCCCGAAATCGCCATCTGCCAAAAGGGCGAAATGCCCACCACCGGCAGCGCATTCTTGATGACGCCAAGGAAAATCGCCCCCAGCATGGCGCCCCAAATGCTGCCCGATCCGCCCGCTATCGCGATGCCCCCGATCACGCAGGCCGCCACCACATCCAGTTCAAACCCGCCCGCTACATCCACATAGGCCACCGCATAGCGCGCCACCCAAAGATATCCTGTAAACCCCGCCAGCGCGCCCGAAATGACAAAGGCCCAGAACTGGGTCCGCCCCACGTCGATCCCGGCATAAACAGCCGCATGGGCATTTCCCCCCACAGCATAAAAGGCCCGGCCCAGCGCCGTGCGCGTCAGCACCACGGCAAAGATCAGGACCGTGGCAATGGCGATCCAGCTCATCACCGGCAGGCCAAGCATCACCATCCGGGGCAACGCCTTGAACCCATCGGTCATCTCATGCGCATTCACCCATTTGCCTTCGGTCATCAGAAAGATCGTGCCACGATAGATGGTCATCGTGCCCAGCGTCACGACAATGGACGGGATGCCCAACTTCCATACCAGCACCCCGTTGACCGCCCCCAGCGCGGCCCCCAGCACGATCGCCGCGCACAGGATCAGGGGCAGTGGCACCCCTGCCCCATTCATCAGCGCCGCCACCATCCCCGTCAGCGCCAGATTGGCCGCCACGCTCAGATCGATGCATTTGGTCAAGATCACGATCATCTGCCCGATGGCCAAAAGCATCAGCGGCGCGGTGTCGTTGAACACATTGGCCAGATTTCCGGGCATCACAAAGGCCGGAAAGCGGGTGGAAATGATGCCGACAGAAACCAGGATCGCAAGCGCCAGCAAGGCCTCACGGCTTTTCAGGACGGTCATGGCAACAGCCTCCGGCGGATACAAATCTGTTGGGAACGAACCGCATAAGTCATCAGAATATTCAGGGGCGAAAGGGTCATGCCGCTACCGCCAATCCCGCTGCCGCGCGTACCAGCGCCTCGGGCGTCATCCTGTCACCTGTCACCTCATCCACGATCCGACCTTCGCGCATGACGATCACCCGGTCCGACATGCCCAGCACCTCGGGGATTTCCGACGACACCATGATGATCGCCAACCCCTGCGCCGCCAGTTCCGCCATGAATGCATGCACCGCGGCCTTCGATCCGATGTCGATGCCCTTGGTGGGTTCATCCAGAATGATCACACGCGGTTTTGTGGCCAGCCATTTGGCGATCACCACCTTCTGCTGGTTCCCGCCCGACAAAAGCCCCACATCCTGATCCAGCGCAGCCGCGCGCAGGTCCAGCCGCTGGGTATAGTCCCGCGCCAGCGTCAGTTCCTCCGCCATACGCAGGAACCCCGCGCGGCTGACCGCACCCAGCGAGGGCAGCGTCACGTTCTGGAAGATCGGCAAACCCTTCACCGCACCCTGCCGCCCGCGATCTTCGGGCACATAAACGATGCCTGCCTCAATCGCTTCGGACGTGGAACGGATCACGCGCACCTGATCGTCGATCCGGCAGGCGCCTTTTGACGGGGTCGTGATGCCGAACAGCGCCTGCATCACCTCGGACCGACCCGCCCCGACAAGGCCATAAAAGCCAAGGATTTCGCCGCGATGCAGGGTAAAGCCGATATCGGCAAACTCGGTCGGGTGGCTGTAACCTGATATCGTCAACACGGGCGGGCCGATATTGTGATCGCGCGCCGGGAATATCTGGTCAACCGACCGGCCCACCATCATCTGCACCAACTGACCTTCGGTTACCTCGGCCATCAGGCCGTCACCAACAAACTGCCCGTCGCGGAACACGGTGTAGCGGTCTGCGATGCGGAACACCTCGTCGAACTTGTGGCTGATGAACAGGATCGCCTTGCCCTGCGATTTCAGCGTTTCAACCAATTCGTACAGCTCGTGAATTTCCTTGTGGCTCAGCGCGGCCGTGGGTTCATCCAGGATCACCACCCGCGCCTCGATCGACAGCGCCCGCGCGATGGCAACCATATGGCGCGAGGCGATGCCCAGATCGCCCAGGCGCTGATCCGGGTCCAGCTTCGCCCCGATGTCTTCCAGCAGGCGCACCGCTCCCGCGCGCATCGCGCGACGGTCGATCAGGCCCCAGCGGGTGCGCGGCGCATGGCCCAGCCAGATGTTCTCGGCCACCGACAATTCGTCAAACAGAACGGTTTCCTGATGGATCGCCGTCACCCCGGCCCTGGCCGCCGCATCGGCGCTGGCAAGGCGGGTCTCGCGCCCGTCAATTTCAATAGTGCCTTCCTCGGGCTGATAGATCCCGGTCAGCACCTTCACGATGGTCGACTTCCCCGCGCCATTCTCGCCGATCAGGGCGGTCACCTGGCCGGGATACAGATCAAGCTGCACACCCGACAGCGCCTTGACGCCCGGGAATGACTTGGAAATGCCGCGCAGACGCAGGACGGGGGTCATCGGGTTCTCTCAGGGGAAAAAGGGGCCCCGGGCGGGGGAGCATCCGCCCGGGGCAATGCCGATCAGAAGATCGATTTGAACTGGTCGATGTTCGACGCGTCATAGGTGAACGGGTCGGACATCGCCGCCTCGTTGCCATCATCCAGCTTGGCCGCGCCCATGCGGCCCATGCCGATTTCCGCACCCGGCTCAGCCTTGGCGTTGCCCTTCACGAGGTTGTAGGAAATCATCGTTGCGGCATAGCCTAGGTCGATCGGGTTCCAGATCGCGAAGGATTTCGTCGCGCCCGAGGCAACGGCACCGGCCATCTCGGACGGCAGACCAAGCCCCGTCACGTTGATCTCGCCGATCTTGCCCGCATCCGTCACCGCCTGGCTGGCAGCAAGGATCCCAACCGTCGTCGGCGCGATGATCGCCTTTAGGTTTGGGTAGGTTGCCATCAGGCCCTGCGCTTCACGATAGGATTTGTCTGCAAGGTCATCGCCATAGACGGTGGCGACAAGGTTGATGCCCGGATAGTTGGGCAGCACCTTGGTGGCCTCTTCGATCCAGATATTCTGGTTCGTCGCCGTGGCCGAGGCAGACAGGATCGCCACTTCACCGCCATCAGGCAGGTGATCGGCGGCCAGCTTGATGATGGTGTTGCCGATCAGCGCATTGGACGACGGGTTGAGGTGCATCATCCGCCCCTCGGGTGCCACGCCGGAATCCCAAGAAATGACGGTGATCCCCCGCTCCATCGCCTTTTGCAGCGTAGGAACCAGCGCGTCCTTGTCATTGGCGGAAACGGCAATCGCGTTCACGCCCTGCGCGATCAGGCTGTTGATCACTTCGATCTGGCCTTCTGCCGTGGTGTCGGTCGGGCCGGTGTAGATGATCTCCACATCCCCCAGCTCGGCCGCCGCCTCTTCCGCGCCCTTGGCGGCAGCTTCAAAGAAGCCGATGCCCAGCGCCTTGACGACGATGGCGATCTTCACATCCTGCGCCGCCGCCGATTGCGCCATCAGCGCGGTCGCAACCGCCGCCGTGGCCAGTGCCTTTTTCCAGATGCTCATGTTTTCCTCCCTATGAGCCGTTTCGTTCCGCATCAGGCGTCGCCCGTGCGCTCCTCCGTCTTGTCGGCAGCGCCCACCCGCGCCACGATCAGCCTGACCTCGGCCGCCTCCAGCATGGCGGCGTCGCGGTCGGTGATACCTTCATCGGTGATGACCGTGCTGATCCGCTTCAGCGGGCACAGCAGCAGGCTGGACCGCGCGGCGAATTTCGTGCTGTCGGCCAGAACCACCAGTTCATCCGCTTGCCCGATCAATTTCTGTTCGGCCTGCACCAGCAGCGGGTCGCCCTCCATCAGCCCCAGTGGGCCAAGGCCACGGCACCCCATGAACATGCGCGTGGCATAGAAATGGCGGCTGCCATCTTCATCAAAGGGCGACAGGATGATGTTCTGCTCGCGATAGATCGCGCCTGCCGGCAACAGGACCGTGTTCTTGGAATGGCGCAGCAAGTGTTCGGCAATCGGAAAGCTGTTTGTGAACACCTGACAGCGCTTCGCGCTCAGCGGATGAACCATCTGGAAGGTGGTCGTCCCACCATTCACGATGATCGCATCGCCATCCGCGCACAATTCCACCGCCGCCCGCGCAATCGCGCGCTTTTCGGCCAAGCGGATGCCTTCGTTCACGCTGAACGGTCGCGCGTTGATCCCCACATATTGCGGTGGTGCAATGGATTCCGCCCCACCCCGCACCCGGCGAAGGCGCTTTTGCACATGCAGCGCGGCAATATCGCGGCGGATCGTGGCCTCGGACGACCCCGTCAGCGTGACCAGATCAGCCACGGTCACCACGGGGCGCCCCTCGATGGCCGAAAGAATGATCCGATGCCTTTCGCTTTCGTGCATTGCGTCCTCCGTTGCAGAACAGTTTCCACTTGAATCGCTCACTGTCAATCATTTTCAATCACGAAAATTCATTCTGCGCCGCAGCATGATTGAACATGATCGTTTGTGATTGACTTTTGTCTGTTCCTCGGCACATTTGCCACAAGGATCAAGGCCAGAGCGTGAGGGGGGAAGCACATGACCAGAACCGGTAACCGGCTGGAAAACCTGTGGGATGAGGCCCGCGCCAAGGAAATGTCCGAGTCGGAAAAGCTGCTTTATCGGTCCAATCTGCTGGGGTCGGACAAGCGCGTTACAAATTTCGGCGGCGGCAACACCAGCGCCAAGGTGACGGAACGCGATCCGCTGACCGGCCAGATGGTGCAGGTGCTCTGGGTCAAGGGATCTGGCGGCGATATCGGGTCGATGAAGATGGACGGCTTCTCGACGCTCTATATGGACAAACTTCACGCCTTGAAGGGCCTCTACCGCGGCCTTGCGCATGAAGATGAAATGGTGGGCTACCTGCCCCATTGCACCTTCAACCTGAACCCGCGCGCCGCCAGCATCGACACGCCGCTGCATGCCTTTGTCCCGCGCGCCCATGTCGATCATGTCCATTCCGACGCGATCATCGCCATCGCGGCCTCGGTCAATTCGCGCGCCCTGACGGCAGAGATTTTCGGTGACAGCATCGGCTGGCTCCCGTGGAAGCGCCCTGGATTTGAGCTTGGCTTGTGGCTGGAAAAATTCGCGGTCGAAAACCCGCAGGCACGCGGGTGCGTGCTGGAAAGCCACGGGTTGTTCACTTGGGCCGATGATGCGCGCGACTGCTATCTGACGACGCTGGATGTGATCAACATCGCCGCCGATTGGCTGGCAGAGCGCACGGCAGGCAAACCCGCCTTTGGCGGCCCCGCCCGCCCCACCCTGCCAGCGGAAGAACGCCGCGCCATTGCTGCCCGGTTGATGCCGGCCATTCGCGGCCTGATCTCGAAAGACCGACACAAGGTCGGCCATTTCGATGACAGCCCCGCCGTGCTGGAATTCCTGGGCTCGCAAATGCTGGGCACCTTGGCCCCCATGGGCACCTCCTGCCCCGATCACTTCCTGCGCACCAAGATCGCGCCGCTGGTGGTGCATTTCGATCCGGCCAATCCGGATATCGACGCAACCCTTGCTTCGCTGGAACCCGCAGTTGCCGCCTATCGCGCCGATTACGCGGCATACCACGACCGCTGCAAACATCCCGATAGCCCCGCTTTGCGCGACCCGAACGCCGTGGTCTACCTTGTCCCCGGCGTCGGCATGTTCACCTTTGCGCTGGACAAGGCCACCGCGCGCATCTCGGGTGAATTCTACGTCAATGCGATCAATGTGATGCGCGGGGCAAGCGGCGTGTCCACCTATCAGGGCCTGCCAGAACAAGAGGCGTTCGACATCGAATACTGGCTTCTGGAAGAGGCCAAGCTGCAACGCATGCCAAAGCCCAAAGCGCTGGCAGGCCGGGTGGCGCTGGTCACCGGCGGCGCGGGCGGGATCGGATCAGCCACCGCCGAACGGCTGCTGGCTGACGGTGCCTGCGTTATGCTGGCCGACATTGACGCCGCCGCCCTTGCCGCCACCACAGAGGCATTGGCCAAACGCCATGGCCGCGATGTCGTGCGTCATGTGGCAATGGATGTGACCCAGGAAAGCGCCGTCACCCGCGCCTTTGAAGAGGCCAGTGTGGAGTTTGGCGGGATCGACATTCTGGTGTCGAATGCGGGCATCGCCTCATCCGCGCCGATCGAGGATACCACGCTGGCTCTGTGGAACCGCAACATGGATATCCTGTCGACGGGCTATTTCCTTGTCAGCCGTGAAGCCTTTCGCCTGTTGCGCGCGCAGGGCATCGGCGGGGCGGTGATTTTTGTCGCCTCAAAGAACGGCCTCGCCGCAAGCCCCAATGCCAGCGCCTACTGCACCGCAAAGGCAGCCGAAATTCACCTTGCCCGCTGTCTTGCGCTGGAAGGGGCAGAGGCGGGCATCCGCGTGAATGTGGTCAACCCCGATGCAGTGCTGCGCGGCTCAAAGATCTGGTCGGGCGAATGGCTGGATCAGCGCGCCAGCACCTACAAGACCGACAAGGAAGGGCTGGAAGAGATGTATCGCCAGCGCTCGCTTCTGAAACGCGCGGTCCTGCCCGAAGATATCGCCGAAGGCGTCTATTTCTTCGCATCGGACCTTTCGGCAAAATCAACGGGCAATATCCTGAACGTCGATGCCGGCAACAAGGAAGCCTTCACGCGCTGACGGCGCATCCGGGGGGAATACCAATGACCAAGGCCTATGATCTGGCGCAAGACGCCTTTGCCGAATGGGGAGTGGACACCGAAGCTGCGCTTGCCGCCCTGTCGGGCATCGCGATTTCGGTCCATTGCTGGCAGGGCGATGATGTAGGCGGGTTTGAACGCAAGTCCGGCACCTCGGGGGGCGGGATTCAGGCCACCGGCAACCACCCAGGCCGCGCCCGCACGCCCGATGAACTGCGCGCCGATCTGGAGTTTGCCTTTGCCAACATCCCCGGCAAGCATCGCCTGAACCTGCATGCCTGCTATCTGGACACGGCTGAGACCCCCGACCGTGACCAGATCGAATACCGCCACTTCACCCCCTGGGTGGATTGGGCCAAGGATCGGGGTCTGGGCCTCGATTTCAACCCCACCTTCTTTGCCCACGCCAAAGCCGATGACAACCTGACCTTGTCGCATCCCGACGCGGGCATCCGCGATTTCTGGATCGAACATGGCCGCCGCTCGCGCGACATCGCAGCGCAGATCGGGGCGGAATTGGGCAGCCAATGCGTGAACAACATCTGGGTACCGGACGGATACAAGGACATCCCCGTTGACCGGATGGCCGCGCGGCAGCGGCTTTGGGCCTCGCTCGACGCAATGCTTGCCCCTGCGCATGACCCTGCCACGCTACTGGATGCCGTGGAATCCAAACTTTTCGGCATCGGGGTCGAGGCCTGCACAGTGGGCAGTCACGAATTCTATCTGGGCTATGCCGCCCGCAAGGGGATCGCGCTCTGCCTCGACATGGGGCATTTCCACCCAACAGAGAGTGTGGCTGACAAGCTTTCTTCAGTTGCGCTGTCGATCCACGACATCCTGCTGCACGTGTCGCGTCCGATACGCTGGGACAGTGACCATGTCGTGCTCCTGAACGATGATCTGCTGGCCATGGCGCAGGAGCTGGTCTTTGCCGGACTGCTTGACCGCACGCGCATCGGGCTGGATTTCTTTGATGCCACGATCAGCCGCACTGCCGCCTGGGTGATCGGTACGCGCAACATGCAAAAGGCCCTGCTTCGCGCGCTGCTGCTGCCGCAGGCACGGCTGAAGTCGGTTGAGGAACAACTCGATTTCACTGCCCGCCTGCTCTGGACCGAAGAGTTGAAGGACCTGCCCTTTGCCGCCGTCTGGGCCGAATTCTGCGCCCGGCAGGATGTTCCCACGGGGGCCGCCCTGATCAACAGCCTGCACAGCTACCAAAACAGCGTCGCATCCCGCGGGTAAGGCGTCACCGCCCCCAGACCACCGCGTTTTCATGCCGCTTGATGAGGTGTTTCAACTCCTCGAACGCGGTGCCGATGTAACTCGCCAGCCGGTCCGCCGCCTGCGACCGGTTGGTGGACGCCCGCCGCAAGATGCCAAGGCTTCGGTTGGGCTGCGGGATATCCAGCGGCAGAACGGTGATCCGGTTCTCCTTGCGCTGCGCGAAAACCACCGAAAAAGGCAGCACGGCCAGCGCATTGGTTTCAGCCATGTAGTTTATCACGCTCATCAGGCTGCCGCCGGAATAGCGGATGTTGATGTCGGATATTCCGTTCGACAGCAGGATCGAATGCAGGTCCGACATCAGCGGCGATCCTGGCAGCGGCGCGACCCACGGGAAATCGCTCAGGTCTGATATCTGCAGCCGCCGCTTGCGCAGCAATGGATGGCCCGGCCTGCATGACACGATATTCCGGCCCGGCAGAATTTCGATGAACTCGAACCCCGGCGCCGCCTCCAGCACGCCCATCGGCACGATGCCCAGATCGATCAGGTCATTTTCCAGCGCCGAGGACAGGTCCGGCAGGTTGCCATAGCTTTGCTGCACGGTCACATCCGGCTCCAGATTCTGGAAATCCGCCACCATCCGGCTGATCATGGCATCCATGAAGAACGGCACGCCCCCTACGCGGACAAGGCCCTTCGTCCCCGTCAGAAACCCCGTCACAGTATCTGATGCCCGTCGCGACGCCGTCAGGATCACCCGCCCATGTGCCGCCAACTGCGCGCCAAGCGGTGTGGCCTGCAGGGGCCGCTTGCCCTTGACGAACAGCGGCTCGCCGATCCGCGCTTCCAGCATGGCCAAAGACCGGCTGACCGCAGGTTGAGTAAGCCCCAACCCCTGCGCGCCCGCGCTGATGCTGCCCGCATCAAGGACCGCAGCAAGCTGCATGAGATGTGCTTCACTTAACTTCATAGCGTTATGGTATAGTGACCAACGCAGAAATCATCCACTTTCGTTAAAATCGGTCCACCTTTGTGCAACGGGAGGGGAGGCCCGATTGACGATGGATGGAGGATCGCCGGAAAAACACGCGCATACGGTCGTTGAGGACCTCGCCTTGCGCGTGGGGCCGGAAGCCCAATCCCGCCTTGCTTCGGCCTTCCTTGCTATCGTGGGCCGCGTCCATGATCTGGTGGCGGACTTGCAGCCTTCCACCGATGAACTGAAGGTCGTCATCGACTTCCTGACAGAGGTTGGCCACACCGCCGATGCCCGCCGTCAGGAATGGGTTCTGCTGGCCGATGTGATCGGCGTGTCGACGCGGGTGGAAGATATCAACTGTCCCCGCCCCGAAGGTGCCACGCCCAACACGCTGCCCGGCCCCTTCTACCGGATGGATGTCCCCGACCTGCCCCTTGGCGCGAATCTGTCGCGCGACGGGATTGGCCAATCCCTGCATGTCCGCCTGCGCCTGACCGGCCTTGATGGCCAACCGATCCCGCAGGCGCAGGTAGAAGTCTGGCATGCAAATGCTTTCGGTCGCTATGAAAATCAGGATCCCGATCTGCAACCCGAATTCAATCTGCGTGGCCGGTTCACTGCGGACAGTGCAGGTCAGGTCACCTTTGAAACCATCAAGCCGCGCGGCTATGCCTTGCCCGAGGATGGCCCCGTGGGCAGGCTCCTCATGGCGCTTGGCCTGCGGCTGGAGCGCCCGGCGCATCTGCACTTCCGGGTAACAGCACCCGGGTTTCAGACGCTCACCACCCATATCTTCGACCGCCACGATCCGGCGATCGACCGTGATGCACTCTTTGGCGTGCGGCCCGAACTTCTGGCCGACTTCCGCGCCCGCCCCACGGATGCGGGCGCCGCAAGACATGAGCTGGATCTGTGCTTCGTCCTCGTCCCCACCGGGGCGGACGGAGCCGCGTCATCCACACACTCCAGTCTATCAAGAAAGGAACATTGAAATGGTTCAGGCCCTTGTCAGCGGCTATCATCACCTGACCCTGTCCACCGACGGCGCGCAGGAGGATTATGATTTCTATACCAAGACGCTGGGCCTCTATTCGGTCAAGCGCACGGTCTTGTTCGATGGCACCATCCCAGTCTATCACCTCTATTACGGGTCGCGGCATGGCGACGCCTCGACGATCATCACCACTTTCCCGTTCCGCAAGCCGGGCATCTATGGCCGCCGCGGCACCAACCAGACGCGCACGATCATGCAGTCGATTCCGGTCGGCGCGGCGGATTACTGGGTGGACCGGCTGAATGCGGCCGGCGTTCCCGCCACCAAAGGCAGCCGCTTCGGCCTGACCCGGGTGATCTTCGCCCACCCCTGCGGCATCCCGCATGAACTGGTGGAAAACCCCGGCGACACCCGTTCGCCCATCGTGAATGACGCCGCCAGAACCACCGCGCAGACCGCGATCAAAGGCATCTACGGCGCGGGCATTGCCGTGTTCGACATTGATTCCATGAACGAATTTGTCGAAGGCGGCGTCGGCCTGAAGCGAGAGGCCAGCAGCGACGAGGGTCGGATGTATTCCGTTCCCGATAACCTCGGCCCCCATTCCGTGGTGGAAATCATCGAGGACCGCACCTCGCGCCAAGGCACTTGGATGCTGGCGGGCGGCACCGTGCATCACATGGCACTGAACACAGGAACCGAAGAGAACCAGATCGCGCTCAAGGCGCGTCTGGAAGGCATGGGTTTCACCGATGTCTCCGAACAGAAGGACCGCAACTACTTCAAGTCGATGTATGTCCGCAGCCCCGGCGGCGCGCTGTTCGAAATCGCATGGACCGTTCCCGAAGGCTGGGCCAAGGACGAAGCCCCCGATGCCATCGGTCAGTCGCTGGTGTTTCCGCCGTGGTTCGAACACCGCCGCGCTGAACTGATGCAGGGTCTGGAAGAGGCGGCATTCTAGATATGTCTGACACGCTGCATCTTGGGGCGGATCTGGCACGGGCAAAGGCGGTTTGCGTCTTTGTTCATGGCCGCGGTCAAAGCCCCGAGGAGATGGCGGATCACGTGATCCGCCATCTGCCGCAGGATCACGCCTATCTGCTGCCCCGCGCTGCAGGCGGGTCATGGTATGCCGCTCGCGCCGTCGATCCCCTGACGGATGACACGCGCACGGCCTTGGGTGCATCCCTTGCCCAACTGCGCGGTGCCATAGCGGCGGTGCGGGCGGCCTCTGCCGCGTCGCTGGTGCTGGCCGGGTTCTCGCAAGGTGCGTGCCTATCGCTCGAATTGGCCTGCACTGGCCAATCCTCTCCCGATACGGTCGTTGCCTTCACCGGTTGTCGTGTCGGCACCCCGGCCGACAACCGCCCCCGCGCCCTGCCGCGCGGCCTGCCGGTCTATCTGACAGGCGGCGATGCCGACCCGTGGATCCCCGTCTCAGCCTTTGCCGAGGCGGTGGCCGACCTTGGCACCCAAGGCGCGGCCCTGCGCGCGGATATCTTCCCCGGTCGCGGACATGAGGTTGGCGCAGCGGAACGCGCCATGCTGGCCTCTGTCCTGACAGACCTTGCATCGGGCCGCCCGCCCGGATTGGCGGCCCCCAGATGACCCGCGCCTTCATCTTCCCCGGCCTGACCACCCGCGTCGTCTTTGGCGCAGGCACCCTTGCACAGGTGGGGGAAGAGGTGCAGCGCTTGGGCCATACCCGCGCGCTGATCCTGTCCACGCCGCATCAGGCCGATCAGGCACAGGCGCTGGCCACAACGCTTGGCCCCCTCGCCGTGGGCGTCTTTGCCGGGGCGGCCATGCACACCCCCACGGCTGTGACGGATGCCGCCGTTGCCGCCTATACCGACAGCGGCGCCACTTGCGTGGTGGCCCTCGGCGGCGGGTCCACCACCGGGCTGGGCAAGGCCATCGCCGTGCGGACCGGCGCAGATCAGGTGGTCATCCCAACCACCTATGCCGGATCAGAGATGACCGACATTCTGGGCGAAACCGCAGGGGGCGAGAAAACCACCCGCCGCGACCCCGCGATCCGCCCCGAGGTGGTGGTCTATGACGTGGACCTGACGCTGTCCCTGCCCGTCTCCCTGACCATGACATCGGCCCTGAATGCCATCGCCCATGCGATGGAGGCCTTCTATGCCCCCGACCGCAACCCGGTGGTCGAGGCGATGTGCCGCGACGCCATGCGCGCCTTCCACACCGCCCTGCCGGTGCTGCACACCGATCCGCAAAACCGCGACGCGCGGGCCGGGGCGCTATTTGCCGCCTGGTGCTGTTCTACCGCGCTGGGTCAGGTCAGCATGGCGCTGCATCACAAGTTGGCGCATGTGCTGGGCGGATCGTTCGGGATGCCGCATGCCGAAACCCATGCCGTGCTTCTGCCCCATACCACCGCCTTCAACGCGGCAGCCGCCGCCGACCTGCTGGCCCCTATCTCCGATGTATTCGGTGCACGCGCAGGCGCGGGCCTTTGGGATTTCGCGGCAAGGATCGGCGCCCCCCTGCGGCTTGCCGATCTGGGGCTGATCGAAGCCGATCTGGACCGCGCCGCCGACATCGCGCTGAAGAACGCCTATTGGAACCCGCGCCCCTTCACCCGCAACGACATTCGCGACCTGCTTCAGGCGGCTTTCGAAGGACGCCGCCCAACCAACTGAAATCAAAATCAAACTGAACTTCTAGGGAGGACGACCATGCTGACCAGACGGAAATTCCTGCATTCCACCGCCGCAACCGGCCTGACCATCGCCGCATCCGGCCTGGCCGCCCCCGCCATCGCGCAGGGTGCCAAGATCAAGCTGGGCTATGTCAGCCCACAATCCGGCCCCTTGGCCGGGTTCGCCGAAAGTGATGACTACAACATCCGCTCCTTCCTCGCGACAGAGGCAGGCAAGAACTTTGAGGTGATCGTCAAGGACAGCCAGTCCAACCCCAACCGCGCGGCAGAGGTGGCCAAAGAGTTGATCGTCAGCGATGAGATCGACCTGATGCTGGTGGCATCCACCCCGGAAAACACCAATCCGGTGGCCACAACCTGCGAAGCCGAAGGCGTGCCCGTCATCTCGACCAAGGCGCCGTGGCAGCCGTGGTTCATCGGCCAGCAAGGCAACCCCGGCGATCCGGCAAGCTGGAAGCCTTTCGACTTTGCCTTCCACTACTTCTGGGGGCTGGAGGATGTGATCGCTGTCTTCCTGAACATGTGGAACCAGATCGAAACCAACAAGATGGTCGGCGGCCTGTTCCCCAATGACGGCGACGGCAATGCCTGGGGCGATCCGAACGTGGGCGTCGGCCCCGGCTTTGCGGCGGCGGGCTACAGCCTCACCGATCCAGGCCGGTATCAGAACCTGACCGATGATTTCAGCGCCCAGATCAACGCCTTCAAGGCCGCGAATGCCGAAATCGTCACCGGCGTGGTGATCCCGCCCGATTTCACCACCTTCCGCAATCAGGCGATCCAGCAGGGCTTCAACCCAAAGATCATCACCGTGGCCAAGGCCATCCTCTTTCCCCAGTCGGTCGAGGCGCTGGGTGAGGCAGGACATAACCTGTCGTCCGAAGTGTGGTGGTCCAACACCCACCCGTTCAAATCCTCGCTCACCGGCATGTCGGCGGCCGACCTTGCCGCAGATTTCACCACCCAGACCGGTCGCCCCTGGACGCAGCCCATCGGCTTCATCCATTCGCTGTTCGAGGTGGCGACCAACGTCATGGGCCGCGTCGATGACGTGACCGATGGTGAAGGCGTGGCTGCCGCCATTGCCGCCACCAACATGGATACGATGGTGGGCAAGATCGCCTGGGATGGCGCGGGCCTGCCGCCCTTTGCCGCCACCAACGTGTGCAAGACGCAACTGGTGGGCGGCCAATGGCGGCGCAACGCCGATGGCACCTTTGCGCTGGTGGTGGTCGACAACCAGACCGCGCCGAACATCCCCACCGGCGGCGTCATGGAGGCGCTGGCCTGATCCCTGCCCCGGCCCTTCCACGGGCCGGGGCCATTTCCGGAGCGGTGCATGACCATCCTCGACCTCAGCAACGTGTCCAAAAGCTTTGGTGCCCTCAAGGTCACCGACGCGGTGTCCTTTTCGGTGCCGCGCGGTCAGGCGCTGGGGATCATCGGGCCAAACGGGGCGGGCAAATCCACGCTGTTCAACCTGATCACCGGCAATATCGCCCCCGACACCGGGCGGATCACCTTTCTGGGTCAGGATGTCACCCACCGCCCCGCGATGGACCGCGTCCGCATGGGCGTGGGCCGCAGTTTCCAGATCCCGCAACCGTTCGAGGGGTTGACCGTTTACGAAAACCTCGCCGTCGCCGCCAGTTTCGGGCAGGGCAAGGCCGAGGCGGCGGTCACCGAAGATTGCATCCGTATCCTGCACGACACCGAATTGATGCGCATGGCCAACACGCCCGCCGGCGCCCTGTCACTTTTGGATCGCAAACGGCTGGAACTGGCCCGCGCGATGGCAACCGGGCCGGAACTGCTCCTGCTCGATGAAATCGCGGGCGGCCTGACCGAAGGCGAATGCAAGGCCCTGATCGCCACGATCAAGGGCCTGCACGCACAGGGGATGACGATCATCTGGATCGAACACGTCCTGCACGCGCTGACCGCCGTCGTCGAACGCCTGCTGGTGCTGGATTTCGGGCGCGTCATCGGGATTGGCGAGCCGGAGGCGATCATGGCCTCCAAAGACGTGCGCGAAATCTATCTGGGGATCGAGGCATGATCCTGCTGGAAACCAAAGGCCTTACCGCCAGCTACGGCCAGTTCCGCGCCCTGTTCGGCGTCGACATATCCCTTGCAGCGGGCGAGACGGTCGCCATCATCGGCGCGAATGGCGCGGGAAAGTCCACCCTGCTGCGGTCGATCACCGGCATCCTGCGCAACGACGCGGGCATGGTCCTGCATCGGGGTAACCCCATCGGCGACTTACCCGCAGAAACTGTCATGCAGCGCGGCATCGCGATGGTTCCCGAAGGGCGCAAGCTGTTCCCTTCCCTCTCGGTCGAGGAAAACCTGAAGATCGGCGGTCAGGTCCGCAAGGCGGCAGGCCCTTGGTCGCTTGAGGCGATCTATGACCTCTTCCCGATCCTTCGCGAAAAGCGCGCCGTGCCCGGCACCGCGCTTTCGGGCGGCCAGCAGCAGATGGTGGCCATCGGCCGCGCGCTGATGTCCAACCCCGAGGTGCTGCTATGTGATGAAATCAGCCTCGGCCTCGCCCCCGTAGTGATCCGCGACATCTACGCCGCCATGCCGCGCATCAAGGCTTCGGGGGCCGCGATCATCGTGGTGGAACAGGATATCGGGCGCGCCCTGTCGGTGGCCGACCGCGTCTATTGCATGATGGAGGGGCGCGTCACCCTTTCCGCCCCCACGGCAACAGTAAGCCGCGACGCCATCCACACCGCCTATTTCGGAGATGCCGCATGATCTGGATCGACACAATCGTCCAAGGCATCCTCCTTGGCGGGCTCTACGCGCTGTTCGCCGCCGGTCTAAGCCTTGTCTTCGGCATCATGCGGTTGGTGAACCTGGCCCATGGCGACATGATCATCTTCGCGGCCTTCGCCATACTGTTGATCACCGGCAGCCTTGGGTTGAACCCCTTTATTGCCGCCCTGATCGCAGCCCCCCTGATGTTCGCTCTTGGCTGGGCCTTGCAACGCTTTGTCCTGAACCGCGTGCTGGGCAAGGATATCCTGCCCCCGCTTCTGGTCACCTTCGGGCTCTCGGTCGCCCTGCAGAACGGGATGTTGGAGGCGTTCTCGGCCGACAGCCAGCGCATCCCCGCAGGGCCGCTGGAAAGCGCCTCGGTCGATCTGGGGATCGTCACCGTGGGCTGGATGCCCCTTTTGACCTTCGCCACCGCCATCGCGGTGATCGTCGGGCTGAACCAGATCTTCTATCGCACCGCCCTTGGCCGCGCCTTCCGCGCCACCAGCGATGACCCGGTGACCGCCAGCCTGATGGGCATCGCGCCCAAGGGCATCTTCGCCATCGCCACGGGCCTTGCCATGGTCGTGGTCACGATCGCCGCGCTTTACCTTGGGATGCGGGCGAATTTCGATCCCTCCATCGGCCCTGCCCGCCTGATCTATGCGTTTGAGGCGGTCATAATCGGCGGCCTTGGCAGCCTCTGGGGCACCCTTGCCGGCGGCATCATCATCGGCGTGGCCCAAACGATGGGGGCGGCAATCAACCCGGAATGGCAGATCCTGTCAGGCCATATCGCGTTCCTGATCGTGCTTCTGATCCGCCCGCGCGGACTGTTCCCAAGGGCGGTGGATTGACATGACCCACCGCGTCACAATCCGCACTCGCACCGGCACCATCGCAGGCATCGCCGCCCTCGCTCTGATCGGGATCGGCCTTGCCCTGCCCGCCGTAGCCCCCCGCGCGCTGATCCAGGATCTGTTCACCATCCTGACCCTGCTCACCTTGGCGCAGTTGTGGAACCTGCTCGCCGGTTATGGCGGCCTTGTCAGCGTGGGCCAGCAGGCCTTTGTCGGCATCGGGGCCTATGCCATGTTCGCGGGCGTGATCCTTCTGGGGCTAGACCCCGTCCTCGCCATCCCTTTGGGCGGCCTTGCCGCGCTGGCGCTCGCCATCCCCACCGCCTTCTTCGCCTTCCGTCTGCAGGGCGCCTATTTCGCCATCGGCACCTGGGTCATCGCCGAAGTCACGCGCCTGCTCATCGCCCAATGGAAGGCGTTGGGCGGCGGCACCGGCACCTCCCTCCCGCGCGAGGCCACATCGGATATCATCGGCGTCGAGGCGATCCGCGCCCTCTTTGGCGTGCGCGAGGCGGCGGCGCGCGACATTCTTGCCTATTGGCTGGCCCTCGCGCTGGCCGCCCTCACCATCGCGGCAATCTATTGGCTCCTGCGTAACCGCCTTGGCCTCGCCCTCGCCGCCGTGCGCGACAATACCGAGGCCGCGAAATCCGTGGGCGTCGATGCCCGGCGCATCAAATGGGCAGTATTCCTGATCGCGGCCTTCGTCACCGGCCTGACCGGCGCGCTGATCTATGTCCAGACCGCCCGCATCTCACCGGATGCCGCCTTCAGCGTCATCGACTGGACAGCCTATGTCATCTTCATCGTGGTCATCGGCGGCATCGGCCGGATCGAAGGGCCGATCCTCGGCGTCATCGTCTTCTACATCCTGCAATCCACGCTGGCCGATTTCGGCGCGTGGTATCTGCTCACGCTTGGCCTGATCGCCATTGCGGTGATGCTGTTCGCCCCACGCGGGCTCTGGGGCCTGTTGTCCGACAAGACCGGGCTGCACCTGTTTCCCGTCCAGCGCAGGCTGGAAGTTATAGATATGAACGGAGGAAAATGATGGCGGATATTTCCACGGAAGTGCTGGTGATCGGCACCGGACCGGCAGGATCGGCCACCGCCGCGTTGCTGGCCAGCTACGGTGTCGATGTCATGGTCATCAACCGCTATCGCTGGCTGTCCAACACCCCCCGCGCCCATATCACCAACCAGCGCACGATGGAGGTGCTGCGCGATCTGGGACGAGAGGTCGAGGCAGAGGCGATGATGCACGCCGCCCCCCAGCACCTGATGGGGGAAAACGTCTTTTGCGAAAGCCTGACGGGCGAAGAGTTGGGCCGGATGAAAAGCTGGGGTACCTCGCCCTTGTCCAAGGCGGAACACCTGATGTCCTCGCCCTGCGAGATGAATGATCTGCCGCAGACCTTCATGGAACCGATCCTGTTCAAAACAGCCTGCTCACGCGGCGCACAGGCGCGGATGAGCACCGAATATGTCAGCCACGAACAGGATGATGACGGCGTCACCACCACCTGCCGCGACCGGCTGACGGGCAAGACCTTCACCGTGCGGTCGCAATACCTCGTGGGCGCCGATGGCGGCAACAGCCTCGTGGCCGAACACCTTGGCCTGCCGTTCGAGGGCAAGATGGGCGTCGGCGGGTCGATGAACATCCTGTTCCGCGCCGATCTGTCCCGCTACGTGGCGCATCGCCCGTCGGTCCTGTATTGGGTGATGCAGCCCGGCGCAGATGTCGGCGGCATCGGCATGGGCCTCGTGCGCATGGTGCGGCCATGGAACGAATGGCTGATCGTCTGGGGCTATGACATCAACCAGCCCGCCCCGGTGGTTGATGCCGCCATGGCCACGCAGGTGGCCCGCCAACTGGTGGGCGACCCCGAGCTTGAGATTGACCTGATCTCCGCCAACACCTGGACGGTGAACAACTGCTTTGCCACCCATATGCAGAAGGGCCGCGCCTTCATCATGGGCGACGCCGCCCACCGCCACCCTCCGTCCAACGGACTCGGCTCAAACACCTCCATTCAGGATGGCTATAACCTCGCCTGGAAACTGGCCGCCGTGATCAAGGGGCAGGCCACGCCGAAACTGCTCGACAGCTACAGCACGGAACGCGCCCCCATCGCGCGCCAGATCGTTACCCGCGCCAAC
Source organism: Rhodobacter maris (assembly GCA_943369275.1). Taxonomy (GTDB): domain Bacteria; phylum Pseudomonadota; class Alphaproteobacteria; order Rhodobacterales; family Rhodobacteraceae; genus Paragemmobacter; species Paragemmobacter maris_A. Next base: position 7,086 of record CALRMS020000006.1, on the reverse strand, counting down.
CAGTCCATCGCCGAATTCGGCCCGATCTTTGAGGCATTGGGGATGGATGGCGGCGTGGACCATGACAAGATCCAGCGCAGCATGGCCGCCCGCTGCGATGCCACCCCGGCGGCCGAGGCCCAGCGTGAAGCCCTGCGCCGCGCCATCGAATTCAAGAAATACGAATTCGATTGCCACGGGGTCGAGATGAACCAGCGCTACACCTCCGGCGCGGTGGTCACTGACGACCAACACCCCCCCGCCCCCAACGCCGATATGGAACTGCACTACCAGCCCACCACCTATCCCGGTGCGCGCATCCCGCATGTCTGGCTGTTCGATCGGAACGGCGCGAAACAGTCCACGCTGGATCTGACAGGCAAAGGCCAGTTCACCCTGATCACCGGCATCGGCGGCGAAGCGTGGATCGCCGCCGCCGAGGCGCTCTCGCAATCCCTGAAACTACCCATCCGCATCGTGAAAATCGGCCCCCGCTGCGCGGTCGAGGATCACGGCGGCGATTGGGCCCGCGCAAGCGAAATCCGCGATGGAGGCTGCCTTCTGGTACGCCCCGACCAGCACGTGGCCTGGCGCAGCACAACCCTAGCCGCCGATCCAGAGGCCGATCTTTCCCGCGTCCTGCACGCCATTCTGGGGCACTGACCATGAGCACCGAACAAGGTTTCTTCACCGAGGCCGACAGCGCCGACGTCGTCATCAGCCGCAACGCGAACGCGAAAGACGAACGCCTGAAACAGGTGATGGCCGTCATCACCCGCAAGCTGCACGAGGCGGTAAAGGAAATCGAACCGACCGAGGAAGAATGGTTCCGCGCCATCATGTTCCTCACCGACACAGGCCATATGTGCAACGACTGGCGGCAGGAATTCATCCTCCTGTCCGATGTGCTGGGCGTGTCGATGCTGGTCGATGCGATCAACAACCGCAAACCCTCGGGCGCATCAGAATCCACCGTTCTTGGCCCCTTCCACGTGGCCGATGCGCCGGAACTGCCGATGGGGTCCAACATTTGCCTGGATCAGAAAGGCGAACCGATGCGCGTGCATGGCCGCATCCTCGATACTGACGGCAACCCGATTGCGGGGGCCAAGATCGATGTCTGGCAGGCCAATGACGAAGGCTTCTACGACGTGCAGCAAAAGGGCATCCAGCCCGATTTCAACCTGCGCGGTGTGTTCCGCACCGGGGCAGATGGCAGCTATCATTTTCGCGGCGTGAAACCCAAGTTCTACCCGATCCCCGACGACGGCCCCGTGGGCAAACTGCTGGCGCAACTGGGCCGCCACCCCTATCGCCCCGCGCATCTGCATTACATCGTCGAGGCGCCTGGGTTTGACCGTCTGGTCACACACATCTTCGATCCCGACGATCCCTATATCCGCTCGGACGCCGTGTTCGGCGTGAAGCAAAGCCTGATGGCCAAGTTCCAGCCCGTCACAGACCTCCAGTTCGCGAAAGCCGCCGGGTTCGATGGCCCCTTCCTCGACCTCGACTTCGATTTCGTTCTCTCACGGACGGGCCAATGAACGCGCCATCAGACAAGGGGCCCTGCATCCTCTGCGTCGCCATCACCGGATCGTTGCCGACCAAGGCCAACAACCCGGCGGTGCCGATCACAATCGCTGAACAGATCGAATCCACGCATGAGGCATTCGAGGCCGGGGCCAGCATCGCCCACTGCCATGTCCGCGATGACACAGGCAAACCCACAAGCGACCCCGACCGTTTCGCCCGCTTGGCAGAAGGCCTGCGCAAGCATTGCCCCGGCCTCATAATCCAGTTCTCAACCGGGGGCCGGTCTGGTGCCGGTCGCGAAAGGGGCGGGATGCTGCCCCTGCGCCCCGATATGGCCAGTCTGACCGTGGGTTCGAACAACTTCCCCACCCGCGTCTACGAAAATCCGCCCGACCTGGTGGATTGGCTGGCCGCCGAGATGCTGACCTACGGCGTAAAACCGGAAATCGAGGCCTTCGATCTGTCTCATATCGTGCAAGCGGCGGCGATGCAGCGCGACGGGCGGCTGAAGGGGCCGCTCTATGTGCAATTCGTCATGGGCGTCAAAAACGCCATGCCCGCGGATGAGCCGATTTTTGATTTCTACATCGAAACCCTGCGCCGCCATGCCCCCGATGCCCAATGGTGCGCCGCCGGTATCGGCCCGGCACAGTATCTGATCAACGACTGGTGCATCCGCAAGGGCGGCCACACCCGCACCGGGCTTGAGGATAACGTGCGGCTGGATCGCGACACGCTGGCACCTTCCAACGCAGCACTCGTCCGCCGTGCCGCAGACCTTTGCGCGCGCTACGGCCGCCCCGTTGCCACACCCGCACAGGCGCGGGCGATCCTTGGCCTTCCGGCCCCGGCCTGATCCCCGACGCCCCACGACACGGTGCCGCAGCACGTTGAATTCTGCCCCGCGTGCAACACCATTGGCGACCGGCAATCCAAGGCACCTCCCATGAACACACCACCCGTTGCCACCCGCGCCGCCGGACTGGCCCGCCTTCAGGCCTTTGTTCCGGCCATGGGACGGCGCTACGCCAATGGCCGCAACTACGACCTTGGCCCGGGGCATCACACTGCCGTGTCGCTCCTCTCTCCGTACATCCGCCGCCGTCTGGTGACGGAACAGGAACTCACCGCCGCGGCCCTTGCCGCGCATGGCCCGGAGGATGCCGAGAAATTCGTCGAAGAGGTGATCTGGCGCGGCTATTTCAAAGGCTGGCTGGAACGCCGCCCTCAGGTCTGGGCCAGTTACCAGCAGGGGCTTGTGGCCGATCTGGCCGCCCTTGACCGCGACCGCCGCCTCCGCCGCGACGTGACCCGCGCGCAGGATGGCCAAACCGGGCTCGCCTGTTTCGATGCCTGGGCCGAAGAACTGGTTCAGACCGGTTATCTGCACAATCACGCGCGGATGTGGTTCGCGTCGATCTGGATCTTCACGCTCGAACTGCCCTGGCGGCTTGGGGCGGATTTCTTCTACCGCCACCTGCTGGATGGCGACGCCGCCTCCAACACTCTGGGCTGGCGGTGGGCGGCGGGCTTGCACACGCGCGGCAAACCCTATCCCGCCCGTGCCGACAACATCGCCACCTTCACCCATGGCCGCTTTACCCCGCGCCCCACCGATCTGGCAGAAGTCACCGAAGGGCTGGAGTCGACCGAACCCGATGGCCTGCCCTCTGTGCAACCCCTGCGCGCCATCACCCCGCCGCAGGCGGGCAAACCCACTGCCCTGCTGATCACCGATGAGGATTGCCGGATCGAAGACTTCAACCTCGCCGCGCTGGACATCTGCGCAGCCGCCACCCTCACCAGCAGCCACCTGCGCTCACCCCTTCCCGTGGCCGACGCGGTCACCGCCTTTGAGACGCTGGCGCTGGCCGATACCGCCACCCGCACCGCTCTCGCCCCAACCCTGCTCTGCGCCGATCACCCGGACATTCTGGCAAAATGGGCCGCGCAAAGCGGTGCCACACAGATCGCCACCCCCTATGTCACGCGCGGCCCCTTGCAGGACTGGTTGACGGATGCCGCCCCCTATCTTGCAACACGCGGCATCACTTTGACGGAATGGCAACGCGACTGGGACCGCGCCATCTGGCCCCACGCGACGGCAGGCTTCTTCAAGGTCAAACAGCAAATCCCTGATATCCTGAACCAAATGGTGCCCGCATGATCCCCATCGCCATCATCGGGGCCGGCATGGCCGGTCTGGCTTGCGCGCGGCAACTGGCGCAGGCGGGGCATGCCCCGATCATCTTTGACAAGGGGCGCGGCATCGGTGGCCGCCTCGCCACCCGCCGGGCCGAGGGCCTGCAATTTGACCATGGCGCACAATATGTGAATGCCCACACGCCGCGCTTTGCCGCGCTGTTGGCGGAACTTGCCGCCGCCGGGGCCGCCGCGCCCTGGCCGGATGGAACCGGCCGCAGCCACACAGTCGGCACCCCCGGCATGGCCGCGCTGGCAAAGGCGATGGGCGCAGGTCTGACCATCCACCAGAACGCGCAGGTCACCGCGATCACCCGCAACGACAACGGCTGGACACTCCGTATCGGCGATGCCGACCACCTTGCCGCCCGCGTCGTCCTCACCGCCCCCGCCCCGCAGGTCGCCCCGCTTCTGGGGCCGGATCATCCGCTCGTGCAGGCGCTTGCCCCCGTTCGGCTCGCACCCTGCCTCACGCTTATGGCCACCATCCGCGCGCCAGCCCCGTTCATCACCCGCAACGCCCCCGACGATGATCTGGCATGGATCGCGCAAGACAACAGCAAACCCGGCCGTCCAAAAGGCGATGCCACCCTTTGGGTCGCGCAGGCCAGCCCCGACTTCAGCACGCAGCATCTGGAAAAAGACCCTGCCTCGATCGCTGCGCTGATGCTGCCCCTGCTCTGCGACCGGCTTGGTGCCAGCCCTGACGCCGTGACCCACGCCGCCGCCCATCGCTGGCGCTATGCCCGCGTGACCTCGCCACTGGGACAACCCTTCCTCGCCACACCTGACGCCACGCTCTACCTCGGCGGTGACTGGTGTCTTGGCCCAAGGGTCGAGGCCGCCTGGACCAGCGGCACCGCCATTGCCAGCGACATGCTGGCCCAAGTCGCATGATCGCCGATCCCCGCATCGCCCGCCTGCTGGCGCTGATCCGCGCGGCATTGAACCCGCCAGCGGGGGCCGGACGCATCACATTGGCGCTGACCCTTGGGATCATCTGCCATGCGGTCTTTGCATTAGCCGTTCTGGCGATGATCACCGCCATGTTCTTCGGCCTCAGCCAAAGCTTCGGCACCGTGCCCTGGCCATGGGCCATCCTCGCCAACGCCGCCCTGATCGTGCAATTCCCGCTGGCCCATTCGCTCTTGCTCACTGGCCCCGGCGGGCGGCTGCTTGCCCGCCTGATCCCCGGTCCCCACGGCCAGACGCTGGCCACCACCACCTACGCCATCATCGCATCGAGCCAACTCCTCGCCCTGTTCACGCTCTGGACGCCGTCCGGGATCATCTGGTGGCAGGCCGAAGGCGTAACCCTTTGGCTTATCACCGCCGCCTATGGCGCAAGCTGGCTCTTGCTGCTGAAGGCCAGCTTCGATGCCGGGGCCGAGGTGCAGTCCGGCGCCTTGGGCTGGATGTCCCTGATGGCGCGCATCCGCCCGGTCTTTCCCGACATGCCGACAACTGGCCTGTTTCGCCTCATCCGCCAGCCGATTTATGTGGCCTTCGCGCTCACCCTCTGGACTGTCCCCATCTGGACGCCGGATCAACTGGCGCTGGCGGTCAGCTACACCGCCTATTGCCTGCTGGCCCCCCGGCTGAAGGAACGCCGCTTTGCCGCCCGCTACGGCGACCGTTTCCTGCGCTACCGCGCCCGTGTCCCCTATGCCCTACCCCGCCGCACGCCCGCAAAGGACCACACCCATGCGCAATGACCTCACGATCTATGACCGCGTCGCAGATCGCTGGTGGTCGGACGATATCCGCTGGGTGCGCACGCTCAAGAACCTCGTCCCGGGCCGTCTGGCATGGTTCGACCGACATATCGACTGGGAGGGAAAGGACGTGCTGGATCTGGGCTGCGCCGGGGGTTTCATGGCCGAAGCCATGGCCCTGCGCGGCGCGAATGTCACCGGTATTGATCCCGCGGCCGAGGCGATCGAGGCCGCCCGCCGCCACGCCCGCGCATCGAACCTGCGCATCGGCTATGACGTGGGCATCGGCGAGGCGCTGCCCTATGACGCCGCCGCTTTTGACTCTGTGGTCTGCGTCGATGTTCTGGAACATGTCAGCGACCTGAACCGCGTGCTGGCCGAGGTGGCCCGCGTCCTGCGCCCCGGCGGCCTGTTCCTGTTCGACACCATCAACCGCAACCCGCTGGCGCGTCTGGCCACGATCACGGTGGCCGAGGATATCCTGCGTCTGCTGCCACGCGGCACCCATGACCCTGCCATGTTCATCAAGCCGCACGAATTGCGCCATGCCCTCACCGGTGCCGGATTGGTCCCCGGCCCCGTCACCGGCCTTGGCCCGCGCGGGGTGAACCGGCGGCTGGACCTGACCTTCGGCCCCCTGCCCCTGACCGCCATCCTCTATATGGGGATCGCGCGCAAACCGGTGACTGCCTAAGCCTTATGCCGCGTCCTGCCCACCCTTCACCCCGGTGATATAGCTCACGATATCATTGCCGTCGGTCTCATCCTTCCGCAGGCTGGCCACGATCCGCCCCCGGCGGAAGACCACGATCCGGTCCACCAGATCAAATACCTGCCGCAGGTTGTGCGAGATAAGCACCAGCGGCACCCCCCGCTCCTTCAGCCCCCGGATGATGTTTTCCACCTGCGCCGTTTCCTGCACACCCAACGCCGCCGTCGGTTCATCCATGATGACCAGCTTCGACGCAAAAGCCGCCGTCCGCGCGATGGACACGCATTGCCGCTGCCCGCCGCTCATGTTGCGGATGGGGTTGTCGACATTCGGGATCTTCACCGCTGTTGTCTTCAACGCTTCCAGCGTGCGTTCCCGCATCGCCTTGCGATCCAGGATCGAAAACGGTCCCAGTCGGAAGCGGAACAATTCACGCCCCAGAAACAGGTTCGACGGCACATCCAGATCATCGGCCAGCGCCAACGTCTGGAACACCGTCTCAATCCCGGCCTCCCGCGCCTCCAGCGGCCCCGCGAAGTTAACCTCGCGCCCGTCAAAGAAGATCTGACCCGCGCTTTTCTGCTCTACCGCCGTGATCTGGCGCACAAAGGTGGATTTGCCCGCCCCGTTATCGCCCACCACCGCCACATGCTCACCCTTGCGCAGGATGAAATCGGCATCCTCCAGCGCATGCACCCCGCCATAGCGTTTGGTCAGCCCGCGCGTTTCAAGAACTATGTCATCCATGTGATTACCCCCGCACCCGGCTGCGCTGCCGCCATTGATCCAGAACCACCGCCGCCACGATGATGATGCCCTTCACCATTTCCTGGTAATAGGCGTCCAGCTTCAGGAAGGTGAACCCCGAGATGATCACCCCAAAGATCAGCGCCCCCAGCACGGTGCCCAGGATCGACCCCCGCCCCCCCGACAGCGAAATCC
>CALRMS020000005.1:0-117522 GCA_943369275.1 Rhodobacter maris | reverse complement strand
GGCGGTTCCGGTTCCTGCTGGAGGTGCCGGACCTTGGCGCGGTCGGGGAAGCGGTCGTCCATCTGCGGGCGGTGGCGGGAGGAGCTTGATGGATCGGGTGACAGGGGGATGTCTATGCGGGGCGGTGCGGCTGGTGGCGGAGGGCGCGGCCCTTCGGGTCGGCGTGTGCCATTGCATGGATTGCCGCAGGCATCATGGGGCGGTGTTCCATGCCAGCGCCATCTATCCGGAGGGGCGGGTGGAGGTGACGGGGGAGCTGGGGGAGTATCGCGGGCGGTGCTTCTGCCCGGTCTGCGGATCGTCCGTCTTTTCCCGAAGCCCCGGAGAGGTGGAGGTGCATCTGGGAGCGCTGGACGAGGTAGACCGGTTTGTTCCGACCTATCAGTTGTGGACGGAGCGGCGGGAGGGGTGGTTGCCGGAGTTTGCCGGGATGGTGGGGTTTGAGGGGGATCGGGGATGAAGGGGATTTCTTAATCTATCGTCATGACATCGATCTGCGTTCGCACAGTGACTTGCTTTCGTTCCCGGCTCGTCCCATCTTGGGGTCAGGATGTTTTGGGAGATTTGGATGCAGAAGAGGTCGCAGACATTTCGTGTGAGCAAATCGGGCGAGTATGGTGCGTCCCGTGGTGCATCAAGCTTGTCGCAGGTTACGCCGTCCGGGCGCACTGTTGTCACGGTTAGCCGTGAAGCCTATGCGTCAGCTTTGCGAGAGGCTTCCAAGGTGCTTTCAAAGGTTACGAAACCAGGTGTTCCTTCCAAAGGATGAAATACGCCTTGCCTGTGTAGCCGTATTGTGCGGAGTGTTTATTGGCGTTGAATCCAATTTTTGAAAAACTTGTCGGTGCAAACGATACCGATCTGGAAGCATTGACCGCATACGCGCTTTATAAAAAGCACAAGCGGGCTTGGGCCAAGGACATAAAGGACAAAACTGGGAAACTTCCGACTGCGGCACAGGACCAGCAGTTTTACACTGCTGTCGGCACGCAGGACCAACTCGACCGGTATCGCAAGGATGCGCAGGATATCCTGCTCGCCTATTCGAGCCAGATGGTGGACCAGGCCCGTCCTGAGATCGAACGTGAAGCGGTGGAGGGGCGGATCGAAGCTGCAGCCAACAAGATTGAAGGCTCAGCGAGTTTCATATCCGCAATCAAGGCGGGTGTGGTCTCCACGCTGATAAACACGGCTGTCCTGATCTTGTTGGCCGTGGGAATACGTCTTATCGGGATCGACCTTTTGTCCGCCTATGAGTCGACGGGCGTTATTGTACAGGAAGAACAAATTGCCCCGAACTAGGCGACTCACGCCTCGCTCAGCGCGACCTTCATGTCCTTGACGATGTAGATCACTTCGCCGTCCGCCTCGACGATGCCGTCGGCGACGCCCATGGTCAGGCGGCGGGTCTGGATGGCTTTGGTGAAATCGACCTTGTAGGTCAGCATCTTGCGGTCGGGGCGGACCATGCCGGTGAGTTTGACTTCGCCCACGCCGAGCGCGTAGCCGCGGCCTTGCCAGCCGCGCCAGCCGAGGTTGAAGCCGGTCAACTGCCACAGGCCATCAAGGCCGAGGCAGCCGGGCATGATCGGGTTGCCGGGGAAGTGGCAGGCGAAGAACCACAGGTCGGGGGTGATGTCGAATTCGGCCACCACATGCCCCTTGCCGTGCAGGCCGCCATCTTCCGAGATGTCGGTGATGCGGTCCATCATCAGCATGGGCGGTTCGGGCAGTTGGGCATTGCCGGGGCCGAAAAGTTCGCCCCGCGCGCATTTGAGAAGGGCGTCGCGGTCGAAGCTGTTCGGATAGGCGGCCATGCGCTGGGTTCCCGTTTGGTCCTGTGTTGCGGGATCGGGTGTAGCATCGGCAAGGAAGCAAGGGCAAGGGTGACGCAGCCCTGCCGGGGGGGCCTGTGGTGGCTGAACGGGCTGTGACCCGCTGCGACCGATTTTCATTTGTAATTGGGGGGGCAGACCCCTTATATGTTGAGCGGAACAGACAGGAATTGCAGGGACAGCGCATGGTGCTGACGGCACAGGATCGGGGGACGGAGTGGTTGTCGCGAGGGGGCTTGCGCCCGACGCGGCAGCGGCTGGCCCTTGCGGCCTTGCTGGTGGGCGACGGCGAGGACCGGCATGTGACGGCGGAAAGCCTGTTCGCGTTGGCCGACCAGTCGGGCGAGAAGGTGTCGCTGGCGACGGTCTACAACACGCTGCGCGCGTTTTGCGAGGCGGGGTTGATGAACGAGGTCGTGGTCGACGGGTCGAAGAGTTACTTCGACACGCGCATGGATGACCACCCGCATTTCTATTGGGAAGACACCGCGATGCTGAGCGATGCGCCGGCGGATACGCTGCGGATCGAAGGGCTGCCCGAGGCGCCCGCGGGGATGCAGGTATCGCGCGTGGATGTTGTGATCCGGCTGAAGCGCGCCTGAGGCGGGCCTGATCAGGCCAGCGGCCTGATCGGTGGGAAGGCGCACATATCGTCAAACGTGCAGAAGGCGGGCGGGGCGAGGTCCATCTGCGGGATTTCGTACTGTAGCCGCGCGGTCCATTCCGCCATCGTGGCGCGCCAGACGGGCAGGGCCGCCGTGGGCAGGGCGCGTTTCACATAGGCGAGCGTGGTGTGGAAGGCGTAGTCATTGTGCGCGGGCGCGCGGACGCGCAGCGCATCGGACAGCCTGTCGCGCCATTGGCGGGCGGCGGTTTCGTCAGTGTCGGTCAGGCCCCGGAGCGTGACGCCGAAAGGGGTGGCGGCGGCGATGGACATGCGGAAGGGCGGGGGTGGGGCGAAGCCATCAAGCCGCGCGGTCATGGCGGCGGTGACGTCATCGATGGACATGGCGGTATCCAGCCCTTCGGGCCAGCGGCGCGGATCGCGGCGGGTGTCGATCACCCCTTCGAACACGGTCATGTGCCAGCTGTCAGCCGGGGTCAGTGCCAGAAGATGCGCGTGGGGTAGATCGGCCAGCGCCGCGCGGAAGCGCAGGAGGGCGGCCTCGGTCGGTGAGCCGGGGATCACTTGGCAGACCACGGTATTGCCGGATTCCGGCAGGAAGCGGCCTGCCTCATCGAACCGGGTGCCGAGGCGCGGATTGATCCAGCCGGCACCGGGCGAAAGGGTCTGTTCCCAGGACATCGGTCTGTCTCCTTGGCCGCTGCGCCCTGTGGATGTGGCAGGTGCGGATGACAGGCGGATGACAGGGGTGTGGGTTGTGGATCAGGGGGCGGTGGCCCGCCCCCTAATATGCGGGGATCACTTCGGGACGAGGACCGCGTTTACCACATGAATCACGCCGTTCGACTGGTTCACATCGGCGATGGTGACCTTGGACGCGTTGCCGCTTTCGTCGATCAGGTAAAGGTTGCGGCCTTTGACCTGTGCCGAGAGTGCGTCGCCAGATACGGTCTGCATGTGGAAGAACCCATCCGGCGAGGCCTTGGCGCGGGCCATGATATCGGCGCCCGACAGTTTGCCCGCGACGACATGGGCGGTCAGCACCTTGGTCAGCGTGCCTTTGTTTTCCGGCATCAGGAGCGTGTCGACGGTGCCTGCGGGCAGGGCGGCGAAGGCGTCATTCACCGGGGCGAAGACGGTGAAGGGGCCCGGCGATTGCAGGGTTTCCACCAGACCGGCGGCCTGAACGGCAGCGACGAGGGTGGTGTGATCCTTGGAGTTGACGGCGTTTTCAACGATGTTCTTGTCGGCGAACATGGGCGCGCCGCCCACCATCGGGTTGTCCTGGGCAAGGACGGGAAGGGCGATGAGCGTGGACAGGGCAAGGCCGCGCAGCGTGGTCTTGAGCATGGAAACCTCCGGGTTTGGGGCGGAACCGTTCCGCCTGTGATCCAATCAACGGGGGCAGATGCGCAAAAGTTTCAGCGGCGGCGAAAAGGTTGTGTCAGCAGGCGATCAAGCCATGCCTCGCGCCGGGTGCGAAAGAGTTCGATGCCCAGCGGCATGGTCTGCGGATCGCCCTGCGGGGCCGTGCGCAACGTGCCAAAGATGCGATCCCAGAGCGAGAGGTTGAATCCGTAATTGCTGTTGGTTTCCTGAGGGATAACCGAATGGTGGATGCGGTGCAGCGAGGGGGTGACGATCAGGCGACGAAGGCGTGAATCGGTGCGGGGGGGCAGGCGGATGTTGGCATGCGTGAAAAGCGCGGTGGCGTTCAGCGCGATTTCAAACGCGATCACGGCGAGGGCGGGTGCGCCAAGGATCACGACGGCAACGATCTTGATGAGGGTGGAGAACAGGATCTCTAACGGGTGAAAGCGCAGGCCTGTGGTGGCATCGAGATGGGTGTCGGAATGGTGCATCCGGTGCAGGCGCCACAGCAGGGGGACGTGGTGCATCATCACATGCTGGCCCCAGATCAGGAGGTCGAGCAGCAGGAAGGCGAGGGGGATGGAGAGCCACAGCGGCAGGGGGGATAGAAGGCCCCAGCCCTGCGCCGCCGCCCAGCTTGCGGCGGCCACGGGCAGGATCGGGATCAGCAGGCGGACAAGGGCCGTGTCTATGGCGACGAGGGCGAGGTTGTTGGTCCAGCGGATGAGGCGCGGGATGTCGGCGCGGCGGTCAGGCGCGGCGAATTCCCACGCGGCCATGGCGGCCAGCGTGCCGAGAAAGGCCACAAGGCGGATGATTTCGGCACTGTCCAATGCTGCGGTCCCCGATGCGCCCGTCGTGATACCAGAGTGTGGGCGTGGCGGGGTTTTGGCAAGGCTGGGCTTGATCGGGGGGCGGGGGTCGGCTAGGCTTGTGGAAACGTTTACACAGCTTGCAGCAAGGACCGTATCGCCGATGAAAGCCGCCCGGATGAACCGCCTTTTCGCGCCTTCGGGCCATTGCTTTGACGTGGCGATCGACCACGGGATGTTCAACGAACGGACATTCCTAGGCGGGATCGAGGATATGGGGGCGGCGATCCGGGCGATTGCGGCGGCCAAACCTGATGCGATTCAGTTGCCGCCGGGGACGGCGCGGCTGTTGCAGGCCATTCCGGGCAAGGACAAGCCCGCGCTGGTGCTGCGGACGGATATCGCCAATGTCTATGGCACGCCCCTGCCGCGGGTGCTGTTTTCCGAGGTGATCGACCGCGCGGTGGAGCAGGGGGTGGTGCTGGATGCGGCCTGCGTGGTGGTGAACCTGCTGATGCTGCCCGATGAGCCAGAGGTGTACCGCGCCTGCGTGCGGAATGTGAATGCGTTGAAGCGGGAATGTGAGATCATGGGGATGCCGCTGATGGTGGAGCCGCTGGTCATGCAGGACAATGCCAAGGGCGGCTATATGGTGGATGGGGATATCGACAAGATATTGCCGCTGGTCCGGCAGGCGGCGGAGTTGGGGGCGGATATCATCAAGGCGGACCCCTGTTCGGACGTATCGGAATATCACCGCGTGATCGAGATTGCGCAGGGCCTGCCCGTGCTGGTGCGGGGTGGTGGCCGTGTGTCGGATGCGGAGATTCTGTCGCGCACGGCGGAGTTGATGAAGCAGGGGGCGAAGGGCATCGTCTATGGGCGCAACGTGATCCAGCATCCTGATCCGGGGGGGATGACGCGGGCGCTGATGGCGGTGGTGCATGAGGGTGCCGCGCCCGAGGCAGCGCTGGCCATGATCGGGGGCAAGTGATGCGGGAGATCCGGTTCGGGATCATCGGCTGCGGTTTGATGGGGCGGGAGTTTGCCTCGGCCGCGGCGCGGTGGCTGCATCTGACGGGGATGAAGGCGAAGCCGCGCATCGTGGCGGTCTGCGATACGAACCCCGCACTGATGGGGTGGTACACGGATGCGCTGGGGCCGATCCAGGTGACGACGGATTACCGGGAGCTGCTGGCCAATCCGGAGGTGGAGGCGGTCTATTGCGCCGTTCCCCATGTGCTGCATGCCGAGATTTATCCCGCGATCTTGGCGGCGGGGAAGCATCTTCTGGGGGAAAAGCCCTTTGGCATGGACCTTGCGCAGAACCGGGCGATTTCAGAGGCGATTGCGGCGCGGCCTGATCTGATGGTGCGCTGTTCGTCCGAGATGCCCTTTTACCCCGGCGCGCAGAAGGTGGTGGAGTTCGTGCGGTCAGGTGCCGTGGGGCCGGTGCTGGAGGTGGAGGCGTGCTTCCTGCATTCCAGCGACATCAACCCCGACAAGCCGATCAACTGGAAGCGGATGGGGTCGGTGAATGGCGCCTATGGCTGCATGGGCGATCTGGGGATGCATGTGCTGCATGTGCCGCTGCGCATTGGTTGGCGGCCCGCGCGGGTGACGGCGTCGCTGGTCAAGCGGGTGGCGACGCGGCCCGATGGCAAGGGCGGACGGGTGCCCTGCGATACATGGGACAATGCGACGATCACGGCCACGGTCCCCGATGCGGGGGGCGATTTCCCAATGGTGCTGAAGACTTGGCGGATTGCCCCCGGCGAGGCGAATACGTGGTCGATCCGCGTGCTGGGAATGACGGGGTCAGCGTTCTTTTCCACCAAGAACCCGCGCCAGTGGTCGTGGATGCGCTATCAGGCGGGCGGATCGCAGGGATGGGTGACCGAGGATCTGGGTTACACGCCGCTGTTCGGGGCGATCACGGGCGGGATCTTCGAGTTCGGCTTCACCGATGCGATCCAGCAGATGTGGGCGGCCTTTGTCGATGAACTGGCGGGCGGGGATGCGAAGGGCTTTTCCTGTGCCACGCCGGATGAGGCGGCGGCGCATCATGCGGTGCTGACGGCGGCCTTGCAGGCGGGGACGACCGGGCAGGCGGTGGAGGTGGTCTATTGATGCGGCCCCCTGCGAGCAGACGGGGAATCGCCTGTGCGGGGAACTGGATCGTGGACATTGTCCACACCATCGAGGCCTGGCCCGAAAAAAGCGATCTGGTGCGGATCGTGGATGAGGTGGAGGGCACCGGCGGCGGCGCGGCGAATGTGATGCTGTCGCTGGCGGCGTTTCAGGCGGGGTTGCCGCTCTGGGCGATCGGGCTGGTGGGGATGGATCGGCATGCGGCGACGGTGCGTTGGGCGGTGAAGGGCGCAGGGGCGGATGGCACGAGGCTGGCCGAGACGGACCGCGCGCCGACGGCGCATACGCATGTGATGAACCTGGCCGGTGACAGCCGGACGTTCTTTTATCATCCCGGCACGAATGATTTGCTGGATGAGGGCGACATCGCGGTGGAGGCGGTGGCGGCAGAGGGGGCCAGGATCTTCTACCTTGGCTACCTGAACCTGCTGGGAAAGCTGGATGTGGTGGCGGAGGGGGCCACGGGCGCGGCGCGGGTGCTGCGGCGCGCGCAGGCGGCAGGGATGATGACGGCGGTTGATCTGGTGTCGACCGACCGGGCGGAGTTCCGCGCGGCAGTGGAGGCGGCGCTGCCTGTCGTGGATGTTCTGTTCCTCAATGAGGTCGAGGCGGGGCGGGCGACCGGGCGCGTGATAGAAGGCGCGGCCGACAGGGCGGGGATCGAGGCGGCCGCGCGGCAATTGCAGGATGGCGGCGCGGGGCAGGTGGTGGTGCATACCCCGGCGCTGGGCCTGTGGCTGCAGGCGGACGGAACGGTGACGGTGATCCACCCCGATCCGGTGCCGCCAGAGCAGGTGGTCAGCCCGGTCGGCGCAGGCGATGCCTTTGCCGCGGGCTGCCTTTACGGGCTGCATGAAGGCTGGGCGCCGGAGCCCTGCCTGCGGCTGGGCCATCGCGCGGCGGCGGCCTGTTTGCGTGGGGCGACGGCGACAGCGGCGATCCCGCCTTTGACCGCGCTGATGGGCTAAGGCGGCGCGTGCTTTCCAACCTATGGGAGGGGAGATGCGCATTGTGTTTCACCTTGGCGCAAATACCCAATCTGACCCTTCCGCTTGCGCAGGGTTCGGGCCTGCGGGCGCATCTGGGGTCAAGTGTGGTCAAAGGAGGGGCGGTGCCACCCTTGCTGCCGTGGTGCCGCGGGTGATCAGGATCAGGGGCAGATCCGGCGGCGGTGGGGGGGTGTCGCCGCGCATCAGGGCGATCAGGGTGTCGACGGCGGCCTGCCCGATCTGGCGGATGGGCTGGGCGACGGTGGTCAGTTGCGGGATGGTGTAGCGCGCGGCGGGCAGGTCGTCGAAGCCGATCACCGACAGGTCATCCGGCACGCGCAGCCCGTGCGTCACGGCGGCGTGCAGGGCACCGATGGCGGCCATGTCGGAAATGCCGATCAGGGCGGTGGGGGTGAAATCGGAAAGCAGGTCGGCGGCGAGGCTGCGGCAGGCCTCGAAGCTGTGGTCCGGGCCAAGGCGGGTGGCCATGGGGGCCAGCCCCGCGGCTGCCAGTTCCGCCACGATCCCGGCCAGCCGTTCCTGCACCGGGGCGGAATGGCCCGGCGCGCCCACGACGCCGATGGCGCGGTGGCCGAGGTCAAGGAGGTGGCGCGCGAGCATTCGCCCGCCGGCATGGTGATCTGCGGCCACGGCGGGGGTTCCGGGCAGCGCCCGGTCTACCGCCACGATGGGCACCCGCGCCGCGCTGAGCCGTGCCACGGCAGCCCCGTCTGATGTGACCGCCGCAAGGATCACCCCATCCACCTGCTGTGCCAGCATGGCGGCGACATAGGCGGCCTCATGGTCCGGGCTTTCGGCGGTGGAGCAGATCATCGCCTGATAGCCGCGCGCGAACAGCGCCTGTTCCACGGTATGGGCGAGGATGCCGAAGAAATGCACATCAAGCGCAGGCAAGAGCACGCCCACCATCCGGCTTGACCCCGACCGCATCATCCGCGCGCCGGCATTCGGGCGATAGCCAAGCTCTGCCACCGCCGCCTCGATTCGGGCGCGCATGTCGGCGCTGACATAGCCCGATCCGTTGACCACACGGGACACCGTGGCGATGGAGGCCCCGGCACGATTTGCGATGTCCCTGATCTTGATCATGGCGCGGGTCCCCGTTGTGCCTTTCTGTCTAACTGCCCCTGCCGGAAGGGCAAGGCCGTCGGAGTGCACCTTGAAACAGATATATACATTCAGACTATTGAATGTCTGTGAGACTCCGGTTACGTCTGCCCCATCGTTCCTTGGCCCTTCCTTTTCCGGCCCATCCTTTTCTGGAGAGTCGCCATGCGCCCCATCTCTGCTTTTTCGCTGATCGCCCTTTTGCTGGGGGTGGTCCCGGCCCATGCGGACAGTGTCACGCTGGCCCCGGTCAGCATCACCGAATGGAAGGCCGTGTATGGCCGGGTGGAGGCGCGGGACCGTATTCCGGCGCGGGCGCGGTTGGGCGGGACGCTGGTTTCGCTGAGCGTGGCCGAGGGCGATGTCGTGGCGCAGGGCGATGTGCTGGCCGAGATCGTGGATGAAAAGCTGGGCTTTCAGCTGGCCGCGCTGGACGCGCAGGGGCAGGCGCTGACGGCGCAGTTGGCCAATGCGCAGGCGGAATTGACGCGGGGCGAGGAATTGCTGGCGCAGGGGGTGACGACGGCGCAGCGGCTGGACGCCTTGCGCACGCAGGTGGATGTGGTGACAGGGCAGATCGCCGCGCTAGAGGCGCAGCGGCAGGTGGTGGCGCAGCAGGCGGCGGAAGGTGCGGTGCTGGCCCCGGTGGGGGGGCGCGTGCTGGATGTGCCGGTGGCGCAGGGCGCGGTGGTTATGCCGGGCGAGGCGGTGGCGCAGATCGGTGGCGGCGGCATCTTCCTGCGGCTGGCCGTGCCGGAGCGGCATGCGGCGGAGCTGACTGAAGGGGATGCGATCCAGATCGAAGGCGCAGCGGGCGTGGCTGAGGGGCGGCTGGTGAAGGTCTATCCGCTGATCGAGAACGGCCGTGTGGTGGCCGATGTCGAGGTTGAGGGCCTGTCGGACCGGTTCGTGGATGCGCGGGTGCTGGTGCGCCTGCCGGTGGGGGAACGCGTGGTGTTGCTGGTGCCGGAGGCGGCGCTGGTCACGCGCGGCGGGGTGGATTTCGTGGGGCTGGAGGGCGCGGGACTGCGCGCCGTGGTGCCGGGGGAACGGGTGACGGTGGAGGGCGCGGCGATGGTCGAGGTGCTGACCGGGCTGCAGGCGGGCGATGTGGTGCTGGCAGATGCTGCGGCAGCGGAGGTGGGCCATGAGTGACGCGAACCTTGGTATTGCCGGGCGGTTGACGAAGGGGTTCATCGCATCGGCCCTGACGCCGCTGTTCATCCTTGCGGCGCTGGCGATGGGGCTGGTGGCGCTGGTGTCGCTGCCGCGCGAGGAGGAGCCGCAGATTTCCGTGCCGCTGGTGGATATCCATGTGCAGGCGCAGGGGCTGCGCGCCGAGGATGGCGTGAAGCTGGTGACAGAGCCACTGGAGATCCTGGTGAAAGGGATCAACGATGTGGAGCATGTCTATTCCCAGACGCGGGATGATGCCGTTCTGGTGACGGCGCGGTTCGAGGTGGGGACCAAGGCCGAGGATGCGATCCTGCGCGTGCATGACAAGCTGCGCGCCAATATCGCCCGGCTTCCCGTGGGGATACCCGAGCCTTTGGTGATCGGGCGGGGGATTGATGATGTGGCGATCCTGACGCTGACCTTGTCGGGCGATGGGGTGACGGCGAATGACCTGACACGGGTGGTGCGCGCGCTGCAATCGGAGGTGGCCAAGACCGAGGATGTGGGCCTGACCTATATCGTGGGCGAGGCGCAGGAGGCGATCCGGATCGAGCCGGACCCGGAGCGGCTGGCGCTTTATGGCGTTACCTTGCAGCAATTGGCGGGGAAGGTGGCGCAGGCCAACCGGACGCTGAACACGGGCAAGGTGCGGGCGGATGGCGGGCAGATTGATCTGGTCGCGGGCGAGACGATGACGGCACCTGCCGAGGTGGCGAACCTGTTGCTGACCACGCGGGACGGGCGGCCCGTCTATGTGGCGGATGTGGCGGAGGTGCGGTTCATTCCCGACACGTCGGACCACATCGTGAGCCATCTGGTGAAGGTTGAGGCGGGGGTGGTGCAACGGTCGCCCGCCGTGACCTTGGCCGTGGCCAAGCGGGCGGGGGCCAATGCGGTGGTGGTGGCCGAAGAGGTGCTGCACCGGGTGCATACGCTGGAGGGCAAGCTGATCCCCGAGGGGATGACCCTGACCGTGACGCGCGACTATGGCGAGACGGCGAATGAAAAGGCCAATGAGTTGCTGTTCCATCTGGGGCTGGCGACGGTGTCGATCATTGCGCTTGTCTGGCTGGCGATTGGCTGGCGCGAGGCGGTGGTGGTGGCCATCGTCATACCGGTGACGATCCTGCTGACGCTGTTTGCGGCCTGGATCATGGGATACACGCTGAACCGGGTGAGCCTGTTCGCGCTGATCTTTTCCATCGGGATTCTGGTGGATGATGCCATCGTGGTGATCGAGAATATCGCGCGGCATTGGGCGATGAAGGATGGCCGACCCCGGATGCAGGCGGCGATTGATGCGGTGGCCGAGGTGGGCAATCCGACCATCGTGGCCACGCTGACGGTGGTGGCGGCGCTGCTGCCGATGCTGTTCGTGAGCGGGCTGATGGGACCCTACATGTCGCCCATCCCGGCCAATGCGTCCGCCGCGATGATCTTTTCGTTCTTTGTCGCGGTCATCATCACGCCCTGGCTGATGGTGAAGATCGCGGGGAAGGCTGACATGTCGGCCCATGGCGGTGACGACACCCATGGCGGGCATGCGGGCGGGTGGCTTGAGCGCAAGTATGAGGCGGTGGCGCGGCCGCTGCTGGCCTCCAAGGCGCGCAGCCTTGGGTTTCTGCTGATCACGGCGGCGCTGTCGTTCGGGTCGCTGGCGGCGCTTTATACCCGTGACGTGACGGTCAAGCTGCTGCCCTTTGACAACAAATCCGAACTGTCGGTGATGATCGACCTGCCCGAGGGCGCGTCGGTCGAGGCGACGGATCGGGTGGCGCAGGATGTGGCGGCGATCGTGATGGAGATGGAGGAGGTGACGTCGGTCCAGACCCATGCGGGGACGGCGGCGCCGTTCAATTTCAACGGTCTGGTGCGGCATACCTTCCTGCGGCAGGAGCCGCAATTGGGTGAGGTGGCGATCAACCTGTTGCCAAAGACCGACCGGGACCGTGCGAGCCATGACATCGCGCTGGATATCCGCGAGCGGCTGAAAGCTGTGGCGGTGCCGGAGGGGACGGTGTTGAAAACCGTCGAACCGCCGCCGGGGCCGCCGGTGATCGCCACGCTGTTGGCCGAAGTTTACGGGCCGGACGCTGAGACGCGGCGTGCGGCGGCGGCGCAGATCCGGGCGGCGTTTGAAAGCGTGCCTTTCGTGGTGGATGTGGATGACAGTTTCGGGGTGATGGCACCCCGTCTGCGGGCCACGATTTCGACAGATGATCTGGAATTCTTTGGCGTGCAGGAGGCGGATGTCTTTGACACCATGGCGCTGCTGAATGGCGGGCAGGTGGTTGGCTATTCCCATCGCGGCGATGGCCGTTATCCCATCCCGCTGATCGTGGGGCGTGACAAGGGCGACCGGGTGCTGGACGAGCGGTTCCTGTCGACCCCGATCCCGGCCAATGTGCTGCCCGGCGCGCGGGGGGTGGTGGAGCTGGGCGATGTGATCCGGGTGGCGGAGGAGCAATCCTCATATCCCGTGTTCCGCCATAATGGCCGCGAGGCCGAGATGGTGACGGCAGAGCTTGCGGGTGATTTCGAGGCGCCGCTTTACGGGATGCTGGCCGTGGCCGAGGCCATAGAGGCGCAGGACTGGGCGCCGGGGACCAAGCCGGAAATCAGCCTGAATGGCCAGCCCGAGGATGAGGGAAAGGTCACGCTGCTGTGGGATGGGGAGTGGGAAGTGACCTATGTCACCTTCCGCGACATGGGGGCGGCCTTTGGCGTGGCGCTGTTGGGGATATACATTCTGGTGGTGGCGCAGTTCGGGTCGTTCAAGTTGCCGCTGGTGATCCTGACGCCCATTCCGTTGACCTTTCTGGGGATCATCGTCGGGCATTGGCTGTTTGCGGCCCCGTTCTCGGCCACGTCGATGATCGGGTTCATCGCGTTGGCGGGGATCATCGTGCGAAACTCGATCCTGCTGGTGGATTTCATCCGACATTCGTCGGAGGGGCCCGTCACCGTGGATGTGCTGATCGCGGCGGGGGCGATCCGGTTCAAGCCGATCCTGCTGACGGCGGTGGCGGCGATGATCGGGGCGGTGGTGATTCTGGCGGACCCGATCTTTCAGGGGCTAGCGATATCGCTGCTGTTCGGATTGCTGTCATCGACGCTGCTGACGGTGCTGGTGATTCCCGCCATCTATCGGGTGATGCGGACCTGACGGCGGCGCGGCGCGGGAGTTTAGGCCATCCTTGGTATGAGGATGGGCCAAGTCGGCAGTGTCACCATACTTATGACAGGTGGTCCTACGCCTGTCGGAAGCGCGCAGGGCCTGCGTGGAGCCTGTATAAGAAAGATGCGGGTGAGGCCTGCACTGCCGAGCGGATGCCGAGTGCCTTGACGGTTCTGGCGGGTGGCAGCGGTGACTGTAACGAGTTCGGTCATCTCGTCGGCTTAGGCAATGCGTGGCACTCGTCCCCGGTTGCTGTGGTCGGCCTGGGTTCGGCGAGGTGACAGGTTGACCCAACCGCGAAGGCGCAGCAGGGCCTAGAACGCGAAGCTGTCGGTGACGTGGCGTTTGCCAAGGGTCAGGGCATCGGCGACATGGACCATCGGGGCGAGGTCCACTTCGGATTTTCCAGCGCGCACAAGTTCGGCCATGCGGGCGTAGAGCTTGGGGTATTCGCCCATGATCGTGTGTTCGCCCGCGACTTCGACCCCTGCCACCTCGAACCGGTTGCCGCCAAAGCGCAGGGCGCAGGGGCCGGCGTTGGTTTCGATCTCGATATCCCAGGTTTGCGGGCCTTCCTGCCGCCAATCGAAATCGGCGGTGATGTTGCCGGAGAATGCGATGCGGGCGGCGATGGGTGTGTCGCGGTTGGCGGGGAATTCCAGCGTGGCGGCGGTGACATGGACCGGGGCGGGAAGGATTTCCGTCAGGATCGACAGCGCGTTGATGCCGGGATCGAATACGCCCATGCCACCGGGTTCAAAGACCCAATCCTGACCGGGGTGCCATTTGCGCACATCCTCGCGCCAGGTGATATGGGCGCGCGTGATCGTCTTGTCGGAGAGCCATGCTTTCGCGGGGGCGACCGCCTCGGCCATGCGGGAATGCCATGTGGCGTAGAGGGTGACGCCGTGATCTGCGGCGAGGCGTTCGAGGGCGTGCACCTCGGCCAGGGTCTGCCCCGGCGGTTTTTCCAGCATGACATGGCGGCCTGCCTTCAGCGCCAGTTCCGCATAGGGGTAGCGGGGCTGGGGCGGCAGGCAGAGCGAGATGGTGGTGATGTCAGGCCGCGCTGCCAGCATCGCGGCGAAGTCGGTGAAGGCGGGGACGCCGTCCACGGTGCCGGAGCGGCTGACCGTGGCGGCAAGCTCCCAATCGGGTGAGGCGGCCAGCGCGGGGACGTGCTGGTCGCGGGCGATCTTGCCGATACCGACGAGGGCGAGTTTCATCAATGCGAGTCCTTGCCCACCGGCGCGCCACGGCAGCCGAGCATGAAATCAAGATCGGCCCCTGTATCGGCGCCCATCACATGGCTGTGGTGCAGCATGGCATAGCCGCTGTCGGGGGGCGCGATGTGGGGTTTCCATGCGGCCTGACGGCGGGCGATTTCCTCATCCGACACTTCAAGATGCAGGCGGCGGTTGGGAACATCCAGTTGAATGAAATCGCCGTTCTGCACGATGGCGAGGGGGCCACCCACCGCCGCTTCGGGGCTGGTGTGCAGGCAGACCGTGCCGAAAGCGGTGCCGGACATGCGCGCATCCGAGATGCGGACCATGTCGGTGATGCCCTTTTTCAGCACTTTGGGCGGCAGGCCCATATTGCCGACCTCGGCCATGCCCGGATAGCCTTTGGGACCGCAATTCTTCAGGACCATGACGCAGGTTTCGTCAATATCCAGGTCCGGGTCGTTGATCTTGGCCTTGTAGTCGTCGATATCCTCGAACACTACGGCGCGGCCGCGATGGACCATCAGGGACGGGGTCGCGGCAGAGGGTTTGAGGACGGAGCCGTTGGGGGCGAGGTTGCCCTTGAGGACGACCACACCGCCGGATTGCGTCAGCGCCTTTTCGACGGGAAGGATGACGTCGGCGTTGTGGTTGATGACGTCCTTGACCTGTTCCCAGGCGGTTTCGCCGGATACGGTCAGCGCGTCCTTGTTCAAGAGGCCCGCCTCGCCCAGACGTTTGAGCACGACCGGGAGACCGCCTGCGTAGAAGAATTCCTCCATCAGATATTTGCCCGAGGGCATCAGGTTGACGATGGTGGGAACGTCGCGGCCGAGCTTGTCCCAATCATCCAGCGTCAGGTCGATGCCGACGCGACCCGCGATGGCGAGGATGTGGATGACGGCATTGGTGGAGCCGCCGATGGCGGCGTTGGTGCGGATGGCGTTTTCAAACGCCTCACGCGTGAGGATATCCGAAGGTTTGAGGTCATCCTTGACCATCTGCACGATGCGGCGGCCCGACATTTGCGCCATGACGCGGCGGCGTGAATCCACCGCCGGGATGGCGGCGTTGCCGGACAGGGCCATTCCCAGCGCCTCGGCCATGCTGGCCATTGTCGATGCGGTGCCCATCGTGTTGCAGGAGCCTGCGGAGCGGGACATCGACGCCTCGGCCTCGGCAAACTCGGCCGGGGTCATTTCGCCGGCCTTCACGGCCTCGGAAAATTTCCACAGGTGGGTGCCGGAGCCGACGCGTTCGCCGCGGAAATAGCCGTTCAGCATCGGCCCGCCGGTGACGATGATGGAAGGCAGGTCGGTGGAGGCAGCGGCCATCAGAAGCGAGGGAGTGGTCTTGTCACAGCCCACCAGCAGCACGCAGCCATCCATCGGCTGGCCGCGCATCTGTTCCTCGACCGACATGGCGGCGAGGTTGCGGAACATCATCGCGGTGGGGCGGAACGCGGATTCCGAGACGGAGAAAACGGGCACTTCGACCGGGAAACCGCCCGCCTCGTAGATGCCGTTCTTCACCTTTTCAGCCAGATCGTTGAGGTGGGCGTTGCAGGGGTTGAGTTCGGACCATGTGTTCAGGATGCCGATGACCGGGCGGCCATCGAAGAGGTCATGCGGGAAGCCCTGATTTTTCATCCAGCCGCGGTGATAGATGTTGTCGCGGCTGGAACCGCCGAACCATTCCTGTGAGCGCAGTTTGCGGGGCCATTTGGCGGGCTTGAAGGTCATGTTGTCCTCACAGGGCGGTCACGGTGACGGTGCCGGATTGGGCTTGGGCTTGGGCCTTGGCGAGCGGGTTCTTCAGGGGCAGGCCGAAGGGGGGGGAATCGATTTCGAAGATATCGCCGGGGCGGGTGGAGATGCCATCCGCAAAAGACAGGGTGGCAGTGCCGAACATGTGGACATGCACATCGCCGGGGCGGCGGAAGATGTCATACTTGAAGTGGTGGTGTTCGAGGTTGGCCATCGTGTGGGACATGTTCGCCTCGCCCGACAGGAAGGGCTTTTCCCAGATCACCGCGCCGTCGCGGCGGATGCGGGACATGCCCTGCACATCGGCGGGCAGGTCGCCTACGAGGATTTCGGGGCCGAAAGAGGCCTCGCGCAGTTTGGAATGGGCGAGCCAGAGGTAATTGACCCGTTCGGTGATGTGGTCGGAGAATTCGTTGGCGAGCGCCCAGCCAAGGCGGCAGGGGGTGCCATCGGGGGCGATGATGTAGATACCGGCAAGTTCGGGTTCTTCGCCCCCGTCTTCGGCGAAGGGGGGCATGGTCAGGGGTTGGCCGGGGGCGATGGCGGTGGTGCCATTGCCCTTGTAGAACCATTCCGGCTGCACGCCGGGCGTGCCGGGGGCGGGACGGCCGCCTTCCAGACCCATGCGGAACATCTTCATGCTGTCGGTGAGGGTTTCTGCGCCGTGCAGTTTCGCATGCATCGCGTCGCGGGCAGAGGCGCTGCCCAGATGGGTGAGGCCGGTGCCGGTGAGCAGCATATGTGCCGGGTCGGGATGGGTGATTGGCAGGGTGACGCGGCCCTCGGCCAGAAGCGAGGGCAGGTCCACCGCCGCGCCCATGCCGCGTTCGGCGATGATCGCGGCGACCGGGCGTTTGGAAGATGCCGCATCGCGCGCCAGTTCATAGGTGCTGGCGGTGCCGCGCAGGATGGCGGCCTCGGACCCCGAGCGGACCACGACGGCGAGGGAGCCGTCCGGTTGCGTGATTTGGGACAGGAGCATCGGGGGCCTCACTTGTTCTTGTTGTAGACGTCGAAGATGACGGCGGCGAGGAGGACGAGGCCCTTGATGACCTGCTGGTAGTCGATCCCGATGCCCATGATGGACATGCCGTTGTTCATCACCCCCATGATGAGGGCGCCGACGACGACGCCGATGATCTTGCCCGACCCGCCCGTCATCGAGGCCCCGCCGATGAAGACGGCGGCGATGACATCCAGTTCGAACCCGCCGCCCGCCTTGGGGGTGGAGGAGTTCAGGCGGGCCGCAACGATCATGCCCGCAAGGGCGGCCAGAACACCCATGTTGCAGAAGGTGAGGAACACCAGACGGTCGGTGTTGATGCCAGACAGGCGGGCGGCCTTTTCGTTGCCGCCAAGGGCATAGATGCGGCGGCCCGTGGTCGTGGATTCGGTGAAGAAGGCGTAAAGCACAGTCAGCACCGACAGGACCACCACCACATTGGGCAGGCCCCGGAAGGAGGCGAGTTTGTAGCCCACGAACAGAAGTGCGGCGGTGATGACGAAGTTGCGGATGGCAAAGACGATCATCGGCTCGGACGTGATGCCGAATTGCTGATCCCGGGCGCGGGCGCGCAGGCCGATCCACAGGATGACCACGGCGGCCAGCGCCACCATCGCGAGCGCGGTCATGTTGGGTTTGTCGACGCCGAAAGCATCGGGGATGAAGCCGGTCGAGAGCGACTGGAAGGATTTCGGGAAGGGGCCGACGTTCTGCCCTGCCAAGAGCCAGAGCGTCAGGCCCCGGAACACGAGCATCCCGGCCAGAGTGACGATGAAGGAGGGGATGCGCCAATAGGCGACCCAGTAGCCTTGGGCGGCACCGATGGCGAGGCCGACAAGCAGGCAGGTGGGCACCACGGCAATCACGGGCCAGCCCATGTTGACGGTCAGCACGGCGGCGACGGCCCCGGTGAAGCCCACGACAGAGCCCACCGACAGGTCGATATGGCCCGCCACGATGACCAGCAGCATCCCCAGTGCCATGATGATGACGTAGGAGTTCTGCAAAAACAGGTTGGTGATGTTCTGGGCCGACAGGAAATCGACGCCCTGTGTCACGCGCACCATCACGGTGAAGAACAGGACAATGGCGACCAGCGCCAGGATCATCCCGTTTTCCCGCAAATGCCCGCCCAGATGCGCGCCGATGCCCTTGCCTGCGCCTGCTGTCTGATCTGCCATCACGCCACCCTTGCCTTGCCGTCGCCCCGTATGATGAGGGACATGATCCGTTCCTGGCTTGCCTCGTCGCGGGAAAGTTCCCCGACGATGCGCCCTTCGTTCATCACATAGATGCGGTCGCACATGCCCAGAAGTTCGGGCATTTCGCTGCTGATCATCACGACCCCGCGCCCCTGGGCGGCGAGGTCGTTCATGATCGTGTAGATTTCAAACTTTGCGCCCACGTCGATGCCGCGCGTGGGTTCATCGAGGATCAGGACCTGCGGATCGGCGAAAAGCCATTTCGACAGGACGACCTTTTGCTGGTTGCCGCCCGACAGGTTGACGACCTTTTGAAACACGGATGGCGTGCGGATCGACATGGCGCGGCGGTATTCTTCGGCCACCTGCTGTTCGCGCCCGCGCGACAGGACGCCGCGTGTGGCGACACCCGCAAGGTTGGCCAGCGTGATATTGCGGACGATGGGTTCATCCAGCACGAGGCCAAGCTGTTTGCGATCCTCGGTCACATAGGCGAGGCCTGCCGCGATGGCGCGGGTGACCGAGGACGTGTCGACGACCTTGCCACCCATCTTGACGGTGCCGGAAATGTTGCGGCCATAGGCATGGCCGAAGATCGACATGGCAAGTTCGGTGCGGCCCGCGCCCATCAGGCCTGCGATGCCCACAATTTCGCCTTTTCGGACGTTGAAGGCGGCGTCGCGGATCATCTGGCGGCCCTGCTGTTCGGGGTGCCAGACGTTCCAACCTTCGACCTCCATCAGCACGTCGCCGGGGTTTGACACCCGGTCCGGGTAGCGATGGGCCATGTCGCGGCCGACCATATCGCGGATGATGCGTTCTTCGCTGATGTCGGCCTTGTCGAGCGTGGAGACGGTGGCGCCGTCGCGGATGATGGTGATGCGGTCGGCGACGCGGCCGATCTCGTTCAGCTTGTGGCTGATGATGATCTGCGTGACGCCCTGCGCCTTTAGCTCCAGCATCAGGTCCAGAAGTTTCTGGCTGTCGTTTTCCTGAAGCGCGGCGGTGGGTTCGTCGAGGATGAGCAGGCGCACGTCTTTCGCCAGCGCCTTGGCGATTTCGATTAGTTGCTGCTTTCCGACGCCAAGCTTGCCCACCTGTGTTGTGGGCGGCTCGGACAGGCCCACCTTTTTCAGCAGGTTTTCGGTTTTCTGGAATGCGAGGGGCCAGTTGATGATGCCGTTGGTCGCCACCTCATTCCCGAGGAAGAGGTTTTCCGCGATGGACAGGAGCGGCACCAGCGCCAGTTCCTGATGGATGATGATGATGCCCTTGGCTTCGCTGTCGCGGATGCTGCGATTGGTGAGGGTGGCGCCATCGTAGAGGATTTCGCCCTCATAGGACCCGTGCGGATAGACGCCCGACAGCACCTTCATCAGGGTGGATTTGCCCGCGCCGTTTTCGCCGCAGATGGCGTGGATTTCGCCCTGTTCGACGGTGAGGTTCACATGATCGAGCGCGCGGACCCCGGGAAAGACCTTGCTGATCCCCCGCATCTCCAGAAGCGTTGCCATGCTGATCCCCCGGTTGAAGAAAGGCCCGCCCGGCCGCAAGGGCAGGGCGGGCCTGTGGTGCCGAACTTACTTCAGCTGGTCGGCGGTGTAGTAGCCCGAACCGACAAGGATTTCCTCGTAGTTCGTGACGTCGACCGGCAGCGGTTCCAGCAGGTAGGACGGAACGACTTTCACGCCGTTGTCATAGGTGGAGGTGTCGTTGATCTCCGGCTCGGCGCCCGAAAGGATCGCATCCACCATCTTGACGGTCACGCCTGCAAGGGCGCGGGTGTCCTTGAAGATGGTCGAATACTGCTCGCCTGCGATCATGGATTTGACCGAGGGGATTTCCGCGTCCTGGCCGGTGACGATGGGCATGGGCAGATCGCCCGAGCCGTAGCCAACGCCCTTGACCGAGGACAGGATGCCGATCGACAGCCCGTCATAGGGGGACAGGGCGCCGTGCAGTTGCTTGTCGCCGTAGTTGGCGGACAGCAGGTTGTCCATCCGGGCCTGTGCCACAGCGCCATCCCAGCGCAGGGTGCCGACCACGTCCATGCCCATCTGGCCCGAAGCGATGTTGATATCGCCCGCGTCGATCAGCGGCTGCAGGATAGACATCGCGCCGTTGTAGAAGAAGAAGGCGTTGTTGTCGTCGGGCGAACCGCCGAACAGTTCCACATTCCACGGCTTTACGCCCGGGAAGCGTTCGTTCAGGCCCTTGACCAGCGATTCTGCCTGCTGGACGCCCACCTTGAAGTTGTCGAAGGTGGCGTAATAGTCGACCGAGCCGCTGTCACGGATCAGACGGTCGTAGGCGATGACCTTGATGCCCGCTGCTGCAGCGTTGTCGAGCGCGTTCGACAGGGTGGTGCCGTCGATGGCCGCGATGACAAGGACGTTGACGCCCTTGGTGATCATGTTCTCGACCTGCGCGAGCTGGGTCGGGATGTCGTCTTCGGCGTATTGCAGATCGGTGGCGTAGCCAGCGGCGGTGAACTGTTCCACCATCGAGTTGCCGTCCGAAATCCAGCGCGCCGAGGATTGCGTCGGCATCGCGATGCCCACGGTGCCCTTGTCTTGCGCAAAGCTGGGTGCGCCGATCAGCGACGCAGCAGTGGCGAGCGCGAGAAGCGCCCTTCTGGAAAGTTGCATGGTGTCCTCCCTCGCCGTGAATCGCCACGGCACGTTTCGGCTTTGCGGGCGGGCTCCAATCCCGATCCGCGCCGTGGGGGACAGTTGCAATGGGTTTGCATATCCGTCAATGAATGATTTGTGATTAATATATGGCGAAAAAGTTATGTCAAACGCGGATGATCTGCTGCGGCGCGGGGTGAAGCTGGCGCATTTGCGCCTGATGGCGGCGCTGGCAGAAACGGGGCAGTTGGGGCTGGCGGCAGATCTGATGGGGGTGGCGCAACCTGCCGCGTCGCGCCTGTTGGCCGAGGTTGAGCGGATCACCGGACAGCCCGTGCATCTGCGCACCGGGCGCGGGATCACGCTGACGCCGATGGGGTTGGCGCTGGCGCGGCGGGCGGAGCGGGTGGTGACGGAACTGCGCGATGCCGGGCGCGAGATGGCCGAGATTGCCAATGGCGGGTCGGGCCATGTGCGGATCGGGTCGGTCACGGGGCCGGCGCTGGACCGGGTGCTGCCCGCGCTGCGCACGGCGCGGCTTGCCTTGCCGGGTGTGACGACCGAGGTGGTCGTGGCCCCGTCGGACCTGTTGGGGACGCAGTTGCTGGCCGGGCGGCTGGATTTCGCCATTGGGCGCATGCCCGAAGGGATGGAGGGGCAGTTGCACCTGTCCGATCCCATCGGGGTGGAGCCGGTCTCGCTCATGGTGCGGCGGGGGCATCGGCTGGCAGGGGCAGAGCAGATCGCGCCGGCCGATCTGATGGGGTTCGACTGGGTGATGCCGGGGCCGGAGGCGCTGCTCACCCGCGCGGTGATGGAGAGGCTGCGCGCACTTGGCCTGCCGCAACCACCGCAGCGGATGGCGACGGCGTCCTTTCTGCTGACGCTGGCGCTGGTGCAGCAATCCAATGCCATTGCGCCGCTGGCGCGGGCGGTCTGTGACCGATTCGCGGGGCCGGGATCGCCCTATGAGATCTTGCCGGTCGATTTGGGCATCGTGGTGGACCCGTTCGGTTTGCTGACGCGGGCAGGGGCGATTTTGACGCCGGTCGCGGCGCGGCTGGCGGGGATGGTGCTGGCCCAGGGCGGCGAGATTGCTGATTAGGCTGTGCCTAAGCCGCGCGGCGGCATATCCTGCTTTCCTTGCGCGGTCCGCTGGTCGACAGTGGCCAATGTGTCAGGTTGGCCTGCCGGGCCGACCCTTACCTGTTTTGTTGCCGAAGGATGCCCGCCATGACCGCCGTTGATCCCAGCCTGCGTGCGATAGAGGAGTTGCGCGCCAATGTGGCGGTGCCGTTCGAGCGGGCGCAGGCCATGCCGAAATCCGTCTATGTATCGCCCGAATTCGCCGAGGCCGAACAGCGCCACATCTTTGCGCAGGACTGGCTGTGTGCGGGGCGCGCGGATGCGCTGCGCGAACCGGGCGACTATCTGACGATGGAGATTGCAGGCGAACCCGTCATCATCCTGCGCGACCGGGACGGCGCGCTGCGCGGGATGAGCAATGTCTGCCGCCACCGGATGAGCACGCTGCTGGAAGGGCGGGGACAGGTGCGTGCGATTGTCTGCCCCTATCATGCCTGGACCTACAATCTTGACGGTTCCTTGCGCGGCGCGCCTGCGATGACGCTGAACGAGACCTTCTGCAAGGAGGCGGTGCATCTGCCCGCGATCCGCGTGACGGATTGGCATGGCTGGATCATGGTCACGCTGAACGCCGACGCACCCGATATCCATGAACGGTTGCGCGAGGTCGATGCGCTGGTGGGGCATCTGGACATGGCCAGCTATGCCGAGACCTTTCGCGAGGAATTCCGCTGGGCCACGAACTGGAAGGTGCTGGCCGAGAATTTCATGGAAAGCTACCATCTGCCCGCCTGCCATGCTGGAACGATCGGGGGCAGTTGCGATCTGGCGCTGATGGAATGTCCCGAGGGGAAAGAGGCGTTCAACTACCACTGGATTGTCAAGAACGATACGGTGCCACTGTCTTTGGCGCATCCGTCGAACACCCGGCTGCAGGGCGAGGAGCGGCGGATCACCTGGCTGTTGGCGATCTATCCTTCGCTGCTGATCACGCTGACGCCGGGATATTTCTGGTACCTGTCGCTGACGCCGGATGGACCCGGCCATGTGAAGGTGCTGTTCGGCGGCGGTATGAGTGTGGATTGGATGGCCGATCCGGATGCGCCCACGCATCTGGCGGCGGTCAAGGCGCTGCTGGATGACGTGAATGTCGAGGACAAGGGTTGCACCGAAAGGGTCTATCGCGGGCTGGTGTCGCGGATGTCGGTTCCCGGACCGCTGAGCCATCTGGAGCGGCCGAATTTCGAGTTTGCCCAGTACATCGCGCGGATGATGCCGGCCATGTAGCCCATCCGTCGCCACGCCCTGTTCATGATCTTCCCCGGATCTTCTCTGCCAAAATATCCTGCGGGGGTCCGGGGGTGCAAAACCCCCGGCCTCTGCCCCCCTTCGCTCCATCTGAAAGAGTTTCCCATGGCCCATATCCGCCACCGCAAGTTCAACACCAAGGACACCTATCCCGAACAGAAGCTGGACAATGACCTTGCGCAGGCCGTGGTGGCGCGGGGGACGATGATCTTTCTGCGCGGGCAATGCCCGCAGGATCTGGACACCGCGCAAAACATCGGCAGCCACGATCCGGTGGAGCAGACCCACAAGGTAATGCAGAACATCCGCCAGTTGGTCGAGGAATGTGGCGGGCGGATGGAACATGTGACCAAGCTGGTGGTCTATCTGACCGATGTGCGCCACCGCGAGGCGGTCTATCGGACGATGGGGGAATACATCCGGGATGTGCATCCGGTTTGCACCGGGTTGGTCGTGGTGGCGCTGGCGCGGCCCGACTGGCTGGTGGAGATCGACGCCACTGCCGTGATCCCCGATTGAGTTTGCACCTGTTCCGCCCTGCAGCCGCGTTGCATGGGTATTTTTGCCAAGATGAAGCTGCCGTTTCACCTTGGCCCAAATACCCATCGACGCCAGCCATCCTGAGGTGACGCATGACATTTTCGCTGCTGGCCCGCTGTGCCGAGACGGGCGCCTTCGGGATGGTGATTTCCTCTTCCTCTCCTGCCGTGGCGGCGCGATGCGCGCATGCGCGGGCGGGGGTGGGGGTGGCGGCAACGCAGAACATCACCGACCCGGCGTTGGGGCCAGCGCTGCTGGCGAGACTGGCGGCGGGTGCGGGGGCGAAGGTGGCGTTGGATGCGGTTATCGCTGGGGCGGCATTCGCAGAGTATCGGCAGTTGATGGTGGTCGACGGGCACGGACAGACGGCCAGCCACAGCGGCGCGCATGTGCTGGGGCGTTGGGCGGTGGCCGAGGGGCCGGGGGTCATCGCCGGGGGAAACCTGCTGGCGCATGAGGGCGTGCCGCAGGCCATGGTGGCGGGGTTTCTGGCGGCGTCGGGGGCGCTGGGTGATCGCTTGGTGGCGGCGCTGATGGCGGGGCGCGATGCGGGGGGCGAGGCGGGGCCTGTGCATTCGGCGGGGCTGTTGATGGTGGACCGTGAAAGCTGGCCCTTGGCGGAGTTGCGCTGTGACTGGTCGGATGAGGCGCGCCCGATCGAGGCGGTCGCGCGGGCGTGGGAGGTCTATGCCCCGCAGATGGCGGCCTATGTGCAGCGGGCGCGCGACCCGCGTGCGGCCCCGTCCTATGGGGTGCCGGGGGAAAGGTGAGGGGGCTTTCGTCCCGGGGGCGGGCGGGCTAGCCTGCGGGCATGCCGTTGCGTTTCACCCTTCGCCAACTGGAATATCTGGTCGCGGTTGCGGAATGCGGCTCTGTCGCGCTGGCGGCGGAGCGGTGTCATGTGTCATCGCCCTCGATCTCGGCCGCGATTGCGCAGCTTGAGCAGGAATTCGGCCTGCCTTTGTTCATCCGTCGTCACGCGCAGGGCCTGTCCTTGACCGAGGGCGGGCGGCAGTTCACCGAGGCCGCGCGGGTGGTGCTGGCGGCGGGCGCTGCGCTGAACGACCGTGCGGCGGAATTGACGGGGCAGGTGCGGGGACCGCTTGCGGTGGGCTGTCTGCTGACATTCGCGCAGGTGGTGCTGCCCCGCTTGCGACGCAGTTTTGCCGAGGCCCATCCGGAGGTGGAGTTTCGCCAATCCGAGCATGACCATGCCGCGCTGATCGAGGCGCTGCGCCATGCGCGGCTGGATGCGGCGCTGTCTTACGATCTGGAACTGCCGGGCGATCTGGATTTCCTGCCGCTTTTGCCGCTGGCACCCTATGCCCTGTTGCCTGAGGGGCATCCGCTGGCGGGGCGGGCGCAGGTCACGGCGGCCGATCTGGCGCCACATCCGATGGTGCTGCTGGACCTGCCCTATAGCGCCGATTATTTCCTTTCCTTTTTCGCAGCCGAAGGTCTGCGGCCGCGGATCGCCGAGCGCACCCGCGACATGGGGGTGATGCGGGCGATGGTGGCAAACGGCTTCGGCTATTCCATCGCCAATATCCGGCTGGGATCAGACCGCGCGCCGGATGGGCGGCGGTTGGTCTTTGTGCCGCTGGTCACGCCGCGCGCGCCGATGCGGATGGGGTTGATCCTGCCCGCCGGGGGACCGCTGCGGCGGGCGGTGGCGGCCTTTGCCGATCATTGCCGGGCGGTGATGACCGAGGATGCTTTGCCGGGACTGACAGATCCGGACTTTGGCCGCCATGGTTGACGCGCAGCCGGGAATGGCTAGATCGCGGGCATGACATATGACCACACCCTCCGCCTGCCCGCCGCGTTGCCCGCTGCGCTAATCGTGGCGCATGGACAGCCTTCTGACCCCGGCCCCGCTGCCGCCGAGATCGCCTTTCTGGCGGCCAAGGTGCAGGCCCTCATGCCGGGCTGGCGCATAAGGTCGGCCACGCTGGCCGAACCGGATGCACTGGCGCGCGAGGTGGCGGCGGCGGGTGAGGTTGGGCTGATCTATCCGCTTTTCATGGCGGGGGGGTGGTTCACCACCACCCATCTGCCCGCAAAGCTGGCCGAGGCCGGAGCGGCGGCATGGCGCATCCTGCCGCCCTTCGGGCTGGATGCGGGGGTGCAGGCGCTGACCCTTACCGTTGCGCGCGAAGCGGCAGCGCGGCGCGGTCACGCGCCTGCCGACCTGCCGCTTCTGCTGGCCGCGCATGGGAGTTTCCGCAGCGCGGCCCCGTCGGAGGTGGCCTATGCGATGGCGGACAGGCTGCAGGCCGAGGCGGGGTTTGCGCGGGTGGAGGCGGCTTTCATCGACCAGTCGCCCCGCATCGTCGAGGCGGCGGCGGATTTCCCGCCCGGATCGCTGGTGCTGCCGTTCTTTGCCGCGCGGGGCGGGCATGTGATCGACGATCTGCCGCAGGCGTTGGCGGAGGCCGGGTTTCAGGGTGATCTGCTGCCGCCCGTCGGTCTGGACGCGCGGGTGCCAGGGTTGATCCGCCATGCCTTGCGGGCCGCGCTCAGGAAGCGGTGATCCGGTCCGTTGCCTGCACCTGATGCCCGGCGGGATTCGCCGCAAGGCGGGCGAGTTCGGCAGAAAGCGCGGCGCGGGTGGCCTGCCAGACCGGGGCGAGCGCGGCCAACGGGATTGATGGATCTGGTGCATGGTCGGGATCTGCAGCCGGGTCTGTGGCAGATCCCGCAGCACTGGCGACCTGCAGCTTGAGTGCCGTTTCCGCATCCCGCAGCGCAGCATAGAGGCCGCGCGTGCCGAAGGTGCCGGAACTGCCGACGAGCTGGTGGCAGAGGGCCGCCATCTTTGCCGCGTCGCTTTGCGGGTGACGGGTGGCGAGGTCGGCGATGATGGTGTCGCCTTCGGCGATCAGGCGGGTGATCAGGGGGATTGCCGTTTGGGGGCCGATCTGGCGGACAAGGTCGGCCATGACCGCGTCATCAATCACGGGTATTTCCCGGGGCATGGGCGGTGTTTGCGGGTCTGGCAGCCGACCGGCGAGCGCCTGCAGCAGGGCCAGCCGTGCGATGGGTTTGGTGAGCGTGGCCGCCATGCCCGCCGCATGGAAGCGGGCCAGTTCCTGCGGCAGGGCATGGGCGGTCAGCGCGATGATGCGCGCATCGCGCGACAAGCCCTGTCCTGCCCGGATCGCCTGCGTGGCGGCGATGCCATCCATGCGCGGCATGGAGATATCCATCAAGATCACGTCAAAGACCGTGGTCTTGGCACAGTCCACCGCTTCGACCCCATCGGTGGCCTCTGTCACGCGGTGGCCGCCGCTTTCCAGAAAACGCCGAAGGAGGAAGCGGTTGATGGTGTTGTCTTCGACCAGCAGAACCGAAAGCGGCGGGCCGGGGGGCGGATCTTCCAGCTGTGGCGCGGGCTGGGGGCCTGTAACGGGCGTTGTGAGGGGCCCTTGCGGTTCTGGTTCGATGGCGGACAGGTCGGCGGGAGGAAGGGGCAGGCGCAGCCAGAAGAGGCTGCCTTCGTCTTCGATGCTTTCGACCCCGATCTCGCCCCCCAAGGCACGGGCCAGCCGCCGCGCGATACCGAGGCCAAGCCCGGTGCCCCCGGCGCTGCGGCCATAACTGGCGTCGAGCGTGACAAAATCGTCGAAGATGCGGTCAAGGTCGGCCTCGGCGATGCCGATGCCGGTGTCGCTGACCCGGATTTCCACCGGAGCATCGGGGGTGGAGAGGCGCTCCACCTCGATGGTGATGTCGCCATTGCGGGTGAATTTCACCGCATTTCCGATCAGGTTGAGCAGGATCTGACGCAGACGCCCGGGATCGCCCATGACAGGCCCCAAGGGGCCGGTGGGATGCGACAGGGTGATGCGGTTGCCCGCAGCGGCCGCAAGGCCGGCCTGATTTGCGACGGTTTCTTCCAGCAGACGGTCCGCATCGAAGCGCGTGCGGTCGGGATGGATCATCCCGGCTTCGGCCCGCGACACGTCAAGAACCGAATTCACATGGCCCAGAAGGATATCGCCCGAGGCTTCCATGACGGAGAGGAGTTCCTTTTGCGCGGCATCCGTCGGTGTGCGGCGAAGCAGTTCCATCGACCCGATCAGACCGTTGAGCGGCGTGCGCATCTCGTGGCTCATCACTGCGAGGAATTCAGCCTTGGCTTTTTCGCCGGCCTGCGCGCGGTCCAGCGCGCGGTTCAGGGCGACCTCGGCCTCGCGCCGGGTGGAGATGTCGCGGACGAAGGCCACGACGAGGCCTGCCTCGGCGATCTGGGAACGGGCGATGGAAACCTCGGCCGGGAAGCTGCGGCCATCGGCGCGGCGGGCATCCACCTCGATGCGAAGGGGGTGGGCGGCATCGGCCCCCGGATCGCGCAGCGCGGCGATCAGGGTGCGTTGCTGCGGGCCGTCAGGGCCTTCGGCAAAGAGAAGCGCGAGTGCGTTCTGCCCCTTTGCGGCGGCGGCAGGCAGGCCGAAGATCGCCTCGGCGGCCGGGTTGAATTCCCGGATCACGCCGCCCGGATCGGTGACGACAATCGCATCGGCAGAGGTGGCGACAATGGTCGACAGCCGTGCCCCTGCGTCGGCGAGGGCGTGTTTCTGGGCCTCGGATCGGCGGAATTGCAGGGCCAGGGCCCCGGCAACCCCGGCCACGATCAAGAGCAGCGCCCCTGTCACGACCGCCAGCCGAACCAGGGTGGTGGAGATCGCTTCGCGGTTCATGTCGGATTGGGCGGTAAACTCGGAAAGCGCGTTCAGGATCATCCCGCGGGCGGTGGCGCGCAGGTCGGGCAAGGGCGTGGCGATGCGGCCCAGGGAACCGGCAAGCTGGGTGTCGGGCGCGTCGATCAGCGGGACAGTGGCATCCAGATACCCGCGCAGGCGTGCATGATCGGCGCCGTAATCGGGGCGGGACAGCAAGGGCGCATAGACGGGGCTTTGTTCCAGCATCGCCACGCGGCTGTAGAAGACGTTGAACCAGCGCCGCACCTCATCAAGCTGGGCCGAGGAGGGGTTTTCGCGCGCTGCCGCTACGGCGGCCTGCAGGCGCAGCACCTCGACCTCGGTCTGCATCATCACCCATTGGGTGTTG
This sequence comes from Rhodobacter maris, assembly GCA_943369275.1. Classification (GTDB taxonomy): domain Bacteria; phylum Pseudomonadota; class Alphaproteobacteria; order Rhodobacterales; family Rhodobacteraceae; genus Paragemmobacter; species Paragemmobacter maris_A. The sequence continues at coordinate 88,423 of CALRMS020000005.1, read as the reverse complement.
TCCGAGTTGGCGCGTTGCAGCACCACCAGTTTCGCCTGCACGGCCTGGGCCAGAAGCACCATGGCAATCAGGCATGACAGGGCCAGCAGCGTTGTCACGCCCAGCCGAAGCCGTCTTGCCCAAAGCTGCATGCTGTGTCCTGCCTTCTGTTCCGGTTTGCCTGTGGCATGGCGAAGGCCCATGCCCATAGCAAGAGGCTAGGGCAGATGGGGCTTGCCTTCCAAGGCGTTTCACACGGTAAAGTAACGGCGCTGACGGTCGTTCTGGAAGAGATGCATTTCAGGACGGGTCAGATGGCGGGAATAGGACGGGCGAACATGCGGCTTTTGCTGGCCGACGATCATGATCTGGTGCGCGAGACGCTCGCTGCCTTTCTGATGGCAGAGGGGTTTCAAGAGGTGTCCTGTGTGGCCACACTGCCCGAAGCTGTGGCCTTGTTGGAGACAGGGGCGCGGTTCGATCTGGTGCTGCTGGATTATGGCATGCCGGGCATGAATGGGTTGGAGGGGCTGGCGCTGGCGCGGGCAGCGGCGCCGGGGGTTCCGGTCGCCATCATCACCGGCACGGTGCAACGCGAGCTGGCCGAGGCGGCGCTGTCGGCGGGGGCGGCGGGGTTCATTCCCAAGACGCTGGCTTCACGCGCGATGATTGCGGCGGTGCAGTTGATGACCTCGGGCGATGTGTTCGCGCCGATCTCGCTGTTGATGAATGAACCGGAAATGGCGCTGGCCTTGCAGACGCTGACCCGGCGCGAGACGGATGTGCTGCGCGGCATCTGCGAGGGCAAGCCCAACAAGGAGATTGCCCGCGATCTGGATCTGCAGGAGGTGACGGTCAAGCTGCATGTCAAGACGCTGAGCCGGAAGCTGGGCGCGAAGAACCGCACCCATGCGGCGATGATCGCGCGGGATGCCGGGTTGAGTTGATCTGCGGCGACGGGGCGGGGTCAACGATTTTTCTGCGAAAAATCAGACCCCGTTGTCCGCGGAACGTGGGCGGGGCGTGAATTTTCGCAGGAAATTCGTGCGCCCCGCCGGGTTCAGACGGTGTGGAGGTAGAGGTCGAAATCGACCTCGCTGACGGTGCGGGCGACGCGGGCATGTTCGGCTGCCTTGATGGCGGTGAAGGTGCGGTGCATGTCTTCACCCAGCGCGTCCCTGAGGAAGCCCGAGGCGGTGGCGGCCTCGATCGCCTGCCGCCAATCGACCGGGATCGGCGGGGCGTCCTGGGCATCGGCATAGCCGTTGCCGGTGGTTTCCGGGCCGGGGTCGATCTTGTGCTGCAACCCGTGGCGGATGCCAGCAAGCACAGTGGCCGCGACCAGATAGGGGTTGGCGTCCACGCCCGCGGGGCGGTGTTCGATGCGCCGTGCCTTTATGTCGCCCGCCGGGATGCGCAGCGCGACGGAGCGATTGTTCACCCCCCAGGTCGGGCTGACAGGGGCATAGCTTTGTGCCGCAAAGCGCCGCCAGCTGTTGGCATGTGGGGCAAAGACCAGCATGGATTCGCCCATCGTCGCGCGCAGGCCACCCAGGGCGTGCAGGATGGCGGGGTTCCATTGGCCTTCGGTTTCCTCGACGAACACATTCCGTCCATCGGCATCGCAGAGCGAGACGTGGAAATGCATGCCGGAGCCTGCGTATTTTTCCACCGGTTTGGCCATGAAGCAGGCGGTGACGCCGTGCTGACGGGCCTGGAGCCGGACGATCCGCTTGAGCCGCATCAGATCATCGGCGGCCTGCATCACATCGGTGCGATAGTGCAGGGTCAGTTCATACTGGCCCGGCGCATATTCCGAGATCATGGTTTCGGCCTTGATCCCGGCCTTTTCCGCGGCGGCGTAGATGTCGCTGAACAGGGGCAGCATGCCGTGCAGGTGATCGACCGAATAGACCTCGGTCTTGTGGGAACCACGACCATCGAGCACGTCGCGTGCGGGCTGCACGCGGCCATCGGGGCCGCGGTCGTTGGCGAGGAGGAAGAATTCCAGTTCGAATGCGCCTGCGGGATAGAGCCCCTCGGCCGCCATCGCATCCACCTGCCGTTGCAGGGCGTGGCGGGGGTCGGAGGTCATGGGATTGCCGTCGAGATCGTAGAGCGACATGAGCACTTCGCCGCGCGGGGGCTGGGTGGCATGAAGCGGCACCAGTGTGCCGGGGATGGGCCATGCGCGCAGGTCGCCATCGCCCTGATCCCAGATCAGGCCGGTTTCATGGACATCTTCGCCGCAGATATCGAGGCCGAGGATGGAAATAGGCAGGTGGCGGCCGGAGCGGTAAAAGGACAAAAGCTCATGACGACGGATGATCTTTCCGCGGCCGATCCCGTTCGAATCGTGCAGGACGATGTCGAAGGCCTCGATCTCGGGGTGCGCTGCGAGGAAGGCTTCGGCCTCTGAAATGGCAGAGCCGGAGGGGCTGATGGTGTCGGTCATTCGGTGTCTCGGTCTGGCTCGGGGGCGAAAAATTCGGTCAGGATTTCGTCGAAAGCGGCGATCAGGCGGTCGATCTGGCGTTTCTTGGTGGCGGGGCTGACCAGCATCATGTTGTGGAAGGGCGCGATCAGGCAGCCACGGTTGAGAAGGGCGGTGTGGACCGCTGCCTCGACCTGCGGCTGGTGGGCCTTGTGCGCGGCGCTGCCGTTCTTGAGCGGTCCGGGCGCGCAGATGAATTCCACCCGCGCGCCGACGCGGACGACATGCCACGGGGCTTTGTGTTGCGCGATCACGGCGGCAAGTCCGGTGGCGAGGCGTTCGGCGCCTTCTTCCATATGGGTGTAGTTTTCCGGTGTCATCACCTCGGCCAGCGTGGCGCGGAGGCAGGCGAATTGCATCGGGTTGGCAGACAGCGTGGTGCCCATGCCGGAATGGCCCGGCGCGCGGGTGGCGTTGTAGGCGGCGAAGCGGTCGGCCACGGCGTCGGTCATTCCCCAGACGGAGGTGGGCATCCCGCCCGCGACGCATTTGCCCACGACGAACATGTCAGGCTGGAGGCCATGCACGCGGGTATAGCCGCCAAGGCCGGAGGAGATGGTATGCGTCTCATCCATGATCAGAAGCGCGGCGTGTTGCGTGGCGAGGTCGCGCAGGCCCTGCAGAAAGCCCGGATCGGGCAGGACCATGCAGCAATTCGTCATCACCGGTTCGGTCAGGATGGCGGCGACATCGCCTTTGGCGAGGGCCTTTTCGACGGCGGCAAGGTCGTTGAATTCGCAGACGACGGCGCCGAGGGTGAGGTCATGGACCTGCCCCACGAGGCCCGCGCGATTGACGGTCTTGCCCTTTGCGAGTTCCACCATCGTGTCATCGACGGTGCCGTGGTAGCAGCCGTTGAACACCAGAACCTTTGGCCGCCCTGTCACCGCGCGGGCAACGCGCAGGGCAAAGCGGTTGGCATCGGTGGCGGTGGTGGCGATCTGCCAGCGGAAGGGGCCGAAGGTTTGCGTGAGCAGGCGGCCTGCTTCCAGCGCGTCCTCGGTCGGCAGCATGTAGGTGAGGCCGCGCCGCGCCTGTTTGCGGATGGCGCGGGCGACGGGTGCGGGGGAATGGCCGAACATGGACCCGGTATCGCCGAGGCAGAAATCATCAATGCCATAGCCGTCGATATCGGTCAGTTTCGCGCCGGTGGCCTTGGCCACCAAGGGCAGGTGGGGCATGGGCCAATCGGCCATCCAGTGCATCGGGACGCCGTTGAGGAACGCGCCTGCGCCCTTTGCCAGAGCGGCGGCGGCCTTGGGGCGGCTTTGCGCGAAGCGGCGCGCCTCGCGTGTGGCGATGCGGGTGAGGCGGTCCTGCGGGATGCCTGCGATCAGTTTTGCCGATTTTGCCACCGGGAATACCCCCCTGCCGTTTCGCACGCTTATGGCGCGTAATTTGATCAAATGCAAATACGGGATGGGCGCTTTTGGCTGGCGGCGGCGCGGGTGGCGGGCCGGGTCATGGGTATTTGGGCCAAGATGAAGGGGCGGGGAAGGTTCAGGAGGTGACGCGGATCTCGATCAGTCGGGGGCCTTTGTGTGGGGTGGAAAGGGCGGCATGCAGGTCTGCCGGGTTTTCCGCGACGCTTTGGAAGGGCAGGTCGCAGGCGGCGGCGAAAGGGGCGAGGTTGAGGGGGGAGGGGGTGCAGCCGATGATTTCCGTCTGGGCGTCGCGCATGGCTTCGGCGATTTCGCGGTAGCTGGCGTTGTTCCAGACAAGGAAGGTGATGGGCAGGGATTCGTCGACCGCGACGCGCAACTCGGCCGGGTCGAATTGCAGGCCGCCGTCACCGATGAGGCAGATCGTGGGGGTGCCGGGCGAGGCTATGGCGGCACCGATGGCGGCGCCGGGGCCGAAGCCGAGCGCGCCGAAGCCTGTTGCGGCGTTGAACCAGCCACCCGGGCGGTCATGGTCGTAGAAGAGGTTGGCGGCATAGACGGGTTGGGTGCTGTCGCCCACGATCTGGGCGTTGGGGATGGCGGCGCGGATCGCTTCGACCATGGCGAGTTGTGCGGGCATGGCGGGGTGAAGATGGGCGAGTTCGGCGCGGGCATCGTTGCGGGCGCGGGCGGCGCGGGCGGGGCCATCGGCCTGTTTCGGGGTGAGTTGGGGGAGGAGGGCCGTGATGGCGCTGGCTGTGTCGGCAGGGATCGGCAGGGCGGCGGGGTGGCGGGCCAGTTGATCGGGGCAGACGTCGATGCGGATCATGCCGGACAGATCGGGGAAGCCGCCGCGGACATACATATCGTAATCGGTAGGGCCGAGTTCGGTGCCGAGGGCGAGGATCTGATCCGCCTGCGCGATGAGGGCGCGGGGGGCATCGAGCGAGGGAGAGGCAGGGACGCCGAGCGGGTGGGCGTGCAGCATGCCGCGCGCGTTGACGGTGAGGATCACCGGGGCATCGAGGCGTTCGGCCAAGGCCGTGAGTGCCGCGTCACAGCCGCGCGCGCCGCCACCGGCGAGGATCACCGGGCGCTGGGCGCTGTTCAGGCGGCGGGCGGCCTGTGCGATCTGGTCGGGGTTCGGGCCGGGCCGTGTGGGCAGGGCCGCGCGGGGGGCATCGGGGCAGGCCATCGGCATCACATCGGTGGGGATTTCGATGTGAACGGGGCCTGGGCGGCCAGTGAGCAGATGGGTGAAGGCGCGGTCGAGAAAGGATTCCAGTTCGGCGGGATCTTCCAGCCGTTCGGTCGGGCAGAGCGGGCGGACCATGGCCGCCTGATCGGGGAGTTCGTGCAGGAGGCCGAGGCCGCGGCCCAAGGACGCGCGGCGGTTAACGCCGGAGATGACGAGGATCGGGACGGAATCCGCCTTGGCCTGCCCCATGGCGGTGAGCGCGTTCAGAAGGCCGGGGCCGGTGATGACGAAGGCAACGCCCGGCTTGCCAGAAGCGCGGGCATAGCCATCGGCCATGAAGGCCGCGCCCTGTTCGTGGCGGGGTGTGACGTGGCGGATGCCGCCACCTGCGAGGCCGCGATAGAGTTCGATCGTATGGACGCCGGGGATGCCGAAGACGACCTCGACCCCGCGCGCCTTGAGGCCTTCGACCAGCGCCTGTCCGACCGTTCTCATGCCGCCTGCCTTTGGGCGGCGGCGAAGGTGGCGATGCGGGTGCAGGCCTCAACGATGCGGTCATCGGGTTGGGTGAGCGAGAGGCGCACCCAGCCTGCCAGCGCCGTGCCGAAGCTTTCACCGGGCATGACGGCAACTTTGGCCTGCGCCAGAAGCGCGCGGGCGAAGGCATCGCCGGAAAGCCCGGTGGCGCGGATGTCGAGAAGCGCGAACATGCCCGCCTGCGGCATGTGGACATGGATACCCGCCGTGCCTTGCAGGCGGTCATGGATCAACTGTGCGCGGCGCTGAAAGCGGGCCATCATCTCGGCCGCGATCGGCGAGGGGGATGAGACGGCCTCGGCCGTCATGTCGGCGATGAAGGGTTGGCTGCCGAAGAGCATGGTTTCGGACAGGGGGAGCAGGCGGGTGCAGAATTCGGCAGGGCCGACGCACCAGCCGGACCGGAAGCCGGGGGCGGCATGGGATTTGGAGATGGAGGAGGCGACGATCACGCGGTCGGCGTAATCGGGCAGGTCGAGGGGCGAGGCAAAGGTCACGCCGGGGAAGCAGAGATCTTCATACACTTCGTCGCACAGCACCCAGAGATCGTGTTCGGCGGCGAGACGGCACAGCGCGGTGAGATCATCGCGCGACAGGACGGCCCCGGTGGGGTTATGCGGGCTGTTGAGGAACAACACGCGGGAGCGCGGGGTGATGCGCGCGGCGATGTCAGTGGGCTGGATGCGGAAGCCAGCGTCAGGGCGCAAGGGGACAGGGACGACGGTGGCCCCGGTGGCGCGGATCAGGCCTTCATAGGTGGCATACATCGGATCGCCCACCAGCACCTCATCCCCCGATGTGACCAGCGTCTGCAGGATGGCGTAGAGCGTGGTCTGGGTGCCGGGCAGGCACATCACCTGATCGCGCCCGATCTCGCGCCCGCGCCGGGCGGTGTAGCGGGCGGCGAGGGCTGCCACGAGGGCGGGTTCGCCGCGCCCGTTGGAATAGCCAGTGCGGCCTGCTGTCATGGAGCGCGCGGCGGTTTCCAGCAACGCAGGCGGGGTGGCGACATCGGGTTCGCCGATGGTGAGTTCGATCACCGCCTCGCCCGCCGCCTGCATGCGGCGGGCAAGGGCATGGACTTCCCATTTCGCGCCGCCCAGATCGGCGAGTCGGTCGGTGACGGGGGCATATCTCATGGAGCGGTCTTTCTGTCGGATGTGTCGGGCTGGGGCCCGTCTGAATAAGCGGCATCGGGGAAGCGCACGCCCAGCATCGCGCCGATGCCGTCCAGCGCGATGCGCTGCACCTCGCCGGGGGCGAAGCTGTCGGGGAGGGAGCCGCCTTCGATCCAGAGCCCATCGATGAGGGCATTGCAGGCGATGGCCTCGCGCCGGTCGCGGGCGGGGTCGGCGGGGCGGGGGAGGGCGGCGATCAGCTCCTGCAGGCGGTCGCGATAGCCAAGATAGGTGGCCTCATGGATGGTATGGATCACCGGGTCATTGCGGCCAAGGTGCATGTAGCTGGCCCAGACGCCCACCACGGCGGGTGTCATCACAGGCGGGCGGAAGTTGGCGGCGATGAAGGCGGCAAGGCGGCCCACGGGATCATCGGCGGGCAGGCCTTCGATGGCGCGGAGTGCCTCTTGCGTCATCGATTCCATGACATGGCGATAGGCGGCGTGGGTAAGTTCTTCCTTGGACTGGAAGTAATGCCGGATCAGCCCCGGTGTGACGCCAGCGCGGGCGGCGATGGCGCGGACAGTGGCGGCCTCGGTCCCGCCTTCGGCGACAAGCGCCATGGCGGCAGAGATCAGGTCGTCGCGGCGCTTTTCTTCGCCTTCTCGGCGGTAGGGGCGGCGGAGAGCGGGGGCGGGCATGACACACCTGCGAATTATACGATTGAACAATAAAGCGGTTTTGATCCCCCCGGCAAGGGGCAATGATGCATCGTGCCACAGCATCGCGCCAAAGGCGATTCCGGGATTACCCCGGGGTCACTGTGCGCTGGCAGGTGATGCATCGGGTGATGCGTCGGGTTTGCGTGCCACGTCCTTGTGAACGATGACATCGGCCTGCGGATAGGCGGCGAGGATGGATCGGCGCAGGCTGGCCCCTATGGCATGCGCTTCGCGCAGGGTCTGGTCGCCGTCCAGTTCGATATGGATGTTCACGAAGATGCGGCTGCCTGCGGTGCGGGTTTTCAGGTCGTGGTAGCCGCGCACGCCGGGCCAGTCTGCCGCGATCTTGCCGATGCCCGCCACGATGGCCGGATCGGCGCGGCGGTCCATCAACGCGTCCCACGCGCCCTTGCCGATCTTGGCCGCCCCCAGCGCCAGCATCGCGGCCGCCCCCAGCGCCACCACCGAGTCGACCGAGGCGAGGCCGAAGCGGCTGGAGGCCCAGAGCGAGGCGATGGCCCCGAGATTGGGCAGAAGGTCACCGAGGTAGTGCAGCCGGTCGGCAGCAATCACGCGGCTGCCTGTCTTGCGCGCCACACGGCCCTGCCACCAGATCAGGCCCAGCGTCAGCAGGATGGAGATGACCATGATGGCCATGCCAAGGCCTTCGTCGGAGAGCGCCACCTGTGCGGGTGCCATCAGACGGTCGATCGCGCCCCAGGCAATCGCCCCGGCGGCGATGATGATGAAGATGGCCTGCCCCAGCGCGGCCAGATCTTCGGCCGAGGTGTGACCGAAGGCGTGGTCTTCGTCGGCGGGTTTGGCGGCATAGAGGATAGCAGCCATGGCGCCGAGGCTGACCATCAGATCCATCGCGCTGTCGGCCAGAGAGGCGGCCACTGACAGCGACCCGGTCATGCCCAGCCCCCAGAGCTTTAGCCCCACAAGGGTGCCAGCCACGAGGACAGAGGCCAGCCCTGCCGAGAGGTTCATGCGGACCAAGGTGGGTAGGGGCATTGTCGCGCGTCCTGCTACGGTTTGCCGCCCGCTATCGCAGCGGGCGGCAAACAATCAAGCGCAAGCGACTCGCAACCGACTATTCGATGGTTTCGGTGGGCGAGACGCCCCAGAGCGCGGTCTTGCGGACCCAGCCCCGGTCGCCATCGACCGACAGGCGGCACCAGTCGGGCAGACATTCCTGCACCCAACCCACGACATTGCGTTCGGCTTTGAAGATCACCTCGGCCTCATCCTGCGGGCGGTTGCGGAATTCGGCCATGTCGTCGGCGATCAGCACAGAGCGGACGCCAGAGAGGAGTGCGTAATGCACCCAGCCACCCACGCCTTCGGCATCCTCGACCCGGCGCCAGTGTTCGTATTCGGCGGTGATGCGCAGCGGCATGCCGGAGCGGGTGAAGACCCAGTCGATGCGGTGGGTGAGGCCGGGACCACGGCGGGCATTGCCCTCATTGCCCTTGAGGCTGACGAAACGGGGGAGGGGCAGGTTGGTGACCGTTCCCACGTTCGGATCGCGCGGAATGGGCGGGTTCGCAGCGGCGACCGGGGTGGGGGCAGGTGCCGGGGCCGGGCCGGGCGCGGCAAGCGCGGGGGCCGCTTCTGGCGCGGCGGGCGGGGCGGTTACGGCGGCTGCCTGCACCAGTCCCTCGGGGCGGGGCATCGGACGCGTGATCTCTTGTGCGGGGGCCATGCTTGCCCATCCGACCACTCCGCCCACAATCGCGCCTGCCAGCGCCACCCGTGCCAGAACCATCATTACCAACCGCCTGTTCCTTGGCCGCGCGCCGGTGTTCCGGTCGCCACGGCCCTGCTACTGCCCGTCTGGCCCGCGTCGTTGCACGAACCTTGTCCTTCGGGGGCTTGTGCCTGCCCCCGCTTCCCGCCACTTTGCCACCTAAGGAACGGATTTGGAAGTGCAAGGAGGCGCCCCATGCCAGCAGGACGCTTGAGTGTTGTCGTGACGCGACGGTTGCCCGAACCGGTAGAGACCCGGATGAAGGAACTGTTCGATGTGGAACTGCGCGATCCCGACACGCCGATGACACGGGACGAGTTGGCCTCCGCCCTGCGCCGGGCGGATGTGCTGGTGCCCACGATCACCGATCAGATCGATGCAGGCCTTTTGGCGCAGGCCGGCGACAAGCTGAAGCTGATCGCCAATTACGGGGCGGGGGTGGATCACATCGACGTGGCCACCGCCCGCCAGCGCGGGATACTGGTATCTAATACCCCCGGTGTGGTGACGGATGATACCGCCGACATGACGATGGCGCTGATGCTGGCTGTCACGCGGCGCATCCCCGAGGGGCTGTCGGTGATGCAATCAGGCGAATGGCAGGGTTGGTCGCCCATGGCATTGCTAGGCGGGCGGATCGGCGGCAAGCGGCTGGGTATTCTGGGCATGGGCGGCATCGGGCAGGCCGTGGCGCGGCGGGCGCGGGCTTTTGGCATGCAGATCCACTATCACAACCGCCGCCGCCTGCGGCCCGAGGTCGAGGCGGAACTGGAAGCGACCTATTGGGAAAGTCTGGACCAGATGGTCAGCCGGATGGATGTGATTTCCATCAACTGCCCGCATACGCCATCGACCTATCACCTGATGAACGCGCGTCGGTTGAAGCTGTTGAAACCTGCGGCGGTGATCGTGAATACCTCGCGCGGGGAGGTGATCGATGAGAACGCCCTGACGCGGATGCTGCGCGCGGGCGAGATCGCGGGGGCGGGGCTGGACGTGTATGAGCGCGGGGCCGAGATCAATCCGCGCCTGCGGGAATTGCCCAACGTCGTGCTGCTGCCGCATATGGGATCGGCCACACGGGAAGGCCGGATCGAGATGGGCGAGAAGGTCATCATCAACATCAAGACCTTTGCCGATGGGCACCGCCCGCCCGATCAGGTGGTGCCGGGAATGCTGTGACGGATCAGACCCTGTAGAAGTCGCGGTACCAGTCGACAAACCGGCGGACGCCGTCGCGGATATCCGTCCGGGGGAGTGGGCCGGTCAGGGCCTCGATCAGGCTGGCATCGGCCCACGTCGCGGGTACGTCGCCGGGTTGCATGGGCAGCAAGTTCTTTTGCGCCTGCATCCCGAGTGCCGCCTCTACCGCTTGGACGAAATCCATCAGCCCGACGGGCGCGCCATTGCCGATGTTGACCACCCGCCAGGGGGCCACGGGCGAGAGGCTGTCCATCGTGCCTGCGCTTGCTGCGGGTGGCAGGGGGATCAGGCGGACGATCCCTTCGACCAGATCATCGACATAGGTGAAATCGCGCCGCATGTCGCCGTGGTTGTAGATGTCAATCGCTTCGCCCGCGAGGATGGCCTTCACGAATTTGAACAGCGCCATGTCGGGGCGGCCCCATGGCCCGTAGACGGTGAAGAAACGGAACATCGTGATGGGCGTGGCGTAGAGATGGGCATAGGAATGGGCCATCGCCTCGGTCGCCTTCTTTGTGGCGGCGTAGAAGGACATCGGGTGATCGGCGGCGTGGGTTTCGGCATAGGGCATTGCCGTATTCGCGCCATAGACCGATGAGGTGGATGCGATCAGAAGATGGGCGGGCCGGGCGTGGCGGGCGGCCTCCAGAACCTCGTAGGTGCCGATCAGGTTCGCCTCGACATAGCTGCGGGGAGCGTCGATGGAGTAGCGCACCCCGGCCTGTGCGGCGAGGTGGATCACCACATCCGCACCCTCCATCAGCCCGGCGACAAGCCCCGGCGTTTCGACCAGCCCTTCGACTGCGCGGAAGCCGGGGGATTGCATCAGCATCTGGTGGCGGCGCTGTTTCAGCGCCACGTCGTAATAGGCGGTCATCCCGTCAAGGCCGATCACCTGCCAGCCTTCGGCCAGCAGGCGACGGCAGAGGTGAAAGCCGATGAACCCTGCCGATCCGGTAACCAATGCCTGTCTTGCCATCGCTGCGCCCCCGCTGCACCTGCACGGCGCCTAAGTGGCAGTCCCCACGGGGGAAAATCAACCCTTTGCGGCGGTGGTCTTGAGATTGAGGGCAAATTCCCGAGGCAAAGGGGCCGACTTGCCCCCCCTCAGTCCTGGCTTTCGACGAGGTGCCTAGGGGCTGCTGTCTTTTGGGTATTTGGGCCAAGGTGAAAGGGGCGGACCTTTTTCCCTTTTCTGAGAGGGGTTGGGGGGCGGCTAGAACCGGGAGGGAAGATAGGGCGTGATGTCCATCCCCGGCGCGCGGCCTGCGATGAGGTTGGCCACGATCCGTGCGGTGACAGGGGCCATGGACAGGCCCAGATGGCCGTGGCCGAAGGCGTGGATCACGTCAGCCCCTGCGCGGGAGGGGCCGATGACGGGCAGCGAGTCCGGCATGGAGGGGCGGAAGCCCATCCAGCTGCGGCTGGGATCGGGCAGGTCGGGGAAGATTTCCCGTGCGCCTTCAACGAGTTTCGCGATGCGGTGGGGGGAGGGCGGCGCGGTCAGGCCGCCAAGTTCAACGGTGCCCGCGACGCGCAGGCGACGCTGCATCGGGCAAAGGTAGAAGCCGCGGGTGGTGGGGCAGGTGGGGCGGGTGACGGGGGGATGGGGCATGTCCCATTCGACATGGTAGCCGCGTTCGGTATCCAGCGGCACCCGGTCGCCGGCCATGGCGGCGAGTTTGCGGGAATGGGCGCCTGCGGCGATGACCACATGGCGGGCTTTCAATGTCAGGCCCGGGCCGGTGATGAGGACGCCGTCTGCCTGGCGTTCAAGGGTCTCTGCGCGTGTCTGCACGATCTCGGCGCGGGTGGCGACTTCGGTGGCAAGAAGGCCGACCATCCGCCCGGGATCATTGAGAAAAACGGCCTTGGGGAAGAAGGCGGCGCCGCCTTCGACTTCGGGCAGGGTGGGTTCCATCTGGCGCAGGGCAGCGGAGGGGATCAGGTCGACGGTGACGCCGAGCGAGCGGCGGAAGGCCATGTCCTGTTCGGCGGCACGGAAGGCGGCGGTTGTCTCATAGATATAGAGGCAGCCGCGCTTTTGCAGGATGTCTGAACCGCCAAGTTTTTCGCCTAAAATCAACCAGTTGGGGCAGGCGTCGGCCAGAAGGGCGGCGATGTTGCGGGCGTTGCGTTCCGCCTGTTTTGGCAGCGATTGCCAGGCGAAGCGGGCGAGCCAAGGCATCAGCGCGGGCAGGGCGGCGCGGCGGATGGCGAGCGGGGAGTTGCGGTCAAACAGCAGCGAGGGGAGGTTCCTGAGCACGTCCGGCGTGCCGACGGGCAGGACGGCGTAATCGGCGATTGTCCCGGCATTTCCGTAGCTTGCGGCGTTTTGTGAAATCACGTCGCCGGGCGGGTTTGGGTCGATCAGGACCACCTCGCGCCCTTCGGTCGTCAGGCGCTCGGCTATGGCCAGACCCACGACGCCCGCGCCGATGATGGCGATATCGGTGGTGATGTAGCGGGGCATGGGGGGGCTGTTCCGTTCAGGTTAACAGGCGGTCGGAGGCATGTTTGGGGGCGGGTATTGAGCTGGAAATCTGTGCAGCGGCTGGTGCAGATGGTGGTGCAGACAATGGTGCATACAAATTTGGGCAGGCTGGGGCAGTTCGGGATGGTTAAGGGTGCGGGTGCGCACAGAAGGAACCCCGCCCCGGATCAGGTCCGGGGCGGGGTTTGTGTCAGGTCACATGCAAGCCTGATAGAGCGCGCGGGTATTTTCGCGCGTCATTTCGATCGGGTTGCCGCCGCAGGACGGGTCTTCCAGCGCCATTTCGGTGAGTTCATCCAGACGCGCGGCATCGACCCCCATCGCGGTAAGGTTGGCGGGGATGTTCAGCGTGGCGCGCAGGTCCATCACCGCCTTGCGGAAGCCGTCGAAGCCGCCTGCAATGCCGATATAGGCGGCGGCCTTTTCCAGACGCGCCTCGATCAGCGGGCGGTTGAAATCGAGCACCATGGGCATGACCACGGCGTTCGTGGTGCCGTGATGGGTGTTGTAGACCGCGCCCACGGGGTGCGAGAGCGAATGGATCGCGCCCAGCCCCTTTTGGAAGGCCACGGCCCCCATGGCGGCGGCCGACATCATATGCGCCCGCGCCTCGAGATTGGTGGGGTCGCTATAGGCGGTGGGGAGGTTCTCGAACACCAGACGCATGCCTTCCAGCGCGATGCCTTGACTCATCGGGTGGTAGAAGGGGGAGCAATAGGCCTCAAGGCAGTGCGCCAGCGCATCCATCCCTGTGCCTGCGGTGATGAATTTGGGCATCCCTACAGTGAGGGCCGGGTCGCAGATCGTGACCACGGGCATGAGTTTGGGGTGGAAGATGATCTTTTTCTTATGGGTGGCGGAGTTCGTGAGAACCCCGGCGCGGCCCACTTCGGACCCCGTGCCTGCGGTGGTGGGGACGGCGACGATCGGGGCGATCTTGTCGCCATCGGCGCGGGTGAACCAGTCGTCGATATCTTCGAGATCCCACACGCTGAGGTCGGCGCGTTGATGCGCCATGAGCGCGATCATCTTGCCGAGATCCAGCGCGGAGCCGCCGCCGAAGCAGATCACGCCATCATGGCCGCCCGCTTTGTAGACCTTGATCCCGGCCTCCATGTTGCCTTCGTTCGGGTTCGGGTCGACTTCGGAAAAGACCGCCGTTCCCAGACCAGCACTCGCCAGCACCGCCACGGCATCCGCCGTGATGGGGAGGGAGGCGAGGGCCTTGTCGGTGACGAAGAGGGGTTTGGTGATCCCCGCCGCCTTGCAGTGGTCGGCCAGTTCGGCAATGCGGCCCACGCCGAATTTGATGGCGGTTGGGTAGGACCAGTTCCGGTTGGGAACGTTGTGGGTCATGGTGTTCAGACCTTCTTGAGGTGATAGGATTTCGGACGGGTCACCGAATGGAACCCGAGATAGGAGAGGCTGCCGCCGCGTCCGGTATCCTTGCAGCCCGTCCAGCACAGGGCGGGGTCAAGGTAATCAGCGCGGTTCATGAAGACGGTGCCGGTCTCAATCCGCGCGCCGATGGCTTGGGCGGTTTCATAATCCTGCGTCCAGACCGAGGCGGTGAGGCCATAGGGCGAGTCGTTCATCAGGGCGACGGCTTCATCATCATCCTTGACCTTCATGATGCCGACGACGGGGCCGAAGGATTCCTCTGTCATCACGCGCATGGAGTGATCGACGTTGACGAGGATTTGCGGGGCCAGATAGGCACCGCCATCATCGGCGGGGAAGAGGGCGGGGTCGATCAGGGGTTTGGCCCCTGCGGCAATGGCATCCGCGATCTGGCCACGGACAACGGCGGCAAAGCGTTTGTTGGCCATGGGGCCGAGGGTGCTGTCGGCATCGAACGGATTGCCGAGTTTGAGGGTTTTGACCCAGGCGACGGCCTTTTCGACGAAGGCATCGTAGAGGGATTCGTGGACATAGATGCGTTCGATGCCGCAGCAGCATTGGCCTGCATTATACATCGCGCCGTCCATGAGCGTGTCGACCGCAGCGTCAAGGTTGGCGTCATGGCGGACATAGCCGGGGTCTTTTCCGCCGAGTTCGAGGCCAAGGGGTGTGAAGGTGCCAGCGGCGGCTTTTTCCATTGCGATGCCGCCACCCACCGATCCGGTGAAGTTGACAAAGCCGAAGGAGCGGGCGGCGATGAGGGATTCCGTCGTGGCATGGTCAAGGACGACGTTCTGGAACACGTCGGCGGGGATGCCTGCGGCGTGGAACGCCTCGGCCAGGCGTTCGCCGACCTTCATCGTCTGGCTGGCGTGTTTCAGTATCACGGTGTTGCCCGCGATGAGGGCGGGGACGAGGGTGTTGATCGTGGTGAGGTAGGGGTAGTTCCACGGTGCCACGATGAAGACCACACCCACCGGATCGCGGGCGAGGTAGCGGCGGAATTTGTCGCTGTCTTCGATCATTTCGGGGGCGAGGGTCTTGGCCGCGATGTCGGACATGTAGTCTGTGCGGGCGTTGACGCCGCCGAATTCGCCGCCAAAGCGGGTGGGGCGGCCCATCTGCCAGGCGAGTTCCTCGACGATCACGGCGGACATGTCGTTGAGGTTCTTCACGGCCGCCTTGACCAGCGCGATGCGCTCGGACAGCGGGCGGGCGGCCCAGGCCTTTTGCGCGGATTTGGCGCGGGCGACGGCGGCCTTCGCCTCATCCTGCGAGAGGGGCGTGCGTTCGAGATAGACCGATCCGTCGACCGGAGAGATGAGTTGGATGGGTTTCATGTGGTCACCTTTTGCGGCGGGATTGGCCCGCCTTTCGTTCGTTTGGGCGGGGAAGGCCCCGCCCGGTTTCAGGCGCGTTCCAGCAGGCGCTGGAGTTCGAAATCGGTCACGACGCGGTCTGTTTCCGCGATCTCCCACTGGGCGGCGTGGTGGTAGTGGTCGACCACATCATCGCCCAGTGCCGCGCGCAGCATGGTGGAGGTGTTGAGAAGGTTTGCGGCTTCGCGAAGGTTCTTCGGGATCTCACGCACGCCGGCGGCATGGTACATGTCGCCTTTCATTTCCGGCTCAAGCTCCAACTTGCCCTCAATCCCGGCAAGGCCTGCGGCCAGAAGGGCGGCGCAGCAGAGGTAGGGGTTCACGTCGGAGCCGGGGATGCGGCATTCGACGCGGACGGCCTTGGTGTGTTCGCCGCAGACGCGGAAACCTGCGGTGCGGTTGTCCGCGCTCCAGACCGCTTTGGTGGGGGCGAACATGCCGATGGTGAAGCGTTTGTAGCTGTTGACGTAGGGCGCGAGGAAGGTGGTGATTTCCTGCGCGTGGGCCAGTTGGCCCGCGACGAAGTGCTTCATGGTGGCGGACATGCCGTGGGCATCGTCATGATCGTAGAAGGCGGGTTTACCGTCCAGCGTCCAGAGCGATTGGTGGACGTGGGAGGAGGAACCCGCTTTGCGGTGGTCATATTTTGCCATGAAGGTGACGGACTTGCCCTTCAGATGGGCGATTTCCTTGACGCCTTGCTTGATGATGACGTGGTTGTCGGCGGTATCAAGTGCGTCGGAGTATTTGTAGTTCACCTCGTGCTGGCCTGCGTCGGCCTCACCTTTCGTGTTCTCGATCGGGATGCCTGCGGCGTAGAGGTGGTTGCGGACATCGCGCATCAGGCCTTCTTCCTTGGTGGTCTGGAAGAGGTGGTAGTCTTCGTTATAGCCGGAGATGGGCTTGAGCGCCGACAACCCGCCGTCGCGCAGGTTTTCATAGGCGTTCTCGAAAATGTAGAATTCCAGTTCGGTCGCCATCATCGGCTCGAACCCCATGGCGCGGGCGCGGGCGACCTGACGCTTCAGGATCGCGCGGGGGGAGACGGAGACTTCCTCATGGGTGTGGTGATCAAGCAGGTCGGACAGGCACAGCGCGGTGCCGGGCAGCCAGGGCAGGGCGCGCAGGGTGGAGAGGTCGGGCTTCATCACATAGTCGCCGTAGCCCTGTTCCCATCCGGCGGATTTGTAGCCGGGGACGGTGTTCATCTCCATGTCCACGGCCAGCAGGTAGTTGCAGCAATGGGTTTCCTTGTAGCCGTTGGAGACGAAGAAAGCGGCGTGGAAGCGTTTGCCCATCAGGCGGCCCTGCATGTCGATCGCGGCCACGAGGACGGTGTCGATCTCGCCGCGGGCGACGGCTTCTTTCAGGGTGTCGAATGTCATGGTTCCGGGCATCTTGTAGCCTCATATCTTTGGCGTCGGTGGCCCCGGATGGGGCGGAATGGGTGTGGACCGTCGGGTGGTCAGCCGTGCAGGGCGCAAGGGGCGGGGAGGGCGCCGCCGAATTCGGGCTTGCGGGGCCAGCAATCGCTGCGGGCGTCAGATCGGGCTGGGGTTGCCATCCGCATGGGGCCTCCGGGGCGGCGGCAGGGGGCCGGATGCCTGTGCCGCTGAATTTGATCATATCTTTGCCGAACGTCCCGCGCAATCGCCGGATCATGGGGCGACGCGGGGTGCGGGGGGCGGCGGTTGCCGCCCCCCGCGCGCAGATCAGAAGCGGTAGGGGCGTCCGGCTTTCACCATGACGTCGTTATACTGCTTGAAGATGGCCACGACCTTGGCCTTGGTTTCGCTTTCCGACGCGATTTCATCCCAGAAGGTGAGGGCGGCGGCTTCGACGGTTTTCCATTCCTCATCCGGGATGGTGGTCAGTTGCAGCTTGCCGCCGTTGATGCGCAGGTCGGCCTCGCCCGCCCAGTACCAGTGCTGGCGGTAGTAGTGCGACTGTTCAAAACAGGTCGCCAGCAGTTCCTGCAGGTGCGGCGGCAGTTCGTTCCAGCGGTCCATGTTGGCGAAGAAATGGCCGATCCATGCGCCCGAGATGTTGTTGGTGAGGAAGTAGTTGGTCACGTTGGACCAGCCCACGGTGTAAACTTCCGTGATGCCGGACCATGCGATGCCGTCCAGCTCGCCTGTCTGCATCGCCACTTCGATATCTTCCCACGGCAGGGTGACGGGGACGACGCCGAATTGCGTGAGGAAGCGGCCTGCGGTCGGGAAGGTGAAGATGCGCTTGCCCTGCAGATCGGCCAGCGAATTGATCGGATCCTTGGTGGCAAAGTGGCAGGGATCCCAAGCCCCGGCCGAGATGTGCTTGACGCCCACGGCGGCGTATTCTTCTTCCCAGATCTGCTTCAGCCCGTATTTGTTGAACAGCGCGGGCACGTCGAGCGAGTAGCGCAGGCCCAGCGGGAAATAGCCGCCGAACACGGTTACCTCGGTGGGGGAGGCCATCGAGTCGTCATCGGATTGGACGCAGTCGATGGTGCCCGACTGCATCGCCTGAAACAGTTCGCCCGTGGGGACGAGCTGATCGGCGTAGAAAAGTTCGATCTCCATCTGGCCTTGCGCGATGCGGTTGAAGGCGTCGATGGCGGGTTTGACCACCTGTTCGCCAAGTGCGGCACCAGCATAGGTTTGCATGCGCCATTTGATCGGGGCCTGCGCGGTGGCGATGGCGGGCGCGGCCAGCGTGGCGGCCCCGGCCAATGCGCCCTTGGTGAGGAAGGAACGTCTCGAAGTCGTCATGGGTCAGCCTCCTAGGTGAAACAGGTCTGGGTTGGATGCGGGTCTGAAGCGCCCGCGATTGGGTGTCAGTTCGGATAGATGAGATTGGGCAGCCATAGCGCGATGCCGGGGAAAATCATCAGCAAGGCAAGTGCGACCACCATAACCAGCACAAAGGGAACAACGGAACGGTAGATGTCGCCCATGGTGATTTCCGGCGGCGCGAAGGCGCGCATCAGGAACAGGTTATAGCCGAAGGGCGGCGTCAGATAGGCGATCTGGCAGGTGATGGTGTAAAGCACGCCATACCAGATCAGCACGTCTTGCGGCGGGATGCCAAGATCGAGGGTGGCCACCAGCGGCACGTAAAGGGGCGCCACGATCACGAGCATCGCGGTATCGTCCAGAAACATGCCCATCAGAAGGAAGCTGATTTGCATGAGGATAAGGATTGTCCAGGGGCTGAACCCCAGTTTTTCGACGAAGAGGCTTTCGATCGCCTTGACCGCGCCGAGGCCATCGAACACCGCGCCGAAGGCGAGGGCGGCCAGGATCACCCACATGAACATGCAGGTGATGAACAGGGTGGAGCGGGTGGCCACCTCGAACACCATCTTGTTCATGCGGCCTTTGAGGACGGCGGCCAGCACGGTGGCGACCACCCCGATGACCGAGCTTTCGACCAGCGAGGTCCAGCCGTAGATGAAGGGAAACATCATCGCGAAGAAGATGATGAAGGGCAGGGCGCCCGCGCGCAGGGCGTTGAACTTGTCGGCGCGGGTGATGGAGGCGCGTTCCTCAAGGCTCATGGCCGGGCCAAGCTCGGGCTGGAGGCGGCAGCGGATCCAGACATAGAGGATGAACAGCGTGGCCATCATCAGGCCGGGGATCAGGCCCGCGAGCCAAAGCTCTGACACCGGGGCGCGGGCGATCATGGCGTAGAGGACCAGAACGACCGAGGGCGGGATCAGGATGCCAAGAGAGGAGCCGGCCTGTATGACGCCGGTGACCATTTCCTTCTGATAGCCGCGTCGCAGCAGTTCGGGCAGGGCGATGGTGGACCCGATGGCCATGCCCGCGACGGAGAGGCCGTTCATTGCCGAGATCAAAACCATCAGCAGGATCGTCCCGATGGCGAGGCCGCCCGGAACGGGGCCGAACCAGACATGGAACATGCGGTAGAGGTCATCGGCGAGGCGGCTTTCGCTCATGATATAGCCCATGAAGACGAACATGGGCAGCGACAGGAGCGGGTACCATTTCATCAGCTTCATCGAGGCCGAGAAGCCCATGTTGTGCCCGCCCGTGCCCCAAAGCGAAATGGCGGCGACCACGGCGACAAAGCCGATGATGCCAAAGACGCGCTGCCCCGTCATCATCATCAGGAGCATGGTCGAGAACATCAGGGCGGCGATCATCTCATAGGGCATCAGATGGTTTCCCCACGGATGGTGGCAATGTCCTTGGCCAGCGATGACAGGGCCTGAAGGAGCATGAGGATGAAGCCGGTGAGCATGACCAGTTTGATCGGCCAGAGATAGGGGCGCCAGGCGGTGGGGCTGCGTTCAAGCCGCCCGATCTGGGGCCAGGACAGGCCGAGGAAGGAGGTTTCGGCATCGGTCCATTTCAGGCCGAGAGAGTAGCCGAAGCTTTCCGCTGCACCCCAGATCAGCACGCCGAGGTAGAAGATGATGGCAAAGACGGTGAAGCCATCCCACCAGGCGCGGCGGACAGGGGATTGCTTGGCATAGAACAGGTCCATGCGGACATGGCCTTCGTTCTGCATCGTGTAGGGGCCGCCGAGGATGTAATAGGCCACCATCACGAACTGGGCCATTTCCAGCGTCCAGAGCGAGGGGTTGAAGAAGGCCTTGGAGATCGACGACCACATCAGGATCGCCATCAGGACGAACAGAAGATACATCGCAAAGCGGCCGACGCCGTAATTCAGGCGGTCGACGAGGCGGACGAAGGCGATGACGAAGCGCGGCATCCGGTTCCTCACATCACGGGTTCTGGGGTCAGCGCAGCGATGGCTGCGGCGAGGACGGGGGCGAGGGTGGCGGCCATGGCGGTTTCCGCCTCGGGCGTGGCGATGAGGTCGTTGCGGATTTCCAGCATGGCGTTGGGCAGGCCGTAGGGCGTGGCCTGAAGGCGCAGGGTGTGGGTCACGTCATCGAGGGCGGAATAGGGTTCGTTCATCGCGGATTTCAGGGAGGTGCGCGCGCGGGCCGCGTCAAGGATGGCACGGGGGAGAGTGTCGTCAGCATCATGGATGACGCCGAATTCCACCGCGCGGGGGGTGCCAAAATAGACGGGCGTGAAGCTGTGGATGGTGATAAGCGCGGGGTGCAGGCCGCGGGCGATGCGATCCATCAGGAGGGCGTGCAGGCCGTCATGGAAGGGGACATAGACCGCTGCCGTGCGGGCGGCGCGATCCTCGGGCGTGATGGCCGCATTGCCGGGGATGTCGTGCACCTCGGACCGGGCGGGCATCGCCCCGGCCATGTCGGGCGCGCGGTTGCAATCATAGACAAGGCGCGAGACGGGGGCATGGACCAGCACCGCATCGAGCCGCTTCGCAAGGCCGCGCGCCAGACCGAGGGCACCCGGATCCCAGGCAATATGGGCGCGGCGCTGATCGGGTGTCAGGCCCAGATCGCCCCAGTGGGGGGGGATGTTGTTGGACGCGTGTTCACAGACGATCACCGCCCGGCCAAGGGCAGCGCTGTTTTCGACCATGGGCGGAAAGACCGCCGTTTCCCTGTTGCCGCCCGCGTTCATTGCGCGAGTCATCCCCCTGTTGAGTGGCCCAAGGCTCATCCGTCGCTGCGCGTTCTGTCAAGAATTTTTCTGTTGGAATATTTCTGTTACAAAGTTTTCTGTCCGGGGTTTTCTGTCCGAGGTTTTCTGTCCGAAGGTTTTCCGGTCGACTCGTGCCGGGAATTCGGCCAAGCCTTCGGGACGCTGCCCAAAGCCTGTGCGGGCGGGGTTCAGATGGGGTCTGCCATGGATGCGGCTGTCACGATCGAAGACCAGATGCGCGCCGCGATGGGCGATCTGACGCGGGCCGAACGGCAATTGGCAAGCCATATCCTGACGCATTATCCGGTGGCGGCGCTGGGATCGATCACGGAATTGGCGCGGGCCTCGGGGGTATCGAACCCCACGGTGGTGCGGTTGTGCCAGAAGCTGGGGTTCAAGGGATATCCCGATTACCAGCATGCCCTGCGATCAGAAGTGGAGGCGATGCTGCTGTCGCCGCTGGCCAAGCATGACCGTTGGGCGGGGGGCGTGCCGGATACGCATATCCTGAACCGTTTTGCCGATGCGGTGGTGGCCAATCTGCAGGCCACGCTGAGCCAGATCGACCATGCCGAGTTCGATGCCACTGCGGCGCTGCTGGCCGATCCGGGGCGGCGCGTCTTTGCCATGGGGGGGCGGATCACCCATGCGATGGCCGAATACTTCGTCACGCTGATGAAGAATGTGCGCCCGAATGTGACGCTGCTGTCGGGGATGTCGAACACATGGCCGCCTGCGTTGCTGGATATGGTGCCGGGCGACGTGCTGGTGGTGTTCGACATCCGCCGTTATGAAAATTCGGTCCTGCAATTGACCGAGATGGCAGTGGAACAGGGGGCGGAGGTGGTGCTGATCACCGACCGCTGGCTGTCGCCCGCGGCCGCCCATGCCCGCCATGTACTGGCCTGCCATGTGGAGGCGCCGAGCGCCTGGGACAGCACTGTGTCGCCGCTGGTTCTGGTGGAGACGCTGCTGGCATCGGTGCAGGACCGGACCTGGGCGGTGACGGAGGGGCGACTGAAGCGGCTGGAAGAGCTGTATGCGCGGTCGCGGTTTTTCCGGCGGCATCGTTAGCGGCGCGGTCAGGGCCAGTTGCGGGCGCTGTGGAGGAGGCGGAGGATGGTCACCCCATCGTTCCGGGTGGCGTAGACGAGGATGTAATGCGGGTGGATGACCATTTCACGCGTGCCGGGCAGGCGGCCCTTGCGGAAGGCGTGGGGATGGTGGGGGAGTGTGTCTGTCCGTTCGATGATCCGGTCCAGAAAGACGTCGGCTGCTGCGGGATTGTCGGCGGCGATGTAGGCGATGATGGCGGCAAGGTCCTGCCGCGCCTCATCCATCCAGTCTGGCTTTGCGCTTTGCATCAATCTGGGCACGCATCTCACTCATCACCTCGTCATGGGACAGGAGGGGGCCGGGATCGTCAAGCGCCTCTTGCACCTTGCGGCGGAACCATTCGTCATGGGTTTCTTCGGTCACCGTGAGGCCGGGGGGAAGGCCGCCCTCCTTGGCGACGCGGGTGAGGAGGATGCGGACGGCGTCTGAGAGCGTCAGGCCCACGCCTTCCAGCGCGGCGGCGGCGCGGGTCTTTACATCCTCATCGATGCGGATGTGAAGCATGGTGGTGTTGGCGGGCATGGCGGTTTTCCCCCTTTGGGTTGGGGAATGGTGTCTCTCAATTGAGAGACGGTCAAGGGGTATCAGGTCGCGGTGGCGCGGCGCGCGCCGGAGATGGCGTTCATCGTGACCGCGACCAAGAGGATCGCGCCGCCGAGGAAGGTGGCGGGGCTGGCGGACTCGTTAAGGAAGAGCCAGACCCAGAGCGGGGCCAGCATCACCTCGATATTCGACAGAAGGGCGGATTCGGCGGCGGGGACGACGCGGCTGCCGAGTTCGTAGAGCACCATGCCGCCCGAAAGCGTGACCGCGCCCATGGCCATTGACCAGAGCGCATCGGGAAGGGGCACTGCAAGCGACTGGCCCATCTGGTTGGCGATGATGGCCCCGGCCATGATCGAAAAGAGGCCGCCCAAGAGAACCGAGGGCAGGCTGTCGGCCACCTTGCCCCAGCGCAGCGAGACGGTGAAGATCGCAAAGCCGAGGGCGGAGAGGAGGGCCGCGATGTTGCCCGCCATCGCGCCGCCCGACAGATCATCGCGGACCATGACGAAGATGCCCGCCAGGGCCACGCCCATCGCGGCCCAGGTCTGGGGGCGGACGCGTTCGCCCAGCACGGCCCAGCCGATCAGCGCCGTCAGGAAGGGCGAGGCGGCAAAGAGGAAGACGGCGTTGGCGATGGTGGTGGACTGGATCGAGTAGATCGCGCCGCCGAAGGCCCCGACGAGGCCGAGGCCGCCCAGCACCCCCGCGATGCCCACGGCGCGGATTGCCGGAAGTGGAGAGCCGCCCGCGCGCCAGATGAGGAACGCCAAGAGGACCGGGACCATGCCGACCGAGCGCCAGAAGAGCACCGCCCAGGTTCCCGCCACATCGATCTGGCGGAAGACCAGCCCCTGCGTGGACCAGATGATCCCCGCAAGCACGACCAGCACCATGCCCAGACCGTAACGCATATCACACTCCTGTTCCGTGGCGCAGAAGGGCATGGGGGTGGTCGGGTCGTCTGTTCCAATCCCGACCTGTCGCGCGGGGATCGGGTCGCGCCCCCACCCCCGGCCCTTGCGCCATAGGCGGGGGCGAGGAGGGTGCCATTTGGCGATGTGCGGAGGGGGTGGCTGGCGGCGGAATTGGGTATTTGGGCCAAAGGGGGGGGCGGGTTGGGGGACGGTCTTCGTCGCCGGGGTGCGCGCGCTTTTGCTGCGCGGCACGGGACGGGGGGCTATCTGGTGGCCGGGGCGCGGGTGGAGGGGTGGCCCTTTGGGTATTTGGGCCAAGGTGAATGGGCGGTCAGTAGCCGCGCTGGCGGTCGACCTGATGCAGGAGATGTTCGCCGGATTCGGCGCGGCGGATGTTTTCCGCGATCACGCGGGAGGCCGAGGGGGCGCGTGTGTCGGCGGCGATGTGGGGGGTGACGGTGACGCGGGGGTGGGACCAGTAGGCATGGTCCTGCGGCAGGGGCTCAACGCGGAACACGTCCAGGGTGGCGTGGCCGATCTGGCCCGTGTCGAGCGCGGCGAGAAGGGCATCATCGTCGATCAACGCGCCGCGGCCGGGGTTCAGGATGACCGCGCCGCGCGGCAGCAGGGCGAGGGTGCGGGCGTTGAGGATGTTTTCCGTGTCGGGCGTTTTCGGCAGGAGGGTGACGACGATCTGTGCGGTGGAGAGGGCGGTGGCGAGGCCTGCCGCGCCATGCAGGCAGGGGATGCCGGGGACGGATTTGGGTGTGCGCGCCCAGCCGGTGACGGGGAAGTTGAGCGCGGTGAGAGCGCGGGCGCAGGCGGTGCCAAGCTCGCCCATGCCCAGCATGGCGACGGGGCGTTCGCGGGCGAGGGGGGGGCAGGTGGGATCCCAGATCCGGCCCGGGTTCAGGATGTGGCGGTCCATCCCGAGGTGGTGGCGCAGGGCGTGGCCGACGACCCATTCGACCATCCCCTCGGCCAGTGCGGGATCGACCATGCGGCAGAGGGGTTGGGTGAGCGTGTGGTTTGTGACGATCCGTTCGACCCCGGCCCAGAGGGACAGCACGGCCTTGCATCTGGTGTAGGGCGCGAAATCCTGCAGGGCGCTGGTGGGGGCGTAGATGATGTAATCCACCGCCTCAGGGGCGGCGTCGCGGGTGAGATGCGCCGTCAATCCGGCGGCGGCCAGCGCCGTGGTGAGGGGGGCGCCATAGGCCTGCCAGTTGGCATCAGAGGCGGCGAAGAGGACGGTCAGGGTCATGGTCTATCTTGGCCTGTGGACATGGGCGCTTTGGATCAGGCCAAAGGCGATGAGCAGCACCAGCATCACCGAGCCGCCATAGGACAGGAAGGGAAGGGGCACGCCGACGACGGGGGCCATGCCCATGACCATGGACAGGTTCACGGCCAGATAGAGGAAGAAGTTGGCGGCGAGGCCGATGATGAGCAGCTGGCTGAAGCGATCCTTGTTGGCCATGGCGGAGGTGAAGCAGAAGAACAGGATCAGGCCGTAGAGGATGAGAAGGGAAAAAGCGCCGACGAAGCCGAATTCCTCGCCCAGTGTGGTGAAGATGAAATCGGTGTGTTTTTCGGGCAGGAAGTTCAGGCGGGACTGGGTGCCCTGCATGAAGCCCTTGCCGCCCCAGCCGCCGGAGCCGAGCGCGATCTTGGCCTGCATGATGTTGTAGCCCGCGCCGAGGGGATCGGCAGAGGGGTCGAGGAAGGTGTCGATGCGGCGATACTGATAGTCGTGCAGGAATTGCCAGGGCGTCCCGCGCGTGGTGAAGACCGCCACCACGGCTCCGACGACAAGGGCGGCGACGACGGCGAAATACCAGATGCTGACGCCTGCGGCGAACATCACCGCCGCGCCGCCCATCAGAAGCATCAGCGAGGTGCCGAGGTTGGGCTGGATCACCACGAGGAAGGTGGGGATGATGATCATCAGGACGGGGATCAGCACCCAGAGCGGGCGCGAGGTTTTCTTGATGTCGAGCCAGTCGTAATAGGCGGCCAGCATCATCACCATCGTGACCTTCATCAGTTCCGAGGGCTGAATCCGCAGAGGCCCGATGTCGAGCCAGCGCTGCGCGCCCATGCCCACTTCGCCAAAGAATTCCACCGCAAGCAGCAGCAGGATGGAGACGCCGAAGGCCAGCCCTGCCATGTTGCGCCAGAACCAGATCGGCACGAAGGCGATGGCGAACATCAGTACCATGCCGGCGGCGAAGCGTTTCATCTGCGGTTCGGCCCAGACGCCGAGGTTGCCGCCCGCGATGGAGTAGAGGATCAGGAACCCGACTGAGGAGACGGCGGCCACAAGCACGACGAGCGGCCAGTTCAGGTGCAGCACCTTGCGCAGACCGCCGGGAACCGTCTTGACCTGATATTCGAGGAAACTCATGGCTGCCCCATTGGTCAGGCCCGCGAATTGCCGGCGGGGCCGGTGTCGCGCAGGCGGTCGCGCAGGGCGTTCAGATCGGTTTCGATCCGGCCGCGCTGGTTGGCGGGGTAGGCGGTCAAAGGCGGGATTTCGCCATAGAGCGCGCGCAGGATGGCGTCACGGGCGATGGGCGCGGCCACGGCAGAGCCGCCACCACCATGTTCCACCACCACCGCCACCGCGTATTTCGGGTTGTCGAACGGCGCGTAGCCCACATAGAGGGCGTGGTCGCGCCGGTTCCAGGGCAAGTCCTCGTTGGAGACAACGCCGCGTGCGCGTTCGGCGGCGGTGATGTTGCGGACCTGGCTGGTGCCGGTCTTGCCCGCCAGCACCATGGTTTCATCGGCCACCCGCGAACTGAAGGCGGTGCCGGCCTGGGTGTTCATCACTTCGGACATGCCGTCGCGGATCGAGCGCAGGTTGTTGGCATCGAGCCCCAGCGGTTCGGCCTGCGGCAGATCGACGGGCTGGCCGCCGATGGAATGGAGGATGCGCGGCACGATGGCCCGGCCGGTGGCGAGGCGGGCAGTCATCACGGCCAGTTGCAGCGGAGAGGCCAGCACATAGCCCTGTCCGATGGAGGCGTTGATGGTGTCGCCGATGCGCCATTCCTGACCCCAGCGTTCCATCTTCCACGCCTTGTCGGGCATGATGCCTTCGGTGATGGCCGACATGGGCAGGTCGTGGCGGATGCCGAGGCCGAGGCGGCGGCCCATTTCGGCGATCTTGTCGATGCCCACCTTCTGAGCGATTTCATAGTAATAGACGTCGCAGCTTTCCGCGAGCGACTTGGCCAGATCCACCCGGCCATGGCCGCCGCGTTTCCAGCAGTGAAAGCGGCGGTCGCCGAATTCGATATAGCCGGGGCAGGAATGGGTGGTTTCGGGCGTGATCAGCCCCTCTTCCAGCGCGGCCAGCGCGGTGACCATCTTGAAGGTCGATCCGGGGGGATAGGCGCCCTGCACCGTCTTGTTGGCGAGGGGGCGGTGGTCATCCTCCATCAGGGCGGAATAGTCGCGCTGGGTGATGCCACGGACAAAGAGGTTGGGATCAAAGCCGGGCGAGGAGGCGCAGGCGATGATTTCGCCGGTGTTCACATCCATCACCACGCAAGCGGCGCTTTCTTCGCCCAGACGGGCCTGCACGAAATTCTGCACATCCACATCCAGTGTGAGCTGGATGTCCTGCCCCGCGGTGCCATCGGTGCGTTCCAACTCGCGCATCACGCGGCCGACGTGGTTGACCTCGATCCGCTTGTTGCCGGCGGCACCGCGCAGCGTTTCCTCCATCCAGCGTTCGACGCCGATCTTGCCGATCTGGAATTCGGGGATGCGCAGAACCGGGTCGGGGTTGGGGCGTTCCTCCAGGTCCTTTTCGCTGACGGGGCCGACATAGCCCACCACATGGGAGAAATCCTCGACCAGCGGGTAGTGGCGCGACAGGCCCACCTCGGGCGTGACGCCGGGCAGGGTGGGGGCGTTCATGGCGACCTTGGAGAAATCCTCCCAAGGCAGGCGGTCGGCCACGATGATGGGCACGAAGGGGGAGTTGCGGTCGATATCGCGGCGGATGCGCTCCATCTCTTCGGCGGTGACGGGGATCAGGCGCGTCAGCCGGGCGAGGACGGCATCGACATCGCCTGCATCTTCGCGGGTGATGGTGACGCGGTAATTCTGTTCGTTGCCGGCGATCAGCTTGCCGTTGCGATCGAAGATCAGCCCGCGTTCGGGCGGGATCAGACGCATGTTGATGCGGTTTTCTTCGGCCAGCAGGCGGAATTCATCGGCCTGTTCCACAGAGAGGTAGCGCATGCGCGCACCCAGCACGGCGAACATGGCGACCATTGCGCCGCCCATCAGCAAGGAGCGGCGGTTGACGCGGCGGGCGCTTTCTTCGGTGTCGCGGGCGGTGCGTCTCATGGGTTACAACCTCCGTCCGTAGGCATCGACTTCGCCGGTTGCGGGCTTGCGCAGATCGAAGGCAAGGCGCGAGGCGACCACCACCAGCGGATAGCACAGGATGGACCACAGAGTCTGCAGTAGTGCAAAGCCGAAGGCGGGTTGCGGGAGGAACACTATCGTGAAGGCAAGGCGATAGGCGATGAGCAGGGCCACCATAAGCCCTGCCACCAGCAGCCATTCGGTGAGGAATTGCAGTTCGCGCGTGAGCGCGGCGCGGGCGCGGATGAATTCGGTGGCAAGGATCACCAGCGCGGTCCACAGCCCCGGTGGGCGCAGCAGGATCAGGTCTTCCAGAAGGACGACGGCCCCGATCAGCAAGACCGGCAGGAAATCCGGCCGCCGCATGACCCAGGCGAAGATGACACAAAGCAGGAGGTCCGGCCCCGGCCAATCGCCCGCGACAGAGCCGAGCGGCAGCAGTTTGAGAAAGATCAGCGCAAGCGCGATCCCGAGGAAGGCCGCGCGGTAAAGCCAGACCGAGGAGCGCAGCGCATCAACCATCGGTCGCCCCGGTTGCGGGGGAGCCTTCGGTCACATCGCCGGTGCCGCCCGCGGCGGAAGGATCGGGGGTGGCGGCGCTGCCTTCGCCGGTTTCGGCATCAGGCTCGGCCGGGGTGGGGGGCGGGGCGATCAGAGCGCCGGCATCGGTGATGGGCGTCAGTTCATGGCTGCGCAGGACGCGGAGGAATTCCAGCCGTTCATAATCGGCCGACAGGACCACGCGAAGGCGGCGGTCGGTGCCCATGACGACCTGACCCACCAGCAGGCCCGCAGGCAGCATCGCGCCATCGCCCGAGGTCACCACCCGGTCGCCGGGACGGACAAGATCGGCATCTTCGAGGAATTCGAGCGGCGGCAGGGCGCTGTTGTCGCCTGACAGCAGGGCCTTCTGGCCGGATGGTTGGACTGTGACGGGAATTCGGGAGTTGCTGTCGGTGAGCAGGATCACGCGGGAGGTGCGTTCGCCCACGCCCGAGATGCGGCCTACAAGGCCGATGCCATCCATCGTGGCCCAGCCGTCGCGGATGCCGTCGCGGGCGCCGACGTTCAAGAGGACCGACTGGCGGAAGGGCGAGCCCGAGTCGGCCAGCACCACGCCGGTGACATGAGTGAGTTTCGGGTCCAGCCGGACCTGATTGAGGTCGAGAAGGCGGGCGTTCTTCTGTTCCAGTTGCAGGGCCGCTTCGCGCCATGCCTTCATCTGCTGCAATTCGCGGCGGAGTTCCTGGTTCTGTTCGTAAAGGCTGGCATAGCTTTGAAATTCATCGATCATCGCAGCGGCCTTGGTGATCGGCAGAAGCGCCCAATCGAAGGAGGGCACCACCTGATCGACCAGCGCGGCGCGGAAGCGTTCGACGCGAGGGCTGTCAATGCGCCAGAGCAGGAACAGGCCCAAAAGCACAAGCACCAGAAGCCCCACGAACAGGCGTCGCAGGGGGCGGGCGTAATCGTCTGGTCCGATGTTGCGCGATCTTGCCACGGCTGCCTCTTGCCTGATGCCGGGCCCTGATCACAGGGGCGGCGATCAGCTATCCCAGATGCCGGCCCCAGTGAGGGGCGCGGCGATCAGCTGTCCCCAAGCCGTGCCCGTTTCCGGGCGCGGCGATCAGCTGTCATAATCGATCACATGACGCAGTTGCTTTTCATACTCCAGCGCCTTGCCGGTGCCGAGGGCCACACAATTCAGTGACTCATTGGCGACCGAGATGGAAAGCCCGGTCTGTTCGCGCAGGGACAGATCCAGATCGCCCAGCAGCGCGCCGCCGCCGGTGAGCATCACGCCCCGGTCGACGATATCGGCGGCAAGGTCGGGGGGCGTGGCTTCGAGCGCCTGCATCACTGCATCGCAGATCTGCTGGACGGGTTCGGCCAGCGCCTCGGCCACCTGGGCCTGGTTGATCTCAGTCTCCTTGGGCACGCCATTCAGCAGATCGCGGCCCCGGATCGTCATGGACGCGCCACGCCCGTCATCGGGCATGCGGGCGGTGCCGATGGAGGTCTTGATGCGTTCGGCGGTGGATTCGCCGATCAGCAGGTTCTGGTGGCGGCGCAGGTAGCTGATGATCGCTTCATCCATCCGGTCGCCGCCGACGCGGACGGAGCGGGCATAGACGATGTCGCCAAGGGACAGGACAGCCACCTCGGTGGTGCCGCCGCCGATATCGACCACCATGTTGCCGGTGGGATCTGTGATGGGCATGCCCGCGCCGATGGCCGCCGCGATGGGTTCGGCGATCAGGCCCGCGCGGCGGGCACCTGCGGACAGGACCGACTGGCGGATCGCGCGCTTTTCGACGGGGGTCGCGCCGTGGGGGACGCAGACGATGATCTTGGGCTTGGAAAAGGTCGACCGCTTGTGAACCTTGCGGATGAAATGCTTGATCATTTCTTCGGCGGCTTCGAAATCGGCGATGACGCCGTCACGCATCGGGCGGATCGCTTCGATGCTGCCGGGGGTGCGGCCCAGCATCAGCTTGGCGTCTTCGCCCACGGCCAGCACCTGTTTCTTGCCATCCTTGGTGTGGTAGGCAACCACGGACGGTTCGTTGAGCACGATCCCCTTGCCGCGGATATAGACGAGCGTATTCGCCGTGCCGAGGTCGATCGCCATGTCCGACGAAAAGATGCCCGAGAGTATCGACATGCTTGGGTGATCCTGTGCCACGCAAAAAGGTATGAACTCGCGACTCAGCGATGACCGAGGCAAGCGTGTCCATATAAAGACAGCCATGTGTCAGCGAAAGCCCAGAGGGCGCGCGGGGGCGCAATTCCGCGTGTTTGGCAGGGAATTGAGGTTTCCCGATACTGCGGGGTCAGGTCGGCCCCGGTTGGGCCGGATCCTTGACCTTTTCGCGCATCAGGCGGCGAGGGCAGGCTGGAAAAGCTGCCGTTCGTTGATCTCGTGGCGTGCGGCCATGCGGCGTGCCTGCCGTCCGGGCAGCAGAATCCGGGCCGGTTTCGGGGGGGAGGCCGGTCCTTGACCGCCGAACAGTTCGGGCATCAACAGGGCGATTTCCGCGCGGGCCGCATCCCCCAGCGCCTTGCAGGCCTGATCGCCGAGGTAGAGCGATTCCGCCGCCGCACCATCGGCGGTGAGCACTTCGTGCCGGTCCATCAGGATGTGCCAGTATTCCACCCGTGGCGCATCTTCGACGAGGTCGATCCCGGGCAGGCCGATCAGATGCCGGGCGGCGACCAGCACCTCGGCCTTGCCTGTCATCCGCGCGGCGATGGGCGAACGTACGAGCATGCGGTGCTGCTGCGAGACCACCAGATCGGCATGGGGCATGCCGGGGCTGAGCGCGCCTGCCGCGATGCGGACCGGCCAGAGCCGGGGATTGGCGCGAAGCTCGGCACCCTCGATGCGGCGCATGCCGACCCAGCGCACCTGCTGCGGGCCGTTGTCCAAGGTATTGAGCCAGTCGCCAGGGCGGATGCGTTCCACGGGCAGATCGCCATCTGGCGTGGCGATGCGCGTGCCACGGGTGAAGCAGGGGATGAAGGTCAGCACCGGGCGATCGATGCCCATCCCGGTATAGGTGTTGCCCACCAACCCCGTCAGGGTGACGGCGCGGACGGCATCTGCCGTAAGGGCGATGTTGGTGGGGGTGCCAGCAGTGGGCGAGGGGACGAGATAGAGATCGCCATTCGTCATCTGCACCAGCACGAGGTCCAGCGTCGCGGAAGCGGTTCCGTCCATGTAGGTGAGGACGCCCCGGTAGATGGAGGTCGCGTCGAACGTGAAGGTGACAGGGCCTGATCCGTTGTCGATCGTGGCGCGGTCGTTCGCGACGTTGTTGTTCTGATCCAGCGCCGTGGCGTTGCCGCCGCGATTGACCGAGGTGAAGCTGACCCAGCGCGCCGCGAGCGAGTCGGCCGTGGAGCCGAAGGTCTGCCCGACCAGAAGGTTGGCGTTCTCGGCGTCCTGATCGCCCTCGGTCGGGTCAATCCGGATGGCGGTGTTGCCCAGAAAGATCGCGTTGAAGGTCAGTGGCACGGGGTCGCCTCCTGTTAATGGAGATTAACATGACGGGCGTTTTGGGCGAGATTGTGGAAGAATGGCGAACAATGGGCTGTTTTCGCCGGGGAATTGGCCATGATTGTTGCCAAAGTGGGGACAATCGCCGCAGGGTTGCATGTGGCGGTGATGAGCTCTGTCATGGGTTGCGTCTGCCCGTGTTGCCCCATGCACCTTGCTGCCGGGCGTTGCCGCAGATACCAGCAGATATCGAGAGCGATGAGGTGAAGCTTGCCAGATTTCCTTCCCGGAGTGCCGGTCGACGCCGTCCTTGCCGCGCTGGCGCGGTCGCCGGGAAACGAGCTGGCCACTGGCAAGTTCGACAGCCCCGAATCCTCGGCCGCGCTGGCGGTGAATGCCTTTGGCTGGTTTCTGGAGCGTGCGGCGATGCTGCCGCCCTTGCCCGGCGTGCCGATGGGAAAGCCGCTGGCGGTGGAGATCGAGGCCGAGATGCGCTTTCCCTGGAAGGGCGGACGGCATCCCTGGCTGGATGCGGCGGTGACCACGGCGACGTCGCTGGTGGGGGTGGAGTCCAAACGCTATGAGCCGTTCCGTCCGGGCAAGGCCACAGTGTTTTCCGAGGCCTATGACAGCCGCGACTGGGGAACGGGAATGGCGCGGCATGACATGATGCGGTCACGCCTGATCGAGGGGGAGCGCAGCTTTCGCCATCTGGATGCGGTGCAGCTGATCA
The DNA here is from genome assembly GCA_943369275.1 of Rhodobacter maris. Lineage (GTDB taxonomy): Bacteria > Pseudomonadota > Alphaproteobacteria > Rhodobacterales > Rhodobacteraceae > Paragemmobacter > Paragemmobacter maris_A. Next base: position 55,534 of record CALRMS020000005.1, on the reverse strand, counting down.
AGCATACCTATGGCCTGCGGACGCAGGCGCAAAAGCGCGGGCTGGGGGCGGTGCTGGTCTATCTGCATGCCGCCCCGCGTGCCTGGGCCAATGGCAAGCCGCTGGACCCGGCGGCGATCAAGCGGCACGAGGCGGAGATTGCCGCCTATGCGCAGGCGGTGAAAGGGGATGATGTGGTGTTCGTTCCGCTGCGCTGGGCCGATCTGTTGCAGCAATGGGCGGGAAACCGGGCGCTGACGGGCCATGCGGCGGCGGTCAACGGGCGGTTTGCGCTGATCTAGGGCGCGCGGCGACCAAGGGGTGACAAGGGCGAGTATCCTGGCCAAAGGCAAAAAGGGGCGGCCTGTGCCGCCCCTGCCTTGTCACTCGCCGTGATAGGTGACGGTCTTCACATCTTCGCCCGGCGCGGTTTTCTGGCGGCGGACGATCAGGCGGTTGAGCGCGTTCACATAGGCCTTCACGCTGGCCACGATGGTATCGGTATCGGCGCTGGCGCCGGTGACGATGCGGCCGTCTTCTTCAAGCCGCACGCTGACGGTGGCCTGTGCATCGGTGCCTTCGGTCACGGCGGCCACCTGATAGACCTGCAACCGCGCCTTGTGCGGGAACAGCATCTTGATGCAGTTGAAGGCGGCATCCACCGGGCCATCCCCGGTGGCGTCGATGTGGTGATCGACCCCGTCGATGGACAGCACCATGTCGGCCTCTTGCGGGCCCTCAGTGCCGCAGATGACGCGCAGCTTCTTCAGCACCAGCGTGTCATGCGCGTCCATCGTCGCCTCATCGGCCACAAGGGCGATCAGGTCATCGTCGTAGACCTCTTTCTTGCGGTCGGCGAGCGCCTTGAACCGGACGAAAACATCGTTCAACTGGTTGTCAGCCAGATCATAGCCCAGTTCCTTGAGCTTGGCCCGCAAGGCGGCGCGGCCGGAATGTTTGCCCATGGTCAGGTTTTTCTGGTTCAGACCGATGTCTTCGGGGCGCATGATTTCGAAGGTTTCCACGTTCTTCAGCACGCCGTCCTGATGGATGCCGGATTCGTGCAGAAAGGCGTTCTTGCCGACGATGGCCTTGTTGAACTGCACCGGAAAGCCCGACACGGTGGAAACGCGGCGGGACAGGTTCATGATCTTGGTCGTATCGATATTCGTGCGGTAAGGCAGGATGTCATTGCGAACCTTCATCGCCATGACCACCTCTTCCAGCGCGGTATTGCCCGCGCGTTCGCCCAGCCCGTTGATGGTGCATTCGATCTGGCGCGCGCCGGCCTCGACCGCGGCCAATGCGTTGGCCGTCGCCATGCCGAGATCGTTGTGGCAATGGGTGGCGAAGATGATCGTATCCGCGCCGGGAACACGTTCGAGGAGCATGCGGATGATCTTGGCGGACTCAAAGGGGTAGGTGTAGCCCACGGTATCGGGGATGTTGATGGTGGTGGCCCCGGCCTTGATGGCAATCTCTACCACGCGGCAGAGGTAATCGCCTTCCGTGCGCGTGGCATCCATCGGCGACCATTGCACGTTGTCGCACAGGTTGCGGGCGTGGGTCACGGTGTCATGGATGCGTTCGGCCATCTGGTCCATGTCCAGATTGGGGATGGCCCGGTGCAGCGGCGAGGTGCCGATGAAGGTGTGTATGCGCGGGGATTTGGCGTGGCGCACAGCTTCCCAGCAGCGGTCGATATCCTTGAAATTCGCGCGCGCGAGGCCGCAGATCGTGGAGGTTTTCGCCCGTTTGGCGATTTCGCTCACCGCGTTGAAATCACCCTCAGAGGCGATGGGAAAGCCCGCCTCGATGATATCGACGCCCATCTCATCCAGAAGGCCCGCGATTTCCAGCTTTTCGGCATGGGTCATGGTCGCGCCGGGGGATTGTTCGCCGTCGCGCAGGGTGGTGTCGAAGATCATGACGCGGGGTTGCGTGCTGGTGTCAGTCATGGCTGGGTTCCTTGTGCCGTCTGTGCTTTTCCTTGGCGGGCGCTGTTCACCTCCGAGCGGTCGCGCCCAGGGGCACGCTCAGAGGCGGCTAAGGAGAAGCAGGCCACGGGCGGACGCGTCACAGCCGAGCGGGGCGCAGTTTGCACCCGAAATGAAAGCGATATGCCGGTCCCGTGTCATGGGGCGCGACGATACGCAGGAATTGCGGCAGCGCAAGGCGGAAAACGCGTCTTGCCCGCGCTTTTCATCGGCTTATCTGCACGGCCGGAATGTCGGGCCGGAGTCGGGCCGGAATGTCGAGCCGGAACGGGGTGCCCCATGCGCGCAGTCATCATCGGATCATCGGGCGGGATTGGTGCGGCGCTTGTAGCGGCACTGGAGGGGCGGGGAGCGGCGGTCACCGGCCTGTCGCGGCGCGATCATGGGCTGGACCTGACGGATGAGGCCAGCATCGCGCGGGTTTTGGCCCCGCTGGAGCCGGGGGTAGATCTGATCTTCATCGCGACGGGCGGGTTGGAGATCGGCGGCAACCGCCCGGAAAAGGCGCTGCGCGCGCTGGACCCGGCGGCGATGGCGGCGCAATTCGCGTTGAATGCGATCGGCCCGGCGCTGGTTTTGAAACATGCGCTGCGGTTGGTTCCCAAGGATCGGCCCGCGAAGATTGCGGCGCTGTCGGCGCGGGTGGGGTCCATCGGCGACAACCGGCTGGGCGGCTGGCACGGGTACCGCGCGGCCAAGGCGGCGCTAAACCAGATCATCCGTACGGCATCCGTCGAACTGGCGCGCAGCCATCCGCAGGCGACGCTGGTGGCGCTGCATCCCGGCACGGTGGCCACGCCCTTGACGGCGGCCTATGCGGGGGGGCATCCGACGGTGACGCCCGGAGAGGCGGCGGAAAATCTGCTGGCGGTGCTGGACGGCTTGACCCCGGGGGATACGGGCGGGTTTTTCGACTGGCAGGGGAAGGTGATACCGTGGTGACCCTGTCATGCGCCATGGGTTTCATCTTGGCCCAAATACCCAAATCCGACGGTCCCATCCGGTGCCAGGCGAAAGGATGGGGCGCATGACCCGTTTGATTCTTGTGCTGGGCGATCAATTGACGCCCGATATCGCCGCGTTGCGGGCGGCAGGGCCCGGCGATGTGGTGGTGATGGCCGAGGTGATGGCGGAGGGCACCCATGTGCCGCACCATCCGCAGAAGATCGCGCTGATCCTGTCGGCGATGCGGCATTTCGCGGGTGATCTGCAGGGCAGGGGGGTGAGGGTCGCCTATTCCCGGCTGGATGATCCCGAAAACAGCCAGTCGATCCCCGGCGAATTGATCCGGCGCGCGGCAGAGTTCGGCGCGGCGCAGGTGATCGCCACCGCGCCGGGGGAGTGGCGGCTGCGGCAGGCGCTGGCAGAGTGCCCCATTCCGGTGACGCAACTGCCCGACGACCGGTTTCTGTGTTCCGAGGCGGATTTCGTCGCCTGGGCCGAGGGGCGCAAGCAATTGCGGATGGAATGGTTCTATCGCGAGATGCGGCGCAAGACCGGGCTGATGATGGAGGGGGACAAGCCCGCTGGCGGGCAGTGGAATTTCGACCACGACAACCGCAAGCCCGCCAAGGCCGACCTGTTCCGCCCCCGCCCGCCGCGCTTTGCCCCGGATGCCGTGACGGAAGACGTGCTGGCGCTGGTCGAGGCGCGGTTTGCCACGCATTTCGGGGCGGTGCGGCCTTTCGGCTGGGGCGTGACGCGGGCCGATGCGCTGGCGGCGCTGGATCATTTTGCCACCCATGCGCTGCCGACATTCGGGGATGAGCAGGATGCCATGCTGGCGGGGGACCCCACGCTGAGCCATGCGCTGATCTCGCCCTATCTGAATATCGGGCTGCTCACGCCCGTTGAGATTTGCCAACGGGTCGAGGCGGAATGGCGCGCGGGCCGCGCGCCGATCAACGCGGCGGAGGGATTCATCCGCCAGATCATCGGCTGGCGCGAATTCATCCGGGGTATCTGGGCGCTGGAGGGGCCGGACTATGTGACGCGCAATGCGCTGGGCCATTCCCGCGCCTTGCCGCCGCTTTACTGGGGGGGCAAGACGCGGATGCGCTGCCTTTCGCATGCGGTGGGGCAGACGCGCGACATGGCCTATGCCCATCACATCCAGCGGCTGATGGTGACGGGGAATTTCGCGCTGCTGGCCGGGGTGGACCCCGCTTTGGTACATGAATGGTATCTGTCGGTCTATGCGGATGCCTTTGAATGGGTGGAGGCACCGAACACGATCGGGATGAGCCAGTTCGCCGATGGCGGGGTGGTGGGGTCCAAGCCTTACGTCAGTTCCGGGGCCTATATCGACCGCATGTCGGATTACTGCGGCGGCTGCGCCTATAAGGTGAAGGAGAAGGCGGGCGTGGCGGCCTGTCCGTTCAATCTGCTCTACTGGCATTTCCTGACCCGGCACCGGGCGCGGTTCGAGGGCAATCCGCGCATGGCGCAGATGTACCGGACCTGGGACAAGATGGAGGCAGGCCATCGCAGCCGGGTGCTTGCGGAGGCGGAGGGGTTCCTCGCGCGGCTTGACGCGGGCGAGACGGTGTAGGGGCTGGCGGGGACAACGATTTTTCATGCGAAAAATCAGGGGGCGATCCGCCCCCGCAGGCCACGTGCCGCGTTTTCGCGGCCCGATGCAGGTCATCGGGCGCTCGGCGCTGACGATCTTCCACTGGAAGATCGTCCGGGCGCGCCTCACCCCCCTGAGGATATTTGGGCAGAGAAGAGAGGGGCGGGTCAGTTTTCAGCGGGAGCGGGGGCTGCTTCCGTGGCCGCCGGAGGCTCTGCCGGTGCTTCTGGCTCCGCTTCGGGCGGGGCGACGAGGATGCCGTTGAGCCAGTTTCCCTCGGCCACCTGACCGCTGGCATAGGTCAGCTTGCCCTGCCCCTGCCGCTTGCCCTTTTCGAAGGCGCCTTCGTAGACATCGCCGCCGGGATAGGTGGCGCGGCCTTGACCGTGAATCTCGCCATCGAGCCAGGCGCCTTCGTAGATGAAACCATCCGGCATGGTCAGCTTGCCCGTGCCGTGGCGCAGGCCGGCCTTGAAATCCCCCTCATAAACGGATCCATCGGCAAAGGTGGCGATGCCCTTGCCTTCGCGCAGGCCCGCTTTCCATTGGCCGTCATAGACATAGCCATCGGGCTTGGTCATCTTGCCCTGGCCTTCGGGTTTGGCGTCTTTGAGGCTGCCCTGATAGACCGACCCGTCGGCATAAGTGGCGGTTCCGGTGCCAGTGATCACGCCCGCCGCCCAGTCGCCTTCATAGGTGGTGCCATCGGCATAGGTGATCTTGCCTTTGCCCTGCGGGCGGTCGGCGGCCAGCGCGCCCTGATAGACCGCGCCGTCGGGATAGGTCAGCTTGCCTTGGCCCGACAGGCTGCCCTCGGCCCATGTGCCTTCGAGGATAAATCCATCGGTGCTGCGGAACACGCCTTGCCCGCTGCGGCGGTCGGCGGTGAAATTGCCCTGATAGACATCGCCATTGGCATAGGTCAGCGTGCCCGTGCCGTTCTTCAGCCCGTCCTTGAAGGCGCCTTCATAGACATCGCCATTGGCCTGCGTCAGCTTGCCCTGACCGTTGATCTGGCCATCCAGCCAATCGCCCACATAGGTCATGCCATCGGGCAGGGTCAGTGTGCCGCGTCCGCTGCGCTGACCCGCCTTGAGCATCCCGTCATAGACGGCGCCATCGGGATAGGTGACTTTGCCTTCGCCATCCTTTTCGCCCGCGATCCAGTTGCCTTCAAACCGATAGCCGCCCGGGCCTTCCATCACGCCGCGGCCTTCGTGTTTGCCGTCCTTGAACAGGCCGGTATAGACCGCGCCATTGGCATAGCGGGCGACGCCCGCGCCGGTGATCGCGCCTGCGACCCAGTCGCCTTCATAGCTGCCGCCATCGGGATAGGTGATCTTGCCCTTGCCTTCCGGCTTGCCCGCGACGAAGGCGCCTTCATAGACCGACCCGTTGGGATAAGTGGCGCGCCCGGTGCCGATGATCTGCCCATCCTGCCATTCGCCGGAATATTCGAAACCGTTGGGCAGGCGATAGGTGCCGATGCCATGCTGCAACCCGTTGCGGAAGGTGCCTTCATAGACCGATCCGTCATCATATTGTTTGGTGATGACCTCGCCCTCGTCCTGCGCCCATGCGCCTGCGGGCAGGGCCAGCGCCGCCGCCAAGGTAAGTGCCCAAACTGCCCGTCCGTTCCGCATCCCTGCCGCCTGTCTGACCATCGCTGCTCTTGCGCGGTGCAGCCTAGCCGCCGCTCTGGCCTGCCGCAAGCCGCGCACCTTTCCCTTCGCCGGGGTTCTGCTAGAACCAGAGGGCAAGAACAGGGATATACCGCGCATGAGCGATACCTTTCGTCTGACGCTGGCGCAGTTGAACCCCACAGTGGGGGCCATCGCCGCCAATGCCGCCCGCGCCCGCGCCGTGTGGGAGGAGGCCAAGGCTGCCCGTGCCGACATGGCCGCGCTGACGGAAATGTTCATCACCGGCTATCAGACGCAGGATCTGATCCTGAAGCCCGCCTTCGTGGCCGATGCGATTGCCGCGATCGAGGCGCTGGCGCGCGATTGCGCCGATGGTCCGGCGCTGGGCATCGGGGGGCCTGCACTGCGCGAGGGGCAGCTGTTCAACGCCTATTACATCCTGCAGGGCGGGCAGGTGACGGCGACCGTGCTGAAGCATCATCTGCCCAATGACGGGGTGTTTGACGAAAAGCGCCTGTTCACCCCCGCCGATGTGCACGGCCCCTATGTGGTGAACGGCGTGCGCATCGGCACGCCGATCTGCGAGGACAGCTGGCACCCGGATGTGGCAGAGACGCTGGCGGAAACGGGGGCCGAGATCCTGCTGGTGCCGAACGGATCGCCCTATCATCGTGGCAAGCCGGATCTGCGGCTGAACCTGATGGTGTCGCGCGTGGTCGAGACGGGGCTGCCGCTTGTGTATCTGAACATGACCGGCGGGCAGGATGACCAGGTGTTCGACGGCTGTTCCATGGTGCTGAACCCGGGCGGGCATCTGGCGGTGCAGTTCCCGCAATTCGACGATTGCGTGACGCATGTGGATTTCACCCGCATGGGCGAGGGCTGGCAGGCGGAAAAGGGGGCCATTGCGCCGATCCCGCCGGTGGCCGAGGCCGATTATCGCGCCATGACGGTGGGGTTGCATGACTATCTGGCGAAGTCGGGGTTTTCCAAGGTGGTGCTTGGCCTGTCAGGCGGGATCGATTCGGCGCTGGTAGCAACCATTGCCGCCGATGCGCTGGGGCCGGACAACGTGCATTGCGTGATGCTGCCGTCCGAATTCACCTCGGCCCATTCGCTGGAGGATGCGGCCGATTGCGCAAGGCGGCTGGGGGCACGGCTGGACACGATCCCGATCACCGGCCCGCAGGCGGCAGTAGGGGCTGCGTTGGGGCCGTTGTTTGCGGGGACCGCGCCGGGGATCACCGAGGAGAACATCCAGTCGCGCCTGCGGGGGCTGCTCTTGATGGCGCTGTCGAACAAGTTCGGCGCGATGCTGCTGACGACGGGGAACAAATCCGAGGTCGCGGTGGGCTATTGCACGATCTATGGCGATATGAACGGCGGCTATAACCCGATCAAGGATCTGTGGAAGACCCGCGTTTTCGACACCTGCCGCTGGCGGAACGAGAACCACCGCCCCTGGATGAAAGGGCCGCGCGGAGAGGTGATCCCGCCGCGGATCATCGAAAAGCCGCCAAGCGCCGAATTGCGCGCAGATCAGCGCGATGATGACAGCCTGCCGCCCTATGACATCCTTGATGCCATCCTTGAGGGGCTGGTGGAAAAGGAAATGTCGGTCGCGCAGATCGTGGCGCAGGGCTTTGATCTGGCGACGGTGAAGCGGGTGGAAAGCCTGCTCTATACCTCGGAATGGAAGCGCTTTCAGTCTGCCCCGGGCGTGCGGCTGACGCAAAAGGCGTTCTGGCTGGATCGGCGCTATCCGATGGTGAACCGCTGGCGCGATGGCAGCGGCGCGGCCTGAAACGGGCGACCTAAAGGCAGTTTCGGGGTCGCAGGGGGCCTTGCCCCCTCGCCGCCTGCGGCAGCTCACCCCCAGGGTATTTTTCCCAAGATGAAGCGGCTCGTTTTCATCTTGGCCCAAATACCCTGGGGTCCGGGGTGAAACCCCGGGTGCCGGGGCAGGGCGCAGCGGGGCAGGGTCGCGCTGAGATCAGACGGTGCTGACCACCGCTTCGGGCAGCAGGCGCGCGACATCCTCGGGGCGGCAAAGCTCGGTGGCGGCGGACATGACTGCGGCGGCGGCGGCGGCCACGCCCTGAGCCAGGGCCTCGGCCTCGGACTGGCCGCGCGCGAGGGCGAGGATATAGCCGCCGACAAAGCTGTCGCCTGCGCCGACTTTGGAGTTCACGGTCACCTTCGGGGCCTTGGCAAAGATGCGGCGGGTGGCATCGGCCAGCACCGACCCATCTGCCCCGCGCGCCACGACGACCTTACTCGCCACGCCCCGCGCCACGAGGGATTGGGCGAAATCGGCGGTGTCGGTTCGGGTGTCGAGTTTGTGGCCTGCCAGCGCCTCGGCCTCTTCGCCATCCATGCGCAGCAGGTCAAGCCCGGGGATGGGATGGGTCACGGCCTGAGTGAGGGCGGCGCCCGACGTATCCAGCACCACGCGCATTCCGGCCATGGAGGCTGCGAGGCGTGCGGGGAAATCCATGGGCACGCCGGGCGGTTGGCTGCCCGAGATTACGGCGAAACCACCCGGCTTGCCTGCCGCGCGCAAGAGCAGGAAGACGCGGTCCTGATCGGCATCGGACCAGACCGGGCCGGGCAGCATGAAGCGGTATTGGCGGCCGGTGGCGGCCTCGTTCACCGTCAGGCTCTGGCGGGTTTCGCCGGGGCCGGTGATGCCCAGAAACATCACGCCTTCGCGCCGAATCAGGACTGCCAAGCGGTCGCCGGTCAACCCGCCGAGGGCCACGAGGGCGAGGGATTCGCCCCCCAGTGCATGGATCGCGCGGCTGACATTCAGGCCGCCGCCGCCGGGATCCAGCTGGGGTTCCGAGCAGCGCAGCTTTTCATCTGCCACCATCTGCGGGACGGATGTGGCCATATCCAGTGCCGGGTTCAGCGTGAGCGTCAGGATCGGGGTTTGCTGCAGAACGGGCGTGATTTCAGACATCTGCTGCTTCCCCTTGATCGACGCGGGCCGATACCCGACGTGGTGCCCGCATGCAACGATAGCGCTAACGCCCACTGTCGGGCAACCGCTGTCAGGTTTGGGAACGGGGAGGGGGTGCGGGGGAGGGGGCGGTTGCCCCCTCCCCCGTTGGATCAGAGCATCAGCTGATAGCTGGCGGGGACGTAGCGGAAGCCGTCGCCGTTTGCCTCGACAAAGCCAACGCCGGGGAAGGGCATGTGATAACCCGCGAAGGGGATCTTGTCGGTGGCGAGCATGCCAAGGATCGTGCGCCGGGTGGCGGCGGCCTGCACCTTGTCCTGATCGAAGCGCACTTCCCAATCGGGATAGGCCAGCGACCAGACATAGTGGTTGGCCGTGTCGGCGAGGATCGCCATCCGCGCGCCGTTACTCTCCAGCATATAGGTGAAATGCCCCGGCGTATGGCCCGGTGCGGCCATGGCGGTGATGCCCGACACAACCGCGCCGCCGTCATCGAGGAAGGTGAACTTGTCGTTCAGCGGTTTGACCTTGGCGTCAAAGCCTTCATTCGCCGCAGCGGACCAATTGTTATGCTCGGTCGCGCCGGTCACGTAGCGGGCATTGGCATAGGTGACCGCGCCCGCGTCATTGGACAGGCCGCCGATATGATCGCCGTGCATATGGGTCAGCACCACGATATCGATCTGATCGGGGGTGATCCCGGCGCTGGCCAGCGCAGCGGTGGTGGCATCAGACGCAAGGCCGGTGTCGAACAGCACCAGTTCCGCGCCGGTGTTGACCACGACAGGGGTGAAGAAGCTGACGCTCTTGTCAGCGGGGATGAAATTCGCGGCCGATGCGGCGGCGAATTCCTCGGGCGTGACGTTCATGCCGAAGGTTTCCTGCGGCTTGTCACCGGCGCGGCTGCCGGCGAGGATGGTCGTCACCTCGAAGGCGCCCAGCTTGGCGCGGTTGAACAGCGCGGTGGCCGCGCCTTGCATCGGCGCGGCGGCAAGGGCCGATTGGCCCGAGAGCAGCGCGGGGGCGGCGAAGGGAAGGGTGGCACCGGCGAGCAGCGCGTGGCGGCGGGACAGGGTCGTCATGGCATCCTCCTGGATCAAACTGTCCGAAAGGATAGGGGGTCGCGCCTGTCAGGCCAGTCACGGTTAAGTCAGGTCATGTGCGGTGGCGCACATGACCTGCGATCATTTTGAGAGTGGCATTTTGAGAGTGGCATCTTGAAAGCGGTTTTGTGAGAGCGGTCATTCCCACCACGGGTCGATGGCGGCGATATCGTCGTCCGACCAGCCGAAGTGATGGGCGAATTCGTGGATCACGACATGGGTGATCAGATCGCCGAGGCCGACATCGCCCCGGTCGATCCATTCCTCAAGGATCGGGCGGCGGAAAAGCCAGACGATATCGGGTTGGTCGGGCTGATCCATCACCGACTTTTCGGTGAGCGGGGTGCCTTCGTACAGCCCGGTCAGTTCATAGGGATCGTTCAGGTCCATCGCTTCGAGCATGTCATCGGGCGGGAAGTCGACGATGCGCAGGGCGACCTTGGTGGCGATGTCGCGCCAGGGCTGGGGCAGGGAGATCACCGCGCCATGGGCAAGCTGTTCGAACAGTGCCAGATCGGGGGCGGTGAAGCCGTCCCATCCGGGGGGCTGGGTTGCGATGGTGTCATCTTCGGCGGTGGCGTTGGCGGTGGTCATGGAGCGGCCTTTCCTGCCGGGGGTCTGGTGCAGATATGGACAAAAGAGGCCGCCTGTGAAAGAGGGGCAGGGTCCATCGGAGCCTGTCACATGACCACCGTCACCACCCGTTTCGCGCCGTCACCCACCGGATATATCCATGTGGGCAATCTGCGCACCGCGCTGATGAACTATCTGATCACCCGCAAGGCGGGGGGGACGTTCATCCTGCGGCTGGATGATACGGATCAGGAACGGTCAAAGCAGGAATACATTGACGGGCTGAAGGCGGATCTGGAGTGGCTGGGCATCCGCTATGACCGGGTCGAGCAGCAATCCAAGCGGATGGCGCGTTATGCCGAAGCGGCCGAGGCGCTGAAGGCGGCGGGGCGGTTCTATGAATGTTTCGAGACCCCGGTCGAGCTGGACCTGAAGCGCAAGAAATTGCTGAACATGGGCAAGCCGCCGGTGTATGACCGGGCGTCCTTGCACCTGACCGAGGAGCAGAAGGCCGCCTACCGCGCCGAGGGGCGGCAGGGATATTGGCGGTTCCGGCTGGATCTGGAGCGGATCGAGTGGCGTGACGGGATCATCGGCGACATTTCGATCGATGCGGCGTCGGTGTCGGACCCGGTGCTGATAAAGGCGGATGGGCAGGTGCTTTATACCTTTGCGTCATCTGTGGATGATGTGGATATGGGGGTGACCCATATCGTGCGGGGCGCGGATCATGTGACGAATACCGCGACGCAAATCCAGATCATGAAGGCGCTGGGCGGCGTGCCGCCGACATTTGCGCATCACAGCCTGTTGACCGGGCCGCAGGGCGAGGAATTGTCCAAGCGGCTGGGGGTGCTGTCCTTGCGCGATTTGCGGGCGCGGGGCGTGGCGCCGCTGGCGCTGATGTCGCTGATGGCGCGGCTGGGATCATCAAAGCCGGTGGAGCTGGCCACATCGATGCAGGATTTGATCGACGGGTTCGATGTGGGATCGTTCGGATCGGCACCGACGAAATTCGATGCCGAGGACCTCTTCCCGCTGACGCGGGCCTATGTCCAAAGCCTGCCTTTCGCCGAAGTGGCCGAGAAGATCGCCGCGCTGGGCGTGCCTGCGGCGGAGGCCGAGGCGTTCTGGGCGGTGGCCAAGGGCAACATCACCGTGCTGGACGATCTGGCGGAGTGGTCGGCGCTGTTCCGGGATGGGGCCGAGCCGCTGATTGAGCCGGAGGATGCGGAATTTGTGACGCAGGCGGTGGCGATGCTGCCGCCGCGCCCCTGGACGCAGGCGACTTGGGGCGCGTGGACCGAAGCGGTGAAGGCCGCCACTGGCCGCAAGGGCAAAGGGCTGTACATGCCGTTGCGCAAGGCGCTGACGGGGCGGGCGAACGGGCCGGAAATGGCGGATGTGATGCCGCTGTTGAAGGTGGTTCGGGCGGGCTGAGGCCACGAATTTTCTGCGAAAATTCCGGGCCCGACTTGTGCGCGATGCGCCCGTGGCGGGCGTTCATTGGGTATTTGGGCCAAGGTGAAACGGCATGGAGTCTTTTGAAGAGACAAGCGTGACACCGGCGGCGAAGGCCCCGGTTCAGGGCAAGTTCGTCACGGGCAACCTGTTTCGGCATATCGCGGTGATGTCGCTGACATCGTCGGTGGGGTTGATGGCGATCTTTGTCGTCGATCTGATCAACCTTCTTTACATTTCCTGGTTGCAGGATCCGGTGAAGACGGCGGCCATCGGCTATGCCGGGGCGGTGCTGTTTTTCACCACGGCTTTCGGGATCGGGCTGTCTGTCGGCGTGTCGGCGCTGGTGTCGCGGGCGGTGGGGGCGCGCGATCTGGCGCTGGCGCGGCAGCGCACGACGGAAGGGTTGTTGCTGGGGGCCGGTTTCGGGGCGGCGTTTGCGGCGCTGGTCTGGGTGCTGCTGCCGGGTATCGTGGGGTTGCTGGGGGCGGTGGATGCCACGGCGGAGGCGACGCTGCATTATCTGCGCATCCTTATCCCGTCGCAGCCTTTGCTGATGATCGGGATGATCGGTGCGGGGGTGCTCAGGGCGCATGGCGATGCGCGGCGGTCGATGATGGTGACGGTCTGGGGTGCGGTGGTGCTTGCGGCGCTGGACCCGGTGCTGATCCTGTGGGCAGACCTTGGGCTGACCGGGGCGGCGCTGGCGGGGTGGGGGTCGCGGGCGGCGATTGCGGGCATGGCGATCTGGCCGATCTGGCGGCATTACGGCGGGTTCGGGCGGCCCTCGGGGGCGAGTGTGTTGGCGGCGGCGGCACCCCTTTTCGCCATTTCCGGGCCGGCGATTCTGACGCAGCTGGCGACGCCGGTGGGGCAGGCCGTCGTGACGCGGATGGTGGCTGGTTACGGCGAGGCAGCGGTGGCCGGGATGGCGATTGCGGGGCGGCTGACGCCGGTGGCGTTCGGGATCATTTTCGCACTGTCGGGGGCGGTGGGGCCGATCATCGGGCAGAACCTTGGCGCCGGGAAGATGGATAGGGTGCGTCGGACGCTGCGCGAGTCCATCCTGTTTTCGGGGATCGTGATCGTGGTCATGTCAGCGGTGCTGTTCCTTGCACGGGGGGCGATTGCGGATGCCTTCCATGCCGAGGGGTTGACGCGGGATCTGATCTATCTGTTCTGCGGGCCGTTGAGTTTGCTGTTCTTTTTCAACGGGATGATCTTTGTCGCCAATGCCGTGTGCAACAATCTTGGCGCGGCGATGCAATCGACGATGGTGAACTGGGGGCGGCATACGATCGGGACGGTGCCGTTCGCCTTGGCCTTCGGAATGTGGTGGGGGGCGCCCGGCGTGCTGGTGGGCCAAGCGGTGGGGGGGATACTCTTCGGCTTGCTGGCGGTCTGGCTGGCCTTGCGGGTGGTGGACCGGGTGACGCAAACCCGCGCGGTGTAGGGTGCGGCCTGTGTCGTGGACGGGGTGTATACCGTCGCATATGATTTCCCCCTTGCCGGATCGCGGAGGCCGGGTTAGGCAAGGGGACCAGCATCGGGAGAATCCGGCGCGCAGGGGCAACCCTGTGGGAGCCGGTGCCGAAGGAGCAACCGCCCCGGTAAACTCTCAGGCGCAACGGACCGTTGCTGGCGAAGAACTCTGGAGAGTGGCGCGGATGCGCCCGCCGAAGGGATAACGATCTCAGGCGTCCGTCAGGACAAGGACAGAGGGGGCATCGTGGGACAGGGATTGGCCTGTCCGGACGGTGCCGATTGGTTTTCACAACCGGCGCTCTGAAGACTGGGGAGGGGCGTTTTGTCCGACCTTGAACAGACGGATCTGAAGCGGTTGGGGCTGCATGACCTGCATGTGGGGCTGGGGGGCAAGATGGTGCCCTTTGCCGGCTATGAGATGCCGGTGCAATATCCGGCCGGGGTGATGAAGGAACATCTGCATACGCGGGCAGCGGCCGGGCTGTTTGACGTGAGCCATATGGGGCAGGTGATCCTGCGGCCCAAGGCGGGGATGGCGGCGCTGTGCGCGGGGTTCGAGGCGCTGATGCCGGTGGATGTGGCGGGGGTGCCTGCGGGACGGCAGCGCTATGGGCTGTTTACCAATGAGACGGGCGGGATTGAGGATGACCTGATGTTCGCCAATCGGGGCGATCACCTGTTCGTCGTGGTCAATGCCGCCTGCAAGGAAGCCGATGTGGCGCATATGCGCGCGCATCTGGGCGCTGTGGCGGAGGTGGAGTTCATTCAGGACCGTGCGCTCTTGGCGCTGCAGGGGCCGGGGGCGGAGGCTGCGCTGGCCGGGCTGTTGCCGGACGTGGCGGCGATGCGGTTCATGGATGTGGCCGTGATGGCATGGGACGGGGCCGAGATCTGGCTGTCGCGGTCGGGCTATACCGGCGAGGACGGTTTTGAACTGTCGATCCCTGAAGGGCGCGCGCTGGATTTTGCGGAAAAGTTGCTGGCGCGGCCGGGGGTGATGCCCATCGGGTTGGGCGCGCGGGATTCGCTGCGGCTGGAGGCGGGGCTGTGCCTTTATGGCCATGACATCGACGATGGGACCAGCCCGGTAGAGGCCGGTTTGACCTGGGCGATCCAGAAGGTGCGGCGTGCGGGTGGCGAGCGGGCCGGGGGCTTTCCCGGTGCGGAGCGCATCCTGCGGGAACTGGCCGAAGGGCCGGAGCGGTGCCGCGTGGGCCTGCGGCCCGAGGGCCGGGCGCCGATGCGCGAGGGGGTGGAGCTGTTCGCCGTGGACGGCACGCCGCTGGGCCGCGTCACATCCGGCGGGTTCGGGCCTTCGGTCGAGGCGCCTGTTGCCATGGGCTATGTCCCTGCGTCTTATGCAAATATCGGAACGGCGGTGATGGGCGAGGTGCGCGGCAAGCGCCTGCCCGTGACCGTGGTGCCGATGCCTTTCCACCCCACCACCTACAAGCGTTGAGGATGCGATGAAGTATACCGAAGAACATGAATGGCTGCGGATCGAGGGTGATCTGGTGGTCGTGGGCATCACCGAACATGCCGCCACCCAGTTGGGGGATGTGGTGTTCGTGGAATTGCCCGCGACGGAGACCATGGTCGCATCCGGCGATGAGGTTGTGGTGATCGAGAGCGTGAAGGCCGCGTCCGACATCCTGGCCCCGATCGAGGGCGAGATCGTGGCGGTGAACACCAAGCTGATCGACAACCCGGCATTGGTGAACGAGGACCCCACCGGGGCGGCCTGGTTCTTCAAGATGAAGGTCGATGATCTGGATGTGCTGGATCAGTTCATGGATGAGGATGAATACAACGACATGATCGGGTGATCCCGGTTCAAGCCGTTGAAAGGCAGAAGTTTTCGAAGACTTTTGCAAATTCCTTCGAAGGAATTTGGTGGGCGCTGCGGTGCCCGCCTTCCCCAAACCCCCCGCCTTTTCAGAAATCAAGGTGCGCGCCATGACCTTTACCCCCGTCGACTATAATCCCTACGATTTTGCCAACCGCCGCCATATCGGCCCTTCGCCTGCCGAGATGGAGGAGATGCTGAAGGTGGTGGGCGTCAAGACGCTGGATGCGTTGATCGACGAGACGGTGCCGAAGTCGATCCGGCAGGCGGTGCCCTTGGGATGGGCGCCCTTGTCCGAGCATGAATTGCTGGCGCGGATGCGGGCGGTGGGTGCGAAGAACAAGGTGATGACCAGCCTGATCGGGCAGGGCTATTACGGCACGGTGACGCCGCCCGCAATCCAGCGGAACATTCTGGAAAACCCGGCATGGTACACGGCCTATACCCCTTATCAGCCCGAGATCGCGCAGGGGCGATTGGAGGCGCTGCTGAACTATCAGACCATGATTTCCGATCTGACCGGGTTGCCGGTGGCCAATGCCAGCCTGCTGGACGAGGCGACGGCGGCGGCAGAGGCGATGGCGATGGCCGAGCGGGTGGCCAAGACCAAGGCGCGGGGGTTCTTTGTCGACCATGGCTGCCATCCGCAGACCATCGGCGTGATCCGCACGCGGGCAGAGCCTTTGGGGATTGAGGTGATCGTCGGTGATCCGGCGAAGATGGAGCCTGCAACGCTGTTCGGGGCGATTTTCCAGTATCCCGGAACCTATGGGCATGTGGTTGATTTCACGAATGAAATCGCGGCGCTGC
This sequence comes from Rhodobacter maris, assembly GCA_943369275.1. Taxonomy (GTDB): domain Bacteria; phylum Pseudomonadota; class Alphaproteobacteria; order Rhodobacterales; family Rhodobacteraceae; genus Paragemmobacter; species Paragemmobacter maris_A. The sequence continues at coordinate 39,103 of CALRMS020000005.1, read as the reverse complement.
ATGCGGTGAAGGCGGTGGCTATTGTCGCGACCGATCTGTTGGCGTTAACGCTTTTGAAAGAACCGGGGGCGATGGGGGCGGATATCGCCATCGGGTCGAGCCAGCGGTTCGGCGTGCCCTTGGGTTACGGCGGGCCACATGCGGCCTTCATGTCCTGCAAGGATGATTACAAGCGCGCGATGCCGGGGCGGATCGTGGGGGTTTCCATCGATGCACGGGGCAACAAGGCATACCGTTTGTCGCTGCAAACGCGCGAGCAGCATATCCGGCGCGAGAAGGCGACGTCCAACGTCTGCACGGCGCAGGCTTTGCTGGCGGTGATGGCGTCGTTCTATGCGGTGTTCCATGGGCCGAAGGGCCTGCGCGCGATTGCGGAACGGGTGCATTTCCTGACCAACCGACTGGCGCGGGCGTTGAAGGCGGCGGGGGCGAAGGTGAGCCCCAAGGCGTTCTTTGACACGATCACCGTTGAGGTGGGCGTGGGGCAGGCGGGTATTTTGGCGGCGGCCCGGCATGAGGGATTGAACTTCCGCAAGATCGGCAATGACCGGGTGGGGATTTCGCTGGACGAGACGACGGATGAAAAGGTGCTGATCCGCGTGCTGCGGGCCTTTGGCATTGACGGGGTGCCGCCGCATCGGGCGAACCTCGGCTTTCCCGAGGATATGGTGCGCAAGACCGACTATCTGACCCATCCGGTGTTCCACATGAACCGCGCGGAATCCGAGATGATGCGCTATATGCGCCGCCTGTCGGACCGCGACCTTGCGCTGGACCGGGCGATGATCCCGCTGGGGTCTTGCACCATGAAGCTGAACGCGGCGGCAGAGATGATGCCGATCACCTGGCCGGAATTCGGCACGCTGCACCCCTTTGCCCCGGCAGATCAGGCGCTGGGGTACAAGGAGGCGATTGACGACCTGACGGTCAAGCTGTGCGAGGTGACGGGATATGATGCCTTCTCCATGCAGCCCAATAGTGGAGCGCAGGGGGAATATGCGGGATTGCTTACCATTCAGGCCTATCACCGTGCGCGGGGGGATGGGCACCGCAATGTCTGCCTGATCCCGGTATCGGCGCATGGCACCAACCCGGCCTCGGCGCAGATGGCAGGGATGCAGGTGGTCGTGGTGAAATCGGCCCCGAATGGCGATGTGGATCTGGATGATTTCCGGCAACGTGCGGAAGAGGCGGGGAAAAACCTTGCCGCCTGCATGATCACCTATCCGTCGACACATGGCGTGTTCGAGGAAACGGTGCGCGAGATTTGCCAGATCACCCATGCACATGGCGGGCAGGTCTATCTGGACGGGGCCAATATGAACGCGCTGGTGGGGTTGGTGAAGCCCGGCGAGATCGGCAGCGATGTCAGCCACCTGAACCTTCACAAGACATTCGCCATTCCGCATGGCGGGGGCGGGCCGGGGATGGGGCCGATTGGCGTGAAGGCGCATCTGGCGCCCTATCTGCCGGGGCATAGCGAGTTGGGTGGGGATGGTGCGGTGAGTGCGGCACCCTATGGTAGCGCGTCTATCCTGCTGATTTCATGGGCCTATTGCCTCATGATGGGGGGCGAGGGGCTGACGCAGGCGACGCGGGTGGCGATCCTGAATGCCAATTACATCGCGGCGCGGTTGCAGGGGGCCTATCCGATCCTGTTCATGGGCAACAAGGGGCGGGTGGCGCATGAATGCATCCTCGACACGCGGCCCTTTGCCGAATTCGGCGTGACGGTGGATGACATCGCCAAGCGGTTGATCGACAACGGTTTCCACGCGCCAACGATGAGCTGGCCGGTGGCGGGGACGCTGATGGTGGAGCCCACCGAGAGCGAGACGAAGGCCGAGATCGACCGGTTCATCACGGCGCTGATGGCGATCCGGGCTGAGATTGACGCGGTTGAAAAGGGCGAGATTTCCGCCGAGGACAGCCCCCTGCGGCATGCCCCGCATACGGTGGAGGATCTGGTGGCGGACTGGACGCGGAAATACCCGCGCGAGCAGGGTTGCTTTCCGCCCGGTGCGTTCAGGGTGGACAAGTATTGGCCCCCCATCGGGCGGGTGGACAATGTGTTCGGCGACCGCAACCTGATCTGCACCTGCCCGCCGTTGGAGGCTTACGCCCAAGCCGCGGAATAGCGTGGCGGCTGTGCAGCCGCCGGTGCAGATGGCGGTGCAGACGCGTGTGCATACCGATTGGCGCAGCTTCGGCTGCGCCTTTTTGGTTTCTGTGCATTGGCGCAGAGGGGTGAAGGGGCTGGTCCGTGGCATTGGCGCGGCGTTGACGCGGGGAGGCGGGGCGGGTAGCGCTGCGGACCGGGCAGGGTGGGGATGATCGTGAGCGAAGAAAAGGCCGGAACATTCGGCGCGGGGGTGATCGCGGCGCTGCCCATTGCGCTGGGGTACTTCCCCATCGCCTTTGCCTTTGGTGTGGCGGCGACGGGGGCGGGCTTGTCGGGATGGGAGGCGGCGGCGCTGTCGCTGATCATCTATGCCGGGGCGTCGCAGTTTCTGGCTCTTGCCTTGCTGACATCGGGGGCGGCGCTGCCGGTGGCGGCGTTCACCCTGATCGCGATGAACCTGCGGCATGTGCTTTACGGCCCCGCGCTGATGAAGGCGGCGGGGGCCGGGGCGGGCAAGCGACCGCCGAAGCAATGGGCCTGGGTCTGGGCCTGGGGGTTGACCGATGAGGTGTTTGGCGCTGCGCTGGGAGAATTGGCGCGGGGGCGCCGGTTTGCGGAGGCCTATATGTTCGGGCTGGGCCTGCCCGCCTATGCCGCCTGGGTGGGCGGTACGGTGGCGGGCGCGATGGCGGGGGGTGGCGCGCTGGACGGCTGGCCCGTGCTGGAGGCGGGGCTGTCCTTCCTGCTGCCTGCGCTGTTTCTGGCGCTGCTGCTGTCAATCCTGACGCGGCCACAGGTGCCGGTGATCGTGGTGGCGGGGGTGGCCTGTGTGGCGGGGACGCTGATGGTATCCTCGACCACCGGGATTCTGGGTGGGATGGTGGCTGGCGCACTGGCCGGGTTGCTGCGGGGGCGGGCATGAGTGGCGAGGTGCTGGCGCTGGCGCTGATCGTGGGGGCGGCGAATTGGGCGTTCCGCACTCTGCCGATCCGGTTCGGGTTAGGCGATGGGGCGCAGGGCGGGTGGCTTGCGCGGTTTCTGGCGGCGGTGGGGCCTGCGGCGATTGCCACGCTGTTCGTGGCATCTGCGCTGCCCTTTGCCGCCTCGGGCGCGGTGCTGGCACCGCTGGCGGGCACGGCAGGGGTGGTGGCGGTCTGGTTCTGGCGGCGGTCTGTGGTGGCGGCGACGCTGGCAGGCGCGGTGGCCTATGCGGCAATTTTCGCGATGATGGCCTGAGCGGGTGCAGTTTGGCTTGCGCTGGGGCGCGGCTGGGGCAACGATGGGACATGCAAAAGGGGAGTCGCGCCATGCTGGAGATCAGCCCGGAGAAGGTGGTGCATATCATTTTCCAGTTCCGCGAGGAGGGCGTCGCCGATCGCGAATTGCACGCCTTTATCGATGCACTGAATGATGACGAGAAGGCGCATCTGACGGCGATTGCCTGGGTGGGCCGTGGCGCGTTCGAGCCGGAGGATTACGCGACGGCGGTTGAGACGGCCTATACCGAGGCGACGGTGCCCACCGACCAGTATCTGATGGGGATGCCGCATCTGGCGGAGAACCTTGAGGCGGGGCTGGAGGCGATGGGGATCGACGTGACGGAAGTGGAGAGCGACTTCCTTTAGGCCATGGGGGCTGCCGCCCCCGCCGCCCTTACGGGCTGCTCCCCCGCGGGTATTTTGGGCCAAGATGAAGCGGGGGTCTTGCATTCGGGACTTGGCGGCCAAACATATGCGGCAAGTCGAATGTGATGGAGGCCGGGATGGCTGAGGCAATGAAGCTGTGTTGTGCGGCCTGCGGGCAGATGAACCGGGTGCCGGTCGCGCGGCTGGCGGCTGGGCCGAAATGCGGCATCTGCGGCGCGGCGCTGGTGGATGGGCGGGTGATGGAGCTGGACGCGGCGGCGCATGACAAGGCCGTGCGCGGCGATGACCTGCCGTTGATCGTGGATTACTGGGCGGCGTGGTGCGGGCCCTGCCGCATGATGGCGCCGGAATTCGCCAAGGCGGCCAAGCAGATGGCGCCGCAGGTGCGCTTTGCCAAGCTGGACACCGAGGCGCATCCGGCGGTGTCGCAGCGGGCAGGCATCCGGGGTATTCCGGCGCTGATCCTGTATCACCACGGGCGCGAGGTGGCGCGGCTGGCGGGCGCGCGTCCGGCGGCGGAGATCATCGCCTTTGTGCGCCAGCATGTGGCCGTGGCGGCCCCCTGAGCGGCGGGGGCGCAGCTTGACAAAGCCGGGGCAATCGGCAAAAACGCAGCCCGTGGGGGCAGTAGCTCAGTTGGGAGAGCGCGTCGTTCGCAATGACGAGGTCGTCGGTTCGATCCCGATCTGCTCCACCAGAGTTTTCCCGTAAAACAAAATGAAATCAAGAATTTCGGCTGACCAAGCGCTCGGCTTCCAAGAATTTTTCTACAAATTCGGATACAGAAATCGCCACAGACCCTTTCGTCTTGGCACCTGCGGCAGTGAGTTTGTCTGAAGATTGGGTGATCGCTCCTCGTGGCAGCGATGGCGCGAGGGAAGCGGCCGCATGCTGGAGCATCTGTACGCACCGCAGGACATCAGCCGCTGGATCGTGAACGTTGCGCCTCTTTGGGCAGGATGGAGCATCTTCCTTCATCGCGGGTGGCAAGGTTGACGGTGGGGCGGCGCGGTATGCCAAGCCACCCCCGATCATGCAACGACGGCGGCGTGAGCGGAAGGCGATCGCGCCATTCCCTTCTGTGAGACAGCCACCCGAGGGGTGCTGGTGCAGCGCAGGTTGTACAAGATCTGCGCGCCTCCGGCAGGATGCGGATTGGGCTTTTGCGACAAGACTTTAACAGGTGTGAAAACAGCTGTGATCCGTTCAAAACATACGCAGCGTCAGTCATTCTCGCACAGCCAGACTATGCTTAAGCTCTCTTGCTACAGATACTTAAAGGTGTATTTGTGAGGCCAAGTCTGTTGTCCGGCAGTGTTGTGTGGTCGGGGCAACGCAGTAACGAGTAAAGTGGTGCTAAAATGCTTGATAATACCGTGACACGTCTGGTGGTTACGCCGGGCCAGCTGACGATTGTAGCCGCCGAAGATTATCAGGCCTATGGCTCTGTCACCGTTGTCGACAGGGCCGGTCAAGTGATCGACCAGGCCTTCGTGGTGGTTCGTGAAGGTAATGACCTGATCCTGATCTATGCCGATGGCACGCAGGTTGTGTTGCAGGACTTTTTCATAAGCGATGCCGCATTCGCGCTGGATGGTCCGGGTGGCCTGATTGATGTTCTGCCGGGATCCGCGCCCATTGGCACAATCGACGGCACGTCGCTTTATGCCTTTGGCGGCAGCCGTGATGCGGCCGCAGCGATCCTGGCGAATTCCTCCGGCTTCTCGCCGCTGCAACCGTTTCTGGTGAACGATGCCGCGGCGGTGCTGGGCGGTGGCTTCAACCTTGGCCTTGGTGTTGCTGGCGTTGGCGTGATTGGGGCCATTGGCGGTTCGTCGGGTGCTTCCGCTGATACGACCCCGCCGTCCGCCCCGACGCTCGAGGTCACCGTGAATGATGACGGCACGCTGAGCGTGTCGGGCACGGGTGAGCCGGGCTCGACCGTCACGGTCACCTTCTCGGACGGTACCACCGCCACGGCAACGGTCGCCGGGAATGGCAGTTTCGGCCCCGTCACCTCGGCCGCGCCGCAAACGAGCGGCACGGTCAGCGTCACGCAGGCCGATGCCGCGGGCAATACCTCCGCTCCGGGTCGGGAATTCTATGAGGACGCCACCGCGCCGCTGGCCCCGGTGGTGAGCGAGCCGCTGACGGTGAACCCCGATGGCACGCTGAGCGTGTCGGGCACGGGGGAGCCGGGCGCGACCGCGACGGTGACCTTCCCCGATGGCACCACCGGCACGGCCACGGTGGCCCCCGATGGCAGCTTCGGCCCCGTCACCTCGGCCGCGCCGCAGACGAGCGGCACGGTCAGCGTCACGCAGGAGGATGCGGCGGGCAATCCCTCGGCCGCGGATACCAGCGCCTATACCGACGCCACCGCGCCGCTGGCCCCGACTGCCTCATCCACGATGAACAGCACCACTGGCGTGATCACCACGACAGGTACGGCCGAGCCTGGCTCGACCGTTACTGTGACTTTCCCGGATGGCACGACCGGGACGGCGACGGCGGCGCCGAACGGCAGCTATTCGGTTACGTCGGGCGCCAACCAACCAAGCGGTAGCGTGACCACGATTGCGACGGATGCAGCCGGAAACCCCTCAACCGCCGACACCGATCCGATTGTGGAGAACGTGCCGCCTGCAGCGCCCAGCATCAATCCGGGTATCATGGACCAAGCCAATACCATCAGCGGTACGGGCGAGGCGGGGGCGACGGTGACGGTGCGGGATGCGGGCAATGCTGTGGTTGGGACGGCGGTTGTCTGGACCGATGGCACATGGTCGTTTGTTGCGGCGGGCCCTGTTGCGGATGGCGCTGTTCTGACGGCGACGCAGACGGATGCGGCGGGCAATACCAGCCTGGCCTCGGCCCCGGTGACAACCTTTACCGATACGGATGGGGATGGCACGGCCAATGCCACTGACACAGACGATGATAATGATTTCCGTTCGGATGCCATCGAACAACCGGCGCAGGTTATCATCACTGAGAACTTCAACAATCTGACGCAAAATAACTATCAGACAAGCACCGGGACGGCTTGGGTCTTCGCATCGGTGTCTGATGGAGAAAACGCTGTCGAATCTCCCATCGGGTCATTCTATGCCTACTCTGGCAGGCTGAACCTGAACCGCAACCCGGCGGAACAAACCTTGTCGCAGAGCTTTAGCAACATGGCGGGTGGCACGACGATCACGGTGAGCATGGGGATCCGGGAGACGCTTGCGAATCCAGCGATCTTTACAGTTGAATATGCCGGGGTTGTGTATGCCACCATCAATACAAACAGCCCGAATGCGGTGGTCTTTGCGAATGGTGCATCGGGGTCTTGGGGTGGGAGCAGCAATCTGTCCCTGAGCAATCTGGTGGTCAACCTGCCGACGGTTGTGCCCGCGACTGGCACGGTCATCCTGCGCTATGTAACAACGGCAGCGGGTTCCGACGATATCGACATCAGCGCGATCACGGTCAGACAGGCCGCTGTTCCGGTGGATATCGATGGCGACGGGATAAACAACGCGCTCGATATCGACAGTGATGGGGACCGGATCTGGGACATTTTGGAAACCCAAAACGACCCTGACGGTGATGGCCTTCCAAATTACCGCGACGCTGACAGCAACGGCAGTGGGGCAGGCACAGATGCCAGCAACATCAGCCTGAGCGCAGCGGATATTGCAGCTCTGGAAGCGGGCAACCTGGGGAGTTATGGCGATCCGTTCATCCTGCTGTCGGATGCGGTTACGTTGGACTTCACGGCAATTGGGGACGCTCTCTTTACTGCTGATGTCGAATACATCGACATGGCGGATGGCACCAATGCGCAGACGGTCATCTTGACGGGGGAAGAGGTTATCGCCCTGACAGGTCCTGCGACGCAACTGATCATTCTGGGTGATGCGAATGATACTGTCGATCTGAGTGGGGCCACCACCGCGTTCACCGATACCGGCAGAGACGAGTCGATCCAGGGGCGCACGTTCAGCGTCTATGAGGCGGATGTCAGCGGCACGATTGCGCGGCTGATCATCGAGGACGGGGTTACGGTCACGCTGACCTGATCCAAGCTGTTGTGGCGGCCCCGGCATCGGGGCCGTCATCGGGTGGTGCCGTGATCCGCATCCGGGCACGGGCACCACCGATATCGCCCATCGACAAGGCCGTGGCTGCGCCAAGGCGACTGTTGGTTTCATGGGCATAATGAACGCATTCCGCCCTGACGGGGCAGATATGCGCGTGGTGAGGCGGTTGTCATGTTACGAGTTTCGGGCGCTTTTGCGCGGGTCTCTGGTCCTGATCGGGTCAGGTGGGGGGCTGGGCGATTGCTGGCGCCCTTGGTTGCCGCTGCACTGTTGTCAGCCTGCCAAGGCGGGGGGGCTGCGGGCGGGCAAGGCTTGGGCCAGGGCCCAGCTACGGCAGCAGATCAGCCCGCCGTGACCGCCGATGTGCCAAGCGGGGAAAAGGGCAGGCAGCTTCCTGCAGAGTATATTCTGGGCGGTGTCTATTTGCAGGAATGGCAGCCTGCCTTGCGGGCGGATAGCGCCATGGGGGAGATCGCGGTTCAGGCCAATGCCCTGTCTATTGACCGTTCCCCGACGCTTTTTGAATTGCGTGCCGCCGAAGCGGAAAGTGCCGCCGAACGGACCGCGTGGTTTCCACGTGTTCGGCCTGTGGCATCCATGGGCGTGGGGGCGGCCAATCCGGCGGTCGGGCTTTCGATCAGCCAGATGATCTATGATTTCAGCCAGACCCGCACCCGGCGCGAAAAGGCGGAAATCGCACGCGCGATGACAGAGATATCGTTCTGGCGCGAACGGAACGAAGATGTGCGCGACGCCTTGGTGTCTTATGTCGAACTGGTCGAATCCGCCGAGATTTTGGCCGCGCGCGACGATCTGGATCGCCGGTTGGCCGGTTTGGCCGCCCAAGAGGCGGATCGTGCCGTATCGGGCGTGGCTGGGCAAAGCGATACGCTGTTTCTGGATGTGAGCCGGCAGGAAAATCGGCGTGACATGATCCGGCAGCAGGCGCGGCTGGCCGATGCCCGCGCCCGTCTGCTGCGCGGGAGCGGCCTGACGATGGATGCCAAAGCGAACTTGCGGTTCGCAGCGCTGGAAGGCACCTGCCAGCTTTCAACCCCGCGCGATCATGCGCCGGAGTTGATGCGGGCGCGGCTGGCGGTCGGACTGGCCGATATGGAGCAAGCCGAGGCGCGCCGGGGCCTTTTCCCGCGGTTCACGGCCGAAGCGGCGGTGACCACGGGCGCGAATGGCAGCCCAAGGGACAATGCGCGGATTGCGCTGGAAGGCGGTTCGCTGGTGGGCGGGGGCGGGCGGTTGCGGGCCGAAGCGGCGGCGCAAAAGGGGCTGGCTGCGCAACAGGCCTTTTCGAACGCGCGGGCCGATCTGTCGCGCGAAGTGGAACGCTTGACCATCGAGGAACAGGCTTTGCGCCACACCTTGCGGGATTATACCGCCTTGGTCGGCACGACGGAGCAAAGCCTTTTGCTGTTCAAGGACCGGTTCTCGGCCGGGGCCGCCACGGTATCCGAGGCGGTCCGGCTTGAGGTGGAGCGGACCGCAAATCTGGTGGCGATCGCTGAAACCCGCGGGGCGCTGCTGCGCAGTTGTGTGGATGCGGCAAACCTTTCCGGCGCCTTGTCGCCTGCCAATGTCCGCGCGCGCTGATCATGGCAGGGTCGGGGATGGGGTCGAACAGTGCCAATGGCACGCAAGCCTTGCCGCAGGGTCACCTTTTGCAGGGCGCGCCGATGGGTGATGCGATGGAATTCGCGCATCTGGACCGTTCAGCGGTGCACTATCTGCAGCACCTTGGCCAGACGGTGACGCTGGACGATCTGTGGACAGGGTTGCCACGGGCTGCGGGCGGGATGGACCTGATCCTGCTGGCACGCGCCTTGGGGCGGTTGGGGTTTGAAGTATCCCATCACGCGATCCCGCATCTGTCTGATGTGCAGATGCCCTGCCTGCTTAGCGTTGGAAACAACCGGTTCGTGCTGGGTCACGGGCTGGATGCGGATGGTCGGCACGTTCTGGTCACAAACCCTGACACCGGCACGCCGGAACAGGTGGCAACGGAACTGTTGGCGGCGGAATATGTCGGGGAAGTGCTGCGTTTTTCACCGAAGCTGCAGGCGCTGGCCGTGCGCCACGTATCCGAACGGCCCAAACGGCACTGGTTCTGGCAGCATTTCGCCCCGCTGCGTGGGCGGGTGGTGGACGTGGTGCTGTCGTCCGCTTTTGCCAATCTGTTGGCCGTGGCCGTTTCGCTGTTTGCCATGCAGGTCTATGACCGTGTGATCCCCAACCAGAACCACGCGACGCTCTGGGTGCTGGCTGGGGGGGCTGCGTTGGCGCTTGGGCTGGAATTCATGCTGCGGATCGCGCGGTCAAACCTGATCGACGGCGCGGGGCGCGAGATTGAAATCGCCGTAAACCGCGATCTTTACGACAGGTTGATCAACATGCGCCTTGACGCCCGCCCGATGCCCGCGGGCGCCTTGGTCAATACGATGCGGGAATTCGCATCAGTCAAAGAGTTCTTTGCGGTTTCTGCGGTTGGGGTCGTGACCGATCTGCCGTTTGTGCTTATCTTTTTGCTGGTGATCTATGCGATTGCGGGCCCCTTGGTGGTGATCGTGGCCGTCGGCGCAGTAAGCATGGTCATTGCGGGGCTCATCTTCCAGTATCGGATCCATGCCCTGTCCCGCGACATGATCGGCGGGGCCACGGCAGCCCTGCGCCTGTTGACAGAAACCACCTATGGGCTGGAGACGCTGCGAAGCCACCGCTTTGCGCCGCTGTTCCAGCGCAACTGGGAAGAGGTGACGACGCTTAACGCCTATCAGACATCGCAGCATCGGCGGCTGTCGGCGGGGCTGTCATTCCTGTCGGGCTCTGTGCAGATGCTGACCTATATCGCGGCGATCACCGGGGGGGTCTATCTGTTCTTTGCTGATGCGCTGTCGGTGGGCGGGATCATCGCCGTGTCGATCCTGACCAGCCGCACCTTGGCCCCCATCGTGCAACTGTCGGGCGTGTTGTCGCGCTGGAAAAACACGACCGCCGCGCTGGAGGGGCTGGAAGCCATCGCAAATGCGCCACAAGAGCGGGACTATGGCCGCAGCTATATCCGGCGGGCCACGATCACGGGCGATCTGCGCCTGCGCGACATCCGCACCGCCTATCCCGGGGTCGAGGATGTGCAACTGGTGATACCCGATCTGAAACTCCGCCCCGGCAGCCGTGTGGCCGTGCTGGGCGAAAACGGGTCGGGCAAATCCCTGTTTCTGCGGGTCATGGCGGGTCTTTTCACACCAAGGCAGGGCACCTATCTGGTCGACGGGCTGGAGGCGCAGCAAATCGACCCCGATGACCTGCGCCGTGCGATCGGCTACCTGCCGCAAGAGCCGCGTCTGTTCCGGGGCACCCTGCGCGAAAACCTTTTGACGGGCACGCACCGTTACAACGACCAGCGCCTGTTCGAAGCGTTGGAATTCGCGGGGCTTGGCAAGCTGGTTTCATCCAGCACGCGCGGGCTGGATTTAGCAATTCAGGATGGTGGCGAAGGGCTGTCTGTCGGTCAGCGTGCATCTGTGGGGCTGGCGCGTCTTTATCTGCAAGACCCTGCCATCGTGCTTATGGATGAACCCACCGCCGCGATGGACAGCAGTGCCGAACTTGCCTTTGTGCAGCGCTGCAAGACCTGGCTTCAGGGGCGCAGCGCGATTATTTGCACGCATCGTATGGCGATGATGGAGATGATCGACGAGGTGATCGTGCTGTCAGACGGCCGCATGATTGCCCATGGACCCAAAGACGCCACGTTGGCGCAATTCACCCGCGCGGCAACGGCAAAAGCCACCGGAAACGGGGGGGCGGTGGTCAGATGAAATCGCTGGGTGTCATCGATCCCACCACCCCGACCGTCGCCAAATCGCGCGGGGTACTTTACCTTGTCATCGTGGTTATCGCTGCCTTCATGACCTGGAGCTATTTTGCTCCGCTGAATGCGGTCGTGCGCGGTACCGGACGGGTAGAGCCGCGCGAAGCGACACAAAGCGTCCAGAATCTGGAAGGCGGCATCGTCAGCGCCATTTTTGTCAGCGAAGGCGATATGGTGACCGAAGGGCAGCTTCTGGCACAAATCGACGACACGGCCTATCGCAGCGCTTATGATGAATTGCTTGGCCGAGAGGCTTTGCTGGAAATGCAGATCCTGCGTTTCAAGGCCGAGGATCGACCCGCACAGCGAGACAGCCTGACCATCCCCAAGGCCCTTGCCGAACGCGCGCCCGATGCCGCCGCGACGGAAACCGCGCTTTTTGCCGCGCGGATGGATCAGTATCGCCAGACGCTGGATGTCTTGCAGAAAATCAAGGCAACGCGCGACGCGGAATTGGCTGTGCTGGAGCCCTTGGCCGCGCGTAACGCGATCCCCGAAACCGACCTGATCCGCGCCGAACAGATGGTGCTGGAACTGGAACAGCAGATCACCGAACACAGGACCGGCTTTGAAACGGCGCGGATGCAGGCGCTTTCAGAATTGCAGTCCGAGCTTGGCCAGATACGCCAGCAGTTGCGCGTGCGGGCCGCGCAGGTGGATCGGGCGACGTTGCGCGCGCCGATGGCGGGTGTCGTGAACCGGGTCGTCGTGCGGACGATTGGCGGCGTTGTCGCCCCCGGCGGCCCGATCCTCGAGATCATTCCCATCGACGATGCACCTGTGGTGGCGGGGCGGATTCTTCCGGGGGATATCGGTCCCGTCTATGTCGGGATGGGGGCCAACGTGAAGCTGACGGCCTTTGATTATCGCGATTATGGCAGCCTGACCGGATCGGTGATCCATGTCAGCGCCGATACCGTGACCGATACCGAAACCCGCGAACCGCAGCCCTATTACGAAATCATCGTCGCATTGGATGGCCAGAGCCTTACCGGCCCGAAAGGCGAGGTCTTCATCCGCCCCGGCATGCAGGCATCGATCGAACTGGATGCAGGGCAGAACACGGTGTTCCACTACCTGTTCAACCCCATCCTGCGCGCGCGGGAGGCGTTTTCGGAGCCGAACTAGGCTGGGTCGGGATGGTGCCTGACCGGGCGGCGCGGGAACCGGCGATGAGTCAAGCGCGGTCGGGCGCGGTGAGGAAGACGCGCACGGTTTCTTCGAATTCGCGGGGTTTTTCGGCGTGAAGCCAGTGGCCGGCATCGGGGATGCGGGCGAAGCGGGCGGCGGGGAAGAGGGCGCGGATCCGGTCGCGGTATTCGGGTTTGACATAGGAACTGTCGGCCCCGGTCAGGAACAGCGCGGGCCGGGCAAACTGGCCGATGGTGCCGGGCCAGCCCACGATATTGGGCATTTCCGCCTCGAGCACATCGAGGTTGAGCCGCCAGCGGGGACCGCCTTCGGCCTTGAGGTCCAGCGATTGCAGGAAAAAGGCGCGCAGGGCGGCATCCTCGATCAGGGCGGAGAGGCGGTGGTCTGCTTCGCCGCGCGTGGTGAGGTTGGTCAGGTCCAGCGCACGCATCGCGTCGATATGGCGTGTCTGGTCGTGGGTATAGGCGACGGGGGCGATGTCGGCGACGATCAGGCGGCGGATGAGATCGGGCTGCGTCAGGGCCAGTTGCATTGCGGCCTTGCCACCCATGGAATGGCCCAGAAGATCGGCGGGCGCGCCGATATGGCGGATCACCTCGGCCAGATCGGCCGCGAGGTCGGGGTAGCTGTGCGAGGTGGCGCGGGGGCTGTCGCCGTGGTTGCGCATGTCGACGGCATAGACATCGCGGCTGTCGGCCAGACGGCGGGCGATGACGCCCCAGTTGCGGGCAGAGCCGAACAGGCCATGGGCGATGAGCAGCGGGGGATGGCTGGGGCCCTGTGTGGCCGGATGGTGGATCAGGTTCAGCATTGTTTCCCTTTTTGCATCCGGTCGTTTCCGGATACCCGCTTTTTCCGCCTCAGTATTGCCGCTATGTTGCCATAATCCGTTAAGGGGTCTTAACATGTCTGCCATCGCCATCATCATCCTGCAGAAGGCAAATCGCATCTCGGAGTTGCTGGAGGAACGGCTGGGCGTCAAGGGGCCGTCTATTGAGGCGCGCCTTGGCCGGGCGGGGCGCAGGCTGCCAACAGAGGCGCGTCAGGCCGGGTGGCGGATCGCACAGGCCGAACGCAAGGCCAAGTTGGGCGATGTGGAAGGGATTGACGAATACAGCTTTGATGACGATTACCGCACTTGCCTGCGGCATCTGCAGACGATGCAGCCCGGACTGCCGCCTATCCGGACGGCGCTGCAAAGCGGGGTGACGGCGGTTCTGTCGGTGCTTATTCTGTATATCGGGCTGGCTTTTGCCGGTCTGGTCTGATCGGGTCTGGTCTGATCGCGTCTGGTCTGATCGCGTCTGATCTGATGGCCGGGGCGCTGCCCCCGAGCGCGCGGCGGCTGACCAAAGTCACGGTCACGAAAGACACGTAAAGCAGCAGATACCACGATCCGAGTTTGCCCAGGCTGACCATCTGGCCCGGCAACTGACCGGAATACAGCCATGTGCCTGTGGCGGTGCCAACGTTTTCCGCAATCCAAAGCGCAAGGCTGGCAAGGAAGGCCGCGAGCGGCAGTGGCATCCAGAGCGGGCGATCGGTGATGCGGAAAAATACGCGGGTGCGGGCGTAGAGGATCAACGTGGCGGCAAACAGCGGGATGCGGATATCCGGCAGGAAATGGTGGGCGAAGAAGTTCACATAAATCGCGAGGGCCAGCAGAAGCGTTGTCCAAAAGGCCGGGTAGGGTGTGAAGCGCATGTCGAAGATGCGGATCACGCGGGCGATGTAGCTGCCGACGGCGGCATACATGAAGCCGGAAAACAGAGGCACGCCCATCAATTTGAACAGCGCGGGTTCGGGATAGCCCCATGATCCCGCGCTGACCTTGAACCATTCCATCGCGGTGCCGGTCAGGTGAAAGAGCAGGATCACCCGCGCCTCTTCCCATGTTTCCAGTTTGAGCCACAGGAACAGCGCCTGCGTGGCAATGGCAAAGAGGAAAAGCGCGTCATAGCGGTGAAGGGCCCAGTCCGGCTGCCAGATCAGGGATGAGCCGATGATGGCCGCCAGAATGAGGCCGCCAAAGAGGCAGGCCCAGCCCTGTTTCAGAACGAACATGACGAATTCGGCCAAGGCAAAGGGCAGGCGGGCGCGGGCCCAGTCGCCCAGGCGGCGTTCGAGGCTGGGGGTGTTGGGGGCTGGGGTCATGGGGCACGCGTGATGCGAAAGGGGGCTGTCTGGTTCGTCCGCCGTTGCGCAGGGCGGGGGCGATTTCTGGCGCAGAAATCGCGGCGGAAAATGACGCATTTTCCGTAGGCGCTTTTGCTATGGATGTTGGGTGCGAGATTTTGAAAGGGCAGGGATTTCCTTTGAAATTCCTGCCCTTTCCATTCTTTAGGTGCCCCGCATGCTGTGCCGGGTGCCACCGGTTTTTGCGTCAAAATCCGTTCCGGAAAATGCGTCATTTTCCGGCGCGGTCAGGGATCAGAGGCCCGGATAGATCGGGAACTGTTTGCAGAGCGCCTCGACCTCGGCCTTCACCTTGGCCTCGACTGCTGCGTTGCCCTCTTCGCCATTGGCGGCGAGGCCGTCGACGACTTCGGTGATCCAGCGGCCGATCTGACGGAATTCGCCTTCACCAAAGCCGCGCGTCGTGCCTGCGGGGGTGCCTAGACGGACGCCGGAGGTGATGGTGGGCTTTTCCGTATCAAACGGGATGCCGTTCTTGTTGCAGGTGATATGGGCGCGACCCAGTGCCTTTTCGGTGGCGTTGCCCTTTACGCCCTTGGGGCGCAGGTCGACCAGCATCAGGTGGGTGTCGGTGCCGCCGGTGACGATGTCCAGCCCGCCCTTCATCAGCTCATCCGCCAGTGCCTTGGCATTGGCGATGACCTGCTTTTGATAGGTGATGAAGCCGGGTTGCAGCGCCTCGCCAAAGGCGACGGCCTTGGCGGCGATGACATGCATCAGGGGGCCGCCCTGGATGCCGGGGAAGATGGCCGAGTTGAATTTCTTGGCCAGCGCCTCATCGTCCGTGAGGATCATGCCGCCGCGCGGGCCGCGCAGGGTTTTGTGCGTGGTGGTGGTGGCGACATGGGCATGCGGGAAGGGCGAGGGGTAGAGACCCGCCGCCACGAGGCCCGCGAAATGGGCCATGTCCACCAGCAGATAGGCGCCCACGGAATCCGCGATTTCGCGCATCTTTTTGAAGTCGATGATGCGGGGGATGGCCGAGCCGCCGGCGATGATGAGCTTGGGTTTGTGTTCGGCGGCAAGCTCGGCGACCTGATCGTAGTTCAGTTCCAGATCCTGCTTGCGGACGCCGTATTGGATGGCCTTGAACCACTTGCCCGACTGGTTGGGTGCCGCGCCGTGGGTGAGGTGGCCACCGGCATCGAGCGACATGCCAAGGATGGTGTCGCCCGGCTGGAGCAGGGCCTGGAACACGCCCTGGTTGGCCTGCGAACCGGAGTTGGGCTGCACGTTGGCAAAGCCGCAACCGAACAGCTTGCAGGCGCGTTCGATGGCAAGGTTTTCTGCGATATCAACGTATTGGCAGCCGCCATAGTAACGCTTGCCGGGATAGCCTTCGGCGTATTTGTTGGTCATCACGGACCCCTGCGCTTCCATCACGGCGCGGGAGACGATGTTTTCCGAGGCGATCAGTTCGATCTCGTGCCGCTGGCGGCCGAGTTCCTGGGTGATCGCGCCGAAGAGTTCGGCATCGCGGGTGGCGAGGGGTTCGGTGAAGAATCCGGTATCGCGGTGGGGGGCGTTCATGGGCTCTCCTCAGGACAGGACTGCGGGATTGGATTTCGGGCTTGTTCTGCATCTAGCGCACTGCATGCGATGCGGGAAGGCAAGAAAACGACTCCAAAGGGGGTCTGTGCGAAATAATGGGTCGGGCGGTTGGGCGGGGCGGGGGTGTTTCGGGGGTTGAGTTTGGCGGGGTTGGCCCGCAAGACTGCGGTTCACGTCCGGGTCGGTTGACGACTGGGGCGATTGACGACTGGGTCGGTTGACGACTGGGGCGATTGACGACTGAGGGAGTAAAGGCCGATGGCCACATCACGCATCGCCTTCATGGCATCGGGGGCACCGGCGGCGACCGAGGCGCTGCGGGTGTTGACGGCGCGCTATGGGCAGGTGGCGCTGGACGGCGCAGATGTTGTGGTTGCCCTTGGGGGGGACGGCTTCATGTTGCAGACGTTGCATGAAACACAGCGGTCTTCGCTGCCGGTTTACGGGATGAATTGCGGCACCATCGGCTTTCTGATGAACACCTATCAGCCCGGCGATCTGCCGGCGCGGCTGGCGGCGGCGGAGGAGGCGGTGATCAACCCGCTGCGGATGCGCGCCGTGGATGTCGACGGGGCTGAGCATGAGGCGCTGGCGATCAATGAGGTGAGCCTCTTGCGCGCTGGTCCGCAGGCGGCGAAGCTGCGGGTCAGCGTCGATGGCCGGGTGCGGATGGAGGAGCTGGTTTGCGACGGGGCGTTGGTGGCAACGCCTGCGGGATCAACGGCTTACAACTATTCGGCGCATGGGCCGATCCTGCCGATCGGGGCGGATGTGCTGGCGCTGACGGCGATGGCGGCGTTCCGGCCCCGGCGTTGGCGCGGGGCGCTGATCCCCAAGGGGGCGGTGGTGCGGTTCGAGGTGCTGGAGGCCGAAAAGCGCCCGGTGATGGCCGATGCCGACAGCCGGGGGTCGGTGCGGGGGGTGGCAAGTGTCGAGGTGCGGTCAGAGCCGGGGGTGAGACACCGCATCCTGTTCGATCCGGGGCATGGGTTGGAAGAGCGGCTGATCAACGAGCAGTTTGTCTGACAAAGCGGCCAAGCTTTTGCGGGCGCTGGGTTTATCTTCCTGATTAGGCCGGATTGGCGGTGCAGCGCCCGGTGCAGACGTGCAGTGCAGACGACTGTGCATACGCGCGGTGGTGTCGGTGGGCGTTAACCATGACAGCGGCGGGGTGAGTCGCGGGGGTGGCCCTACTTCCAGCCTTCGATCTTGCGATAGAGGGTGGAGGGGGCGAGTTCCAGCATGCGGGCGGCCTTTGGCACCGAACCGTCAAAGCGTTTCAGGGTGGCCTCGATCACCAGACGTTCAATTTCTGCCAGCGGTTTGCCGATCAGCGCATCCAGCGCGGGTTCGGGGGAGGCGGGTGCGCGCAGGGCCGGGGAGGGGGCAAGGCCCGGTTCATCGGCCACGATATGGGGCAGCATGTCGGGGGTGACGAGGCCGCCTTCGTTCATCACCACGACATGGCGGATGACGTTGAGCACCTGCCGCACATTGCCGGGCCAGGGCAGGCGGCGGAAGAGGCTGGCCACCTCGGGCGAGAGGCCGTCGAAGCGGCGACCTTCTTCCATGGCGAAGCGGGCCAGCGCGGCTTCGGCGATTTCGATCACGTCGTCGCCGCGTTCGCGCAGGGGCGGCATGTGGATCGGCACGACATAGAGGCGGTAATACAGGTCTTCGCGGAAGCGGCCCCGGCGGACGGCATCCAGCGGATCCTGATTGGTGGCGCAGACGATGCGGACATTCACCTTGCGTGGGCGGGTGGCGCCTACGGGCTGCACCGTGGAGGTTTGCAGGAAGCGCAGCAGTTTGGTTTGCAGCGCCGGTGCCATTTCGCAGATTTCATCCAGAAAGAGCGTGCCGCCATCGGCGGCGGCAGCGGCACCCGGCTTGTCGGAGATGGCACCGGTGAAGCTGCCTTTCACATGGCCGAAGACCTCGGACTCCAGGAGGTCTTGCGGGATGGCACCGCAGTTCAGCGCGATGAAGGGGCCCGCGGCGCGGGGGGAATGGTCATGCACGGCGAGCGCGCAAAGCTCTTTTCCGGTGCCGCTTTCGCCGGTGATGAAAACCGTGGCCATGGAACGCGCGACCGAGCGGATCTTGGTATGGATGCGGGCCAGCGTATCGGAGGTGCCGACGAAGGTGCCTGACATCGCTGCTAGCGGTTGCGACGGGGCCGCGACAGCAGGGCGGGAAAGGGCGGGGTCGAGCTGTGGCGCGCGGCGTGGGGTGCCGCGTCCGGCAAGGGCGTTGTCCACCGCGCCAAGGAAGCGGGTTTCGTCGAAGGGTTTGACGAGGAATTCATGCGCGCCCGCGCGCATCGCCTCGACCGCCTTGTTGATGGAGCCGTGGGCAGTGATGACGATGACATTCGCCTCGGGCCGCAAGGACAGCATTTCCTGCATGAGTTCCAGACCGTCGCGGTCGGGCAGCATCAGATCAAGCAAGACAAGCGTGGCCCCGCTTTCGACAAAGGCAGCCATGCCTTCGGCGGCGGTGCCTGCGCTGCGGACGGTGTGGCCCGCGTTGGTGAGGACGGACCGGTAGACCATCTGCAGCGACGGCGTGTCTTCGATCAGCAGAAGGGGCGGCGCGGTGGTCATGCGGCGGCGTCGTCGGTGGATGCCTCATGCGCCTGGTTCGGCGGAAGGTGGCTGGCGAGCAGGGCGATGAGGGCGGTAAGATCATCCAGCAGCGGCCCGGCGAGGGTGGCGATGCGGGCGGCATCCTCGTCATGGGCGGCGGCGTTCAGGTCCACCGCCAGCCCGTGCAGGCGCATCGCGCCGATGGTACCGGCGAGCGAGATCAGGACATGGGTCTGGGCGCGGATCACGGCACTGTCGGCCGCAGCGATGGCGGGGACGATCTGCGCGGCGGTTGCGGCAAGGTCGATCTGCATCTGGTGCAGGATGCGCAGCGCGGTGTCCGGCCCGGCCATGACAAGGATATCGCGCAGCGACGAGGTGTCGCCCAGGATACCCAGGGGATCGGACGCAGTCATGCTGCCCTGCCTTTCGAGGCGGGGTTCTGGCAGGTGGTGGAGGCGCGCGCGGGTTTCATGGCGCAAGACTAGCCGCGCGGGGCGGGTTGTCCAGTGCGCCAAAAAGACAGGTTTGCTGCTTGGCAAAGATCAGCGCGCGGCAAGGCCCAGGCTTTGCAGCGCGGTGCGGATTTCATCCAGGATGGCGGGATCGTCGATGGTGGCGGGCATCTTGTAATCCTGCCCGTCGGCGATCTTGACCATGGTGCCGCGCAGGATTTTCCCCGAGCGTGTCTTGGGCAGGCGGTCGACGACCACGGCGCGTTTGAAATCGGCGACGGGGCCGATCTTTTCGCGCATGAGGGTGACACATTCCTTGACGATATCGGCGGCGGGGCGGTCGCAGCCTTTGTTGAGGCAGAGAAAGCCCAGAGGCGACTGGCCCTTGAGATCATCCGAGACGCCGATGACGGCACATTCGGCGACGTCAGGGTGGAAACCCAGCACCTCCTCCATCGCGCCGGTAGAGAGGCGGTGGCCTGCGACGTTGATGACGTCATCGGTGCGGGCCATGATGTAGAGATAGCCGTCTTCATCGACATAGCCCGCGTCGCCGGTTTCATAAAAGCCGGGGAAATGGGCGAGGTAGGATTTGCGGAACCGGTCCTCGGCATTCCAGAGCGTGGGCAGGGTGCCGGGGGGGAGGGGCAGTTTGATGGCGATGGCGCCGAGCTGGCCGGCGGCGACGGGGTGGCCGCCTTCATCCAGCACCTGCACGTCGAAGCCGGGCATGGCGACGGAAGGTGAGCCCACCTTGATGGGCAGCTGTTCGATGCCCAGCGGGTTGGCGGCGATGGCATAGCCGGTCTCGGTTTGCCACCAGTGATCGACCACCGGCACGCCCAAGTGGCGGCCCGCCCAGTTGACAGTGTCGGGATCGGCGCGTTCGCCGGCGAGGTAGAGCGCCTGAAGGTTCTTGAGGTCATAGTCCTTGACCAGCAGCCCTTCGGGATCGTCGCGCTTGATGGCGCGCAGCGCGGTGGGGGCGGTGAAGAAGGCGCGGACCTTGTGTTCCTCGATCACCCGCCAGAAGGCGCCTGCATCGGGGGTGCCGACGGGTTTGCCTTCATAGACGATGGTGGTGCAGCCCGCGATGAGGGGGGCGTAGCAGATGTAGCTGTGGCCCACGACCCAACCCACATCGGAGGCGGCCCAGAACACATCGCCCACGCCGCAATTGTAGATGGCGCGCATGGTCCAGGCCAGTGCGACAAGGTGGCCTGCGGTGGGGCGGACGACGCCCTTGGGCGCGCCGGTGGTGCCGGAGGTGTAGAGGATGTAGGCGGGGTGGTTGCCTTCGACCGGCACGCAATCGGCGGGTTCGACGCCGTATTGGAAGCTGTGCCAGGCGACATCGCGGCCTTCGATGAGCTTGGCCACTTCCTGTTCGCGTTGCAGGATCACGCAGAAATCGGGTTTGTGGGTGGCCATGTCGATGGCGGCATCGAGCAGCGGTTTGTAATGCACGACGCGGGTGGGTTCGATGCCGCAGCTTGCCGCGATGATGGCCTTGGGGGTGCAATCGTCGATGCGGACGGCAAGTTCGTTGGCGGCGAAACCGCCGAAGACGACGGAATGGATCGCGCCGAGGCGGCCGCAGGCGAGCATCGCCTCCAGCGCCTCAGGCACCATGGGCATGTAGATGATGACGCGGTCGCCCTTGGTGACGCCCTTGGCGCGCAGGGCGCCGGCGAGGCGGGCGACGCGGTCCTGCAGTTCGGCATAGGTGATGGTGTGTTTGGTGCCAGTGACGGGGCTGTCATGGATGATGGCGGGTTGGCTGCCGCGTCCGGCGAGGACGTGGCGGTCCACGGCGTTCCAGCAGGTGTTCACGCGTGCATCGGTGAACCATTCATAGAGCGGCGCACGGGAGGCGTTGAGCGCGGTCTGCGGGCGTTCGACCCAATCGATCGCGCCTGCGGCGTTAAGCCAATAGCCTTCGGGATCGGCTTTCCATTTCGCATAGAGTTCCCGGTATGCCATCGTATGCCCTCCTCCACGAGTTGGGGTTTTGTTACGCGACCGGGGGGCTGTGACGCAACGCTGTTACCGGGAACATTCTGCGGCTGCGGCGTTTTGTTTGCAGAATATTGCAAGCTCGGTCTGCAAATTTTTGCAAATCGGGCTGCGCTTCGCGGATTGCCGTTAATTGCGGCGGGGTTTGCAAAGTTTTGGGCGACTCACCTGTGCTGCACGCGCTCTGACCCGGCCCTTCCCCCCTGACAGGGGGGGAGGGGCAGGTGCAAGGGGCCCGGCGAGGCGTGGCGGCGAGGGCGGAATTGGGTATTTGGGCCAAGATGAAGGGGCAGGGTCGCGCTTATCCGTAATGGGTGACCGGGGTGCCGGCGAGGGCCGACATGTTGAGCAGGCCGCGGGCGGTGATGGAGGGGGTCACGATATGGGCCTTGTTGCCCATGCCCATCAGGATCGGCCCGACCTCCAGCCCGTTGGCCTTGGTCTTGAGGATGTTGCGCACGCCGGAGGCGGCATCGGTGGTGGCGAAGACGAGGACGTTCGCCGCGCCCTCCATCCGGCCGCCGGGCAGCAGGCGTTCGCGCAGGGCGGGGTCGAGGGCGGAGTCCACGTTCATCTCGCCTTCATAGCAGAAGTCGGGTTCGCGCTGATCGAGCAGTTCAAGCGCGGCGCGCATGCGCAGGGCGGCGGAGTTGTCCATGTTGCCGAACTGGCTTTGCGTGCAGAGCGCGATCTTGGGCGTCAGGCCGAAGCGGCGCACATGGCGGGCGGCGCCGATCACGGTTTCCATGATGTGCTGCGGCGTGGGTTCTGGGTTCACCTGCGTGTCGGCGATGAAGAGGGGGCCATCCTCGAGGATCATCAGCGACAGCGCGCCGACGGGGTGGAGGCCATCGCGGGCCAGAACTTGACGGATGTAGTTCAGGTGCCAGTGATACTGGCCGAAGGTGCCGCAGATCATGCTGTCCGCCTCACCGCGATGCACCATGATGGCGGCGATGGCGGTGGTGTTGGTGCGCATCACGGCGCGGGCGATATCGGGCGAGACGCCACGGCGGGCCATCAGATCGTGATAGGTGCCCCAGTAATCGCGGTAGCGGGGATCGTTTTCCGGGTTCACCAGATGCACGTCGCGGCCGGGCCGAATGGGAAGCCCTGCACGTTCGCAGCGGGATTCCACCACATCGGGGCGACCGATGAGGATCGGGATATCGTTGGTTTCCTCCATCATCGCGTGGGCCGCGCGCAGGACGCGTTCATCTTCGCCTTCGGCAAAGACGATGGTGCGGGCGGCGACCTTTGACGCTTCGAACACGGGGCGCATGATGAGGGCGGATTTGAACACCGATCCGTCAAGGCCGCGCTTGTAGGCATCAAGGTCTGCCATGGGGCGGGTGGCGACGCCCGATTCCATCGCGGCTTTGGCCACCGCGCTGGCCACCACGCCGATCAGGCGCGGGTCAAAGGGTTTGGGGATCAGGTAATCGGCGCCGAAGGAGAGTTTCTCGGCACTGTAGGCGGCGGCAGCCTCGGCGCTGGTGGTGGCGCGGGCGAGGGCTGCGATGCCTTCGATACAGGCGATTTCCATACGCTTGTTGATTTCCGTCGCCCCCACATCCAGCGCGCCGCGGAAGATGAAGGGAAAGCACAGGACGTTGTTGACCTGATTGGGAAAGTCGGACCGGCCGGTGGCGATGATCGCATCGGGGGCCACGGCGCGGACCTGATCGGGCAGAATTTCGGGCGTGGGGTTGGCAAGGGCAAAGACGATGGGGCGGGGGGCCATCTTTGCCACCATCTCGGGCGTCAGGACGCCGGGGCCGGACAGGCCGAGGAAGAGGTCGGCCCCTTCGATCACATCGGCCAGCGTGGCGGGGGTGGTGCCTTGGGCGTATTCCGCTTTCTGTGCGGTCATCTGATCGGCGCGGCCGTGGTAGACCAGACCCGCCAGATCGCAGAGCCAGACGTTTTCGCGTTTCACGCCCAGGTTGAGGAGCATGTTCAGGCAGGCGATGCCCGCAGCACCCCCGCCGGTGGAGACGACCTTGATATCTTCGAACGTCTTTCCGGCGACGATGAGGGCGTTGGTGGCGGCGGCCCCCACGACGATTGCGGTGCCGTGCTGGTCATCGTGGAAGACCGGGATATTCATCCGTTCGCGGCAGAGCTTTTCGACGATGAAACAGTCGGGGGCCTTGATATCTTCGAGGTTTATGGCGCCGAAGGTGGGTTCCAGCGCGCAGACGATATCGGCGAGGCGCACGGGGTCGGGCTCGTTCAGCTCGATATCGAAGCAGTCGATATTGGCGAATTTCTTGAACAGAACCGCCTTTCCCTCCATCACCGGTTTGGAGGCCAGCGCGCCGATATTGCCAAGGCCGAGGACGGCGGTGCCATTGGTGACGACGGCGACAAGGTTCCCGCGTGAGGTGTAGCGCGAAGCGGTGGCAGGGTCGGCCTTGATTTCAAGGCAGGCTTCGGCCACGCCGGGGGAATAGGCGCGGGACAGGTCGCGGCCATTGGCGAGCGGCTTGGTGGCGCGGATTTCAAGCTTACCGGGCTTGGGGAATTCGTGATAATCCAGTGCCGCCTGACGTGCGTTTTCCTGCCGCCCGTCGCCCTTGATGTGATCTTCCATCGCCCCCTCCGCCGTTTTGTTTAACGTTAAACTACTTTTCGCCAAACCATTTCCCGTTCTTTCCAATAGGCGTTTTCTGCACGGCTTGCAAATCCCCGGAAAGCGCGGCCATTCTTTGCGGGCAGCGCGGAGGGTAAGATGTTTGAAGTCAAAGGCGAAACGCGGGCCGAGATGCGCCTGCCGACGCAGGAGTTGCGCGACGACCTGCCGTTCTGGACGAAGAAACTGGGGTTCCGGCTGGACATGATCTATCCCGCCGACAATCCGGAGGTGGCGGTGCTGTCGGGGCATGGCCTGCGGCTGCGCATCCAGAAGGGCGCGGCCGAGCATCCCGGCACCGTGCGCATCCTGACGGATGAGGAGGGGTTCGCCGGGGGCGAGCGGCTGCTGATCGCGCCCAATGGCACGCGGGTAGAGATCGATCAGGCCAATCCGCCGCTGATGCTGCCGCCGACGGAGCATGCCTTTGTCGTGCGCAGGCTGGCGGAACAGGCGCCGTGGATCATCGGGCGGGCGGGGATGGAATATCGTGATCTGGTGCCGTCGCGTCTGGGCGGCGCGATGATCGCGAGCCATATCCGCATCCCGGATGGCGGACCCGTGCCGGACATGGTGCATTTCCATAAGGTGGGGTTTCAGCTGATCTTCTGCATCAGCGGCTGGGTGGATGTGGTCTATGAGGATCAGGGCCCGCCGATCCGGCTGACGGCGGGGGATTGCTTCATCCAGCCGCCCGAGATCCGGCATCGCGTGCTGCATGCCAGCGACGGGATCGAGGTGATCGAAATCGGGGTGCCAGCCGAACATGTGACCGAGATCGACCATGAGATGGAATTGCCCACCCCCTATCTGCGCCCTGAGCGGGAATGGCAGGGGCAGCGGTTTGTTTATGACGAGAGGGCGAAGGGCGTGTTCGCCCCGTTCCGCCTGCCGGGGTTTGTGGCGCGGGATACGGGGATTGACGCGGCCACCAAGGGGGTTGCCTCGGTCATGGTGGCGCGGCCGGATGGCGGGGCGACAGTGTGGACAAAACATCAGGGCGACATTCTGTTCACCTTTGTGATGAAGGGCGGTTTCACGCTGGAGGGCGAGGGGAAGGAACCTTTTGCCCTATCGCCGGGTGACGCCTTTGTCATCCCGCCGGGGATGGCCACGCGCTATGCCGATCCGTCGCCGGATCTGGAATTGCTGGAGGTGACGTTGCCGGGCAATCCGGTTACCGCCACGGCCTGACCGCAACTTGGCGGTCAGGTCCGCGCCGCGCCCCCGCGCAGGGCAGTGCCGTGCCATTGCAGGATGGCCAGCGTGGTGAACAGGCTGCTGACTACGATCTCGCCCCCGTCTTCGGCCCAGCCGAGCAGGCGTTCGATGACATGGGGCCATTTCATCGCGTGGATGGCGTCGACGCCCACGGAGAAGCCTGCAAGGATGACCACGACGGCACCATAGAGCGCGAGGATCGCAAGGTCGGTCCGGGTATGGGCACGGGCCAGCCAGACGAAGCCGGGCAGGGCGCAGGCCGCGATCAGGGCGAAGGCGATCATCTCCCCTATGGCGGTGGCAGGAACGCCGCCCGACTCTGCCAGGCCCAGCAATGGCACCAGTGCGCTGCCCAACACCTCGTGCAATGTCGTCAGGTCGTTGAGGGCGATGAGCATCAGCAGCGCCGCGACAAGCAGCAGCCCGCGATGGCCCGTTTCGCGGTAGAGCCGAAGGACGACGGCCCCCGCAACGATCAGCAGGCCGTCCATCACCAGTTCGGGCAGCGCCCAGTCGCGGGTCAGCGACAGGAAATCCGCCTCGCTGTCATGCAAGCCGATCGCTCGGGTCACGCTGGCCATGACCGAAAGGATAATGACGCCCAAAGCGGCCCCGATCGCCAGTCGGACCCTGCCGCGCGCGACCGCGCTTTGCGCCCAGGTGTGGCGCAGGTCGTCGATCTGTCGGCGCAGTTCTGCGCGGAACCCTGATGAGGGAATGTCTGCGGTGATGGTCATATCCGGCGTCCTTCCCGCGCGGGCCGCGCGCGGCATGCGGTGCAAACTCAATGTAAATTTGGTTTAACAAGAATGTGACAAAAGTCCATGCCGCCGGTTCCGCCCCATTTCGCGGGGGCGGAACTCCTCCTGCTTGCCATTCCCGCAGGACGCTTCCAGACTGTGATCAAACGGTCAGTTTTTCCCCAGGAGATGCGCGAATGTCCCTTCTTGCCGCCGCGACCGAGGTTCGTGAAAGGGCCTATGCGCCTTATTCCCGCTTCAAGGTGGGGGCGGCGCTTCGCACCTCGTCCGGGGCGGTCTTTGTTGGCTGCAATGTCGAGAATGTGGCCTACCCTGAAGGCACCTGCGCCGAGGCAGGGGCGATTGCCGCGATGGTGGCGGGGGGCGAGACGCGGATTGCCGAGGTTTGCGTGATCGCCGACAGCCCTGAACCGGTGCCGCCCTGTGGCGGTTGCCGCCAGAAGATCGCGGAATTTGCGGGGCAGGATGTGCGCGTCACGCTTTGCACCACCGACGGGAAGGAACGCGTGATGACGGTGGCCGAATTGCTGCCCGGCGTGTTCACCGCCGCGCATATGGACCGGGTTTGACGGGCATGGACGCCCGCGCGATCATCGCCAAGCTGCGCGACGGGGGAAAACCTTCCGCCGATGAACTGGGCTGGTTTGCCAAGGGGCTGGCCAGTGGCGTGGTGACGGATGCGCAGGCCGGGGCCTTTGCCATGGCGGTGCTGCTGAATGGTCTGGGTGAGGCGGGGCGCGTGGCGCTGACGCGGGGGATGCGCGATTCCGGCAAGGTGCTGGAATGGGATCTGAACGGCCCGGTGATCGACAAACATTCCACGGGCGGGATCGGGGATTGCGTGTCGCTGCTGCTGGCCCCGGCGCTGGCGGCCTGCGGGGCTTATGTTCCCATGATTTCCGGGCGCGGGCTGGGCCATACGGGCGGGACGCTGGACAAGCTGGAATCGATCCCAGGTTTCCGCACGGGGTTGAGCGAGGATCAGTTGCGCCGCCAGATCGGTGAGGTGCGCTGTGCGATCGTGGCGGCAAGCGCCGAGATTGCGCCAGCGGACCGGCGGCTTTACGCGATCCGAGATGTGACATCGACGGTGGAGAGCATCGATCTGATCACCGCGTCGATCCTGTCGAAGAAGCTGTCCGCGGGGTTGGAGGCGCTGGTTCTGGATGTGAAATGCGGATCGGGCGCGTTCATGGACACGTTCGAGAAGGCCGAGGCCTTGGCCAAGGCGTTGGTCAGCACCGCGCAGGGGGCGGGCTGCATGACATCGGCGCTGATTACCGACATGAGCCAGCCGCTCGCCACGGCGGCGGGCAATGCGCTGGAGGTGATCGAGGTGATGGAGACGCTGACCGGCACATCGATCAACGCCGCCTTGTGGGATTTGACGGCGGCGCTGGGGGGTGAGGCGCTGGCGCTGGGCGGGTTGGCGGCGGATGCCGATGATGGCGAGGGCCGGATCATCGAGGCGCTGGAGAACGGGCAGGCGGCAGAATGGTTCGGCCGCATGGTGGCCGCACAGGGCGGGCCTGCGGATTTTGTCGAACGCTGGCCGGACCGGTTGCCTTCGGCGCCGGTGGTGGTGGAAATCCCCTGCGAGAGCGACGGATTCATCAGCACCATCGACGGGCGCGCACTGGGCGAGGCGGTGGTGCATCTGGGCGGGGGACGCTTGCGCGAGGGCGACAGGATCAACCCGTCGGTCGGGTTGACCGATCTGGCGGGGTTGGGAGAGGGTGTGTCGCGCGGGGTGCCGCTGGGCATGGTGCATGCGGCAGATGAGGCTTCGGCCGAGGCGGCGGTGCGGGCGGTGCAGGCGGCATATCGCGTGGCCAGTTCGGCGCCGGATGAGCCGCCCTTGATCCTGAAACGGGTGGGATGATGACGCGGGCCTTTCTGATCGTGATGGATTCCGTTGGCTGCGGCGGCGCGCCCGATGCGGCGGCCTTTGGCGATACGGGGGCCAATACGCTGGGCCATATCGCCTTGGCCTGTGCGGAAGGCCGGGCGGATGTGGGGCGCGCGGGGCCGCTGCGGGTGCCGGTGCTGGATGGGCTGGGGCTGGGCGCGGCGGTGCGGTTGGCGAGCGGAGCTGCGACGCCGGGGCTGGAGGCCGTGCCGCAGGGGCGCTGGGGTGCGGCGACGGAAGTGTCGAAGGGCAAGGATACGCCATCGGGGCATTGGGAATTGGCCGGGGTGCCGGTGCCGTGGGATTGGGCCTATTTCCCCGATACGGTGCCGGCCTTTCCGGATGATCTGGTGGCGGAGGTCTGCCGCTTGGCCGGGGTGGAGGGGGTGCTGGGCAATTGCCACGCCTCGGGGACCGAGATCATTGATCGGCTGGGGGCCGAGCATCTGCGGACGGGGTGGCCCATCTGCTATACGTCGGCGGATTCGGTGTTCCAGATTGCCGCGCATGAAGAGGCGTTCGGGCTGGAGCGGCTGGTGAACCTTTGCCGCGATCTGGCGCCAAGGCTTCATGCCATGAAGGTGGGGCGGGCGATTGCGCGGCCTTTCGTGGGGGTGCCGGGGGATTTTCACCGCACCGGCAACCGGCGCGATTTCGCGATTGCGCCGCCGGCGCCGACGCTGCTGGATTGGGTGCAGGAGGCGGGCTTTGTCACCCATGCGGTGGGCAAGATCGGCGATATCTTCAGCCACCAGGGCATCATGCATCTGCACAAGGGCAAGGATGATGCTGCCCTTTTCGATCATCTCGACCGGCTGGGGCGCGAGGCGGAGGACGGTTCGTTGACATTCGCGAACTTTGTCGAGTTCGACTCGCTGTTCGGGCATCGCCGCGATGTGGCCGGATATGCCCGGCAGCTGGAATGGTTCGATGCGCGGGCGGGGGTGTTCCTGGCGGGGTTGCGGTTGGGCGATTTGGTGATATTCACCGCCGATCATGGCAATGATCCCACCTGGCGCGGGACGGAACATACGCGCGAGCGGGTGCCTGTGCTGTGCCATGGGGTGGGTGAGGGGTCTTTTGGGCTTTGTGATTTTGTGGATGTGGCGGCGACGGTGGCCGCGCATCTTGGGATTGCCGCGCGGGGCGCGGGAAGGAGCTTTCTGTGATTACCGATATGGCGAAGGTTGAATTGCACCTGCATTTGGAAGGGGCGGCGCCGCCTGCCTTTATCCGCAGTCTGGCCAAGCAGAAGAAGGCCGATATCGGCGGCATTTTCGATGAGAAGGGCAATTACAAATACGCCGATTTCTGGGATTTCCTGAAGGTCTATGAGGCGGCGACATCGGTGCTGACCCGGCCCGAGGATTATGCGCGCCTGACGCTGGCGGTGCTGGAGGAAAGCGCGGCCGCGGGCGTGGTCTATTCCGAGACATTCCTTTCCCCCGATTTCTGTGGTGGGCGGGATATCGGCGCGTGGCGGGAATATCTGCACGCGATCCGCGAGGCGGCGGATCAGGCGGAACGCGACATGGGCATCGTGCTGCGCGGGATCGTCACCTGCATCCGCCATTTCGGCCCCGACAAGGCACGCGAAACCGCGCGCTGTGCGGCGGATACGGCGGGCGACTGGATCGTGGGCTTCGGCATTGCCGGGGATGAAAAGGTGGGCAAGCCCAAGGATTATCTGTGGTCCTTCGACTGTGCGCGTGAGGCGGGGTTGCGGCTGACGGCCCATGCGGGGGAGTGGGGCGGGCCGGAATCGGTGCGTGATGCGGTCAATGATCTGGGGGTGGAGCGGATCGGGCATGGGGTGCGGGCGATCGAAGATCTGGCGCTGGTGGATGAGCTGGCCGAGCGGGGGATCGTGCTGGAGGTCTGTCCGGGATCGAACATCGCGCTGGGCCTTTATCCCGGTTGGCGGCAGCACCCTATCGGAGAGTTGTATCGGCGGGGGGTGAAGGTGACGATTTCCACCGATGATCCGCCCTTCTTCCACACCACGATGGCGCGGGAATATGACCGGCTGAACGCGGCGTTTGATTGGGATGAGGGCGTTTTCGCCGGGATTGCGCGGGCGTCGCTTGACGCGGCCTTTTGCGACGGCGATACGCGGGAAAAGGTGCTGAAAAAGCTGTAAGGGGCTGCCATGCTGGACCATCTGACCATCGTTTCCCACCCGCTGGTGCAGCACAAGCTGACGCTGATGCGCGAGAAGGACACCTCGACCGCGTCGTTCCGGCAGTTGCTGCGCGAGATCAGCCTTCTGCTGGCCTATGAGGTGACGCGCGAATTGCCGATGACGACCAAGCGGATCGAGACGCCGCTATGCGAGATGGATGCCCCGGCGATTGAGGGCAAGAAATTGGCGTTGGTGTCGATCCTGAGGGCGGGCAATGGGCTTCTGGACGGGATTCTGGAATTGGTCCCGGCGGCGCGGGTGGGGTTCGTGGGGCTGTACCGCGACCCCGAAACGCTGCAACCGGTGCAGTATTACTGCAAGCTGCCTGAACAGCTGGAGGATCGGGTGACCATCGTCGTTGATCCGATGCTGGCCACGGGCAATTCCAGTGCGGCGGCGGTGGATCTGATCAAGGCAAAGGGAGCGAAGAACATCCGTTTCCTGTGCCTGCTTGCCGCGCCCGAAGGTGTGGCGCGGATGAAGGCTGCGCATCCCGATGTGCCGATCGTCACGGCATCGCTGGACAGCCATTTGAACGATCATGGTTACATCGTTCCGGGGCTAGGTGATGCGGGTGATCGGATGTTCGGTACTAAATAATGTGATTTCTCCCCTTTACGAGGGGCGATGCATCGCGCATTCTGCCCGCACGCTACTTGGGGGTAGTCATGTTCGTAAAGGTTTTGACGGGGGCCATCCTGACCCTCGGGCTGGGTGCATTTGCAGCCCTTGCACAATCCACCGCCGATGTCGGGGGGCCGCGTGAACTGCCGCCCGCCGGTTTCACCGGGCAGCAGTATGTTGACAGCCGTGGCTGCGTTTTCCTGCGCGCCGGGCTGGGCGGGCGGGTGAACTGGGTGCCTAGGGTGGACCGCAGCCGCAATGTCATGTGCGGCTATCCGCCGACGATGGGTGGCGGAACGCGGCAGGTAGCCGTGGCACCAGAGCCTGCGCCTGAGCCTGCGCCGGTGGTGCGGCAAGCCCCGCAGATGCGCGTGACGGCGGCAGAGCCGCCACCAGAGAGCTATGTGCCGGCACCTGTGCAGGTCGCGCGGCCCGCCGCGTCTGTGGCCGCGCCGATGCCTGCGCCCGTTGTGGCGCCTGCGCCGCAGGGCGGGGGGGTACGGGTGGCTTGCACCACCGCTGCGCCGGTGGCACAACGCTTGCGATTGACGAATGGTGGTTCGGTCATTGTCTGCACGCGGGGCGACGGCACGCTGGAAGGGCTGCGCGCGCCGATCTATCCGCAGGGATCGCCGGTTGGCGCATCGCTGGAGGCGCCCTCGGGCCGTGTGGTGCCGCTGGGCCAGCCTTCGGGAATCGGCAATGGGAGCGCAGGCGCACGGGTTGTGGATCACACGGCGGTGGTGCCCAAGGGATACAAGCTGGCCTGGGAGGATGACCGATTGAACCCGCTGCGCGGCGTCGGCACCGCCGAGGGGCAGGCGGCGCAGGATCAAGTCTGGACGCGGGATATTCCGGCGCAACCCGTGGCGGAAGAGCCGCGCCAACGCGTGGTGCTGTCGGCGCAGAACGCGCCTGCACAGCCTGCGGCGAAGGCGCGGGTGACGCAGTCGACAAAGTCTGTCCCGACAGAGACGGCTGCGACGGGCGGGCGGCTTTTCGTGCAGGTGGGCAGTTTCGGCGTATCAGCGAATGCCGATGGCGCATCGGCCCGTCTTGCGGGGCTGGGCCTGCCCGTGGCGCGGTCCAATGGCCGCATCGGGGGCAAACCGGTGCAGGTTGTGCTGGCCGGGCCGTTTGGATCGGCGACCGAGGCGCAGGCGGCGTTGCGCGCGGCGCGCGGGGCCGGGTTCGGCGATGCCTTTGTGCGGTAAGCCCGTCTGACACAGGATGGTGCAGGAAAGGCCCCCCGTTCGTTCGGGGGGCCTTTTCAGTTGCAGATGGCCTGCAGGCTGGCCCAATCCTCGGCATTGAGCAGGGCGCGTGGCGTGCCGCCGCGATAGGGATCGGCCTCGATCAGGCCAAGCGTGGTTTCCCCAGTGGGATCAAGCGCATAGCCATAAGCCGCCGAGGAGACGGCAACGGATTCAAAACGGGCCAGCAGCGTGTCATCGGGCAGGGGTGGGCGGTCGGCTGCAAGAAAGCCTTCGCCCAGACCGGCGAGCGCGCCTTCGGGCAGGGTGCCTGTCGTCAGCAGGCGGACGGTGGCGGCAAAACCTGCATGGCGCAGGATAGGGATGAGGGGGTCTTCCACATCGGCCCGCAGGGATTCGGCGATGGCAAAGCCTGCGGGGACATCGGGGCCGGGTGCGGCGGTGACCATGGGCAGGCCGAGGAGCAGGATATTGCCGGGCAGGGCAGCGGCCTGCGGGAGGCCTTCTGGCAGGACGGCAAACTGCACGCCCGTGCCGCCGAACAGGCGTTCCGACAGCAGGGTGAGGGCGCGGTCGCCCAAGGGGGTGCTACAGGCTGCGCCCGTAAGGCGCGAGATATCGGCCAGCGCCGCCGCACCGATCTGGGCGCGGGTGGCCGGGGGCAGGACCGATGCGGTGTGGCGCACCAGCGCATCAGGCAGGAAAAAGGCCACGGTGCCAAGGATGGCCAGCGTGCCGCCCGCCAGTAGTGTGCCGCGCAGGCGGCCCGGGCGGGGGGTGCCCTTGCGGACCGCGCCGCGAATGGTTTCCAGCGCGGCGATCATGTCGGCATCGTCCAGTTCCAGCGTTTCGTCGCTGTCCAGCCCCGGGCCATAGAGCGCGGGCAGGGTGCCGGGATTGAGCCGTTCCACCGCAGGCAAGGACCAATGGCTGAGCGCCAGTTCCGTGCGCGGATCGGACAGGACCAGAGACGCCTCGCGGAAGGCGACGACCACCTCACGGCGCTGCGCCTCGGGCGTGTCGCGCCAGAGGCCGGGGCTTTCCAGCCGCTGGTATTTCTTCAGCGCCGTCATGCGCGGGGATTGCCCTTGGATCGTCTCGTACCGTTGCAGGAAACGTTATCGCAGCGCCCGCACGGCCACAAGCGAAGGGGTGATTTCTTCATCTTGGTGACAAATACCCTGGGGGGTGAGCCCGAAGGGCGAGGGGGGCGAAGTCCCCCTTTCCCGGCATGGCAAGCGGCGCGCTGTCAGGTCTTGTCCATCAGTTTGGCCACGGCACGCAGTTCGAATTTCTGGATCTTGCCGGTGGACGTTTTGGGCAGATCTGCAAAGACCACATGCTTGGGTGTCTTGAAGCCTGCCAGTCGTTCCCGGCAGAAGGTGATGAGGTCTTTCTCTGTAACAGACTGCCCCGGTTTGAGTTCCACAAAGGCGCAGGGCACCTCGCCCCATTTGCCATCAGGTTTGGCGACGACGGCGCAGAGGTTGACGGCGGGGTGGTGCATTAGGACGCCCTCCACCTCGACCGAGCTTACGTTTTCGCCGCCGGATATGATGATGTCCTTGGCGCGGTCGGTGATCTTGATATAGCCATCGGGGTGCTGAAAGGCGATGTCGCCAGAGCGGAACCAGCCGCCTTTGAACGCTTCGGCCGTGGCGGCCGGGTTCTTGTAATAGCCCTTCATCACCATGTTGCCGCGCATGGCAATTTCGCCCAAGTGCTGGCCGTCGCGGGGGACGGGGTTGCCTTGGGTGTCGTGGACTTCGGCGCCCTCCAGCATGGGCATGGCGACGCCTGTGCGGGCCTTGTAGGCGGCGCGGTCATCCTTTTGGGCGCTGTCCCATGTCGCGCGCCAGGTACATTCGGTGGCTGGGCCGTAGGTTTCGGTCAGGCCGTAGACTTGCGTGACGTTGAAGCCCAGCGGTTCAAAGGCGGCAAGGGTGGCGGCGGGGGGCGGGGCGCCTGCGGTAAAGACCTCGACGATATGCGAGAAGGGGCGGCGGTCCGCATCGGGGGCGTTGATCATGGTGTTCAGCACGATGGGTGCGCCGCCGAAATGGGTGACGCCTTCATCGGCGATGGCGTCATAGATGGCCTTCGCCGTTATGTCGCGGCAGCAGACAAGGGTGCCCGCCACGGCGGGCAGCATCCAGGTATGGGTCCAGCCATTGCAATGGAACAGCGGAACGATGGTCAAGTAGACCGGATGCAGCACCATGCGCCAGGACAGGACGTTGCTGGTGGCCGAAAGATAGGCCCCCCGGTGGTGATAGACCACGCCCTTGGGCCTGCCTGTGGTGCCGGAGGTGTAGTTGATGGCGATGGATTCCCATTCGTCATCTGGCATGATCCAGGCGGCATCGGGATCGCCCTGATCGAGCAGCGCGTCATAGGTCAGGTAGTGGCCGGAGGCGGTGAAGCCTTCATCCACCACCTCGACGATCTGGGGGGCGGGGCCTTCCATGCGGCGGATGGCTTCCTCGGCCAAGGGAAGGAATGCGGTGTCGCAGAGCAGGAGTTTGGCCCCGGCATGGCCAAAGATATAGGCCACGGTGTCGGCATCCAGCCGGGTGTTGATCGTGTTCAGGATGGCACCTGCGGCGGGGACGCCGAAATGCGCTTCGGCCTGCGGGGGGATGTTGGGCAGGAGGGTGGCCACCACATCGCCCGGCGCGATGCCCCGCCGCGCGAGGCTGGAGGCGAGGCGCGAGACGCGCGCGCCGTATTGGGCATAGGTGAGGCGGGTGGATTTCCAGACGACAGCGGTGCGGTCTGCATGGATATCTGCCGCGCGCTTCAGAAAGGACAGCGGCGTGAGCGACGTGTAATTCGCCGCGCATTTCTCCAGCCCCGATTCATCCGGCAACCAACCCATCTTTTCCTCTCCTCCCACGAAGCGCGCGCCTTGTGTCGCTTACAGGCGCGCAAAGGCGAGGTTAGCAGGGTTCACACAGGAAGCGAGAGGGAGGATCGGGCGAAGCATGGCGATAACCGACAGGGCGGCGGGGGATCGGACATTGGCGGCGGCGGGGTTGATCCTTGTCTATGCGATGGTGATCGGGTTTACGGACAATTATGTGCGCGTGATCGCCGAGGAGGCGGGGCTGTGGCAGTTTCACCTGACGCGGTCGTTGATGGCGGCGGTGCTGCTGGGGCTGGCGGCGGTGCCATTGGGGCTGCGGCTACGCCCGGTGAACCTGCGCGCGGTGGTGGCGCGGTCCACCATTCACGGGTTGGCCATGGTGATCTATTTCGGGGCGCTGGCGTTCCTTGATGTGGCGCTGGTGGCGGCGGGGCTGTTCACCGCGCCGATCTGGGTGCTGCTGATTTCGCGGTTCGTCTATGGCCATGCCATTGGCCCGGTTCGTATTTTTGCGGTGATCCTGGGGTTTGTGGGCGTGGTCCTGGTGCTGGGGCCAGAGGCGATGGCGGGGGCATCGCTGCCTGCGATACTGCCCGTGCTGGCGGGGGCGATGTATGCGATGGGCAATATCGCGACGCGCGAATGGTGCCCGAAAGAAAGCGCGGAAACCCTGCTGGCAGGGTTCTTTGCCGCGCTGGGGGTGATCGGGGCGGTGGGTCTGGTGGTGCTGTGGCTGATGCCGCTGGCGGTGCCTGCGGGGGCGGACGGGTTTTTGCAAAGGGGCGCGGTCTGGCCCTCAGCGACCTTCTATTTCTGGACCTTTGTGCAGGCGGCGGGGTCGCTGGTGGGGGTGGGGATGATGATCCGCGCCTATCAGATCACCGATGCGTCCAAGGCGAGTGTGCTGGAATATGTGATCCTGCCCGCCTCGGCCTTCTGGACCTGGGTGCTGTGGGGCACGGGATTGGCGCCGCTGGCGGTGGTGGGCATGGTGCTGATCGTGGCAGCGGGGTCGATGATCGCGTTGCGGGCCAACGCAGTGGAAGGGTAGCGGTGCGCGAACCCGCGCCCGTGGCCGGGCGCGGAACCGCACACCCTACAGGTCAGCGATCACCCACCGCTTCGCGCCAGTGGCGGCGGCAAAGGCTGACATAGGTTTCATTGCCGCCAATCACCACCTGTTCGCCCGAGGTGAGGGCGCGCCCGTCGGGGCCGCGGCGGATGACCATCGTGGCCTTTTTCCCGCAATGGCAGATCGTGCGCACCTCGCGCATTTCATCGGCCCAGGCGAGGAGGGCGGCAGAACCGGGGAAGAGGTTGCCCTGAAAATCCACCCGCAGGCCGTAGCACATGACGGGAACCTTCAGGTCATCCACGGCGCGGGCGAGTTGCCAGACCTGATCCTTTGTCAGGAACTGCGCCTCATCGACAAAGACGCAGGCGATCGGGCCTTGGGCCAGTCTTTGCTGCAATTTCAGATACATGTCATCGCCGGGGGCGAAGGTATCGGCGGCCTCGCCAATGCCGATGCGGGAGGCGATACGGCCCTGGCCCGCGCGGTTGTCGAATTGCGCGGTGATCAGATAGGTGGCCATGCCCCCCTCGCGGTAGTTGTGCGAGGCTTGCAGGAGCAGGGTCGATTTGCCTGCATTCATGGTGGAGAAGTGGAAGTAGAGCTTGGCCATGAGGGGGGATTAGCGCATTGGCTGCGGGCTTGGAAGGGGGAGGCAACGCCCACCCCTGCCCCCCGAGGCCAGGTTTTCCGCCGCCCGATCAGGGGCAGCGGTGTTCGGGTATTTTTGCCAAGATGAAACGGCGTAAGGGGGGGCCGGATCAGGCGGGCCGGCGATTGCCCTGCGGGCGGGGTTTGCCTGCGTTGCCCGAGCGCGTGGGGGACTGGCCGCCGCCTGCGGGGCGAGCGGGTTTTGCGCCTTGCCGGGGTTGGGGCTTGGGGGCCTGGGATTTGTATTCCGGGCGGCCGCCCTGGGGTTTGCCCTGACCTGCACCTTGGCCCGGACGGCCACCGGGGCGACCGCCGCGGTTCTGGTTGGGCTTGGGGGCAGCGGCCACGACATCGGCGGCCCAAGGTGCGCCGCCGACCACCGGGATCTGCTTTTTCAGAACCTTTTCAATGGCCTGCAATTCCCCCATCTCGGCCGGGGCGCAGAAGGCGATGGCGTTGCCTTCGGCCCCTGCGCGGGCGGTGCGGCCGATGCGGTGGACGTAGTTTTCCGGCACATTGGGCAGGTCGTAGTTGTAGACGTGGCGCACGCCCGGAATATCGATCCCGCGTGCGGCGACATCGGTGGCGACCAGCACGTCCATCTGGCCATTGCGGAAGTCGGTCAGGGTGCGGTCACGCTGGCCCTGGCTTTTGTTGCCGTGGATGGAGCCCACGGTAAAACCCCATGCTGCCAACAACTTGCACAGTTTTTCCGAGCCGTGCTTGGTGCGGCCAAAGACCAGTGCCTGTTCGCCGGGATGTTTCTTGAGGTATTCCTCAAGCAGCTTGGCCTTGTCGCCATTGGGGATGAAATGCACGCCCTGCACGATCTTTTCCACCGGCTTGCCCGGGGGGGCCACCTGCACGCGGACGGGGTCGCGCAGGTAGGTTCCGGCGATTTCCTCGATGTCCTTGGGCATGGTGGCGGAGAAGAGAAGTGTTTGTCTTTTCACGGGAATATGCTTGGCGATCTTGCGCAGGGCATGGATAAAGCCCATGTCGAGCATGTGGTCTGCCTCATCCAGCACGAGGTAACCCGTGGCTTGCAGCGTGACATCGCCGCGTTCCAGAAGATCGATCAACCGGCCCGGGGTGGCGACCAGCACATCGGTGCCGCGGGCAAGGGCCATGGCCTGACGGTTCAGGGACGCGCCGCCCACGACGGTGGTCACCTTGACGGCGGTGCCTTTGGTGAAAATCGTAAGGTTATCAGAGATTTGCGTGACCAGTTCCCGCGTGGGGGCAAGGATCAGGGCGCGCACGTTCTTTGGCCCCGGCGGGTGGCCGATATCCAGCAGGCGGTGCAGAAGCGGCAGGCCGAAGGCCGCCGTCTTGCCGGTGCCGGTCTGGGCGAGGCCCATCAGATCGCGGCCCTGCATGATATGCGGGATGGCCTGCACCTGAATCGGCGTGGGCATCTGGAGGTTGGTTTTTTCAAGTGCTTTCAGCAGCTTGGGCGACAGGCCGAGATCGGCGAATGTGGTCATGGCATGGTCTTTCCGGCCCTGTTCAAAAGGGCCAAAGGGGCCGCAGCAAAGGCGGCCAGTGGCAGGGATGCGCCGATTGCGCGGCGCGGAACCCCTGCGTGAAGGTGGGAACCTGTGGCCCGATCCGGCTCCCCATACGGGGCTGCTCACGCGGCAGCGGAGGGCGGGCGTGGATGGGACATGGGGCCTTTCGGGCCAGAAGTCAACCGTGCAGCGCGTGGTGCAGATGGGCGGTGCAGAGGGGCGTATGCACGCAAAGCACGGTGGGGGAGGGGTTGGTTAACCGGGTTTTGGCAGGGTGCAGGCTTGGTTTGTGCGGGGGGCGGCGGATGGAACCGGGCGGGATGCGGGGCAAGCGGGCGGAGAATTACCATTACATGGCCGATGCCATGCGGCGGCTGGAATGGGATCTGCACCACAGGATCGAGGCGACGGGGCGTATTCCGCTGGAATGGCACCAGATCGCACAAACCCCGGTCAAGCCGGGGGCGGAGCGGGTGGCGATCCGGCTGGACCGGGATGTGCTGCGGTTCTTCCGGTCGATGGGGCCGGGCTATGGGCCGCGGATCAATCTGGTGCTGCGGACCTATATGCATGCGCGGCTGGCGGGAGTGATCCGGGGGGCAGAGACGGCGCCGGAGTTCCGCTTTGCCGCGCCGCCGGAGCGGCCCCTGTGGGGCGAGACGGCGGCAGGGCTGGGGGTGGGGCCGGGGCCGGATGATGTGGAGCGGGGGGCGGAGGCGGCAGCGCGGGTGGCGGAGCGGGTGAAGGCGGCGCGGGTGGG